>JBGCDH010000108.1:0-17259 GCA_045105235.1 Planctomycetota bacterium | reverse complement strand
GCCGGTGTCGCGCGGCTCGATGCTGTGGCAGAAGTTCTGGCCGGCGGCGGTGATCGTGACCGTGCCAATCTTTCTGGTCAACGCGAGCGCCATTCCGTGGTCCTGGACACTGGAGCTGGATCTGCCGAAGTGGGAGCTGTTTTTGGGCAGCGTGCACGCCGCGTCGTTCGCGCTGGCGTTTCTACTGCTGACCATGTGGATGTCGATCGTGCTGCGCGTGCAGGCGCACGTCGCCGCCGTCGTCGGCGCGTTTGCGATCGTGCAGATCGGGATGTACATGACGCAGCGCATCCGCCCCTACAGCCTGTTCCGCATCGTCGACTTCGACTGGTACGGGCCCATCATGACCGGCAACACGCCGGCTTGGCAGATGTTCGATCCGATCCACAGCCACGGCTTCACGACCTACCTGATGGCCGCCTGCGTCGTGCTCTACGGGCTTTGCTACTGGTCGCTTCGCCGCACGCAGCCTTAGGCCTGAGCCGTCTGAATCTAGGCTATCGCAATCTGAGCCATCGTGATCTGAGCAACCGTGATTTGGGCAACCGTGCTACTGACGCTGCTGCGCGAACTGATCCGCGCGGCCATCGTTCCGTTCCGCCTGCTGGGCTACCTGCCGTTTCGGCACCGGTGGCGGGCGCGCGCGCGCGAAGCCCTCGACGCTGCGGCCGCCGCACCGGCCCCCGACGTCGAACAAGAGCTGCAGCCGTTTTTTGCCCTCGGCGCCGCGAGCAGCGCCCGTGCCGCACAGGCTGCTGACGGCGACGCACCGCGGCACGTGTTCATCTCCGCGGGCGAAGCCAGCGGCGAACTGCACGCAGCCCGGCTCGTGCGCGATCTCCAAGCGCGCGCCGCCGCCGCCGCCAACCCCGCAGATGGCCACAGCCTCCGCGTCTCCGCTTTTGGCGGCAGCCAGCTCGAAGCGGCCGGCGCCCAGCTGCGTTTTTCCCTCAGCGAGCACGCGGTCATGGGCGTCATCGGCGTGCTCAAGCAGCTGCCGCTGATCTTGCGCGCCGTCGCCGACTACCTGCGCATGCTGCGCGACGACCCGCCGGCACTCGTCGTGCTGGTCGACTACCCCGGCCTGCACCTGGTGCTCGCCAAACTGGCCAAGCGCCGCAAGATCCCGGTGCTGCACTACGTCGCACCGCAGTATTGGGCGTGGGGACCGTGGCGCATGCGGCGCTACCGGCGCGCCGTCGATGCGACGCTGACGATCTTGCCGTTCGAAACCGAGTTCTTTCGCCGCCAGCGCGTGCCGGCCACCTACATCGGCCACCCGCTGCTCGATGAGATCGCCGATGAGCCGCCGGCTCCTGAGGCGGTTGCGGCCGCGCAAAGCCACAAGACGATCGTCATCCTCCCGGGCAGCCGCCGCGCCGAGATCGCCGCCAATCTGCCCGGCCTGCTGCGCGCAGCGCGTTCGCTGCAGGAGCAAGATCCGAGCCTGCGCATCGTCGTGCCGCACAAAAACCCGCGCCGCACCGCGCCGATCCGGGCCCTGCTGCAAGAGCTCGATGCCGGCGACGTCGAACACCACGAAGGCCCGCTGTCGGCGTGGCTCGCGGGCGCTTGGCTTGTGCTGGCCAAATCGGGCACGGGCTCGCTCGAAGCGTGCCTGCACGGTCCGCCAACGGTCGTCGTCTACAAGCTGCGTTCGTGGTTCGCGTCGCTCGGCTACCACAACATCCTCAGCGTGCCCTACATCGCCGGGGCCAATCTGATCGCAGGCCGCGAAATCGTGCCGGAGCACTGTTTCCACGGCGACGACGGCTGGCGGGACGTGCAGCAATCCGTGCACCGCCTGTGCTTTGACGAGGAGGCGCGCCGCATCTGCCAAGACGACATCGCCGAATGCCGACGCAGACTCGGCGCGCCGGGTGCCACCGCCCGCACGGCGGCGATCGTGCACCGATTCTTGTTTGGGCCTGCCGCGTCCCGACCTAGCCAAGCGGCGTCCCCCGCCGCCCCCCAACCCTGATGTCCAAAGCACTCATCAGCCTGCGCGCCTTCCTCGACGTGCTCCGCCAAGAAGGCGAACTCGTGGAGATCGACTGCCCCGTCAATCCGGACCTCGAAGCGGCCGAGGTGCACCGTCGGGTCATTGCTGCCGGCGGCCCCGCCCTGCTGTTCAAAAACGTGCAGGGCTCGCCGTGGCCCGCCGTGACCAATCTTTTCGGCACGCAAAAGCGCGTCGAGCTCGCGTTCGGCAAACGGCCGCTCGACCTGGTCAAGCGCCTCGCCGACGTGCCGCACACGCTGCTGCCGCCTAGCCCCAAGAAGCTCTGGCAGCATCGCGACCTGCTGGGGCCCCTGATGAAAGTCGGCCGCAAGCGCGTGCGCCGCGCGCCGGGGCTCACCGTGCAGGACAGCCCACCAAACCTCAACCGGCTGCCGCTGCTGCGCACCTGGCAAGAAGACGGCGGCCCGTTTGTGACGCTTCCCCTGGTCTACACCGAGCACCCCGACGGCCTCGGCAGCAACCTCGGCATGTACCGCGTGCAGCGGTTCTCGGACGACACGACCGGCCTGCACATGCAGATCGGCAAAGGCGGCGGCTACCACCTCGCCGCCTACGAAGAGCGCGGCGAAGCGATGCCGGTTGCGATCCACATCGGCGGCCCACCGGCGCTGATCCTGAGTGCGATCGCGCCGCTGCCCGAGAACGTTCCCGAAGTGCTGCTGTGCTCCCTGCTGCTCGGCCAGCGCCTGCGCACCGGCAAGAGTGCGCACACGCCGCTGCCGCTGGTCGCGGACTGCGAGTTTGTCATCGCCGGCGAGATCCGGCCGGGCGAGCGCCATCCCGAAGGTCCGTTTGGCGACCACTACGGCTACTACTCGCTCAAGCACGACTACCCGCTGGTGCGCGCCAAGGCGTTGCTGCACCAAAAGGACCCGATCCTGGCGGCGACCGTGGTCGGCAAGCCGCGTCAAGAAGACTTCTTTCTCGGCGACTACCTGCAGGAGCTGCTCAAGCCGCTCGCCAAGGTCGCGATGCCGCAGGTTCTCGATCTATGGTCGTACGGCGAGACCGGCTACCACTCGCTAGCCGCCGCCGTGGTGCGCGAGCGCTACGGCCGCGAGGCGATGCAGTCCGCATTCCGCATCCTCGGCGAAGGCCAGCTCAGCCTGACCAAGTTTTTGCTGCTGACGGATACGCCGCAGGATCTGACGGACTTCAAGAGCGTCTTCGAGCACATCCTGGCGCGCTGTCGCTTTGGCACCGACCTCTATGTTTTTGGCAGCCTGTCGATGGACACGCTCGACTACGCCGGCCCCGAGGTCAACAAGGGCAGCAAGGGCGTGATGCTCGGCATCGGCAAGCCGGTGCGCGATCTGCCGCGCACGTTCTCCGGCGCGCTGCCGCCCGAGTTTGCCAAGGCGAACGTGTTTTGCGGTGGCTGCCTGGTCGTGCAGGGACCGAAGTACGAAGACGCACCCGAAGCCGCGGCGGCGCTGGCCAAGCACGAGTGCGTCAAAGACTGGCCGTTTGTGGTCGTCGTCGACAACGCGGACCAGGCCGCGCGCTCGAGCGTCAACTTCTTGTGGACGACGTTCACGCGCTTTGAGCCGGCACAGGACCTGCACGCCAAAGACCTGCGCATCGTGCGCAGCCAGCCGAGCTACACGCCCCCCGTGGTCGTCGACGCGCGCATGAAGCCAGGCTATCCCGACGAGCTGTTCTGCGATCCCGACACGGCGGCAACGGTGTCGCGCCGATGGCATGAATACTTCCCCGACCGCAAGGTCGAGATGGGCGACAGCGACCGGGGCCACTTGGACTGAGGGTGGGCGGCTAGGGTCTGCAGTTTGCTGGTCGTAAGGTTCGCTACACGACCGCGATCCCATGGCCGAGTTTCTCCCCACCCCCAACAGCCGCCGGCCAAGCCACCGCATCGCGGCTTTTGTCGGCAACGTCTTTCCGCTTGCGGAGCCTCGCACTCCTTCGGCCGAGGGCGACGCCTACGGCCGCTTGCACGCTCTGGCAGAAGCACTCGACGCCGAGCTGCGCGTCGTGCACGGTTGCGGCGGCTCGCCCGAAGGTCTCTCCCACGAGCTGCGCGCACGCTTTGGCACGGGCCTGCTGATCCCGCCCGATCCAGGTATCTGCTGCAACGACGTCGAGCATCTGCGCGCATGCCTGCCCGCCGCGTTCGACGAGCTCGCCGCGGCGTTTGCGGGCATGGTCGACGACAGCGTGCCCGCGGTGATTGCCAGCGAAGCGTTCCAGCGCGCCGCCAGCACAACGCGCTGGCTGCGCGGCTGGGCGCCAGATCTGATCATCTCGCTCGGTCTTGGCGAATCATCGATCCACGCCACGATCGCCTCACGCCTGCTATCGGTCCCAAGGCTCACCGTGCTCGATGCGGCAGCCGTCGACAGCGCGCCCCACTCGGTCGCGACCGATGTGCATCAGGCCCAGGCCGTGCTCGTGGCCGACAGCCTCGCGGCCACAGCCGTCGCAGAGGTCTCGGGCCACAACCCGGCCACCGTTTTCGTCATGGCGGCGAACGGCAGCCCACCGTCAGAGCTAGCGGCACACCTCCGGCAGCTTTGCGCAGCATCAAGCCGGCGAGCGGCCGCTGCGATAGCCGGCGCCGCGCCGCCACAGCTGGGCCCCAAAGCGGCGTTCCGCACCCGCGTGAGCCCAGGGCTCAAGCTACCGGCACGCTGCCGGCCGTTTGTGCTGATCGGCGCGGAGCGAACCGGCACCACCATGCTGCAGAGCATGCTGGCGCAGCAGACCCGCGTGCACGCCATGGGCGAGCTGTTCAATCCGCGTTCGATCGCCAAAGACATCCTGGCGCTGCCGGCGCGACGCGAGCCCAGCGAACCGAACGAATCCAGCGACCTCAGCGCGCAGCAAAGCCAGCGAAGGAGCGAGCTGCTTGCGTTGCGCAAGGCCAACCCAGCGGCGCTGATTGAACGGGCGGTGACCGAAGCGATCGCGGCCGAACCAGGATCTGGCACGGTTTGGGCCGGCTTCAAGCTGCTCTACTACCACGGCCTCGTCGACGACCGGATCCTCGATGCACTGGCCGCCACGCCAGAGCTGGTCGTCATCCACCTGCGGCGCCACGACCGCCTCGCCCGCTGCATCTCGATGGCGCGCGCCGATGCGTCGGATCGCTGGATCGCCAAACGTGGCCCAGAAAACGGCGCTTCAAAGAACGCGCACCGCGCCGAACCGGTGCCCGTAGATGGCCGCGCCATGCTCGAAGAGTTCGGCCGTATCGAGCAATTCGAGTCCCGCTACGACGCCCTGTTTGCCGAGCACACCGTCCTGCAAGTTCGCTACGAAGACTTGCTGCGCGAGCCGACCGAACAGCTGCGCCGCATCGCCGCAACGCTCGGCTTTGAGCCACGTGAGGTCGAACCAACATCGCGCAAGATGCGCAGCGACGACGTCGGCGAAGACGTCGACGACCTGGCTGCGCTGAAGGATGCGCTGCGCGGGACACGCTGGCAGGACCTGACGCCGGGCCGTCTCGCCAAACCAAAGAACGAGCCGTGAGCGACTACTACCAAGAACTCGACGCCCCGGTCTTTGACTACGACATGCACCGCATCGCGGGCATCGCAACGCACCGCTTTCGCGGCCCGATCCCCGATCTCGACAAGCCCTACTTTGCCGTCGTCGGCGGCGCTCAGACGATGGGACGTTTCGTCCCCCACACGTACGGCCAGCAGCTTGCCGAACGCATCGACCTGCCGTGCCTCAACCTCGGCATCGGCGGCGCCGGCCCCAGGTTTGCCCTGCGGCCAGAGATCCTCCACTACCTGCAGCGCGCCCGCTTCGTCATCGTGCAAGCGCCCGCCGGGCGCAGCGCCACCTGGTCGCTGTTCGACAACACCACCACCGGACGCAACTCCGGTCGCGACGTGCGCACCGGCCGCCACCTGCAGGCGGAGGAGTTCTTCGAAGAGCTGTTTGCGCGCCAAGACCGGCCCCTGCTCGAACGATTCGTTTCCGAAACGCGGAACGACTACGCGTGGTCGATGCAGCGGCTCGCCCAAATCCTGCAGCCACCATCGATCATGCTCTGGCTGTCGGTGCGCACGCCGGACTACGAGATCGTCTGGTCGCGACCGGGCACGGTCCTCGGCCCGTATCCACAGCTCGTCGACCGCCCGACGTTTGAGCGCTTTCATGAGGCATTTGACCATCGCGTGATGTGCATCACGTCTGCGGGCCTGCCGCAGCGGCTCTGGCGCGACGCCCCCAACGCAACCGTGGCCGGCACCACCTGCGATCCCGATGGCCAGCTATGGAACCGTTACTACCCGTCGCCGGAGATGAACACGGCGGCGGCAGACGCCTTGGAACCACTCTGCCTGCATCTGCGTGACGGACAGCGCGAAACTCCGCCATAGCCAACCGCACGGCAATCGCACCTCGACCACACGGCGATCACACGAACGATCGCGAACGGACTCGCCAAGAGGCCAACAACGAACGCGCAGCCGTCGCGACAATCCCGAGGTTGGCGCCCAGCCCAAACGTCTCGTTGCCCGAGCAAGAACTACCGCAGCGCATCGGCGATGCTGGACGGAGGTTGTGGCGGGGTCAAAGGCCCCTGCGCCAAGCCGGTCCCGCGCTAGTGTCGCAAGGCGCTGCGACGAATGCATGTTCCATACTGCCTGCCGGGGAGCCGCCTGCCGAGGAGCAGCAACGCCGCGACGGGCGTCTTCGCGCCCGCAGAATGCCCCCTGTATCAGATGCACGACACTAGCGCACGACCACATCGCGGCGGAAGCCGGTGAGACGAAGGCCCGCTGGTTCCAAGACGATCCCCTGCCACACCAGCGGCATGCCTGCGGCCGACGGCACGTTGGGAATCGCGAGCGGCAGCTCGTACTCGCCGTTTGCGTCCGTCAGCCCGGCGCCGAAGAGCACGGCGTTGGCGGGGTCGATGTGGAGTAGCCCGAGTGCCGGAACCGGCGTTGGCGCGATGCGTGCAATGTCCACGGCAGGAGCGACCGGGAAGCCGTTGCCTCCGTAGCCGGGCCGTGCCGCCATTCGAATGGGATAGGGCTGGCCAACGGACGCGATGCGCGGCGTACTCAGATGGCGGTGCCGGTTGACGAAGGTGTCGACGCGCCCGTAGTTGTGGAAAACCACGTCCTGGTCCCCATCGCCATCGAGATCGGCCACGGCAAACTCACTCTCGCCGAGCTGGCCAGACGTGGGCGGCACAAGGGCCCCGGTGCTATCTTGAAGAAACACCGCATGGGCGAGGACGTCCATGTCGCCGTCTTCGTCGAAGTCGGCGAGCGCGATGCTGGCTGGGTTCGGTGCCATGCCCAGAACGTAGGCGCCATCAAGAAAGGTCAAGGCGCCCTGATCGTTCTCCCAAACTTGCACGCCAAACGAAGGTGGGCCATAGCCACCTGCCGTAAGCATCGCCAGATCAACATCGCCATCGCCGTCGTAGTCTCCGACTGCGAGCGCCGCTGGGCCGAGGTAGGCGGGGCCTCCCACGCTTTGGAACTGCATGCCGCCTAGATTGCGCCAGTGCGTCCACTTGTTGTTGCTGCCTGATGTAGCGAAGACCAAGTCCTGCAGGCCGTCGTTGTCGAAATCGGCTGCGATGCACGCGCCGCTGCCAAGGTACGGAGTGATCGTTGCGACGAACACGCCACCGCCATTGTTGCGGAGCACGAACCCCGCCTCAGATGCAAGGTCGACGATGCCATCGCCGTCGAAGTCAGCAGCCACAACACGTCCCCGCACCGTGCCAGCAATGGGGATCGAGCTGGGAAACGTGTTGCCGCTCGTTGCGAGTCGGACGCCGCCCTGGGGGAAATAGCTCAAGCCGGGGCTCGTCCAGATGATGTCGAGTCTGCCGTCGTTGTTGACGTCGACGAGTGCTCGGATCACTTCGTTGGCACTCCCGACCGTTCGCGTCTCGCGAGCAAAGCCATCTCCGTCCCCGATTCGGAGGGTATTGCCGACGGCTAGATCGACAATGCCGTCGCCATTGATGTCGGCGGCGACGAGCCCCTCGGTTGTCACGGTATTGGTGACGGCGCTTTCTTGCATCGAAACGTAAGCAAGCGGCCCTGCGGCCAAGAAGAGCATGCTGCCGTCGACCACTACGTCGCGATCGCCGTCGCCGTCCAAGTCGGTGAGCACTGGTGCGCCCTCACCACTGGAGCTGTTCAGCTGAGCCGCTGTTTGCGCAACGAACTGGCCTGCCCCGTCATTGCGGTAGGGCTGTAGCAGAAAGTCCTCGTGGTTTGCTGCGAGAAGATCCGCGTCACCGTCGCCGTCGAGGTCTTCGAAGGCCGCGTTGAGCACTGTCGCGGGCAAGATGTAGTTGGCGTTGGTAAAGCTCGCTTGGCCGATGTTGCGATAGAGCACCGTCGGGGTTCCGGCTGCGGTCGTGAGCAAGAGGTCCTGGTCGCCGTCACCGTCTTCGTCACCGGCGGCACCATATGGTAGCGCCCCGAGTGTCGGGAGCCCGGTGTTGGTCAGTCGGCTAAAGACGCCGCCACCATCGTTGGCAAGAACATAGACGGCTCCGGAGGAGTCGCCGAAGACGACGTCCACATCGCCGTCGCCGTCGAGATCGGCGGTCGCAACCAGTTGGCCTACCGTGCCGGGCGGCAGGCTGGTTGTCGTGACATCTGCGAACACGGCAGTGGTGCCGCCGTTGGTCACGTTGCGCAGCAGGTAGGATCCGTTGAGCCCGATCGAAAGTATGTCGATCCAGCCGTCACCATCGACATCCACAAACGTACTTGTGCCTGGAATCGCGGGCCCGCTGGCAAGCGCTTGGTACGGCGAGAACGCACCTGACGCCGATCCGTACGCGACACGGAGGACGGTTTGCGGTGGCGCCCAGCTCACCTCCTTGACGACAAAGTCCACGAAGCCGTCACCGTTGAGGTCTGCAGCGTCGCCGGCGTCTTTTAGGAACGGGTAGGCCGGCACGGGGAGGAGCGACCCCGGTGGATCCCAAGCAAATCCGAGTTGGCCGTCATTGAGCAGAATGGAACCGTTCGGCAGCAGAATGTCGGTTGTGCCGTTGCCGTCGACATCCGCCGGGACGCCGTTCGAACGGGTTGCCGCGACGCGAGCCTGGCCGTGGTCTTTCTGTAGGAGTTCAAATTGCTGGGCAGTGGCGGAGCCACCGATCGCGATGCTTGAGCAGGTGAGACTGAGGACGAAAACACGGGACGTAAGGAATGCCACATGCGCGGTAATGCAAGATCTGTGCCGACGCCGCTCCATGGGCAGCAAGCAATCGAGCACGTGCAGTTGTTACGACCGCGCAACGCGGCTGCGATCGCGGGAAGTTTCGTGGTGCGACAACATCGGTGACGAAACCTCTTTGCCACGATGCAGTTCATCGTGGCGGGGAACACGCCTCACGTCCTCTACGGCCAAGTCGTGCGCGCCGTAGACATGGACGGCGACGGCGTTCCGACCTGCTGACCGCATCGGCGTCCGACAACAAGATCTTGTTCTCGCGCAACGGGCCATCGGTCACGACTTTCGGCGAAGGCTGCAGCAACATCGCCCGCGGCCGGCGCCACAAAGGACACGTTGGCCCGCGCACCCACGATGCGCGCGCTGGCCGACTGGGTTGGCCGACTGGTTTAGCCGGCTGGGTTGGCCGGCTGGGTTGGCCGGCTGGCCCGCGGGGAGTCGCATCCGGGACCGCCTGGAAGCGTGAGCATCGAACAACCGAGCCGAACCACCTATTCGTCGTCCCCAGTCCAGATGCCATCATCCCACCACTCGGAAGCGACGAGAGTCGGGATGGTCGTGTCGCCCTCGTCGCCGCCCTCGCTATCGGTCGCCAGGCTGACAGCCAGCCGCTCGGCGAACGCGACATCGAAGCGGCGAAACAGTTTGCGCAAGGCGCCGCGACTTTCGGGATAGACGTCATAGCAGGCCAGTCGACCGGTGTCGGTCATGCCAAGGACCTGGCGCGCGAGGAAGCGCCCCTTGGGATCGCGCGCGAACACGACTTGCTTGTTGATGTCGAGCACGATGCCGGCGGCTGACCAAGCGAAGCTGCCGCCGAGGCCGAGGCAGCTGCCGGCGTAGGAGCCCAGGCGCAGGGCTTCGAGCGGGTTGTGTTCGATGGCTAGCGTGACAACTCCGTGGCCCTCGACTTCGTCGGATACCCGGATGCCCTCTAGCCAGTCGTCGGCGATCGCGTGATGCGACTGCAGCCAGGCCTGGTTGCGCGGGTGCATGCGCAAGTAGTTGCCGTTGCCCTCGTGGCAGGCGCGCAGGAGTCGGCGGATGCCGCGCTGGTTGCTCTGCATACCGGCCTGCAGCTTGAGGGCGTGCAGCATCTGCTCGTTGAGTTCACGCAGGTCGACGTCGTCGCGCCCCAGACTGTTGGCCATCTGCGCCAGCGCGAGTTCTTGCATGCGCTCGCAGATGATCGCAGGCCAGGCCTTGCGCGCGATGTCGGTGGCGCGATCGAGTTGGGCTTCGGTCAGCTCGACGTCGCCCGCGACGTGCTGGCGGAGTCTCTTGGGAATCGGCACGGTGGCGGCATGGGGCCCGTGCTGCGCCAGGCATTCGAGCAGTGCGCTCTCAGACATGACGGCAGTGTCCCCTCCGAGTGGGCTGGCCATTACGTGCTGCACAATTGCATCTCGCTGCGGTTTGGCGAGCAGTCCAAGCGTGCGCGACGTGCGGCAGAGCGTCCTAGGGTGCTCGAGAAACGCAGCTGCAAACTGGTGCTCGGCGTGCTTCGTCAAGGAGTCAAAGCCACAGCTGATGAGCCCCGCGTCGTTGCTGCGCGCGGCTTCTTTGTCGAGGACTTGATACGATTGGTCCGCAGCCTGAAGCAGCCGTTCTCGGTTGCGCTCGCTGACAAACCCAAAGCGCGCAAGGGGAACATCGATGTCGCTTGCTTCGGCCAACGGAGCGACACATACGAGCGGTATGAGCTTTGCCGCGTAGTCGAGGTGGTCGAGCAAATCCTCCCAGACGAGTTCGGCTAGCACACTGGTGGCCTTGACCTGGAACGGCACGCCTTGCATGGCTTCTACGAAACGTCGCAGGGCGTCGCGGCATTCGCGCCAGCTCGCGAGGTTCGCGTCGTCGTAGAGAATCGCTTGCGCGAGGGCCAAGCCCAGCTTGCGAGCGGCCGGCGCCTGGAGTTGCGCGCTGGCGATGTTGGCGAGCTCGCCTGGCAATGCCTCGTCGATGCAGCACGCCGCCCAGATGGCCATCGCGTCCCACTCGGCTTCGGGAAAGTAGGCGTCGTAGAACGACTGCAGCTGCCTACGGGCATCTTCGGCTAGCGGCGCCAGATCGCCGTGCTCATCCTCGTAGGTTTGAAAGTCGAAAGCCGGTGCATGCAAGTCGGCCAGTTCGAACGCCCCGTGCAAATCGCCAACGGCGTCACCTTTGTGCGCGACGGCCAACGCGTAGCGCATGCGCGTGACGAAGTTTTTGTCGGTGCAATTCGCAGCGATCGCGGTCAGGCCTGCGGCAGACGATTCTGGATCGCAGTTCTTGGCGTTCGTTTCGCGAACAAGGTCCAGAAACTGGATGCGGCGAGCGGGTTCGACATGGCACGCGAGCCGCAGCCAGGCGATGACGTGTTTCGTGAGGTCGTGGGCAAAGACCGCGGCCGCGTGGCGCAGCGGCACATCGCGTTCGAGATCGAGAGCGTGGTGCACCGACCGCGCCCCCTCGTATCGGGCTGGTTCCATGGTGGCGAACCACGCGAGCCCGCGCCGAAATCCGGGCGGCGCATCGCGCTCTTCCTGCGGCAGCTCGATGTCGCCAAGCTCTGCGCGGAGCAAGCGCACCAATCGATCCTGACTGCCGACGGCACAAAGATACGGCCGCAGGTCGCGGAGATCCGGGCGTTTGGGCTTGGGGGGACGATCCTTCGTGCCTTGATAGGCGCGCGGGTGAGCGGCCGTCGGCTGATGCGGCGCAGGCGGTGGGGTGATATCGAGTGGCCGCAGCGTTGGCCGTTCGCCCTCCGGGTCGAGGACCGTGACGCCCAGGATGTAGCGCACGGCTTCGACGATCGGTGGTTCGATTTCACGAACGGCACCAAGCAGCTCCCATGCCTCGAGAAGTTCGCGTTCGCCGACGCTGTTATTCGGCCGGCGAAGAGGCCGCATGCGCTCGACGTAGGTCGGCGCCTGGCCACCTTCGCGACGCGTGACGGTCAGCTCGAAGAGGCCATCGACGCGGCGCAGCAGGGCAATGCGGGTTTCGCTCTCAGGCACGCATGCAGCGTAGCGTAGTGCAGCGCGGTCCACGGCCGGCGGTGCGCCTTCCGCTCGGCAGACGTTTGCGTGTGGAGCCGCAGCTTTGCCGGATGCGCGCCCCCCCCGGAGTCGGACCGCACGCCGAAGCCCCACGACGAAGACTACGGCCGCCGCAAGACCACGGCCGCCGCAAGACCACGGCCGCCGCAAGACCACCGCGCAGGAAGACGATCGCTTCTGAAGCCCCCCTTGCTACAAGGTGAAGCCCCCGCCACCCCCGCAAACGACCGTTGGCCGAACCCATGGGCAGCCGCCCCGCGGCCAACAGCCACGCTGCCATCACACGCCTTTCACCAAAGACCATGAGCTATCGCGACCTGACTCCCCAAGAGGCCCACGACGAACTCACAGCGGCCGCGAGCGACCCGGAGTCCGCGGCCAAACCCAAGCTTCTCGATGTCCGCACGCAGCCCGAATACAACAGCCATCGGCTAGCGGACGCGACGCTCCTTCCCGTTCAGGAACTTCAGCAACGCATCGGCGAACTCGACGCGCAGGAGAACTGGTTCGTCTACTGCGAGCACGGCGTGCGCAGCGTCGCGGCCTGCGAGTTCCTCGCCGCCAACGGCTTCGCGAACGTGACCAACATCCGTGGCGGCATGGCCCACTGGGCCGCCGCCGGCATGCCCTACGAGCGAGGGCGCTAGCGCG
Source organism: Planctomycetota bacterium (assembly GCA_045105235.1). Classification (GTDB taxonomy): domain Bacteria; phylum Planctomycetota; class UBA1135; order UBA1135; family UBA2386. The sequence continues at coordinate 4,344 of JBGCDH010000108.1, read as the reverse complement.
ACATCGGGCGCCGCACCATCAGGAGTCTGGCCACCATCAGGAGTCGGGCCACAGCTCGGCAGCGGCCTTGCATTCGGCCACCGTCGGCACGAGTGCGAGGCGCACGAACCGATCCTGACCCTTGCCGAAGAACGAACCCGGCGCCACCAGCACACCGGCGTCGCGGCAGACGCGCGCGTAGGCAACATCGTCCTTCACGGAGTCCGGGATCTCCAGCCATAGGTAGAGCCCGGCCTCACTGCCGTGCACCTTGAGCCCCTTTTTCGCGGCCATGCTGAGCAGGACCTGGCGCTTGTCGCGGAACACCTCAAGGCGATCCTGAACATGCTGCGTATCGGTCCAGGCAAGGGCGGCCGCCGCCTGCACAAACGACTGCGGCGCGGTGCCCATGCTCGCGCGGAAACGGCGATAGGTCGCAATCAGCTTGGCGTCACCCGCGAGGAAGCCCGAGCGATAGCCCGTCATGCCGGAGCGCTTGCTGAGGGAATGAACCGCCAGACAGCCTTCGCGACCGAACTGCAGCAGGCTCTTCGGCATCTCACCCTCGTAGTTGAGGTCGGCGTAGCACTCGTCGCTGACGAGCACGAAGCCATACTGCCGCTGCACTTCGACCCACCGCTTGTAGAGCGCATCGGTCAGCTTGTAGCCGCTCGGGTTGTGCGGGTAGTTCAAAAAGACCACCGCCGCCCGCCGCAGCACCGATTCGGGCAGCGCATCGGGATCCATCTGATACTCGTTGTGCGGGCCCAGCTGCACGGCGTAGGTCCAAGCTTCGGCGAACAGCGCGCCGATTTCGTAGACCGGGTAAGCCGGCTCGCCGTAGAGCACGAGGTCCTTGTCGCTCGGCACCTGCACAAACGTCATCGGCAGGTGAAACAGCGCCTCCTTGCTGCCGAACGTTGCCAGCACCTCTTGGTCGGGATCGAAGTCGAGCGCAAAGCGCCGCTTGAGGTAGCCCGTCACCGCCTGGCGCAGTTCGGGCGTTCCGGGAGTTGGCGGGTATTGGCTGACGGGATCGAGCCCATCGATCATCGCCTGCCGCAGAATCTTTGGCGTCGGTTCGCGCGGATCGCCGGTGCCAAAGTCGTAGACGGCCTTGCCCGCCGCCTCAATCTCCTGCCGCCAGGAGGCCAGCTGCACCATCGGGTAGGTCGGGAGATTTTGGAGTCGCTCGTTCACTTGCCTTCCTTGTCTTGCTTGTCGGCTTTCGCCTTCGCCGCCGCCTCGATCTTGGCCGAGATCTCGGATCGCACGCGCTCGAGCAGCTTCTTGGTGGCGCGGATGCCGTCGTCTTCGGACAGCTTCTGGCCTTCGTACTCGATCCCGATATGGCCACGCCAGCTGTGCTGAACGCAGACGATGTCGAGCATGCGCCGGTAGTCGGTGTGCACTTCGAAGCCGTCTTCGTCGAAGTCGTGCGACTTGGCGCTGACGCCCTTGGCGTAGGGCATCAGCTCGTCGACACCTTGGTATCGATCGTAGCTTTCCCCCTTCTTGATGCGGAAGTTGCCAAAGTCGGGCAGCGCGCCCACGCGCTTGTGCGCCGCCTTCTTGAGCGTGCCGCTGAGCCACTTGCCGTTGGACGACAGGCCACCGTGGTTCTCTACGATGACGTCGATCTCGTGTTGGTCGGCGAACGCGCACAGGCGTTGCAGACCGTCGGCAGCGAGCTTTTGCTGCTCGTCGTAGCTGCCTCGACTCTGCGCGTTGACGCGGATCGCATGGCAGCCAAGCGTCTTCGCAGCCGTCACCCACCGATGGTGGTTCTCAACGGCCTGTTGGCGACGTTTGGCGTCAGGATCGCCGAGCGCGCCTTCGCCGTCGCACATGATGAGCACGTTTTGCACGCCGGCGTCTTTGCAGCGCTGGTTCAATGCCGCGAGATACTTCGCATCGTCGGCCTTGTCCTTGAAGAACGCGTTGACGTATTCGACGGCCTCGATGCCGAAACTGCGCGCCTTCTGCGGAAACCCGAGATTGTCGAGGGCGCCCTTGCGCAGCGCCTTGTGCAAGGACCATTGCGCCAGGCTGATCGGGAACAGCTCGTCGAGCTGCGGTGGCGCGATCGCTGCGGCTGCCGCGCGCGGCAGCATTCCGGCCATGGCGCAGCTGACGAAGGAGCCGGCGGCCCAGCCAGCCGTCCGACCGAGAAACTCACGACGGCCCAATGAAGGCGTTTCCATACCCCCGATTGGAGAACCGCAGACGAGTGCAGACAACGGCACTCTGTCAGGAATCCGCGTCTCTGGCGGGAAAACGCGAGCGCCGCGGCCGCGGCCGCGGCGGCGCCGCCGCTCTCGTCTGGCAGCGGCTGGCAGCGGCCGCCAGAATCGGCCTCAGCCGCGGATGACGAGCTCGGTCGGATTGCTCAAAACGAGCTGCCCGAACTGCGTCAGTGCGGCCGACTGGCAGTGCAGGGATGACCCGAGGAACGCCGGCGCGTTGGGCACTTCAAGGCCGCGGTAGGCGCGGTTGTCGGCCGTGACGTTCATCGTCCAAAGCACGGAATCCATCGGCACCCAGAAGCCGCCGAACGGCGTTGCGAGCGCCGACGGGAGGCGCGAGAACGACAGCCACGGCACGCAGAGCGAGTTTTGAGGCGCACGCGTGCAGATCGTAGCCGAGCCGCCGAGTGTCTTGTTTGAAACCGACGAGAGCTGCGTGGAAACAGCTGGCTCGCTTTGGTGCACGTAGCGACCCAACTCGTCCGCGCCGTAGCCACCACCGTCGTTGGTCAGGTAGTAGAGGTTGCCGTCCGGCCCCTGCTGCACAACGAAGCCATGACCGGGAAGCTGGTCGAACACGGCGGTCCCGGTGATCGTCGAGCCGGTTGGGTCGAGCCACGCAACGCTGAGCTCGTTGGTGTTGTAGGTCGTGTAGAACCACGCGTTTCGGTAGTTCGCCGGGTAGTGATCGCCCGAGTAGAAGCAACAGCCCGTCGGCGCCAGCGTCGGCTGGAAGTGCTGCATGGGATCGATCAGCGCCGGGTCTGGGGTCAGCTCTTGCCCTTCGACAATGGGCCAGCCGTAGTTGCCGCCGGGCAGCAGGCGGTTGATCTCGTCCATCCAGCCGCCGCCGTTTTCGGTTTGAAAGACGTCGCCCGTCACCGGGTGGATCGTCAGGCCGAACTGATTGCGGTGCCCGTAGGTGTAGACCGCGGAGCCCGAGAACGGGTTGTCGGCGGGAACGGTCAAGTTGGGCACTTCGAAACGAAGCACCTTGCCGCGCCAGCTGTTGAGGTCCTGCGCCAGCGCTGCCCCAAGTGCATCCCCGGTGCCAACAAACAGGGTGCCGTCGTGGCCAAAGACCATCGTGCCACCGTTGTGGTAGAGCTGCGCGGTGATCGCGCCGGGCTGCGTCAAGACCGTCAAGTTTTGACCGCTGCCGTTGATGTCCTGCAGGCGCGCGATGTGGTTTTCGGAGCCGCCCGGCGCCGTGTAGTAGACATACACGTAGCGGTTGTTGAGGAAGTCCGGATCGACCGCAATGCCGAGCAGTCCCGCCTCGGCAAACGGACCGCCGCTGTGCACCTGGATGTTCGCCCATGGCGATCCGGCAAGTTGGCCGTTGGCAAACAGTCGGACGTTGCCCGTGGCGCGCTCCGTGATCAGCAGCCGACCATCGGGCAGAAAGGCCATGGCGGTCGCACTCTGCAGCGGGCCATCTACGAGCGTTTCATAGGTGAAGCCAGCCGGAGGATTTTGCGCCGAAGCGGCGCCGGTGAGACCGAGGACAGCCGTCGTGACGACAGCGGCAGCGAGCAGGTAGGAACGAAGCATGGAGGGCAGGGCTCAGACTTTGCGGTGTCCCCGGGCGGCTTCACGCAGCATGGGGACGCCCCGGCGTGTGCACCGGGAACGTGTGTTGCCAGAACCAAGAGCGGCTCCGAATGGAGCATCTGGGAGGGGTCTCTGGCGTTGGGACGATTGTCAGACAACCGTCTTAGCGGCGATCTACGCGGATTTCGCCTACTGCGGCTCGTTCGATTGCGCAAACTCACAGATCTTAGCGCGGTTCTGCGGGGCGGCCGCGAAAGAGCCGATACAAAGATGTCTAAGCCACTTCAGGCAAACATCTTACCACACCCTGTGGAAAGGACTTCAGAGTGCTCTTGCGGGCTCCTAGACTACGGGAATCTACCGATTCGCAGAGGCTTAGGTCGCGTTCGAATCAAAATGGAAGCCGCTGCTAGGCCGGCTCCGGCGCCGCAGCTTGGGCCCGCCTCCCCGTGCGCTTGGGGCATCTGAGCCGCCAAGAGGGCGTGATTGCGCGCAGGCGCACGCGTTATGGCACGCCGCCGCCCGCAGCCCCCTGCTTGCAGGATCAGAACGGGATATCGCCGTA
>JBGCDH010000107.1:0-45729 GCA_045105235.1 Planctomycetota bacterium | reverse complement strand
CGTTGGTCGTTAGATCGCCAAAGTCATCGGTGAGGACGATCTCACTGATGCGCAGGTCGGTGCCGTTGAGGTCGGTGACGGTAAGCTTGCTTCTCGAGTCAACGTCGTTGGACGCCGTGACGGAGAACGTGTCAGAGCCAGTGTCGTAGGCAATGTCGACGGTGCCTGCGCCAGTCATTGCAACCGAGAACGCTTCGTTGCCGTCGATCCAAAGGCCGGTGCCGCTAAACCCGGCGCTGGTCATGTCGGCGGTCAAGACCGTCGCGGTGATGTCGCGGAACGCGACGTTGGCGACGTCGTCGTAGTAGATGGTGAACGAGTCCCAGCCGCCCATGTCGACCGTCATTGAACCCTCGCCGAACGTGACGTCGGCCGAGGCGAATCCGCTCAGGTCGATGGTGTTGTTGCCGCCACCGCCTTCGACGAAGTAGACCGCACCGTCCTGCGGGTTGCTGAACGCGAACGTGTCGTCGTGCGCACTGCCTCGGACGCCTTCGAAGTCCGTCAGGGTGTCCGTTCCAGCGCCACCAGTGTCCTGTGCGGTCGTGACGGTGATGTCCACCGTGACCGCGCTGGGTGCCGTGCTGTAGTTGGCGATGTCGTTGCCGGAACCGCCCGTGAGGGTGTCGTCGCCGCTGCCGCCTTCCAGCACGTCGTCGCCGGCATCGCCGTCGAGCGTGTCGTTGCCGGCGCCACCATCCAGATAGTCGCCTTCGGAAGAGCCGGTTTCGGTGTTGTCTGTTCCGTCGTAGGTGGTCCGTGGAAGAACCCGGATCTCAACGGTGTCGACATGCGATGTCGCGCCGTCGGAAACCGCGACCGAGAACGTCAGCGTCGTTTCGCTGCTGACGCTTGGGCTCGTGAAGGTTGGTTGTGAGGCTGTGGGATCGCTCAGTGAGACCGATGGACCGCCGATTTGTGTCCACGAGTAGGTCAGCGAATCGCCGTCGAAGTCATCGCTACGTGATCCGTCGAGTGTGATCAACGAGCCCTCGGCAACACTCTGGTCGCTGCCGGCATCGGCGTCGGGGCCGTGGTTGCCGGCGCTATCGGCCGTGTGCACGTTCTCGACGTTGGTGTAGTTGACGGTGAACGACTTGCCGTCGCCCAAGTCCACGGCAATGCTGGCGCCGTCGTCCGTCACGGTGCCGGCGCCAAACTCGGTCAGGTCGATCGTGTCCGCGTCGTCGCCCCCGTCGACGGTGTACACATCGCCGTCCTGCGCGCCTGTGAAGCGAAACGTATCAAGGCCCGTGCCGCCATCCATGGCGTCGTCGCCGCCGCCTCCGATGAGAACGTCGTCGCCAGCGCCGCCGTCCAGAACGTCGCCTCCTGCGCCGCCGTCGAGTAGGTCAGCGCCATCGTCGCCATAGAGCGTGTCGACGCCCGAGCCGCCCATGAGCACGTCCAGGTTGGTGCCGCCAAACAGCGTGTCGTCACCTTGGCCGCCGAACATGGTGTCGTTGCCGGCGCCACCGCTGCTTGGCGCATCGTTGCCGTCGCTTCCTTGGAAGACGTCGTCGCCGGTGGTTGCGTCTGGTTGCGAAGCGCCCGTGTTCGGATCGATCCAGGTGCCCGACATCAAGATGCGCGACTCGATGCTCTCGCCGCGTAGCTTGCGCCGCCGCTTCTTCTTGCGGCCAGGTTTCTGCTGGTCTCCGCGACCCGTATTGTTTGGCACTATATTCGCGGGCTGGTCGGGTTGCTGGCGCTTCTCGGTCACGGTGGGTTCTCTCCGAAGTGCCGGTGGGCAGGGGCAAAGTGGACCCAACGCCGGCAGTCTGGAATCGAGATTTGGCCGGGTGCAACTCAGGGGGATGCGGGTGCTGCCGATGGCACGGGGCCTGCCGGCGTGCCAAGTCTGCCCAGGGGCGAGGGCCGTGGGGAAGCTATGGCACGCGCGACGTAGGGCCGATGGCATGAAGCGCGCCGTATTGGGGCTCCATCCGTCACCCATGACGGCCGGAGCGCTGGTGCTAGGTGCAGCCCGCCGCAACCTTACCTCGCGTCACGTCTTCGCTCGCAATCGATCGATCCGGCGCGCGGCCCTACCTTTCGCGCGGCCTACCTTTCGCGCGGCAGGTAGAGGTCGAAGTTGCTCCACGGCGACGTGCCAACGTTCAGCGACGCGGCCAGTTGGTCTCGGGCAGCTTTCCCAGCTTCGAACGCCTCGAAACGTGCCTTCATCCAGCGTTTGCCGACTGCCGTGTTGTAGAAGTCACGCGCGCTCGCGGCGCTCGCCTTGGACATGCCCATGGCCGCAACCAGCTGTGCCACGAGGAGCGGAGACATCGAGGCGCTTGCCTTGTTGGCGACCTGGTTGCGAAGTGCCATGACTTGGGATCTCGCGGCATCTCCTACCTTGGCTGGATCGCACAGCACATCGAGCACCGTGGTTTCGAGGTCCGCCATCGATGTGGGATACATCGTGAGCATGGAACCTTCGGCAGCCGCCAGGGACTTGCCCGCCGCGCTTCGCAAAAACTCGGCGACCCCGGCGCCAAGCTCGCCGTCGATCAGTTTTTCGACGCGACGCAGTGCATCGCCGCCCAGTTCGGCGGCTAGGCGTGGAAGCTCGGTCTTGATGTTCTCGCATTCCTTGACGCCGGGCAGCGTGCAGTGGATGGCCCAGTGCTGTTGGAGCGCACTGGGGCCAGCAAAGACCGGGTCGACGTCGGCGATGGTCTTTGCCCAGGCAGGAGTGGCGCGGGCTTGGGGGTCGCCACAGCCGCAAAGCAGCAGTGCAAGAATCGGCGCAACAGAATCGAGGGAGGGCTTCATGATCAGCAAGTTTCTGCTCGTGGCTCGTGTGGAAGAGGGCGAACGATGCTGGATCTACGCGCGCCGTAGCTCGAGCTTGGCGACGGCGTAGGCATGATCGCTGGCCTTGTCGCCGGTGCGCCCCGGTTGGCTGCCGATCAGCGCATTGTGGTGCAGGATGTCGTATGCGACCGAACGTCCTTCGAGCTGCCGCTTGGCAACAACCCCGTGCATGAGGGCTTGCGAGGTTCCGCGGTGGTTGTAGTCAAAGCGCAGGGGAGCGGGAACGCGGTCGACGAGGTTGGTGCTGTGGTCGCCGGTCAGGGCGCGCAGCGTCGGGCTAAACTCGAAGTCGTTGAAGTCGCCGGTGACGTAGTAGTCGACCGCCTGCTGGCGCAGTTGCGCCAAGCGGTCTGCGATGACTTCGGCTTGCTCGACGCGCACGGTTTGGCGCGGGTCGAAGCTCGGCTGTTCGGGCGCGAACTGGCCGTTTTGATGACGCTTCGAAGCCAGGTGCACGTTGATGACCTCGAGTTCGCCGCCGCCGTTCTTGAGCCGAAAGCGTGCGGCGAGTGGCTTGCGAGAACCCACATAGGCCGGCGAATCGGATCCAAGCAGCTGCAGGGAGCCTGCGACGAGTTCGACGCGGCTCGGGTCGTAGAGAAACGCGTTGCGGATGTTGCCGCCTGGCTGGCCGCCGTCGGCGCCGTCTTCGGGCGGGATCTCGGCCCATGCATAGGTGGGACCGCCGGCGTGCTGGATCGCTACGATAAGCCCCTTGTAGGTGTAGGCGGCGTCGACGGTCGTGGACAGCTCGGCACCGTCGTTGTCCTGTATCTCTTGCAGCGCGACGATCGTTGGGCTCGCGGCGTTGTTGGCGATTGCCGCACCGATGGCGTGGAAGCGTCCGTCGCCGACGTCGTCGTCGATGTCCCGGCGCGGGTCGTTGACCCGGTCTGGGTGCTCCTTGTGGATGTCGAGATTGAAGCCGTTCAACGTCAGCACGGTGACGCTGGAGTCTTCGTGACGAAGGTCGGTGGTGCGCGGCTCGACGTCGCGGTTGCGGATGCGCACGGGCCCAGAAACGGCCATCTGATACGACGCCACGCGAAAGTTGAGTGGTCCGACGATGGCTTCGACCAGCTCGGCGCCGACGCTGACGGTTGGCGCATCGGCGTAGTCGAGCACGCGAAAACCGGGGAGCCAACGTTCGGGGACACGAGGGTCGATCAAGACCCCGCCGTGCTCCGTTCGCGTGAGTTCGGCGTCCGGCGGCAGCACCACATAGTCGCCGAACGAATTGCTCGGCGCGACGAACGTGGAGCCGGCGGGCACACCGACGAGCATGCCCTCCAGGCTGTTGAGCAGGGCCGTGAGTTTTGGGTGGTCGACGAGCACGCGGTCCGCCGTCAGCCAGAAGGGCCGGATCTGCGGGCCGCGGTCCAGAAGCACGCGGGTCGTGCGTTCGACCAGCTGCGTGGTGGGACGCGCGTTGGGGGCGGGCTGATAGTTGACGACTTTGCCTTCTACTTCGACAAGGCTGTGCACGGACGGCTGACGGCGCCGTTCGAATACGAATACGCCGTGTGATACCGCTTCGTCGACATCACCTTCCGGGTCTTGGATGAAGAAGCCCTTGCGGGTCGAGCCGGTCACGACGCCGCGTGTGGTCACGGTCTGGCCGTCGAGGTCGGAGAATAGACCGGAGCCCTGGATGCGATGGATGGGTGTGAGCGACATGCGTAGCTGAGGATCTTGCGCTGCGTAGCGCGGTGTCGGCTGGTTCTTGGCGAGCGGGCGTTTCGGCCGAAACGGTCTCGTGGGTCCGTGCAGGCACAAACGTAACGTCGAGGCGGCTCTTGTTCGCGGTCCTAGTGTCGTGCATCTGCTAGACGGGGCCCTGTCCGGGATGGGAGGGCATTCGTCGCAAGGCGCTGCGACGAATGCTTGTTCCCTACTTCTGCCTAGAGGCCTTTCTGCCTAGAAGCCATCCTGCGGAGGAGCAGCAACGCCGTGGCGGGCGTCTTCGTGCCCGCGGAATGTCCCCGATATCGGATGCACGACACTAGCGATGTTCCGCCGTGCGAAACCGCGTTTCTGCACCGCGCACTGCGGATGCGGGCCGGGTCCGTTGCTGCGGCGTCTCGGCTACTTGACCGTGAAGAGAATGGATGCGGGAGTGGTGCCGGTTGGCGTGTGCTGGATGTCGACGAACGTCTCGCTGGAAATAAATAGCGCAGCGAGGTCCGTGCCGAGCTCAAGGCGGTAGGCGCCGTACGGCAGCGTGCCGTACGTGAGCGTGCCGGTCGGTGTCGTGCCATCGTTCGGTTCTGCCGCCGGGCCATTGCTTGAGGCCACGTTGTTCGTGGCCACATTGCTTGCGGACAGCAGGTAGGCACCCGCTGCCGTGCGCAGGATCGCTGCTTGCGACTCGCGGAAGTTCCGAACGGCTACCGTGAGCGTTCCGGACGCGGGGCGCGGCTGTTCGCCGAGATCGACGAGATCTGTGCCGACGGGGATGTCGCGCGCCAGCAAGAGTTGTCGGCGGTCACGAAGGGTCAGCGTCCAGTTGTCAGGCTGTAGGGGGCCCATGGCGAACCTGCCGTTCGCATCCGGTCGGAAGCGGAACATCTGCATGGGGGAGGGGAATGCGCTGCTGAAGTCCTGAGACAGTGGAGAGGGTTGATAGAAGGGGTCATGGCTCGATAGGAACGGGGGCACGAGCAGCATCTGTGGCCATGTCCCGTCGCGGCGCCGGAAGTCGGGATGCAGGCTGCCTTGAAGCATGGAGCCTGGCACCTGAAACGTAGGCGTGGCTGCGCCCTCGATGTTTGCTTCGCCGAGTCGTAGGGGGATCGGCGACGTGGCAAAGCTCGCGACAAATAGCCAGCGCCCCTTCTCGGCTAGAAGATACTCAAAGCTGCCGTCGGCTGCGCAGGGCGCTCGCGAGGCAACCGTGTCGAGATGGAAGTTCAAGAAGTGTGCGTCTTCACAGCACTTGGTCCAAGCCTCTGGGCGCATGGCGTAGACGTGGGTCGGAGCGGCCAAGGAACCCGGCAGAAGCAGTTGGCCGCGCACCCGCGGCATCGCGATATAGGTGAAGCTGCGGGTGGTGCGGTGGCCCGCCGCCAGGGTGACGGCTTGCGTGGGCACGGATTCGTTGCGTTGGCCGAGCATGGCGGTGGCGTTCTGCGCGGGTCCGAGCGCCAGCTCGTATGCCCCCGGCGGTAGGTCGATGCCGGCTGCCATCTCATGGAGCGGAACTGTCTTTGCGCGTCGATCGCTTTGCGTGTCCAAGCAGTAGATTCGGAGCTCGTCGGCCCATGCGAGAGGCACATCTCGGACGGTGACCTGAAGCCGTGCTTGAGAGGTGAGCGGAACGACATGCGGCTTCTCGTTCTGTGCGCGGGCATCCGATGTGGCGGAGGGCTGGAGCTCGAGTTCCTCTTCGTGATGTTTGTGCCCATCCGCCGCGACTTGGATCGTCCACGTGCCGTCAAATACGCCTTCATACGTCGCGATGCCGTGTGGGTCGGTCCGCTTTGCTTCCACGGTTCGATCCAAACCAAAGATGCTGCGAAAGCCGCCGCTGCTGCTGCCTAGACTGTGGCCGCGGATCGTGACGGTCGCTCCAGACAGCCAAGACCGCGCTTCATCTACGACCTGGATCCTGAGCGTCCGAGTTGGACGAACGGTGAGGGCAAGGTCGCTGGTGTCCTTTGTCAGATCGAAGCTCAGAAGGTCCGAGTACCCGAACCCTGGAGCGCGGGCCTGAATACGTAGCTGACCGGCCTGCAAATCCTTGATGACAAACGTGCCCTGCGCGTCGACAGCGGGCGTGTACTGCGTCCACATGTGATCGACGTGTAGCTGCGCCAGCACTTCGACTGGCAAGTGGTCGCTGGTGACCGATCCTTGGATGCGCAGTCCGCGCTCGAGCTCGATGTCCAGCGGTTGATCTGGATTGCTCCAGTGCAGGGCACCCATTGGGTAGTATGGCTGCTCGGATCCGGTCTTGACGCTTTTGCTCCTGTGGCCGTCACACGTCACGTAGAGGAGGGAATGGCTTGCGACGCCAACAAGCTCGAACCTCCCTTTTGGGTCGGTCGATGCCGAACGCTGGGTGCCGACCACGGCGACTCGCGCGTCCGGCAGCGGCTCGCCCGCCGTGCTGATCACGCGGCCTCGAAGCTGCCCCCCTTTGGCGAGTCGGATGTCGCCCACGTCCGCCGTGAGGCCGGCCGCAAGCTCGCCGGTGCTGTGGTCGGCTTGCGGATGCCCGGGATGTGTGATGCGCAGCGACGCCCGACCAGGCGCCAGCAGCGGCAGGAGGAATCTTCCGGATGCATCTGTTTGGGTCTGGGGCCAGACTCCCGAGGCATCGTTGCTGCGGAGCACCCAGGGCTGCAGCGTGACGGTGGCCATCGGCAGTGGGCGACCGGTTGCATCCACGACTCGACCCGCTGCCGTGCAGGGAGCCGGCACGCGAATGACGATGTCACGCAAAACAGCCGAGCGCACGCTGTAGATTTTGCGCAGCGGCGCGCGAACAACTTTTGGTGCATCCAAGCTGATGCGATAGCGCCCCTGGGTCACGGCGAGCAGGGCGATGCCTGCCGCATCGGTTTTGCCCGTGGCATGCCGAGCCCAAGTCCCGCCGTGCTGCTGTCGCCAGCACGTGAGTCGCAGCTGTGCCGTTCGCGTGCCGCCAGCAAGGACGTGCACTCGCAGCCCGGACGCCGGTTGTGCCGTCGAGCGAGTGGTTCGATCGGCTGCTGCCAAGTTTGAGGATCCGGTGCCGTCGAGATCGTCGCCAACGGTTGGCATTTTGGCGGGTGTGGCGGCTGCCGAGGAGGCGTCCGAAGGTCCGGCCGCCGCTTCGTCCGTGGGGTCGATGGGTGCGGTCACGCCGCTCTCGGCATGGAGGGCGAGGAAGACGCCAAGGCCTGCCGCCGAGCACAAGATGAATATCAGTAGAAGTCGCATTCTATACGTGCTGAGACGTGCCTCTAGAAACGCAGCTCCCGCAAGAGCACTTCGGCGACGACGGCATGGCCGGCGGCGCACAGGTGGCCGTCGCCGCTCGCAAACCACGGCTGGCGACCTGCGCGCATGGCTTCGAGGAGGTCGTCCAGTAGGTCGATGTGTGTGACGCCCGCTGCTTGGAGGCCCGCGGCGAGCTGGCTGCTGGTTGCGCGTTCGTCTTTCGCGCACGCCCGTAGGACATCGCCCAGCTGCGACTGCACGGGGGCGAAGCGGGTGTAGCAGTATTCTTTGGTCGGGATCGTGAGGACGACCAAGTTGGCGCCTGCCGCTGCGCAGTCCGCGGCGATCCGCGGCCAGCACAGGGCTGCGACCCGTAGCCCTTCGCGCACGTGCTTGCTGCCGGGGTGGATGGCGGAGCCGCGGTAGTGCGGCAGCAGGATGGTCGCAGCCGTTGCGTGCTCGATGCGGACGGCGCCCGCGACCATGTCGATGGAGCCGCCACGCAGCTTGTCCTTGAACGAGGCCGCCGCGGCATCCAACAGCCGGCTGCTGCGAAATACCGCGTCGACCGTTGCCATGGTCCGGTTCGGTGCCGGTTTGTTTTCCCAGGCGAGTGCGTCGCGAAGGGGAAACGTGGCGCCGTCTCGACGCAGCGCTTCGGCTCCAGCTAGCCCGGTGTAGTCGGCTGCGTCGATCAAGTCGTTGCCGTAGTAGAATACGATGGCTACGTGGCGTGGCCGCAGCGCGAGTCCTTGGCGCACAAGCTCCACGTATTGGATGGGGCCGTCGGAACCATTGGCCATTTGGTAGCAGGAGCGGCCGCTGTCTCGCTGGTAGCGCTGTGCAAACGTCTCAGCGGGCGCGATGTGAAACCCCCAGGTTTGCGAGTCCCCGACGACCAGCACGTCCGCGGTTGGCAATGCGTCCGGGTTGCGGAATCCCCGGGCGTCCGTGCCGGCTGTACCCGGCTGAATGCGATGCCCGAGCCGTGGGTCGCGTAGCAGCTCCGCCGGCGTTTCTGCGGGGGATGCCAGCAGTCGGTAGGCTACTTCCGCGGCAAGCAAGCAAAGTGCCAGCGGAACGGCGGCAAATAGCAGCTTGCGCCAGAATCGCCGTGCGCGCGGTCCGAATGCGATCAGGGTAACCAGAGGTGCTGCCAGGACGGCACCCACGAAATACGCCGCCAGCCGGTAGCGCATGAGGCTGCCGCTGAGCCAGCCGTTGAGCATCAGGGCGACGCCGAGGAGCGCCAGGAGCATGGCGATCGCGTTTGCATCACGGCTCCGCGCCGGCACGGTCATCGACGGCACGGTCATCGGCCGTATCGTGCTCGTTGGCTTCTCGATGCCGCAAGTACCTGCTTTGGAATCGAACATGCCGCTCCTTCACGGTCTCGGTTCTTTCGGAGCGCTCTCGTGTAGTGCATCGGATATCCGGGGGCATTCTGCCGGCGCGAAGGCGACCGTCACGGCGTTGCAGCTGCTCGGCAGGAAGGCTCCTCGGCAGGAGGTATGGAACATGCGACAAACGCCCTCGCATCCCCGACGACCAGATGCACGCCCCGAGAGCTACGAGCGGTTGTGCGCGCCATCGCACCGTAGCGAGCTGTTCGCGGTGGTGTCAATCCGTCCGGTTCGAGCTTGATAGGTGCGTCGGGAACCGGATGCTGGCTGGCGATATGGCGTTTGCAATCAAGGGACCTACCACAACGGTTCGCATCGACGACGTGGATGCGCCGATCCTCGAGCTGCCCGATCGGTTGGGCAAATCGTGCCAGGTGCTGGAACGCATTGCGCGCACGTTTGATGCGCGCTTTGAAGTTTGCGGAACCGAACTTAGGCAGTGTCGGGCGGAAGTATTCGACTTGCTGGACGCGTTCCGTGCCCTCAAGGAAGACCAGCTGTCTCGCCTCGACTTGGCGAGCTTCGAGGCCTTGAAGCCCGGTTCGGATCGCGCTGCTGGCGGCAGCAAGCCCGCAGAGGATCCGCTCGCGCGCGCGACAATGTTGGACCAGATCATGCGACGCAACCCGGTGCATGCGCAGCTCGAGGCCCTGCACGCATGCGCCCAGGAGGCGTTGGCGGCCGATGAATGCCTTCGTTGCGGAGCGGAGCCGCGGGGCGATGGATAGGTAGCGGCGCCGCGTGGCATCTGCGCCGCCGCCGCCGCGACTACGGCTGCAGTCGAAGCTTGGTCAGCGAAAAGATCTCCGGGCCCCAGTCGTCGCCAAAGATCCGGCGAAACTCGTAGCGCGTCGGCACGATCCACTCTTGCAGGCGTGCTGGGCGCATGCGCACTTCGGTCTTGCGGGCGACGTCGCGCTCGATGCGTGTGATCAGCGATACACCGTCGAAGTCTTCGTAGTGAAAGCGTCGGTGCACGCCGTTGCGCATGCGAAATTCTGTGACTTTGCCTGCCCTGGTGCGCACTTCGGCGACGGCGTGGTCTTCTACTTGATGCCAGCCCTTGCGGCTGCGAGCTCCGATCGTCGCGCCGGCAAACGCCTCTTCAAAGGGGCCCATGCTTTGCGGGTCGGAGCCGAACCACATGCCGATGCGATCGAGGTAGACGCTCGCCAGGTCGGCTTCCACCGCGGGGGATGCGGCTCCCTGTAGATCGAGCGTCAGTTCGGGTTTGCGTATGCCGAAGCCGCTGCGCGTCATGGACGCGGCGAAGCGATGGTGACCCTGCCACGACAGATCGGTGCCGCTGGTCGCCACGGACAGCTCCGCCGTCCACTTTGGCCGAGCAGCGGAGAACTGGTAGAGGTTGGCCCAGGGCGCGGCGAGTTCTTCGGCTCCCGGGCCGGCGGGCGGTGGCCCGCTGCTCGCAGGGGCGTCTGCAGCGCGCTTGGCGCCCGGTGCGGTTTCGAACTGCCAATTCGAGAACTTGATCGTCTGGCGCGTTTCGAGTTCGCCGTTGTTGGTGACGAGCCGCGTGTATTCGCTCAGGACGGCGATGCCGTCTTGGCGCGCATGCTGCCAGCTTTCGGTCTCAGCGCGCGAGCTGCTGCGAGGGCTCGTGTGCCGCTTGGCAACGACCCAGCCGTCGCCAAGCTTGGCAGAGGTCCAGGTCCAATCGTTGCTTTCCTGCGTGCCCCAGCCGTCGCGCTCGATCCGGCCCTGGTCGTCGAGCACGAAGCGCGGTGCGTTCGCGGCATAGCCGTCCGAGCCCGCTGTCCAAGAGCTGCGCAACGAGGTCATGAAGCTCGGGCCCAGCAGCTGCACGCTGCTTTCTGTTAGCCACTTCAACTGGTTGTCACGCTCGACGTCTGCGACCGAACGGCGCCGCAAATACCTTGCGGCCTGGCTTTGCAGGAAACCGGTAGAGGGCCAGAAGAATCCGGTGTCGTCCTTGATGAGCTTTGCGATTCGCCGCTGCGAGCGCTTGTCGAGCGTGACCTCGACCTCGCGAGCGGCGTCGACGACCAACGTACCGGAGATCTTTACTTTGACGTCGGCTTTGTTGTGACGGTCGACACCGATCTCTTCGGTGGTGAACGCTGCGGTCAGTTTCCGGATGCGATCGGGCCAGCGGTGCCAGCCGGCGTAGCTGTCGAGGAACTGTTGCTTGGCGCTTTCATGTTCGATGTTGCCAATCGAAATCCAGTCGACGACTTCGACTGCGTCGAGCGCAACATCGGTGGCAAACGCTTTGCCGGAGTCATCAAAGGCCTGGGTGTGCGGCAAGTTGCCGACTTCGACGCTGCGGGTTTGACCCGCTGGCACGCGGTAGGCCAGCAGCAGCTCGTCCTTGACGGGCTTGCTGTAGGTTGCGCGCACCCATATGTCGGCGGCATGGGGAAGTGGGTTGTGAAGCGCGAACGTTGCTATGTCGAACGTCTTGCCCAAAAACGCATTGGTGCCGCGTCCCGCCGTCAGGTCCTTAGCGACCGGAGCGGCGTCCGCGCTCCGCTTGGCAGCCTTGCGGAAAAAACTCGCCGCCGCGACGCGGACCTTTGGCTTCTTCGCCTTGGGAAGGTAGGCCTGCAGGGAGTACCTGCGGGACTTGCCGGGGGCGATGCCGGCGCCGAAGCGGCCAACGAGCGGCATGCGGGCTCGTTCAAACGTTTGGATCGGGGGCTGGGCCTGCTTCTTCCGTCTTTTGCTTTCGATGGTGAACCGGAGGGGTTCGGCCGTGCAGTTGGTGCCGTTGCTGACGACGACCTCGAGGACGGTGACGTTGGCCTTGTTGGTCCGCATGGAAGCGACTCGGCAGCGGAGTTTGCCGGGGTCCCGCCGTTCGAACTGAGGGGCTTCTTGCGCGGCGAGGCACGTCGCCAGCGCGGACAGCAGCATGAAATCGAGCCGTGCGTGGCGAATGAAGGAGAGCAAGCGGAAGGACATGGCGGGTTGCGTGGTCGGCGTCAGGGTGTTGCGCGGGCTGTGTGTTGCGCGGGCTGTCGTCCGTCGAGGAGGCGACGGTGAGGAGGGTTGGCTTGCCAGCAGAACACCTTTGTGTGGGGGGACGCCCGTCAACAAACGCTGTGCCGGGCCGGGAGCTGTCTTGCGACGCCTTCGCTCCGAGCGGGCGAGATCTGCCGGGCCGTTGCGTGCAAACCCCGCCAATCGCACACTATGTGTTCGCTTGCTGGGGCCACGAATGCCGCCATGTCTGACTACTATGTTGCTGCTCTCTACCGATTCGTCGACTTCTCGGACTATCAGGCGTGGCAAGAGCCACTGCAGGAGCTTTGTCGCGACGCTGGCGTGAAAGGCACCCTGCTGCTGGCGAAAGAGGGCATCAACGGAACCATCGCCGGGTCCGAGTCGGGGGTGCGGCGGGTGCTGGATCGACTCCGCCAGGATGCACGCTTCGCCGATCTTCAGCCCAAGATTTCGCGGGCCGCCGAGATGCCGTTTCACCGCATGAAGGTGCGACTCAAGAAGGAGATCGTCACGATGGGCGTCGACGGCATCGATCCGAACCAGCTAGTTGGCACGTATGTCGATCCACTGGATTGGAACGCCATGCTTGAGGATCCTGGCGTAACGGTCATCGATACGCGCAACGACTACGAAGTAGCCATCGGGTCGTTCGCCGGTGCGCGCAATCCGAGCCTTGGCAGCTTCCGAGAGTTTCCCGAGTGGCTCAAAGCGGAAGTTCAAAGCGGCCAGAAGGTCGCGATGTTTTGCACGGGCGGCATCCGTTGTGAAAAGTCGACGGCCTACCTCAAGCAGCTCGGCGTGGGTGAGGTCTTTCATCTTGCCGGCGGCATTCTGAAGTATCTCGAGAACGTCCCCGAGGACGAGAGTCTCTGGCAGGGCGAGTGCTTCGTCTTTGATGAACGCGTGGCGGTAAAGCACGGCTTGGCGGCGGGCAGCTATGGGCTCTGCCGCTCGTGCCGATACCCAATCAACGCTTCGGACCGGGCACGCCCGGAGTTTGAGGAAGGCGTTAGCTGCCACCATTGCTTCGACAAGACGAGCGACGCGCGCAAAGCCAGCTGCCGAGAGCGTCGCAAGCAGGTCGAACTGGCGCAGCAGCGTGGGCAGCAGCATCTTGGAGATCTGGATTCATGAGCGAGCAGCCGCCCGTTCTCTACAGCTTTCGCCGCTGCCCCTACGCGATGCGTGCCCGCATGGCGCTGGCCGCGAGCCGGCAGCCGATCGAGCTGCGCGAAGTCGAGCTGCGCGATCGGCCGGCCGAGCTCTATGCCGCTTCTGCCAAGGGCACGGTGCCCGTCCTGGTTCTCCCCGATGGCGAGGTCATCGACGAAAGCCTCGACGTCATGCGTTGGGCACTCGGCCAGCGGGACCCGCTAGCGTGGCTTCCGGCCAGCGAAGATCGTCGGGCCGACTGCGAGGCTCTGATCGCACAGAATGATGGTGTCTTCAAACATCACCTGGATCGCTATAAGTACGCCACGCGCTACCAAGAAGAAGGGGTCGACGAGTCCGAGCATCGTGCAGCTGGTGCGGTGATCTTGCGCGAGCTGGACGGGCGGCTCTGCAGAAACGAATTCCTGCTAGGTCCCGAGTTCACGATGACCGACGCCGCCATTGCGCCGTTCGTGCGGCAGTATGCGCTGACCGACCGTTCTTGGTTTGATGCGCAAGAATGGACGGCATTGCGGGCGTGGCTTGATGCGTTTACTTCGTCACAGCGTTTCCTTGCCGTGATGCAGAAATACCGGCTGTGGCAGCCGGCGAACGAAGATCCGCTGTTGGTTTGCTGGAACTAGCACTAGCGGCGTGAAGCAGAAATCTTCAGGCCGGTGCGCGGCCCGCTACGACGCTCGCGCGATCGCTGTCGCCGTCACTCCATTCGGCCGCTTGCGATCGGTTGGTATTTTCCGTCGTAGTGGTTGCCGGGCAGCGCACTAGAGTCCGCACATGCGGCTGCCTATCGACGAGATTCGATCCGACTTCGAGCGATGCCTCGACGAGTCTGGCCGCCTGGTCGTCACGGCAGAAACCGGGGCTGGCAAGTCGACACGCATTCCGCTGTGGCTGGTCGAACGTTTCGAGGGGGTCGTGCTGGTGGTGGAGCCGCGCCGGATCGCGTGCCATGCGCTCGCGGAGTTCTTAGCCGGGGAGCGAGGCGAAAAGGTCGGCGATTCGATCGGCAGCCGCGTGCGGTTTTCCGACCGATCCGGTCCCAATACGCGCGTTCTGTTTTGCACGCCGGGCGTAGCGCTGCGCATGCTCGCTGCGCCCGCCGATGCGCATGGCTCTCCGCCTACGTTTGGCCCCAGCCGTCTGGGCGCGCTGGTTGTGGACGAGTTTCATGAGCGCTCTTGGCAGGTGGATTTGGTCGTTGCGGCTGCTGCGACCATGCCGAGCATGCGCGACGTGCCGTTGGTCCTGACTTCGGCGACCATCGATGCGGAGAGTGCTGCGGCGACGTTGTCGGCCAACACCCTGCACGCGACGGGTCGGACATTTCCGGTAGAGGTGCGCTATGCATCCGGCGTCGTCGAGCCGAGCGCCGACGCGATCGGGGAGCGGGTTGCCGGTGCGGTCGTGGCCGCGCTGCAGCAGCATGAAGGCGAAGTGCTGGCGTTCCTACCTGGCATGAAGGAAATCCGTGCGGCGGAGTCGGCGCTGCGAAGAGGTGGTGAAGCCGTGCGGGATCTCGAGATCTTGACCGTGCACGGCTCGCAGCCGCCGGAGGCCATGCGTCGGATCTTTGCGCGCTCGCAGCGGCGCCGCGTGTATCTCGCAACCAACGTCGCGGAGACTTCGATCACGCTGCCAGGCGTGCGCATCGTCATCGATAGCGGTTTGGCCAAGAGCAAGCTGCATCGAGCTGGTCGCGCGGTGCTGGCAACGGCCGTCATCTCGCTGGCGTCGATGGAGCAGCGCGCCGGGCGAGCTGGCCGGATCGCACCGGGTGTCTGCTATCGCCTCTGGTCGGAGAGGTTTCGGCCCGATGCATACCAGCGTCCAGAGCTTGAGCGCGTCGAGCTGGATGATCTGGTGCTTCAGGCTGCCGAAATCGGCGTGATCGGAGTCGGTCTCGGCAACGCGACGTGGATCACCCCGCCGCCGGAGTTTGCCGTCGAACGCGCGCTCGAACGACTGCGTGCGCTCGGTGCGCTGGATCGCGAGGGTCGTATGACACCGCGCGGCCGCTCGCTGGCAC
This sequence comes from Planctomycetota bacterium, assembly GCA_045105235.1. Lineage (GTDB taxonomy): Bacteria > Planctomycetota > UBA1135 > UBA1135 > UBA2386. The sequence goes on along the minus strand of JBGCDH010000107.1, from coordinate 30,396 downwards.
AGTTGCCGGTGTCGGCCGAAGAGGCGGCGCTGCTGGTCGGCGCCCCGCCGGAGATCGATGCAACGGTTTGCGATCTGGTCGCCGTGCTGCAGGCGCGCGGTTCGTTGCTTCTCGATGTGGCGAACGTTCCCGGCGCCGCACAGGACAGCGTGGTGGAGGCTCGGCTGGAGCTGCTGCGCGGCGTTGCGGACGAAGTGACGAGTGCTTTGCGCCTGCTGCGCGGCGGTGACGCCAAGCGGCACCATCTGAGCGCCCGGCGACTTGCTGAAGCGCGCGCCATTGCCAAACAGCTGCGCGGCCTCATGGGGGCGGCGGGCGAGTCGCTGCAGGGGCTGGCGGCCTACGTATTGCAACGGCTGCCGGGAGCGGGCTTCGTGCTGCGACCTCGGGCCAGTCGTGCCAAGGGGCGCGCCAAGCCGTGGGCAAACGGGAGTGTCGAGGTCCAGGTCTATCCGTTTCGCCCAATGGATGAAGCCGTCGAGATGCCCAAGCACACCGCCGCTGTGATCCTGGAGACCGACTGGATCGCTTCGAGCCAAGGAGTTGTTGGCGTTGGGCGCATGGTCCTGCCGGTGGACCGACAGACCCTGGTCGATGCCGGGCTCGGCGAAGCGAGTCTTGGCGACATCCAGTTGGAGAAGAAGTCGGGGGGTCGGGTGAAGATCACGGCCGATCGGTTGGTGCGTCTCGCTGGCGTCACGCTGGCTTGCGGAGAAATGCAGCTGATGGGCGCAGACCTACATCGCGCCGTCGCGGGGTTGGTGCTCGAAAATCGCCTGTTCAAGGGGGCTGGCGATGCGCTGCGCGACGCGCTGCACGCTTGGGGCATTCTTGCCGCGTGGCGTGACGAGCCGTTTGACGATCGTCCGGCGATCGCGGCGCCCGTGTCGGACGACCCGGCAAGCTGGCTGGCGCAACGTCTGGCGGCGCTTGGCGTCGAAAGCTGTTCGGATCTCTCGCTGCTTGAGGGCGCGGATCTGGTGCCGGATCTCGAGCAGGAAACGGGTGTGCAGGACTGGGAAAGCGAGCCCTTGCAGAAGGCTTTTCCGCGGGTCTGGGTGCATCAAGGCGGGCGCTATTCGTGCACGGTTTTCCCCGCTTCGCGTCGGGTTCATCTCGAACCGCTCGATGCCAAAGCGCGCAAGCTCAAGGAGCCGTCGGCGGCTACGTTGCCGCGCTTTCGTGGCTTTGCTGTCACGTTTCAGCAGGGCAGTCGCCGCTTGTCGCTGCGGTAGTTCGGCTACTGCTATCCGGTCATCCGGCTGCAAGGGCCTTGCCGCCGCTGCTGTCGCGGTATGCCTTCTACGCGCCGCGACGACGAGCCCAGCCGCAGGTTCGGTCGCAACAGCGGGCGCGCGATCGCGTCGTAGCACGGTCGGACGATCCGCCGTGATGGCTACTCGTCCGCTTCGTCGTAGATGCGGGCGAAGCCCTCAAACTCGGTGCCGGCGAGGTCTTTCTCGATGATCGACCGTGCCAGCTCGTAGTCGACGACCATGCAGCATACCTCCATCGTTCCGGAGCCGATGCTGCCGCCGTCGCAGTGCCCGAGTCCCGTCCAGCCCAGCGTTTCCGCGAGCCTAGCTTCGAGATCGTGCCGAAGTTTCAGGTCGGCTTCGGTGCCCATGTCCGCAACGGGGTATTCGATGATGAGCGTGGCGTGGTCGTCGTAGGCCAGCTCGGAGTAGCCCTGCTTGACGGCTTTCAGCAAGACGTGCTGCAGCGCTTGTTCGTCGCTGAGGTCCGGGTCGAACGGGTGTTCGAGCATCTCACCGCGCTCGCCGATGGGGCCCCAGTGCTCCATGACGACGGTGTCCGCAATCCAGGCTTCGTGGTAGGCGACGATCTTGTTCTTGTTGTGGCGGTAGAGCTTGAGCATGGATGAGGGGCGGGGTGCGAGTTGCAATCGGACGATTCGCTGTTGTCGATTCACCGTTTTTGATCATGACCAAGCGGACGCATACGGCGCGGTAAGTCATGCGGGCTGTCGGCTCAGGAAGCGCTGTGACGGTCATGCCCTGTCGCGCTTGCAGTCGAGAAGCGTCCGAACAGCAGCAAGCGTAGCCTAGCCATCCTATGCAAACACTACGCCCTCACCGCGTTGCTCCGGCGAGTCTTGTCGTGATGCTCACGCTCGCGTCGAGCCATGCGCCGGTTCTGCCGCATGGCACGGTGGTCACGCCGGTCAGCCGCGTCTATCGGGTCTTTCAAAGCAACCCGCAGAATCCCAACTTCCCCCTGGCTGCCAACGCCGTCGCCATCGACGGTTCGCAGCCCTACTACGACTGGAACGAAGTCTCGCGCAACATCCCGCAGGCCGTGCAAGCGGGGCTGCCCGCAGGCTTTGACTACTCGCCGTGGATGCCGGATGGCCAGCTTGCGAGTGCCGGCCGCGTCGATCCAACGTCCACCGAGTACTCGAACACGTTCGCCGGTCTCGATCAGGTCAGTGTCGACTGGCCAACGACGCCCGTCACGGCTGGCGAGACGCTCGCAGTCAGCTTCTTCGCAACTGCGCCGCACAACCCGAGCGTGTGGGATGTGTGGATGACGACGCCCGATTGGGATCCGGCGACGCCGCTGCGCTGGTCGCACATGGAGTTTCTTGGTCGGCCCACAGTGGCTTTCAGCGGCTCCAGCTACGACTTTGACGTCGACATCCCGGCGGACCGCAGCGGCCATCACGTGCTCTGGGTTGCTTGGCAGCGTGATGATCCAGTGGGCGAGGTGTTCGTTTCGACGTCGGACGTGCTGGTGCGCCCGGCCAACGATGCCTGCGCAGATGCCGAAGTGGTGGAGCTTGGCAACAACGGCACCTTCGGCTTGGCCGGGGCGACGGCAACGCTGCCCGCCGCGAGCTGCGAACCTGTGTCGAACGTCGACATGTGGTTTCGACACACGGCGACGTGTGCCGGCACGCTGCGCGCAGACACCTGTGCCGGCCCCGATCAGACCGATACCACGGTCTCAATCTGGTCTGGCTCGTGCGGTGCCCTTACCGAAGTCGGCTGCGACGCCAATGGCTGCGGGGTCGCACACAGTGCGGCTCTGGCCAACGTCGTGTCCGGCGCGGACTACTGGATCAAGGTCAGTGCGCCCGCGGGGGGTGCAAGCACGACGTTCGACCTGTCGGTGTCGTTCGATAACAACACCGGCAGCGTCGCGACGGTTGTCCCCGGTTGCAGTGCGGCCAGCATACAGTCGAGCGGGGCCCCCAACCTTGGTGGCATCGTCAGCTACTCGCTGGAGGGCGGCACCGGGCTTGTTCAGGCGATTCTTCTTGGGTTTACACCGAGCATCACGCCTGTCTGCACGGGCTGCACGGTTGGCCCTGCAGTAGACGCGATGATGCCGAACACGTTCACATTTGTGATCCCGTGTGACAGTGCTTTGGTCGGCGTGCAGTGGTGGGTGCAGGGCATCGACGCTCTCGGCGGCACGGGGGCCGGCGGCGTCTGCAGCTTGGGGGCCGGCGTCGACTTTACGCTGACCGACACGCTGCGCACGCAGGTCGGCAGCTAGGGTAGTGCATCCGATATAGGGGGCATTCTGCGGGCGCGAAGACGCCCGTCACGGCGTTGCAGCTCCTCCGCAGGACGTATGGAACATGCATTCGTCGCAGCGCCTTGCGACGAACGCCCTCGCATCCCGGATCATTCCCCATCTACCAGACGCACTACACTAGACACCATGGTTGAGCCTGGTCGCGATCGCTCCGCTGGTTGGAACGTGCGCGCATGTCTTCGGGCACCCAAGTAGAATCGTGCTACAGCCCCGGCTGTAGCACGACGGCCGGTGAGGTGCGCAATGCTCCGATTGCGTCCAGCCTCCAGCCCTGGAGCGCGAACCGTTGCGCAGCGAGCGCGGGGTTGTTCGGAATCGGGAGCTGCAGGCTTGGGCTTTGGCCATTGGCCGCTAGCGCGCCGAGCGACAGCGAAACAGAGCCGCCAACGTAGAGCCAGCAGCCGGGAGCGCCGACGGTGCCGAGGTCCAGCGGCGTCAGCCTGCCTTCGCCAAACTGCAGAGCGGCGAAGCTTCCGGGAGTCGCCGACGGCATGCGGGTGGTTACCGAACTGCCGAGTGTTGGTGCCGGTGCGACCGTGAGCGTTTGGCTGCCGTTGCAGCCTGGGCCGACGGCTTGCGCCACTACTTGGGTGCGCAGCATTGGCGCGTTTTCCGCGCCGTTCTCGCTTGCTGTCCAGACATCGCCAGCGTTGCCGAAACCGGTGCGAAGATGCCACGGGTCGGCGTTGGCGAAGAGCAGCTCTGGAGCCTCGATGCGGCCGACGACCGCCATATCGTAATTCGTGTAGCTCGTGTAGGTGCCGCGGAGCCAGAGCATGGCTTTGCGTTCGTCGTTCCATGAAGGCGCGATCGGCCGCAGGTTGTCGCACGAGCTGTTGCTGGTGATCGCCGACCAGGTCCAGGTTTGCCCCATGTCGGGCGTTGTGCCTTCGTACAGCTCATACTGGCCGAGCGTGGCGCCGGTCGTTGGATCGATCGTGGTCGAGACGTAAATCGTATCCGCGTGGTTTGGGGCGAGTGCCGCGAGTCCCGTGTAGTCGTTTTCGGGTGAGTAGAGGTAGCCACCTAGGCGGCATACTTCGCTCCAGCTCCAGCTGCTGCCGTCGAAGTTCGCGAAGAACAGGCGGTGATCGGAATCACTGCCGTTGGCGCGTGCTTGGAACAATGCGCGCAGCCGTCCCTGGTCGTCGTCGTGGATGTCGATCGTCCAGCGGCGGCGCATGGGAATGCCGGCGCTGAGCGTGCCGGCAGCGAAGACGGTCGTCACGGTCGTGGGCGAGGTGCCGCTGTCGGCGAGGTGCCGCTGACGTCGCGCAGCGCCCCCGAGCCAGCGAAGAGCCGGTCGTTCTGCACGTAGCCGTGTAGATCGACGTGTCGAGGTTGCGCGGATGGGGCTCGGTTGTGATCCGGTCGATACGATCGCGGCTGTGGCTCGCATACTTCACGTACGGCCGATCGCTGCTCCCGCCATACGTGAGCATCTTGCCGCCACCTGTCCAGCTGGCGCCGAGGTCGGTGCTGACCATTACGTTGGGGTCCCAGTTGATGGCGCGCACAAAGTTGTAGGTGCGGCCGGTGTCCGTCAGGTGAAAGAGACTGGAGTAGCTCATCGCATTCGGGTGCAAATACGAACCCTCGGCCGTCCAAACGTTCGGATCGCCCGGAGCGGTGCTGATGCGGTACCGCGACCTGCGATTCTCGATGCCGCTGCCACGGTCGTGCATGCCGTACATCGCCAGGTAGCGACCGTCTGGGCGCAAGAACAGCGCCGCGCTGTTGTGGTCGTCGGCCTCGAGGTTGTCATGCAACACAATGGCGCCGATGCGTCCGGAAGCGATGTCAAGCCACGCCAGGTCGATGTCGCCATTGCTCGTGCTTCCAGAAACGCCGGATGCATCGCCGCAGGAGCCAACCAGGAGGCGGCCGCGAAGCGGGTCCAGGATGGCATGTTCGTCTTCAAACCATGGCCAAGCGCCGTGGGCGTGCAGGTTGAGCATCTGCCCAAAGATGTGATCCTGCGCGTCTGCCGTTTCGGCCAGACCCACGGCGGCGCATGTCAGAAACACAGGCGATAGCAGCTGCGCTGCGAGGCGGGGGCGGCCGTGAAAGCTGCAGGAAGAAGCATCGGCTTGCATGCAGACACTGTGCCGTATCGCCTGTGGGCCGCACGTGGCGCGTCGTGCGTCCTTGCGCATTCTCTCGTGTGGACACTTCTGTGACGCGAAGTCGCGGTGGATTCTTCGTGCCTACTCTCGGCGCGAACGGGACACTCGTCGACGGAATCCACGCTTACTACCTATGGTCCAGACACGCCGACTCTCGCTTTCTTCGCTTGCGCTCGCGCTGGCAGCTCCACTTGCCGCGCAGATCACCTACGTCGACGCCGACGAAAACTCGAACACCACGCTCGCTGACGGCTCCGCGCTGGTGCCGGTGACGGCCAACGTCAACGACGATCAGTGGCGAACGCGCGCGTTCGGCAATGGCCTGACGGTTTTGACCAGCAATGAGGCGGGCGGCACGGGGGAGGATGCGCCGATGCTGCGCACGCGCATCAGTGGCCTGATCCCGACGCTGCCCTACACGATCTACGCCTACTTCTGGAACGCAGACAATGGCGCCTGGCGTGGCCGCGCCGATGTCGCAGCGTCGCAGCCGGCGGGGCCTTTGCCTGGCTACAATGGTTCGCACTTTGCCGGCTCGGCGTTTGCGCCGGCGACTTCGCTGTCGGTTGCGACGCCGACCTACAACGGCCTCAACCCTCGCTTGGACCTGTCGTCCGACCCCGCGACGTTCTTCGAAAACGAAGGCCACTTTGCCAACAACGTCGTGTTGACCGAAGGCAACCGTCTGCTGTTCGAAGTGCAGATCGGCCGGTTTACCGCCGATCTGAACGGCGACATCGACGTCTACATTGATGATCTCGAGCTGCAGAGCTCGGACTTCAACCGAACCTGGTACGACGGTGTTGGCTACGAGATGGCACCGCTGCCAGCTTTCGCAGGCTGTGGTAGCCCGCAGCCTGAGATTGGCCACATCGGCGCACCGATCTATACGCAGCCGTTCGAGCTGACGCTGGCCAACGCGCCCGCGAGTTCGCTCGCGTTCACGATCGTTGGGCTCAACGGGTCCGTTTTCAATGGCGTGCCGTTGCCGTTTGACCTCGGACTGATCGGTTTCACGTCGGGCTGTCCGCTCAACGTTTCGGCGGATCTGATCATCAGCACGACCACCGACGCGTCCGGCAATGCGAGCTTCGCAGCCGCGTTTCCGATCGTGGCCTCCCCGGTCTTTGTATATTGGCAGTGGGGCGTGTTGACGCCGACCGAGCTGCGCATGTCGTCGCGATTGGACACGTTGTTCCATCGCTAGTGTAGTCCATCGGATATAGGGGGCATTCTGCGGGCACGAAGCCGCCCGATACCCCGTTTACCAGATGCACTACACGAGTCTCTGCTGGTTCGTGGAGACGCCCCAAAGCCATGACGAATGCCAACAGCGATTGTGGCCGTGACGATGGCCTCCAGCGCGTTATCGAGCGTGTTTCCGACGAGCAAGCGATCGTGCGAGAGCTGCTGGCTCTCGACGGCTGCCGCATTCTCGAGCTTGGCTGCGGACGCGCCCAGCACACGCGCGCGATCGCGCTGGGAGGTGCGGGTCGAGACGTGCTCGCCCTCGAAGTCGATGAGATCCAGCATCGCCAGAATCTCGAGATCGCCGATTTGCCCAACGTGCGCTTCGCGCTCGGGGCGGCGGAGTCGATACCTGCGCCCGACGATTCGTTCGACGTAGTGTTTTTGTTCAAGTCGCTGCACCACGTGCCCGTGCCGGTCATGGACCGAGCGATGGTCGAGATCGCTCGCGTTCTTGGCCCTGGCGGTTTCGCGTATATCTCGGAGCCGCTGTATCGGGACGACTACAATGACCTGCTGCGCATCTTTCACGATGAGCGCGACGTGCGGCAGCAGGCCAGCGAAGCGGTCGATCGAGCGCTGCAGAGCGGTTTGTTGGAGCTCGTCTCGCAGACGTTTTTTCGGGCGCCGCTGCACTTTGCAAATCTTGCTGAGTTTGAGCGACGGGTTGTTGCGGCAACACACTCCGATCATCGCTTGGATGCGGCGCAGCAGGCGGCCGTGCGCGCGCAGTTCGAACGCAGTGCCGGTGGGCTGGGGGAGAATGACGGTGTGACGTTTGCACAGCCGATCCGCGTCGACCTGTTGCGAGGGTAGGCCGCGGCGCGAGAGCGCTGTGTCGCGATCCGCGGCGAATCCGATAGCCTTCGCCGCGTGCAATCGAACGCGCGTGACTCTGTTGGTTCGTCCGTATCCCTGCCGCTCTTGGTGGCAGGGGCGGTTGTTTTGCTGGCGCTGGCGATCGGTGGCTACCGGTGGCTCTGGGCGACACCGGAGGCCGATGCCCGCAAGATCTCCCTTGCGACCGGCAGCGCGTCGGGGGCGTATCACGCGATCGGCACCGCCCTGAAGCGCATCCTCGAAAAGCACGATGTCGTGGCCGCGGCGGACGTGCTGACGACAGCCGGCAGCGCCGAAAACATGGCCAAGGTCGAGGGCGGCACCGCGTCGTTTGCTTTGGTCCAGAGCGATACGGCTCCGGGGCAAAACGTGCGGCTCGTCGCGCCGCTCTATGATGAGCTTGTGCACATCGTGGCGCGGCGCGGCAGCATCTCGAAGCTTGCCGACCTTGCGGGCAAGAAGGTTGGTGTCGGCCCCGCCGGCAGCGGCACGCAGCAGATTGCGGAACGCATCCTGGCGCACTTCGACATCGCAGCAGAGCGCGTGACCTGCTCGAGTGACGAGTGCATAGCGCGCTTGCGGGAGCCGCAGCCGGGCGCAGCGCAGCTCGACGCGGTGTTCTTGCTGCGGCCGTTGCCGTCGCCGACGATTGCGCAGCTTGGCGGCAAAACAGTCGTGCAGTTCGTGTCGATCGGCGAACCGGGTGCCGAGGGCTCGATCGCACATGCGCTCGAAACGGTGTTTCCCAGCATGCGGCGCGCGATGATCCCGCAGCAAACGTATGGGGACCTGCCGAGCGCGCCGGTGCAGACGCTTTCGGTCGGGGCGCTGTTGGTCGCTTCGCAGAAGACGCCGGACAAGCTGGTCCGCGAGGTCGCAACGGCGCTGTTCGAACATCGACTGGAAATCGCCAACGCCTCCGACGGTGAGGTGTCCGACAGCGCGCGCCGCGTCGCGAACGGACTGCGGGAAACCTACGATCCGGCGCACGCGCAGCTGCCGTATCACGCCGGTGCCGTCGCCTACTTCCAGCGCGACCAGCCGGCGTTTCTGGTCGAGTATGCCGAGGCGATCAGCCTGCTGATGACGGTCGCTGTCGCGTTGTTTTCCGGTGGGATCGCGCTGCGCGAGTGGCTGCGTCGCAGCCGCAAGAACCGCATCGACGCCTACTACAACGAGGTGCGCGACCTGACGGTAGACCTCGAACGATGCGACGAGGAGCGGCTGCGCGGCTTGCAGGCAGAACTCCGTCAGGTCAGGCAGCGTGCCTTTGCCGATCTGGTCGTCGAGAAGGTCGATGCGGACGAGTCCTTTACGATCTTTCAGGACTACTTGATGGGGGAACTGGAAACGATCGATCGCAAGCTCAGCGGCGCTGCGTGAGTTCTACCGAATCGGTGCGGTGTGGTCCGGTCCCGCCCGCCGCCGCCGAATCGTGAGATTTCTGCCGCTCGCCGGAACCGCTCCGCGTCTAGAAGGCTGTGAAACGAATCGGCCGAAAGATTGCCCGGCAGCGAGGAGAAAGCGAGGGCGGCGGCAGGCATCGAGCGGCGCCGTGTGTCGCGGTCTCGGATCAGGCCGCCTGGATCCACCAGCAGCAAAACGGGCTGTTCCGCTACCTGAGGCTGCTCGGCGCCGATGCACACGAGGCCGAGGACCTCATGCAGGATGCGTTTGTGGCGATGCTGCGCCGCTACGACGACGAGGCGCCGCCCGCCAAGGTGCGTCTGCTGTTTGCGATCGCACGCAACCGACTGATCGCTTCGCGCCGCGGCCGACAGCATCGACAGCTCGTGGAGTGGTCGGATGCCGTCGACCGCGTCGCCGAGCAACTGCAGCTGCAGCGATCCGGCGCTCTGACGCTGCTGCAGCGCAGCCGCGACCTGCTGCGCGCCTGCCTTGAGCGAAGGGGCGTCGCGGGAACGAACGCGGCGATTCGTTCGAAGCCCCTGCCTGCGTGCCCTGGCGTTCCCGTCGAGGCGGCCGCCACATCTCCGATGCAGCCAAACAACAATCGATGAATACGAACCGTCCCCATTCTACCGGTCGCGGCTTTGGCCGCCGGTCTGCGTCGATTTCGATCCCGGTCCCGATATGTTGCGGCGGCGGCGGCGCGCCGAACGCCGAGCGCGCGCAAGCGGTGGCGGATCACCACCTTGACGTGTCGATCGCCGACGGCCTGCGCGGTCAGCCGTTGCCCGATGTCGCCGACCGTGTGCTCGAACAGCTGCGCCTTCGGCCGCGTCGCCACCGGCGCGTTTGGCTTTCCGCGCCCTTGTGCATCCCGATGGGCTCGCGGTGCTGAGTCAGCTGCCGGCGCTGGAGGATCTCGTGCTCGCCGAGTCGCTGAGCACGGACGTCGCGCGGCCGCTGCTCGATTTGCGCGTGGCTACCGGCGACGGTTCGTTGGCCGCGATCGCCGGCGGCAAGCGGCTGCGCTCGCTTGTGCTCGGCAGCTGCGTCGCCGACGCAGCAGGCTTCGAGGCGCTCGCCGAGAACCCCGTTGCGCGACTGCAGCTTGAGGGCATCTGCGCGACGCAGCCCGTTGCCCGGCGGCGCGTGCCGCTTGCGGGAGAGGCATACGTGGCGATTGGCAAGCTGGTGACGCTGCGCGAACTGCGCTTTGGCGACGTCGTCTCGCCAAAGCTGGTTGCGAACCTCGGCGAGCAGCCGCACTTGGCTGCCCTGGATCTAGACCGTGCCGACGGACTCCACGGCGGTGCGATCGGGCGGGCGATTGCGGGCCTGACGCACGTGCGCAGGCTGTCGGCGGATGGCGCCGACATCGACAAAGAGGCGCTGCTCGGCCTGACCGAGTCCAAGAGCATCGTCGATTTGCGTCTGGGTGGCGACGTGTCCTGCGATGATGAAGTGATCGCTGCCGTCGCCAAGATGCCGGCGCTGCGTCGGCTGGCGCTGCCGTTTTCGCATGCCGTCACCGACGACGGCATGGCGTCGCTGGCGACGACCCAGCTCGAGCACTTCGCGTTGATCACGACCAACGACCTGACCCCCGAGGGGCTCGTGCAGCTGCCGAAGGGTCTGCGCAGTTTGGTTTCCGAAGCTTCGCCTCTGGATGCGGCGGTGTTCGCGCACCTCGACCGCCTCCGGGAGGTTGAGCTGGAGTTCTACATGGGCCACAGCCACCGGCTGATTGTCGATCTGCATGCGTCGCCGAGCTGCGGAACCCTCGAGAAGCTGACGCTGGTCGGCGAGCTGGGTGGGTTGGAGTCGGTCGAGCGTCTGCTCGATTTCCCCGCGCTGCGCGTGCTGGATTGTTCGGATGCCAATGGCGGCTTGCCCGAGGAGCTGGTCGCGTCGCTCCGGCAGCGCCGGGTCGCGGTGACGCTGCCGCCGGAGGGGGAAGAAAGCCCGATGGAGCTGTTTGAGGCTGCTCCGATGGGCGGCGGCGGCCAGCAAGAAGGTGGTCAGAAGGAAGGCAAAGAAGGAAGGCAAAGAAGGCGGCGGTAGGGATCGCTGAGGCTTTGCTCGCGCTTGACGATGGGGCAAGTTCGGTGGGTTCTTTCGGGTCGCGGAGGCGTAGTGGCGCAGAAAGGCGCAACGACTTGCGACGAGCTGTGGATTTCTGGCGCCAGGTCGCTATTCTCCTCGCCCGCACTGCCCCGTGGTGTAATCGGTAGCACAGCAGTTTTTGGTACTGTTGGTTCCTGGTTCAAGTCCAGGCGGGGTAACCAAATCCCCTCGGATACTTCACGCTTGCGTGAGGTATCCGAGAGGGTGCTTTTCTCCTCGGCCCGCTGTCCATCACCAGCGCCGCGCCTTGCCAGCGAGAATCCCTCACGTTTGCGCAGTTGCTCTGCCGTTCCGTTGCTCTGCCGTTCCCTTGGGCAGATTCCACGGGCAGATTCCGTGCGCAGATTCGTTCTGCAGTTTCTTCTGTTGGCACACGTCAGCTGGCTCATGCTGCCCGAGCTGCTGCCGAAGCTGCTGCTGGGAGCCAGCGGCTACCACCGTCTGGCAGCCGCGCTTCGACAGGCGTCGGCTCGCCAAGAGCGCGCTCGCCTAGACGCTGGTCGCCTGCATCAAATAGCGGTCGGTCATCCCGGCAACGTGGTCGCAGACGGTCCGCTCAAAGCCGCTGGCTGCGATGCGTTCTTGGGCACGTGCCGGTAGCTTGCTCGGATCCTGGCACAGCGTGTCGAACAGTTCGCGGATGCGGCGTGCGCCGTCTTCCATCACGCGCAGCACGCGCGGCGCCCGGTAGAATCGCTCGCGCAAGAACGCCAGCAGCTCCTGGGCTTTGCCGACCATCGGGTCGGAGTGGCGAACGCGCGGCCGCGGGCCGCCGACGACGGCTGCTGCCATCGCCGCGTCGACGGTGCTTACGAGATCGTGGATCAGCAGCGAGGTGACCTCGCTGACGATGCGCTGCCGGTTGTCGGTGCCGCAGGCGTCGCGGGCCTGCTGCCATAGCTGCAGCTCGGCTGCGTCTGCCTCCGTAAACATGCCGGCCCGCAGGCCGTCGTCGAGGTCGTGGCTGACGTAGGCGATCTTGTCGCAGTGGTCGACGAGGAGAGCCTCGATCGGCACGTCGCCGAGCGGCTGCAGATCCGGGCTCAGCGGGAAGCCCTCCGGGATGCGTCCTTTGAGCAGGCTCTTGCGCACGGCTGCCGTCAGATTCAGCCCGTAGCCGTTGCCATAGCGGTCCTCGATGTAGTCGACGATGCGGGCGCCTTGCGCGTTGTGGCGGAAGCCGCCGTGCTTGGCCATGGCCGCATGCAGCGCTTCTTCGCCGACGTGGCCAAACGGCGGGTGGCCGAGGTCGTGGGCGAGCGCGATCGCTTCGGCGAGTTCGTCGTTGCAGCGCAGCGCGCGCACCACGCCGCGCGCCATTTGCGCGACTTCGAGCGAATGGGTCATGCGGCTGCGGTAGTGGTCGCCTTCAAACGCGGCCATGACCTGGGTTTTGTGCTGCAGCCGCCGAAAGGCGGTGGCGTGCAGGATGCGATCCCGGTCTCGCTGGAAGACGGTGCGGAGCGCGTCCTCGGCTTCGTCGAGGCGGCGGCCGCCGGAGCGTCGGCTGGGCGTGGCCCAGGGGCTGAGCCAGTGCAGCTCGCGGTCTTCGTGGTCAACGCGGCGCAGCCAGGCCATGGTTCGGTTCGGCGCTTTGGGGAATGGGGAGTGGGCGTGGCCGAAAAGCCGCAGCCCGGGTCGCAAGCGCTTCGGGCGACCGTAGGAAGCGCGGGCGTCCGGATCAACGCCCCGGCTTGAGCCCGGCTGCGTGGGGACGTGCGGCTTCGGTCGGAGCGGGGCGGTCACGCGGGTGACGGTTTTCGGGCGATGGGCCAGGGCTCTTGGCGAATCGGGAATGTTCGGCCAGACTCAGCGTTCGCCGCGGCCGATACGTAGGTATCGCTCCCGCGAACGGTTCCCCGTCGGACTCGCTCGTATTCGTTCTCCGGTCCAATCCCCAAGGTGAGCCCTCCCGACGTCGCGATGCGGCCTGCCGGGATGCGCTCGCGATCAGGTGCCCGATGATCCACGCCCTCACAGCTTCGCTCTTCACCCTGCTCTTGTTGACTCCTGCCGGTCCCGGCTGGCTCGGCGTTTTCCTCGGCGATAGCGATCGAGCGGTGGTCTCCGAAGTGATTCCGGGTAGCCCCGCGCAGAAGGCGGGGCTCCAGGGCGGCGATGTGCTGCTGGCCGTCGGGGACGACAAGACGGCGACGCGCGAGGACCTGATCCGCGTGGTTCAGGGGCTCGAGCCGGGCGCCAAGGTCCGCTTGCTCGTCGAGCGCGACAACCGCGAGATCAAGATCGCCGTCACCCTCGGAGAGCGCCCGGCCAATCCGGGCGCCGGCACGGTCGAAGCCCAGGAGCCGCCACGGCCAACGGGTTCGCGCCGCGGCCAGAGCCCGCCGCGTCCGCCGGTTCCGGCGCCAGCCCCGCGCGCGGAAGCTGCTCCATCGTCACCGCGTGGTCTGGACGCGCAGGCTGGCCAAGGCGAGCGCGCCGGCGAAGGCCGCGGCTTCCTCGGCCTCAGCATCCTCGAGCGCGACGGCCTGCTAGCCGTTGAGCGCGCAATTGCCGACGGTCCGGCGGCCGAAGCCGGTTTCGAAGAGGGCGACCGTATTGTTGCCATTGGCGACCGTAGCGTGCGCAACCTGGCCGATCTCGATCGAGCCATGCGCGGCCTGCGACCAGGTCAAAGCGTGGCGATCACGACGATGCGCGGCGACAGCAAACGGTCGACGACCGTGCGTCTCGGGAGCCGTCCCGGGGCCGGCAGCGAAATCGAATCGACGCGCCGCGCCGCGATCGAGCGTCCGAGCCAAGGCGCCAGCGGCGTCGCTCCGATCCTTCGGATCCGTCAACAGGCCGCTGAGCTGGATGTCCCAGAGGTTCCCGAAACAGAAGCGACTGCAGCGGAGGTCACGGAGGCGGAGGTGACGGAGACCGAGGTCACGGAGACGGAGGTCGTCGAGGTCCTCGGAGGCGAAGTGGTCGTGCCGACCGAGCCGGCTCCCCAGCATGGCCAGCAGGAAGTCGCCGAGGTGAAGGATCGCCCACGCATCCGTTGGGCGACTCCGGGAGACCGGGCGGCGCCTGTGCAGGGGCGCGATGTGGTGCCGAGTCGCGGCGCCGACCGCCCCGACCGCCCTGAGCGCGCCAACCGCGCCAGCGGCGCCAACCGCGAACTGCGCATCGAGCTGCAGCAGCTTCGCCAGGAGCTGCGTCAGCTGCGACTGCTGCTGGAGCGCATGCGCCGTGAAGGCCGCCTCGGCGGAGAAGCGACCGAGCAAGAGACGCGTCGTGGCCGCGCCGCCACCCGCAGAGGCCGTAGCCGCGCGGGCGCGGGCGCCGGCAACCGCGGCCGAGCTCGGGCAGGTGCGCGCCGCGGCAGGGAAGGCGGCGGCGGGGAATAATCGCCGGCGGGCGGCGGTCCTACCGGGGCCGTTGCTGCTCGCGATCCACGGAAGTCCGCTCCCAGCGGTCGTTCCGCAGGTGACGAGGGGCGCGCGAGCCCCTACGCTGCCTGCCGACCGCTAGCCGATGAGCCGACTGACCGACGCCAACGACCCCCAGCCTCTCTGTCGCGCCGCGCGCCGCGCGGTGGTGACCGGTGGCGCGGGCTTCATCGGATCGCATCTGGTCGAGATCCTGCTGGCGGAGGGCATCGAGGTGCTCGTCGTGGACGACCTGTCGACCGGCTCCCGCGCCAACCTGGCCCCGGCCATGGCACGTTCCCGCCGCTCGGGCGTGAACTGTGAGCTTGAGGTCGCGTCGTGCGCCGAGCCCGCCACGGCAGCGCGTGCGGTTGCCGGCGCCGATATTGTTTTCCACCTCGCCGGCATCGTCGGCGTGCGCAAGCTGGCCCGCCAGCCGCTCGACGTCATGCAGGCCAACCTGCACTCGACCCAGGCGATGCTGGCGGCCGCGGCGGCCGGCTCGGTCCCGATCCTGATCACTTCAAGCAGCGAGGTCTACGGCGACGGCCCCGTGCCTTTCGTCGAAAACACGCCGGTGCAGCCTGGTGCCACCGAAGGGCTTCGCGGCGGCTATGCCTGCGCCAAGGCCATGGGCGAGTGGCTCGCGATGGCGCATCGCGTCGACAGCAACCTGCCGGTGCTCGTCGCGCGCCTGTTCAATACGGTAGGGCCGCGCCAGTCCGGCAGCGATGGCATGGTGCTGCCTCGCTTCGTCCGCCAGGCGCTGCACGGCGAGCCGCTGACGGTCTATGGCGAAGGACGCCAGACGCGTTGCTTTGCGCACGTGCGCGACATTGCGCGGGCGCTGTTTGAGCTGAGCCGCTCGAGCTGCGTGCCGGGGCCCGTCGTCAACGTCGGCAGCGACATCGAGACTTCCGTGGGCGATCTGGCGCAGCTTGTCTGCGAGGTCGCGGGCAGCGGCTCCGAGCTGCGCACCGTGCCGTTCCACGAGATCTTTCCGCCGGGCTTCCTCGATCCACCGCGGCGCGTTCCAGATCTCGAGCGTCTCCGGACCGCGATTGGCTGGGTGCCCAGTACATCGCTGGCCGACATCGTGCGCGATCAGGTCGCCTGGGCGCGCGCATCGATGGCGGCGGCCGTGCGCCCCAGCGCCGCCGCCGACGCTTCGTAGTTGCTGCGGGCGGCGCGGTCTTCGGGCAGCAGCACGACGGCGCGCTCAAAGCTGCGGTGGGCGCCGTGCAGGTCGCCGCGGCGGTGCTGGCAGATGCCGAGGTTCGTGTTGGCGATCGCGTGTTCGTGTTCGACCGCCTTGGCAAAGGCGGACTCGGCGGCTTGGTCGTCGTGCCGTTCGAGCTCGCATAGGCCGAGCAGGTTCCAGGCTTCGCCGTCGTCGTTCTGGAGCTCTAGGGACTCGCGCAGCAGTTCCCGGGCCGATCCAAACGACTGTTCTTCGAGTTCAAACTGGCCGAGCCGCAGCAGCAGTTCGGCGTGCAGAGATGGGATCAGCGCATGGCGGCCGGTGACGTAGCCCAGCAGCTGCTTTCCTTGTGCCTGCCGGCCAGCGGCGCGAAGCGCGAGGCCGAGATGAACCTGGGCGCCGACGTGCTCGGGGCATGTCGCCAAAAACGTGCGGAGGTGGCGGATGGCTTGCTCGGCACGGCCGCGGCGTTGGTAGAACCTGCCGAGAAGCCAGTGCGCATCCAGCCATCGAGGCGAACTGCGCAGCGCCTGCTCGGCCGCGCGGGCGGCGAGGGCGTCTTGGCCGTACATGTTGGCGAGCATCGCGAGGCCGGCGGGGCGCGTCCGCCACTTCTCGCGAAACTGCGCGGCGCGCTGCTGTAGCTCGGCGTTCAGGTCGATGCCGAGATGGCGAAACGTCGCGTGGCCTTCGTGGTGCAGAAAGGCGCGCCGCGCCAGCACGAGTCGGTAGCCGCGCAGCCGCAGCCGCAAGCTGAGGTCGTCGTCTTCGAAGTTGCCGTGGCCGAAGCGCTCGTCGAAGCCGGAGACTTCTTGCAGCGTGCTGCGGCGCAGCAGTAGGCACAAACCGGCGAGGATCTCGACGTCCTGCAGCGGCGGGGCGGATTGTCGTAGAGCCGTGGCGATTTCCTCGCGTGCCTTGGCGCCGCGCGTATCGCTGCAGGTCGGCAGGTGTGCCTCGCCCTTGACGTGGTTGCTGACGGGGGCGGCAGCGCCGATGTCGGACGAGGACCGCAGCACGCGCTGCAGTTCTGCGAGCATGCCGGGGGCGGCCTGGGTGTCGTTGTTGCAGACCAGGACCTCTTCGCTCGTGGCTCGGCGTAGGCCGGCATTGACGCCGCCGGCAAAACCGAGGTTCTGATCGAGCCGGATCACTGCGACGCGTGGATCGAAGTCGCCGAGCGTCGAGGTCGCGTCCTGGCTGCCGTTGTCGACGATTAGGATTTCGGCCGGAGGCGACTCCTGCGCAAGCAAGCTTTCGAGGCACAGCCGCGTGAGCTCCACGCCGTCGTGGCAAGGGATCACAACCGAGCAGGACATGCCGCTGTCATCGGCATCGCGGTGCATCGCAGACAAAAAAAACTGCCCGGCCTCCTGGGAGGACCGGGCAGTTTGAATGCGGGGTGTTACCCCCTCATCCATGGCAGGCGGTGCGTCGGAGTCCGAAGACTCTTCGCGACCAGCCATCGACAACTCGCCATTGCCTCAGGCCGGGTGTGGGCCGCCCGCCGACGTCCGATGGATGGGTCTCGCCAACCTTCTCCATCGACGCGCTGTCTACTCCACACAGCTCTCTCTCGGGTCGCATCGACCTCACCGTGACCCGGGCCTTGGGCTCCCGGTTGTGTCTCGGCTCCGTTTCGCGACCACAATTCTGCATGAGAGTATCTATGCAACGGGCGTGCCAAACGCGAAAAGCCGGTGTCATGTGGCTTTCCCGTCTCGGTGCTTAACAATCGGCTCGCTGTTCCACCGATTCTCGGCAAGTTGTCCGTGTCCACGGCGCCACTCTTGGGAATCTCCATCTCGAGATCGAGACTGCGATGGGAAAGTGAGAATGGTCCGAGCCAATCGTCAGCGTCCTGGCTGCGTCGCCACGGTCGATTCGCTGGATCACGCCCGACACACCCATTGGCTGGGGGGGCAGACGGTGCTTGAGCGGCCGCGCGGCCGCCGTATCCTGCTCGGCTTGTCCGTTCCTGAGCCAATGCCCGCAAGCGAAGTCCTGGTCGTAGAGCGCGAGAACGCCGGGATCCGCCTGCACGATCTGCTCGCCGGGAATTGGCCCGACATGCATCGCCGGCACCTGCGCCAACTCGTTGCTGGCGGTGAGGTAAGCGTCAACGGGGAGACCGTTCTCCACGATCAGAAGCTGCGCGTGGGCGATGTCGTCTTGATCTCGGCCGCACCTCCCGGCGGAGGGGGCAGCGCATCTCCGGCTGTCGACAACCGGACCAGCAGCAGCCGTGCTCGCAGCAGCAGCAAACCCGCGGGCAAAGCCAAACCGGCCGCTGTGGACGTGGATCTCCGCGTGTTGTTCGAAAGCACGACGGCGCTTGTCGTCGAGAAGCCGGCCGGCATGCCGTCCGTGCCGGACCGCAGCGGCCGTGAGCCCGGCGTGCACGGCCGCCTGCGCGAACTCCGTCCGGACGACGACCTGCGCATTGTGCATCGTCTCGACCGCAATACCTCGGGCTGCCTGCTGCTTGCCAAAGGCCTCGACGCGGCGCGCCACTTTGACCGCTCGTTTCGCGAGCGACTCGTGGCCAAGACCTACGTCGCGCTGGTCTCCGGCGTGCCGCACTTCGAGGAGCGCAGCATTGACCTGTGGCTGGGGCCCGACCGGCGTCGGCCGGGCAAGGTGGTTGCCAGCGATCACGATCGGCGCGGCTACCGCGAGGCCCACACCGACGTTTCCGTGCGCGAGCGCTACGACCGACATGCGCTGGTCGAGCTACGGCCCAGCACCGGGCGCGGCCACCAGCTGCGCGTGCACCTGCAGGCTATCGGGCACACGATCGTCGGCGACACCGACTATGCTGGCGAGCAGCTGCTGCTTTCGCGGCTCAAGCCTGACTACAAAAAACGCAAAGGCGTGACGGAGCGGCCGCTGTTGCAGCGCATGTTCCTGCACGCCGAGCGCATCGCCTGCCCGGATGTTGACGGGCAGTCCATTATGGCAACGTGTCCGTTGCCCGACGATCTGGCGGTGGCTTTGCGCCACGTCGAGAAGCACACACGCTAGAGCCAGAGCCGGAGAACCCAGTGCGACTGAAGACCACCCCCGAAGACTTCCGCGTCACGGAACTGCTCAAATGGCAGGACGTGCCCGACGGGGATTTCATCGTGCACCGCCTGCACAAAGAGAAGCTGTCGACGCCCGAGGCGCTGTCGATGCTTTGCCGTGATGCCAACGTCGACCGCGCGGCGGTTGCGTATGCCGGCCTCAAGGACCGGCAGGCCGTCACCGAGCAGTTCATCACGATCGAGCGACGCGCGATCGAGATCAAACACCAGAACCTGCGCGTTACGCCCTGCGGCACGACCGACAAGCCGATCACCAGCAAGCAGAGCGACGGCAACCGCTTTGCGATCGTGGTGCGCGATCTGCGCCCGACCGAGGCGGCGCAGCTGCGTCGCAGCGTGCCGTCGCTCGTCAAGACGGGCTACCCAAACTACTTCGACGACCAGCGCTTCGGCAGCCTGCGCCACGGCCAGGGCTTTCCGATGAAGAGCGTGCTGCACGGCGACTTCGAGCGCGCGCTGCAGCAGCTGGTGGCCGAGCCGTCGCCGGTTGCAATCACCGGCGACGTCAAGCTCAAGCAGACGCTGCAGTATCGCTGGGGCGATTGGGAAGCGTGTGGACGCATCGCGCGTGGTCCGGTCTACGAGCCGATGTTCCGCCACCTGATGCAGCGGCCGCGCGACTTCCGCGGCGCTTTGCAATACGTGCCGCTGCGGCTGCGGGTGATCCACTCGTTTGCGTTCCAGTCGTTCCTGTGGAACCGGGCGCTCAGCGGCATGCTGCGCGCCGGCGTGCGCGGCGCCCAGCGACTGCGCATCGCGACGATTGCCGGCGACATGCTGGCGTGGAAGTACCTGTCGCCCGAGCGCGAAGAAAAGCTGACCAACATGCGCACGCCGCTGTTCGCCGTCGATGGCGATGGTGGCAGCGAGGCGTTCCGCCGCGCCATGATCGAGGAGCTGCGCAACTCGGAGCTGCGGCGCAGTGACTTTGTCGAACACGAAGTGCCCGGCATGATCTGGAAGGAAGAGCAGCGCGATGCGCTGGTCAAGCCACGCGACGTCGAGGAAGTGCGGATCTCGCCCGACGAGATGCACGAGGGGCACGTGAAGGCGACGGTGCAGTTCTCGCTGCCGCGCGGCGCCTACGCGACGATGCTGATCAAGCGGCTGTTTGCGCCGAGCTACTACTCGCGTGGGCCGCAGTATGGCGGTCGACACGATGGTGGCGGTGGGCACGGCGGCGGTGGATATGGCGGCGGCGGCGGATACGGCCGGGGCGGCGGCGACCGCAGTGGCTACGGCGGCGGCAGTGGTGCGGGTGACCAAGAGATGGAGCGCGAGGAGCGCTACCAGGCGGCCCGTTCGCGCAAGCCGCGTCGCAACCAGAGCGGCAGTGATCTGAGCACGCGCTCGGTGGGGCGCTACCGCAGCGATGAGGAATCCCGTGGTTCCGCTGGCGGCGGTCGCGGCCGCGATTACTAGCCGCGCCCAAACAGTAGGAGTCGCGCCCAAACAGGCAAAAGGCACACATGAGCGAAAAGACGCTGGGAATCATCGGTGGGTCGGGTCTCTACGACCTGCCCGGGCTCGAAAACACCAAGACCGTTGAGCTGGAGACGCCGTTTGGCAAGCCGAGCGACGCGATCGTCACCGGTACGCTGCAGGGCGTGCGTCTGGCGTTCTTGCCGCGGCACGGCAAGGGCCACCGGCTGGCGCCGAACGAACTGCCGTTCCGCGCCAACATCCACGCGATGAAGCAGCTCGGCATGGACTGTGTCGTCGGCATCTCCGCGGTCGGCTCGATGAAGATCGATCTGCGCCCCGGCGAGCTGGTGCTGGTGGATCAGTTCTTGGACCGCACCCGCGGCCGCACCGAGGAGTCGACGTTCTTCGGCAATGGCTGCGTGGCGCACGCGCACTTCGCCGATCCGATCTGGGAGCCGCTGCGCAAGCTGGCGCTCGCGGCATCGCGCGCCGCTGGCGCGGTTGCGCACGATGGCGGCACCTACCTGTGCATGGAAGGCCCGCTGTTTAGCACGCGCGCCGAGTCGCGGCTCTACCGCAGCTGGGATGTCGACGTCATCGGCATGACCAACCTGCAGGAAGCGAAGCTCGCGCGCGAGGCCGAGATCGCCTACTCGACGGTGGCGTTGGTAACGGACTACGACTGCTGGCACGAAGCCGAAGGCGACGTCGACGTCTCGGCGGTCATCGCTGTGGTCAAAGCCAATGCCGACCTCGCGCAGCGCGTGGTGGTTGAGCTGGCCAAGGGCCTTGCCGCAGCCCCCGAGCCGATTACGGCGGCCGGCTGCATGGAGCACGCCATCATGACGCATAAGGATGCGATCACGCCCGACGCGCGCCGCCGCCTCGATTTGCTGATTGGCAAGTACCTGAAGTAGTCGCAGTCTTCCGCTCAAGCCGTCCAAGCGATTCGCCCCCGCGACCCTCTGCCCTTTCCATGCTGAACCGCACCGCCGCCGTCTTTTCGCTGACCCTGCTCCTGTTCGCCGCGACCGGCTGCCAGTCCGCGCCGCAGCTGCAGACGGAGCCGGTCGAGCTGCCGTCGGCGGTGGGGCAGGTTGTCGACTCGCTCTACGACGTGATCTCTGGCCCGGCCGGCGAAGCGCGCGACTGGGAGCGGCTGCGCTCGCTGTTTCACTCGGACGCCCGCATGGTGCCGATGGTGCCGGACCAGATCAGCGCCGCCGAGGACGTGCGCGCCGCGATCCTGACGCCGGACGACTACATCCAGCGCGCGGGCCCCGCGCTCGAGCGCGACGGCTTCTTTGAGCAGGAGATCGCCCGCCGCGGCCAGGTCTTTGGCGATTTCGCGCACGTTTGGTCCACCTACGAAGGGCGCCGCGCACTCGCCGACGAGAAGCCGTTTTTGCGCGGCATCAACTCGATCCAGCTCGTGCGCGAAAGCGGCACGTGGCGCGTGCTGCAGATCGTGTGGGAGCAGGAAGCGCAGGCGGGCGCGGTGCCGCCGTGGTTCTTGCCGGCGGCGCAATAGGACGCGAGCGCTCAGGCGCTGAAGCCGCCGCGATCGCTACCGAAGGGTCGGGTTGTCGGCGGTGTCGTCGACGAACGCCTTGCGCTTCGATTCGCCTTGGGCGTTGACGTCCACGAACCAGATCGACTTGATGGGGCCGTTCGCTCCGGCGGCGCGGCGTTGTGCACGCCGCACGGCGGCTCTCTCCAATGCCAGGGTCAGCAAGCCAAACTCGATCCCGACGAACCAGAGCAAGGCTGCGATGGCCAACGTTGCGACGATCCATCCCGTCGCCAGGCCGAGCTGGACGACGGCCAACACGCTCGCGACGCAGGCCGCCAGAATCACACATCGCAGCAGAAACGTGGCTCGGAGTCGGCGCATGGGGAATCTCGAGGGGTGAGGCCTAGCGTGGTCCAGAGCTCGCGTCGGGCGGTGTGCCGTCGGATCGCATGGAAGTGACGAGGAGCCACGTGAACGGCATGCACAGAAGCAGGGCCTGCACCGTCCAACTACAACTTTGGCTGCACCGGCTGCGTCCACGCCTGTCGCCGTTGACCCTGCCAAACCGGATTCTCCGCCGCCAGCGAAGACGTCACCGTCGCCCGCACAAACAGCTCATCGCCGCGTAGGTAGTAGCTCGCCTTCGGCCCTTCGACGCGCAGCAGCACCTCGCCGATTTCGCTGCCTTCCTCGCGGCGCGTGCCCACAAACTCGGTGACGTAGGTGGCCCCTTCGACCGCCGCGACTTCGATGTCGATGCGGTTGCCGTCAAAGCGAACGTCGTCGAGAACCACGCCGCTCGACGCGTAGAAGTCGCCGCGCTCGATCGCCGCCAGCAGCGCATCGGCACTGCAGTTCGCCGCGCGCACCATGACCCAGCCGCGGCCGGGCGTTGAGTCGAGCGCGCTGTGGTAGTTGTGGCAGTCGTCGGTGCCGAGGCCAAACAGCAGGTCGGCATCGAGGTCGCGGCGGCGCGTGGTGTTGGCCAGGTCCCACAGGTGCTCGACGCTCGGGTGCTTGGCATCGCCGCGGTGGTTGACGCCAGGGTGTCCATTCCACACCTCGAAGTAGCGCTCCTCGGTGACTTCGGCGAGCTCCTGCGCGGTCACGCCCCAGCCAAAGTTGGGGTGGTTGAGGTGGGCGAGCACGCGGCGGTCGTTGGCCTCGGCGTGCGCGGCGATCGCGCGCAGATTGTTGCGGATCGTGTCGACGACGCTGGTGCCCTTTTCGGGCGCGATGCGGCCGGCGACATTGGACGCGTTGATGTGGATCGGGTGCTTGCCGAAGCCGGCGGTGACCTCTTCGGCTGGGATCATCAGCAGGTCGGTGCCGAGGTCGCCCGTCTTGGCGAAACGGCCCGCAAATTCGTCGAAGCGCTTCAGGCGAACTTCCATCCGGCCGTCGACTTCGCGGGTTTCGACCCAGTCGGTGCCAAAGCGCTGGCGGTAGTCGCGCAGGGCCGTGCGGCCGCCGCGCGCGATCACGGCGTCGTTGGCAATCCACTTCTCGTGATCGGCGAATACGTTGTGATCGGATAACGCCAGGAAGTCGTAGTCCCGCTGGGCATACCAATCGACGACCATCTCGGGGAAGTGGTTGCCGTCGCTCCAGAGCGTGTGGGTGTGCAGGTTGCCCTTGTACCAGCGCTCAGGCGCGCCCTGGCAGGCGTTCAGGGCGAGGCAAGCCGCCGCGGTGAGTGCCGCCAGGGTCAGGCGCTGGCGAAGATGGTGGGCGTTGGGCATGGCCCCAGGCTACCCGCGCGGAGCGCCGCCCCGCAGCGGTCTCTTCGGCTCTGGCGGTGTGGCTCTGGCGGGGTGGCTCTGGCTCCCCGGCTCTGGTTCCCCCGGCTTCTGGCTCCGATGCCACCGGCTCAGTCGCGTCAAGTTCTCGATCGAGCCCGAACTCCTTGGGTCTCCCCTTGACCCAATCGCGAGCTTCGCTAACGTTTGCGCCCCGATTGGGTCGACACCCTTTCAGGAGCAATCCTCGATAGCTCAGTTGGTAGAGCAAGTGACTGTTAATCACTGGGTCGCAGGTTCAAGTCCTGCTCGAGGAGCCACTTCGGTCTAACTAGCCGATCTACAGCGCCCCGCACGTAGCCGTGTGGGGCGTTTGTGGTTTTGGGGGGTGGCTCGCGAAGTGTCTAGTGGTGCGGTGGTGCGGTGGGGCAGAGCGTCCGGCTGTGTGCTACGTCGTTTGCATGCAGGCAGTCGAGCCATCTTGATCCGGCCTTGTCTCTCAGCGACCTCTCGCGCGTGGGCAACAGCTTGGGTGCTGTCTTGGCGGCGTTGCTCGCCGCGATCGAGCGCTGTCGGTTGGAGCGGCCGAACCAGCGATCGCCTCCTACCGACGTTCGCTGCAGTGCAACCCGGACAACGAGGCCGGCAAAGCAGCGCTCAAGAATCTGGAGCAGCGGCTGCGCGATCGCAAGCGAGACGGCTAGCTGCGCACCTTCGCGCGGCCGGCTTCACCGCACCACCCCGCCAACCAGCGCGCTCGTGCGCAGCGGCAAGTCCGGCCCCGCGAGCCCCTGAAACCAAATGCGCTGGTCACGCAGGGCCGGCACATTGGGGATAGGCCAAGCGACGCTAGCGACTCCGCTGGCGTTGGTAAGCAGCAGAGCCACGGGCAGCGCTTGGGCCGGCTCCAGCCAGAGCCATTGCGCAAACGGTGTCGCCGCCGTCGAAGGCACGTGCATGGGCTGTTGCGAACTCCAAACCCCGACAAACTCGACAGCCCCCGCGCGGAACGTCGCGCCGAACGTCCCGCCGGTAGCCAAACTGCCGGTGCGCTCGACCCCCAGCAACTTTTGCGTCGGCGTCGACGACGCGCAGCCGCTGCCCGACTCCATGAAGGTCGTTCGATCAAAGAAGCCGAGCCCCGAAAACACCGTCTGAAACGCGCAGGCGCCGCTGCTCACCATCAGCGTGGAGTCACTGATCCACGCGATCGAGCCGCTGGAGGAACGCAGCGCCGCGCTGCTGACGGCCCCGGTGCCGCCGATGGCAGTGATGCCGCTCGCGTGCAGCCGGCTCGCAAGCAGGGAGATCGCCTCGGCACGGCCGTCCTGGCTCGCTCCACCCTGGAACGTACACCCAACCGCGGTCACGTTTGACGTGCCGACGAGCATGGCCGGCACGCCAAGCCCGGCGTTGCCGAGCGATCGCACGGTGCATTCCTGCAGGTGCACGGTAGAGGATACGCTGATAGTGAGCGCCGATTCGCGGATGCTCTCGAAGACGCAGCGATCGAAGCTCACGTCGCCCTTGACCACGACGTTGTTGCCAACCGACCCATTGGCAATCGCCACCTGGTCACTGGCGAACACCACGCCGACCACGTGCGCGCTCTGGCCTGGCGGCAGCGCAAACAGAGTCTGCACGCCCCAAACGCATGTCGAGTTGCAGGGCGACGGCACGCTCCACGGCTTGGCGATGACGCGCACCGACCCGGGGATGATGGCCCGGATCGTCACACCGACGCCGGTGCCAAAGAAGGCATAGTCGCCGGGTTCGACCAAGAGGATGTCCCCCGGCTGCGCAATGGCGATCGCAGAGCGAATCTCGGGCAGGCCAGTGGGCCCGCCGACGAGGTGCGTCGTTTGGGCCGGCAACACGGCACCTGCAAAGAGCAACGCGCCAACAATCGAGTCCGCCTTCATGTCCGCATGCTATCGCAAGGAGCACGACCACCAGCTGAGCTGGCGGGGTTCGGGTGGTCCGAGCCGCTGCTTGATTCTCCTATGTCCGTAGGCGACGCTCAAGAACGAGTTGCCGACGGTGATCGGCTCTGCCAGAGTCGAAGCTTGTGGGCCGGTTTGGTCGGAGTTGGGCAGCCAATTGGGCTGTACGCCGATGTCATCTCCGTCGGCGGTTGCGTCAAACGCCCAGTTGCCGTTGTCGACGAGGTTGCGGTCGCCGAGGTGCACAATGTCGAGCGTGTCGTTCCTGTCTACGAGTTTATAGCGGCCTAGGATCGGGTGGGTTGACATGCCGGGGTCGAACAACAGCGCGCGATCCGAGATGGAGCGGAAGCCGTCCGGGTTGTCGGGGTCGTTGGTTTCGCTGACGTGAACATGCCGTTGAAGTTGTAGTTCAGCGGGATCTGGATCGAGGCGGGCGGGATCGGCACCGTCAACACGGCCGAGATTCCGTAGAGCGGCAATGATTGCGTCACGGGAAGGTCGTTGCCGAACATCCAGCTATAGGTCGTGTATGCCGGAGCACCCGCTTTGGCGGTTGTGCCAGTGTTGCCGAGCGAGCCCGGGTGGATGGTGCCGTTTGGCCAGGTGCCGGTCCATGCGCGTGCCGCCGCGGGGTTGCCGTTCTCGGTGATAGATTGTGTGGCGGACAGGCTCGTGCCGCTTGAGGTATTGATGAGCTGGTTGTAGTCGGCCGCGATCAGCACGCCGTCGGGGCGGTAGACCGGTGTGTCGGCGAACGCAAAAACGGCATGGTCCCGGGCCGCGACCGTCGGCGTGCTGCCGAAACAAACCCAGGTCGTGTTGAGCTGCGCCAGCGGGCTTGCGGCGACTTGCGCGGTAACGAACGCGTCGTAGTCCGCAATGTCGGCCGACGTTGCATCGCGCTCCGCTTCGGTGACAAAGAGCACGCGGTACTGATCGCCGGTTCTGAGCCCGGCGGGGGGGCAGTGGGGTTTGGGCTGCGAGGCTGGTGCTGATGGCGAGGCCGGCGGCGAGCAGGGAGGACAGTTGCAATGGGTTCATCGTGAGATTGCGAAGCAGTGGGTTGGGGTGCCGAAAATGGCTCCCGACACCTGTGTCACGTGGGTCGGACGCAGAAGGGGCAATGCGAGCGGAAGTTCTTCGAGAACGCGGTGGGATCGCCTCGCACAGGAGGGCGCTCTAGGTGGCGTTGCTGAGGTCGCCAATTCTGGTAATTGCCGTTATCCGCGCCGAGGCCATGGCACCTGGAAGGGGGAAGAGCCGAAGCGTTCGGCTCGAAGCAACTGCCTTCTGGAGCCAAGTCTTTCGCGATGAAACAGATCCTTACGTTCTCCCTGTTCTCTGCCGCCGCCAGCATCCTGCCTGCGCAGAACACGATTTCGACTCTCACCGGTCCATCCACGTCGACCTACTTCGGCGAGGCGGTGGCCAACGCCGGTGACGTCAACGGCGATGGCACCAACGACATCATCGTCGGAGCGCGCGGCGGGCCGGGGCCCAACAGCGAGCCGGGCCGCGTGCTCGTGTTCTCCGGCCGCGACAGCCACCTGCTGTTTCAAGTGGACGGCGTCGCTGGCATGAACTCGTTCTTTGGGGACGCAGTTGCGGGCGTTGGGGACGTCAACGGCGACGGCAAGGGCGACATCCTGGTTGGCGATCCTGGTGGCGCTCGCACCGCGTATCTCTACTCCGGTGCTAGCACGCCCGGCAATGCGATCCTGCTCTACTCGTGGACCGGCACGTCGATCGGTGATGGCTTCGGTTATGCCGTCGCGGGCGTGGGCGACGTCAACCTGGATGGTGTGCCTGATGTGGCCGTTGGCGCACCTGGCTTTGGTCAACTCTCGAACGGCCAGCAGGGCTTTCTGCCGGGCTACGTGCAGGTGCGTTCCGGCTTCGACGGCAGCTTGATCTACACGGTTACGGGAACGGCCGCGCGCAGCCGATTCGGCTTCGCGATCGCAGCTCTTGGGGACATCAACGGCGACAACCGCGACGACTTCGCGATCGGCGCTCCTACGCACACGCAGATGGCCGGTCTTTTCAACCAGGGCGCGGTGCGTGCCGTGTCAGGCACCAGTGCAACGATCTTCGAAGTGCGCGGCACGGCTGCCAATCAGGGCCTCGGCTTCTCGGTTGCGGCCGCCGGCGATCAGAATGCCGACGGGACGCCGGATCTCATCGTCGGTGCCCCCTACACGAACACCTTCGACGGCATGGCGCGGGTGCTCTCCGGCAGCACGGGCGGGGTCATCTTCACCTACCTTGGTACAGCCGGCAGCCAGGAGCAGTTGGGTGTATCGGTGGATGCGCTCAGGAACTCGGTGTTTGGAACCCCTGCCGAATTGCTGATCAGCGGTCCCCTGGCAGGTTCGGGCCGCGTTGCCGTCTACCAAGGCCTCACCCTGATGTCGAACTACGTTGGCGACAGCGCCGCCGACGAGTTTGGCTGGGGGCTTGCGAGCCTGGGCGACATCAACGAGGACGGTGGCATCGACTTTGTTGCCGGTGCCCACTTCAACGGCAATGGCTATGCCCGCGTCATGTCGGATCAGACCCTGACGCTGTGGTCGGACGTGCATGAGATCAACTACGGCACCGGCGGCACGCAAACGCTGACGATGCAGGTTTCGCCGGCGATCGGTGCGACCGACTACTGGATCTTTGCGTCGCTGACGGGCACCGGACCTTTGCCGGTAGGCAACGGCGTCACCCTGCCTCTGACCTACGATGCCTTCACGGGCCAGGTGATTGCGGCGACCAACACGGCGATGTTTCCCGGTTTCCAGGGACCGCTGAGTGCCGGCGGTCCGATGTCGACGGGTGTCGGTGCTGTCGTGGTGCCCGCCAACGTCCCGAACATGCTAGGAGTCACCCTCTACTTCGCCGGGCTCGGCTATGAGAGCTCGACCAGCACGAACCTCGTCGGCACAAACTACGTGACCCTTCGCCTGACGCTGCCGCCGGTCGGCCCCTAGTCGTGCGTTCCCGGCGCCTTGGGCGCGGGGACGGCACGTATGCCTCCGTCGCACCCCGTAGCTGTTAGCTGCGGGGTGCTCTCGGTTTTGGGGCAGGTCGGGTCGAGGGGTGGGCTTGCCACGACCCCTTCACGTCGATTTCTACGAGAAGCGTGGCCGCCCGCTGGCCGAATCCACGCCGTTGCATGCGAGCGCAGCGTGTGCTGCGACGCATTCCTTCGGGGCCTTCCGCCATGACGATCCAACTACCTAGTTCGCCACAAAAGCTGTTCGCCTGGCTCGGCTTTGCCGGCCTGCGTGCCGGCTGCCGGTGCCGCAATCGACAACACCCAACCTTCTAACCCTTCGATCACGATGACATCCACTAACTCGCTCGACTCCGTTGCATCTTCACAGTCTTCCGCTGGTTCTTCTGTTGGCACGTCGACAGCGACCCAACCACAAGATCCCGTCAAACTGCCGGAGCCGGATATCGAGCTGCCGGAGCTACCTTTCGACAAACAGAAGCTCAGCGAAGTTCTCAAGATGGACGCCATGATCGTCGACGCCGGTCGGCTTGAGGCGGCAACGACGCTCTTCTCCGGCATGTTCGAAGAACGCAAGACGGGCGCCAACTCGTCGATGAACGGAACGCACGAAGACCGCGTGCGCGGCGTCATGGCGATCGTCGATGCCTTCGCCGAGTTTGAGAAGTCGGCGCTCGCGATCGCTTCCAAAAGAAGTACGGCGATGACGACAAGTTCACCGTGCAGTTCCGTGAGACCTACTCGCGCGCTGAGACGGAGCTCGATACGGCCATCTCTGACAACGTCGTTCGGCGCGCCACGTCGGCCGCCATGGGGTCGACCTACCGCTACCCGCCGCGCTCCAACGTCAGCTACCTCAACAGCATGCTTGAGGAGAGCCGCGGGTTGCGCGCGACGGCTGTCGAGCGCGTCATCCGTAGCGTCGGCACCTCGATGAGCGTGGCCGACTACAAGAAGGGGCAGGCGCTCGTGGATCTTCTCAACGGCAGCAAGAGCCGGCTCACGCTGGTTCGCAAGCTCGACGAGTCGATCGAATCCATTGCTGCGACCCTGAAGCAGGTCGATGAAAGGATGGTCAGCCGTGCGGAAGCCGTGGCCAAGGCCCGCGCCGACTACCGGTTGCCAGTACGACGCGCAGGGGAAGGAGTCCCGGCGAACGCCGAAGAGCTCGAAGCTAGCTTGTGCAAGCGCATGACCGAGAAGGGCTACGACGTCAAGGACGTGCGTTTGGCCAGCTCGTGGCGCGCCATCCGCTCGCCGCTCGGGGTGCACATGTACAACCAGATCGACTTCTACGTTGCTGCGACCAGTCGCATCGCCGAGGAAGCCGAGGCCGATGTGCTCTACGTAACGGGCAAGACGGGCGGCCCGGAGCTGAGCGTGCCGTTCGCGGCCTACTCGGTGGGCGTCATCGCCCAGATGGACGCGGGCAACCTGTAGCGCGTTGCGGCGGGCCCCGGCGTTGGCGAGGTTTGCTCGCTGGTTGCGTCCGGGGCGCGACGCTCACCGCCGCTCTGATCTAGCGAAGATGCCTTCAAAGAAGCGCGTCAAGGCGCTCGAGACATCGGCGCGGAAGCCTGCTTCGAACTTACTGAGCGGTTGCTGGCTTTGATGCCGCGCCCGCGCCGATATCTGGTGACGTATCACGGGGTGCCGGCACCTGGAGCGAGTCTGCGGTATCGGGTCGTTCCTGAGGGCGATGAGGATGGCGATCAGGAAGGGCTCGGCGAGGGCTGCGCGGATTCGGTAGAAGCGCGGTCTGACGAAGTTGGCGCGGGGTCTGCGGGGCAGCTGGT
>JBGCDH010000106.1:0-15342 GCA_045105235.1 Planctomycetota bacterium | reverse complement strand
CTGCGCCTGCTCGTAGTAGAGGTAGTCGCTCTGGACCTTGGCGAACTCGGCGGCGGCTTCCTTGAACTTCTTGTCCTGGAAGAGCTTGGTCGCGTCCTTGTAGGCGAGCTTGTTGGCGCCGCCGGTGCTGTACTTGGCGGCCAGCTTGACGTTGCCCTTCCACCATGAATCGAAGAAGGCTTCGTCGTTGCGGGCGCGCTTGTGGCGCGAGACGGCGCGGTCGAGCGAGTCGGCAAGGTCACTCGATACCGCCGCGAGGCGCTGCTTCTCTTCGTCGCTGCCAGCGTCGCCATCGGTGACGCCGAAGCGCTTTAAACCGTTGGCCATCGCCATCATCGCTTCGACGTCGCGGTTGCTGCGCCGGAACGCGTCGCCAAGCATCTGGTAGGCCTCGAGGCCGCTCGTCTTCAGCTCGTCGGCGCTCATCGCACCGATCGCGGCGCGCAGCTGCTTGACGGCTTCTTCGAACTTGCGGTTCTGCAGGGCGCCCTTGCCGACCTCGACCAGCAGCGCGCCGGCGACCGATCCCTTTTGCACGGCCAGGATGTCGCTGAGCACGGCTTTGGCGCGCACGCCGACGTAGTCGGCCGGGTGCTTGTCGTTGATGCGCTGCGTCATCGCGAGCGCCTCTTGCACCTTGGCGGGCTCGCCGGACTCGGCCTTGAAGCGGGCTTCGGCGAGCAGCATCAGGTGGCCGTAGGAGTCACTGACGATGTCGAAGACCTCGAGGCCCTCCTGGCCATACTTCTTGATGTTGGCGCGGAACGCTTCAAACAGCTCTGCCGTGCCGTCGACGCCTTCGCGGGCCATCGTCTCGCCCTGGCGCACGTAGACTTCCTGCATCATGCCGAACAGGAAGTTCTTCATGCCGCCGGTGAGCGTGATCTCGCCGTCGGCGTCGGCGTCGAACGAGTTGGTGATCTGCTCGACCGTGTCGCCGTACCACGTGATCGCCTCGTCGATGTCGCCGCCGACTTCGTAGCACTGGGCGATCTCGAACAGGCCGCGCAGGCCGAGCGCCGACTCTTCGCCGAACTCGAGCACCATTTCGGAGAGCTCTTCGACCGCGCGCTCGATGAGCACGCCGCGGTTCTCCTTATCGGCCTTGGCCTGCTCGCGGGTGAGCACGCCCTGCTTCATCCACATGACGCCGAAGTCAATGTTGGTCTGCTGGCTGTCTTCGCGCCTTGGCTCGAGCAGCGAGCGCACGTCCTTGCAGGCCTTGATGCCGTTGCGCAGGATCGTGACGACCTCGTCCTTGAGCTCGGGGACCTTGGTCGGGTCCTGCTCACGGGCGATGTCGAGCTCTTCGATCAGGAACTGGCCAAAGTCCTGCGAGGCGGTCGCGAGCGTCGTCAGCGCCTGCAGCCGGACTTCATCGTCCTGGCTGCGGTCGACGAGCTCCTGCGACTTGATCACGGTCTCCTTGAAGAGCGTGCGCTGCTGGTCGCGGTTGTTGCGCGAGCGGGCGCCGTAGTAGGCCACTTCGACGGCCAGCTGCGCGATGCGGTCCTGGTCGCCGCCGCCTCGGTATTCCGTGGCCAGCCGGTCCGCTTCCGACTTGGCCAGCTCGATGAAGCTCATCTTCTTGGCCAGAGCCCGCACGAACGTGATTTCGCGCGCGAGCTTGTCTTGCGCGAACGCGGTGGGGCAGAGGGTGCCGAGCGCGAGCGCTCCCAGTGCCATGGCTCGCGCAGCGAGCAACTTGGGGGCGAACGTGGCGCCACTTGGGCGCGCGGATGGGCTGATCACAGACAGACTCCGTGTTGGGAACCGCAAGAGCAGAACACAGTGCAGTGGTTGGGGTTCGGACGTCGCGAAAGCCGCCGCGGCGCCGGAACACACAGTCGGCGCGCAATGCCTTGGCAGACACCACGAACCGGCAAAGGGGTCGAACGGCGGAGTATAGCGAGCGGTTCAGGGATACCAAGGCGGGGCCTGGGCCCGCTGCGCCGCAAGCCGTCGATTGGCGGGGCGCGTGGACCGCCGGGTTTGCCCCATGCGATGCGATCCGCCGAGCGAAGTAGCCCAAAACCGAACGAGGCCGGCACCAGGGCCGGCCTCGCAAGGTTGCTCTAGCGAGTCTCGCTAGTGCATTCCGCTCTTCAGCGCATCTCTTGAGCGCACTTCTTCAGCGCACTTCTTCAGCGCACTTCTTCAGCGCATCGACACGGGCATGTCCATCGGCAGGGTCGATGGGTCCGGCTCGAGCTCTTCCATCAGCACGATCTTGCTGCGGATCAGGATCAGCATCTTGCGGTTCTGCACCGAGGTGCCGTTGCGGCTGAAGAGCCAGCTCAGGCCGGGCAGGTTGCCGAGCAGCGGGACGGTCGAGCGCAGGTTTTGACGCTCCACCAGGCGCATGCCGCCGAGCATCATCGTGCCGCCGTCGGGCATCGTGACCGTCGTGCGGACGCGCTGCAGCGTGACTTCCGGCAGCTGGATCGAGATCGGCTGGCCGACGCCGAGCGTCGTCGTGAAGGTCGGAATCGGCAGCTGCAGCGTCATCACGGTGGGGCGGAGCTCCATCGTGATGAACTTCAGGTCGCTGTCGACAACCGGGCGCACGTCGAGTGCGACGCCGTCGTGCACCGTGCCGATGACCGGGTTGGCAACGGCAGCAGCCTGCGCGATTTCGACCTCGAAGTCGCGGATGTAGCTGATGTTGCGCATGAAGTGCATGCTGGCGCGCGCGTTGTTGTAGACCAGCAGGCGCGGGGCCTCGATCTGCTCACTGCGCTCCTGCTTGCTGACCGCACGCAGCACAACCTCGACCTCGGTGTCGTCGAGGAAGGCGTATTGCAGCGACATGCCGCCGGCGTTGGTCAGGCCACCGTTGCGGCCGCCCAGCGTCGTGTTGAACAGGTTTTCGACGCGCGCCATGGCATCGCCGTCTTCGCCATCGTTGAAGAAGATGCCTGGCTCGGTGCCGGTGCCGAGGTTGCCCGGCACGGCGGCGTTTTGCTGGTTGCGAGGACCGAAGTCGTCGAAGCCGGCGTTGGCGCGGTTTTCGAGGCCGCGACCGGCGAGGCCTTGCGAGGCCTGGTTGCCAAGTCCGCGCAGGTCGATGCCGACGTCTTCGAGGAAGCTGTCCTCAACGCTCAGGAAGCGCGACTCGATGTCGATCTGGATGCCGACGTGGCGGCGCAGCTCGTCGATGAGCTTGCCGACCTTGTCGAGCGTCTCGGCGTCTGCTCGCACGAACAGGATGCCGAGCTGGGTGCTCATCGTGAACGGCGAGCCGTCCCACTTTTCCGGCTCGATCGTCGCCGTCAGCAGCTCGATCAGGCGGTCCTGGTCGACGACGGGCGGCAGCGGATCTTCGTCGACTTCTGGGAACAGCGGCAGGTCGTCGCCCGGCACCTTGAGGCGCAGGTCCGGACCGGGCTTGCTCTGCACGCCCGTGATCAGCTCGCTGATCTTGAAGGGGCGGGTGATGAGCGTGCCGACGGCGTTTTCCGGGCCGACCAGCTGGACCAGGCCATCGGTGATCTTGAAGGCAACGCCGGTCTGCGACTGGATGGCCTTGAGCGCATCCCCGACCGAGCGCCGCGACAGGCGGAACTCGTTCAGCGTGGTCGTCTCGGCGTCCATGTCCTTGACTTCCTGGCTGACGAAGAACGTCGCGTTGGTGACGTTGCCGTAGTAGGTAGCCCAGTCTTCGACGGTTGCACTCGCGAAGTTGTGCTCGAGCACGGTCTCGTCGAGCAGCTTGCGGATCGCCTGGTTTTGCGGCGAGTCGAGCTCGCCGGCCTGCGCGTATTCGTGCGGCTTGCGCTTGCTGACGACCGACCAGCGAACGGGGTCGAACACGACCGTCTCGGTCTGCGGCACGGTGCTGTGCTGCAGGTCTTCGAACGTCTTGTTCCACTCGGTGCGCCAGCGCTCGCGGTTGAGGTCCATCACGGCGCTGTGGCGGGCGCGGTCGGCGAGGTCGCGAAGCGACGTGGCCACCGGGTTGGTGCGGTCGATGCGCAAGGCCTGATCGACCAGGCGCACCGTCTCGTCATACTCGCCACCCTGGAACTTGACGTTCGCGGTTTCGAGCAGGCGCTGCACGTTGAGCTCTTCGGCGATCTCGCGATCGCGGGCCATGCGCGCCAGTTCGGCTTCGCTGGCGGTCATCGCGCTCTGCACGGCGTTTTTGTCCGCTTCGACCTTGGCTTCGCGGGCTTGCTCGAGCAGCAGCTCGGCTTCGCGACGCATCGGGTCGTTGGGCTGCACGTATTGCGACAGGCGCAGCACGACCGTGGCCGCTTCGAAGCGGTCGATCGCGCGGCCGAAGTTGCCCAGCTCCATCTCGGCCTTGCCGGCTTGGATTTCGCCGGAGACCTGCAGGCGCTCGCGCTCTCGGCGAACGCGCTCGCGGATCAGCAGGTCGTCGATCGAGAGCGATGCGGTCGGGCCCGAAATCTCGCCGAGCACCTGCTGGCAGCGCTGCAGGATGTCGCGCGCTTCGGCGTTGTCGCTGTCGAGCTCGAGAGCGTAGGCGGCTTCGTTGCGGGCGTCCTCAAAGAGGCTCATTTGCAGCGAACGACGTGCGTTCTCGACGGCTTTCTTCACCTGGGCGGCGCGTCCGCGAGGGTCTTGCCCTTGCGGAGTTGCCGTCCTCGAGCTGCCGCCAGCTCGTTCGTTGGTGATAGCTCGTTCGTTGGTGATGCTGTTGTCGAGTGCGGCGACGGCAAGCGGCGTGGCTTGCTCGTCGGCTGCGCCTGTCTTCAGGCTGCCTGTCTCAACGTCGAGGATGTCCGAGGGCGTGCCGGAGCACGCGCCGAGGGCGACCAGCGACGTCGCGACGAGCAGAGAAGACGCACAGAAGCCGCGCAAGCGCAGGGTCTGAACCTTGATCATGCTGAATGCCTGCAATGTGGCGAACGGGGAGAGGGGGCCATGCAGCTCCGCTGGAACCAACGCACAAAAGAGAGGGCGTGCGCTGGCAGATGTCCTGACGGCCATTCTTGGCCGTAGCTGCCAGCGGTCGCTGTCAGCCGTGCGAATCGGACGATCCAGTGAAGCAAAGAGCGCTCACTCCTTGGTTTGGCCGAATCAACTTGTCGTCGTGCTCGTATCTCGGGCCTGCATGCCACAGGACCCGAGGGCGATCGGACGAAAAGCGGATAGGGCGGTTGCCTAGGGGTGAGCCCGGACCTCCTCGGGACGCAAAGAGGCCATGGGGAGGCCGGACCCTATCGAGGTCAGGAGAATCGGTCAAGGTTCTCCATGAGGCCAATGACCGGCATCGTCCTGCCGGCGAGACGGCCCGGCGAAGCGAGGCTGTCGACGCTATTTGCGTTTCGGCGTGTCTGGCATGCCAAGCAGCTTGTTGACACGCTTGATGTCTTCCCACGTGTCACGCTTGCGGGCAGGCTGCCGCAGCAGGTAGGCCGGGTGCCAGGTGACGACCACGGGGATGCCGTGGTAGTCGTGTTGGCGGCCACGCAGGGCGCTGGTGCTCTCGGTTGAGCCGAGAAGATTTTGGCCGGCGACGCGGCCGAGGCAAACAATGACCTCGGGCTTGAGAATTTCGACTTGGCGCCGGAGATACGGCAGGCAGGCGGCCACTTCGTCCGGCTCGGGGTCGCGGTTGCCCGGCGGATGGCACTTGTTGATGTTGGCGATGTAGACGTCGTCGCGGCTCAGGCCCATCGCGCCCTCGAGGATTTTGTCGAGCAGCTGGCCGGCGGGGCCGACGAACGGGCGGCCGGTCTGGTCCTCGCGGGTGCCGGGGGCTTCGCCAACGAACAGCACGCGCGCCTGGTGGTTGCCCTCGCCAAACACGGTGTATTGGCGGTTTTCATGCAGCTTGCAGCTCGTGCACGGGAGCACCTCGCGGCGCAGCTCGCGCAGCGCCTTGGTTTCTGGAAGCTCTTGCTTCTCAGGCGTTTGTGGCTGTGTGGTTGGCTGTGACCGGGTCTGGCTGCCGGCGGGGGCTGGCGGCGGCGCTGGCGGCGGCGCTGCCGAAGCTGCCTGTGCGTCTGCGGGCGGTGCGGTTGCCGAGGCTGCGGCTGGCTCCGGCGCGGCCGGCCGTTCGATCGCGGTGCCGGGCGGCAGCACGAGATCGGAGCCATACGCCTCGAGCCAACGCTGGAGGTGCCAGGCCGCTGCTGCGTGGTTGCCGTGCCCGCTCATGGCGACGTTTCTACCGCGGCGAACCGCTTGCGGCCACACGCTCCGCCAATCTCGGCCTTCCGCGATCCAGCCACGGATCGCCGGCTGGATCGTAGCTCTCGTCGCGCGGGAAGATGCCGTACGAGTGCGCCAGGCTCGGCGTGTCGCCAACGGCGAGCACGCTATGCCACGCGACGTCGTCGAAGCCGTGGGATGGCAGCACGATCGCGTCGCCGGCTTCCAGAATGTAGAGGGCGCCGACGGCGGCGAGCTCGGCCGCAAACGACTCGTCGCGGTTGAGCAGAAACTGCAGGTCGTCGTCTTCGCTGCAGCCGTCGAGCGCTTTGATGGCATGCGCTTCGACTTTGCCGCCGCCGCCGTAGCCGCGCTTGTTCAGCAGCGCCGCGAGCCGCCGCTTGGGCAGCGTCAGCCAGGCGGTGCGGCCTTCGAGCTGCGCGAAGACAACGCCGATCTGGCCGGGCTCGGCGTCGTGATGAAAGATCGCGCCGCCGTTGGGGGCGTTGTTGTAGATGATGCGCTCGGACAGCCGGTGCGGCCGCGCAATCATGCGGTCGAGACGCGTGCGGAGCCCTTCCGAGGTCAGCATTGCCGCGCATTCGGGGAATGTGCGCAGCGCAAACAGGTCGCCCATGCTGGCGTCGTGGTCGCCGGTCGCGAGCCATTCCTCGAGCTGGTCGAGCCCGTTGGAGAAGCGGATCCGAAGCGAGCGGTCGCTCGGGTCTTCGGCCGTGATCCAAGCGAGCTTCGCCCACAGGTCCTTGGCGATCGCATCGGATCGGTCTTCCGCTTCGATGGAGACGCTTTCCTCATCTTCGCCTTCGTCCTCCGCCTCGCCGTCCGCCGTTTGTCCGACCGGCCGTGCCGCGTCCGGATCGAGGGCGTCGACAAAGACGCGTTCGATCTCGCGAGGATCGTCCTGGTCGATGGTGCTGCCCGCGTAGCGAAAGCGGTCGTCGTCGGCGAGGCGCTCTTCGAGCTCGTCGAGAAAGTCGGCGCCGTCGTCGCGCAGCCGGTCAAACATGGCCAGCGTCGCTGCGATCGCCGCTTCGTGCGCCTGCGGGGCATCGCCGAGCACGCGTGGCAAAAAGACGGCGTCGGCTCGCTGCCAGCGCGCTGCCACCTGGGCCTCGCTCGGCATGTCGCGGTGCACGGTCACCGCGGCGCCGAGCACGGCATCGCGGCGCTGCAGCAGAAAGACGCCGCGGCCACGCCGTCGCAGCGACGACGCGAGGTCCTGCCTGGCAGCGGGCAGGTAGCGGGCGAACGGAATCATCGGCGCGAACGGCACGAGGGCGAGCTTGCCGGCGCGCCAGCGAAAGGCAACGGTCTGGCGTGTGCACCTGCGCCGTTTGCGGTGCGCAACGCGGGCGCGCCCGTTTGCCAGGCGGCGCGCCGCGTCGTTCTGCGTGTGGGCCGTTCCTCGTTTGGCACTTGGCGCTACGCTCACGCGCAGCGATGTCCGTCCCCCACACCCTACCAGCCGGCGTGCGCCCCTCGCGCTGGCTGACGCTCGCCGTTGTGCTCGTTGCCGCGCTGGTCGGCTACCTGCCCGCGGCTCTCAGCGCGTCGTTCCTGCAGTTCGACGACAACTTCTTTTTCGGACCCGACAATCTGGAGTTCCGCGAGGGGCTTTGGACGGTGCTGCGGCAGCCGATCGCGAACGCGTGGCTGCCGGTTGCGCACGCGTCGCTGTGGGGGGACTTCGCGCTTGCCGGCGATGCGCCGCTGCTGGCGCACGTGCACGCGCTCTTGCTGCATGCGCTGGCCGGCTTTGCGCTGGCGCGACTGCTGCTGCGGCTGTCGCCCTCGGGTTCTCCGGCAGGGTCTCCGGCGATGGCGACCGCGGCGCACGTGGTTGCGGCGTGCTTCGTGCTGCATCCGGCGCTGTGCGAATCGGTCGCCTGGGTGAGCAGCCGCAAGTATGTGCTTTCCGGCCTGTTCGTCTTCGTGGCGCTGCGCGCGACGCTGCAGCTCGCTGCGGGCGTGCGGCCGATCCTGCAGCTGCTTGTGGTGGCCCTGTGCGCCGCCGCCGCGATGCTCAGCAACGCGACGGCGGTCGTGCTGCCGGTGCTGGCCGCGCTCCTTGTGTGGTTGGGCCCGCGCAGTGCGGCCCGTCCGCGCGGCTTCGCGCGCTGGTTTGGGCCGTTGGTTTGCTTTGCGGTCGCGCTGCCGATCGCGCTCGTGCACCAGCGCATTGCGGCCAGCGAGGGCACGATGGCCGCCGGCGCCGATATCCTGCAGCGGCTGGCCCAGGCGCCGGGCGCCTACTGGCACTACCTGAAGACGGCCGTCTGGCCGCTGCAGCTCAACGTGCTCTATCCCGAAGTGCAGACGCTGGCGCAGTTCCGCGCCGACTGGCTGCCTGGCGTCGTCGCTCTCGCTGCGACGCTGGCCGCTGCTCTGGCGCTGGCCGCGCCGCGCCGCACGCGCTTCGCGGGACTGGGGCTGCTGTGGTTCGTGGCGGCGCTGCTGCCTTTCAATACGGCCTTTCCGGCTTCCGCCATCGCGGCGGCCGATCGCTACCTGTATCTGGCCTTGCCGGGGCTGGCGCTGGCGCTGGTCTCGCTGACCGCACTGCTGCATGCGCGCGCGCCGTGGCTGCTGGCGGTGGTGCTGCTGCCGATCTTGGCGTGGCTGTGCGGCAGCCGCGCGCACGCTTTTGGCGACGATACGACGCTATGGCAGGCGAGCCTTGCCGTGGACGACAACAACGCCGTGGCGCACCTCAATGCGGTCTACGATCGCATGCAGGTTCGCCGGGCGCAGGGTCGCGCGGTCACCATCGACGAGATCCGGCCGAGCCTGGAGTCGGCGGTGGCCGCGGCCGAGTATCCAATCCACGAGCTGCGCGCTCGCATGCTGCTGCGGCGCTTGGCGCTCGCCGAAGCGGACTACGAAGCCTCGGCGCAGCATGCCCGGGCGGCGATCGACGCGGCGGTCAAGCAGCGGGCGCTGGAAACGCACGACAAGCGCATTGCCGAAGCAGATGTCCTGCTGCTGCAGGCGCGGCTCGACGCGTTTGAGCCCCTGCAGCTCGCCGGCGAAGGCGAGGCTGCCGACCGCGTTCTTGCCGAAGCCAAAGACGCTGCGCCCGATCATCCGCAGGTGATCGCGTTCGCCGCCATGCGCGAGCTGTCGGCACGGCAGCCGGAGCTGCTGGCGATGGCTGCCGCCGGCGAGGAGCCGCGCTTGGCCCGCGACGATGCGCGGGCGCAAAAGGCCGAAGAGCGGCTGCGCCTGGCGCTCGAACAACATCCCGACCACGCCGGCCTGTGGCTCGCCAAAGCGATGTGGCATCGCGTGCGCCGGCAGGTCACGGTGGCGCTGCGCTGCTACCGCGAATCGATGCGCTGCAAGCCCGATGAGGTGCTCGCCTACCTCGGAGCGGCGCGCATGCTGCGCGACAAGCGTCTCTACAGCGATGCCGCGAACTACGCCCGGCAGGGCTTTGAGCAGCGTCCCGACCCACGGCTGCTGCAGGAGCGGGCGCTCGCGCTGGTGGGGCAGAACCGGCTGCGCGAGGCCGAGCAGGTGCTGACCGCCTATCTGCAGTTTGAGCCGGACGACCGCGATGCGGGCAAGATCTTGTCCAACCTGCTGATCGGCCACGCCTACGAAATCCTCAGCGACAACGAGCGTCGTGCCGAGGTCGAAAAGCTGGTCGCCGATGCGCTGCGCTACAACAAGGACGAGGCCAAGGCGCGGCTGGTCCTGGGGCGGCTTGCGCAGCAGGATCGGCGCTTTGCGGCCGCTGTTCAGCACCTCGAAGCGGCCTACGCAAAGCTGCCGAAGCTGCCCGAGGCGCGAGAACAGCTGGCCCGCAGCCTGGCGGCGCTCGGCTTCGACGAGATGCTGCGCCGCGACGAAGAGGGGGCGAGCGACGCCTGGCTGCGCTGCCGGGACATCGCGCCGCCGGGGTTTGATATCGAAGGAGTCGAAGAGCAGCTGCGGCTGTGCTGGCAGCGGCTCGAGTCGCGCGGCGTCGAGCGGCTCGGCGAGGGCGATAAGGACAAGGCCATCGAGGACTTCCGTCGCTGCCTGCGGCTGCAGCCCGATCAGCACTGGGCGGCGTGGCTGCTGGCCATGGCGCAGCACGGTCGCGCCGGCGTGGATCTCGATGAGCAGGTCGAGCTTTTGACCAAGGCCGTGGCGTGGCAGCACGCCAACGACCTCGATGCGAGTCGCCAGGTCTACCTGCTGGCGCGAACGCTGCAGCTGCAGCAGCGTCCCGACGAGGCACGCCAAGCGGCAGCGGCCTACCTCAAGTCGCCGTCGCCAGACGCCGATGCCGAGGTGCTCGCGGCCCTGCGTCAGCTCGCCGAGTAGGAGGCGGGGCGGAACGATTTTTGTCGGTCCGGCCGATGTCGTTCGATGCGCTTGTCTGGGCTCGTTTTCGAACCTGGAAAAGACCTCCCAAGAACGCACGCAGCGGCGACGATGCGTTGCGCTGGACCCGGTTGCTCGCTACGTTGCACCGCGCCGAGTTTTGGTCAACACGGCAACGGTCAGTCCCGGAACGGTCCTCCGGGGAAACAGTCAGAAACAGGTCAGCCGGCACGTTTTCGTCGTCGGCGCGCGCTCTCCCCCCAGAGCGCAGGGAGTGCTACGTGGCTCGCAAGAATAGCGATATGGCCATGCTGCTCGGTACGCGCAGCAAGGGTCGTTCTCGTTCCAGTCAACGAGGCTTTGGTGCCCGC
This sequence comes from Planctomycetota bacterium, assembly GCA_045105235.1. Lineage (GTDB taxonomy): Bacteria > Planctomycetota > UBA1135 > UBA1135 > UBA2386. The sequence continues at coordinate 4,516 of JBGCDH010000106.1, read as the reverse complement.
ATCGGCGCGACGGTGACGTCGCTCGTGCAGCAGGTCACCGGCCGCCCGAAGTCGCAGCGGTCGCTGCTCGGCGGCGGTGGCAGCAGCTCGGTCTCGATGTGGATCTTCGGTGGCGGTCTGCTGCTGGCGTTTGTCGTCGGCTTTGTGGCCGGTGGCAGCTTCGGCGGCGGCTCGACAGACGACGGCACCAACGGCGTGCTGCGCGCCAATGGCCGCCAGCCGTCGTTTATCGGCGAGCACATGGACACCCGGGCGCTGTCGCCAACGGCTTTCATTGTCGCAGCTTACGCCGGACTGGATGCCGAGCAGGCGCTCGCCCAGGCGAGCGCGCTCACGGGCACGCTGCAGGATCTCGGCCTGGGCCAAGCACGGCCTTACCACTGGCCGGTTGCGAACGGCAAGATCTGGGTCCAGGCGGTCTACTTCAACGGGGAGGAGGAGAAGGCCCAAACCAAGGCGCTGCTGCTGCAGGTCGCCGACCAGGTCGAGGACGGCTATTTCCGTCAGCTGCTCGGCTCGCCCGATTGGCCAGTGGAATACCAAGTCCGCGTCCAGTAGGCTGCTCCGCCCAAATCCGGCGCCTCACCCAGAGGCGCTTACCCACTATTCGTCATGTCGATCCATAGCAGTCTCAAGTCTTCCAGCACTGGCGTCGGTGAGCGCAACGTTTGGACCCGCGTCGAGCGTATCGCGACGCTGAAGAAGGCCGGCAACTGGACCCCCGAGGATGGGGTGACGGGCCTGCCCAAGGTTCGGACCAAGTTCAAGGTCGTCAGCAAGCGCAAGAAGAAGAAGGACAAGAAGGAAGACGAGAAGAAGTAGAGCTTCTTCTTCGTTCGTTCCTGTCTGGCGTTTCCTGAAGTCTGTCGTTTCCTGAACACGGGGCCCATCACGTTGGCATCTTCGGGTAGCCCTTTGTCACGCCGCGTGCTCGGCATCGAGCCGAGCGGCATCCGTCGCATCTTTGAACTGATGGCGACGATGGAAGAGCCGATCAATCTGTCGATCGGCCAGGCCCATTACGACCCGCCCGAGCAGCTGGTTGAGGCTGCATGCCGAGCGATCCGCAGCGGTTTCAACCGCTACACGGTGACGCAGGGGCTGGAGGCGCTCAACACGATGGTGCTCGATGACGTCGAGCAGCGCCTCGGCAAGCGACCGGAGTCGTGCCTGCTGACGAGCGGAGTGTCCGGCGGGCTGATGCTGTCGTTCTTGAGCCTGCTCGACCCGGGCGACGAGATCCTGCTGCCGGATCCCTACTTCGTCATGTATCGGCACCTCGCGACCATTTGCGGCGCCGAGGTCCGCTACTACGACACCTATCCCAAGCGCGATGGCGAGCGCTTTGGGCTCGATGTCGCCGAGATCGAAGCCAAGATCACCGAGCGGACCAAGATCGTGTTCGTCAACTCGCCGAGCAATCCAACCGGCGGCATGCTGACCCGGGCGGAGATCGAGGGCGTGTGCCGCGCGGCCGAGAAGGTGGGGGCCTACGTCGTCAGCGACGAGATCTACGATCTGTTCTGCTACGCCGACGATGGCTACGTCTCGCCCCTGCAGTTTACCGACCGCTGCATCCAGCTCGGTGGCTTCAGCAAGAGCTATGGCGTGCCGGGTTGGCGTATGGGCTACGCGACCGGCCCGGCCGAGGTGCTCGACGCCCTCAAGACGCTGCAGCAGTTCTCCTTTGTGTGTGCGCCGGCGCCGTTCCAGCACGCGCTGCTCGAGGCGATGCCCAACATCGACCTGGCGCCGTATCGCGAGGAATATCGCCACAAGCGGGACCTCCTGCATCGCGAGATGCACCCGGCCTACGCGCTGTCCAAGCCAGAGGGGGCGTTCTACGCGTTCCCGAAACTGCCTTGTGATGCCGCTACGGGCACGCCGGTGGCGAGCGACGTCTTCGTCGAAGCGGCCATCGAAAAGAAGGTTCTGATCGTGCCTGGCAAGGCGTTCTCGGCGCGGGATACGCACTTCCGGGTCTCGTTTGCTGCGTCGGACGAGGACCTGCGTAAGGGCATCGCGGTGTTCGATGAGCTGGCCGAGCGGTTCGTCGGCTAGGTAGTGCTGGTAAGCAGGCAGTCGTTCGGAAGCAGAGAGTCGTTCGGAAGCAGACAGTCGTTCGGAAGCAGACAGACCGTGGATCTACGCAAGGCGCTACAGGACCTGTCGGCCGACAAGGCCAAGAAGCAGGCGGAGGCCAAGGAGGCGCGAGCCCCCTTGATCGAGGTGTTCCACTCGGTGCAGGGCGAAGGCCGCTTCATCGGCGTGCCGATGTCGTTCGTGCGCGTGGCGACGTGCCCTTTGCGCTGCCTCTACTGCGACACGCCCAACAGCTACGAGGCGCCGCCGCAGGTGCCGATTCGTTTGGGCCCGCGCACGCTGCAGGAAGCCAATCCCGTGCGCGCCTCGCGTGCGGCTGAGCTTGTGCGTCAGGCGCAGCTTGCGTCCGCGCCTGGAGGCGTGCCGGCGAGCCGTGGCCGCGCCGGCTACGTCAGCGTGACGGGTGGTGAGCCGCTTGTGTTTCCGGACTTCGTGCACGCCTTCGGGATGCGGGTCCGCGATCAGGGCATGCGCCTGCACCTGGAGACGGCGGCGCTCGATCCCGATGCGCTGCAGGCGTGCATCAATCAGGTCGACCATCTGTCGTGCGACTACAAGCTGCCCGAGACGCTTGGCGAGCCGGTGCAGAAAGACCTGCGTCTCTTGCCCGGAAGCGGCGCCGACTACGGCGCGCGCCACGTGCGCTGCTGCGAGATTGCGATCCGGCGCGGAGCCACCGTCGACGTCAAGATCGTGCTGACCGACGCCACGCAGGACCCGTCGTTCGAACGCGCGCTCGAGCAGCTCGTCCCGGTGCGCGACAAGATCCTGCTCGTGCTGCAGCCGGTGACGCCGTTTGGCGCCGCCAACCGTTCGCTGCCGACGCGCGATCTTGAGCGCTTCGTCGCGACGGCGCAGCGCCACGGCTTTGATGTGCGCGTGCTGGCACAGATGCACAAGCAGCTGAATCTGGCTTAGCCAGAGTTGCTCCCAGCCAGAGGTGCGGCCAGCCAGAGGTGCGCCTCGCCGGTTGCCCAGCCAGCGAACAACCCGGCTGGCGCATCACCCCGGCGGCAGCGCGCCTGCCGGCACGCAAGGTTACCGCGGGCCGGCGGTGGGATAGGCTTGTGTGATGAACACGTGGCGTCCCGCGGCCCTCTTGCTCACGCTTCTCGAACTTGGCCTTGGCCTTGGCACGGTCGCCGGCGCCCTGCTGCCCGCGACGGCGGCCGCACAAGGGCCGGTCTACCGGGAGCGGTGGGCCTACCTGCATCTTGAGAATCGGCGTCGTCAGGTCTGGGAGGAGCTGGCTGGCCGGCCGCAGGCGGACTACGACACGGTCGCCAAGCTGCTCGCCGAAGACGACAAGGGCATTCCGTTCGTGCCCGTGGCCAAGGCGCTCGCGCATCTCCGCGGCTGCACATACGACGCGGCCTACCGGACGCGCGCGATGGTTTCGACGTTCGTCTTGCCGGAGGTTGTCGACCGCGACGCCACGGTCGCGACGTGCCGCAACGCGAACTTTTCGATCATGCTGCCCTACACCGCGCCGGTGCCGGGTGAGATGTCGTTCGCCATTGAGGTGCGCAACGCCGCCGGGGACTCGGTCTATTCGCACATCGTCGAGCGCAAGACGTCGCTGGGCGAGGTCCGGCTCGGGCAGGCGCAGGCTTCGATGTCGTGCCTGGACATGCCTAGTGGCCGCTACGAGGTCGAGATCCGCACGCTGCTCGACGGCGAAGCGCCGAGCGCCACCGATCCGGTGGTGCGTTGGACGTTCCACGTTCTGCACGGCTACCAGGCGCGCGCCGATGCCGCGCTGGCGCTGGCGCAGACGCTGCGCGATGGGCTCGATCCCATAACCCGCGCCATTGTCGACGGCTGCGGCAGCCGCGTGTCTCGCGCCTACACCGGCGAGGCGTTTGCGGTGGCCAGCGACGCCGTCGCGGACTTGGAGCGCTTCGAGGCCTGCCTCGACAACCTCAGCCAGGAGCGGCCCGTGCTCGCCGGCATGACGGGCGACATTGCGCTGGCGCTGCCCGTCGACGACGCCGTGGTGCAGCCCTGCATCGTCCGTCGCGCCGCCGGCGAGGGACCGCATCCCGCAGTGGTCTTCGCGGCCGGGGCGCCGTGCTACGACTTTGGTTCGCGCCGGCCGACGTCGCCGCAAACGCGCGAGGGCGACTGGCTGCTGGCCAAGCTGGCTGCTGTGGCCTCAGCAGGCCAACCGGGCGGCGAGGAGCGTGGCGGCTTCGATTTCGGCGGCGGCAAGTGGCACCTCGTCAGCTGCGATTCGCCTGGCGGTGGCCGCAAGTATGCGCAGACGCTGCTGGCCGCGCTGCAGGCCCTGCCCAAGGTGCTTGCGTTAGGCGCCGGCAAGCCGCTGCTGGTTTGCGACCGCGAAGCCGCCGCCGTCGTGGCGCTGCATCTCCAGCGATTCCGGCGACACGTGGCGGGGGTTGTGCTGGTCGGG
>JBGCDH010000105.1:0-15005 GCA_045105235.1 Planctomycetota bacterium | reverse complement strand
CGCCAGCGCAGCTCGCGGCCGTCGCGCACGCGCACAGGTAAGCCCCGTTCAAACTCGGTAGGGACCTGGACCGGTTCGCTGGGCGCAGCTTCTTCGGGTTCTGCCTCGCTCTCGACGTTGTCGGCTTGCGCGCCGCGACGCTGTCGTCCGAATCCGCGGAAGCGCTGCAGCATCTCGCCCGTATCGATGGGCACGGTCAGAGTGCGCACGTGCAGCCTGCGGATCTGCTGGCTCGCGACATCGACATCGATGGCGAGGTCGAAGATCACGTCGCCGATCGCATTCGGATCTGCCCCGGCACGCGCCGCGATCCTGCGGAAGGCCTGCGCTTTCGGGTCGGGGTCGTTGATCGCTCCGCTGCGGACGAAGGCTGCGCACTGCTCGCGATTGAGGTTGATAGCATAGGTCTCGACGGCGTGGCCATCGTGTTCGCCGATGGAGCGATCGAGCACCCGAAAGCCAGCGCTGCGCAGGGCCAAGAAAATCGTCGCGGGGTCCGGCAGGAAGTGGTTGGTGCCGACTTTGCGCCGGTCGACGAGCTGCCAGGGCTTATCCGGCATGCTCTCGAGGCAGTGCCGACCCAAGGTCAAGATGCGTCGCGCGTCTCTCCCTTCAACCTGCAGTGCGAGGGCGTCGCGGTAGGCTGTCCCGCTGGCCGCCTGTATCTCCGTTTGCACCGGGCGCACGACCTGCACACGCACGTTGCGTGCTCCGCCCGCAACTTGCTGGCCCATCATCGCCGTGTCGGCCCAGAGCCAGCGCGCCTGAAACTCGACGCGTGTTGCGACCGCCGCTTTCGCGAGCATGTCGGAAAAAGCCTGTTCGGCCTTGGTCGCGGGCGCCGGCGGACGGGCGACAGCGTCTTGCGAACGCAGTCCCGGGCTGGCAACCAACAGACAAAGAAGTGCGGTCGTCGTTCGCTTTCGCATTGGCTGGCTCTCGTTCTTTTGGGCGTCTCGTATCCCGATTCCGCGCGCTCTAGACGGAGGTTCCGCTGCGGGCCTTCCCGCGATATGGGCGTTCTACGAAGATCCGTGCCCCGGCCGCGGCAGCTCGGGTGCGTCCGGGCGCACGGGGGCGACGAAACGCGACGCATGCCCGCGTGCTCTCGCCCTCAACCTTCCCTGCCTTTCGCCGGGCCTGTACAGATTGTTTGGTTCAAGCGGGATCTCCGCGTCGCCGACCACGCGCCGCTCGCCGCTGCCGTCGCGTCGGGTCTACCGGTCGTCGCGCTCTACGTCCTGGAGCCCGAGCTATTGCAGTCACCCGAAGCGGATCGTGGTCACTGGGGCTTTGTGCTCGAGTCGCTCCGCGAGCTCGATCGCGAACTCCGTGCCCGCGGCGCCCAGCTGACGATCCGTTCCGGGGCGATGCCCGACGTCCTGGCCGAACTGCGCGAAGATCTCGAGCCGCTTGGCGGCATCGCCGAAGTGCATTGCCATCAAGAAAGCGGCAATGCGATCACCTATGCGCGCGATCTGCGGGTGTTGGCGTGGCTTCGCGACGGGGGCATTGGCTGCACCGAGCACCTGCAGGACGGCGTCGTGCGGCGGTTGCCGACGCGCGATGGCTGGGCCGGTCGCTGGCAGCGCCGGATGCAGCGCGATCTGATTGCGGCGCCTGAGGCGATCCGCGGAGTGCCGGCGGGCAGCATCGATCACGGCAGGGTGCCGTTGATCAACGAGCTCGGGTTGCCAGCGACGACCATCGTCGATCGCCAGCTCGGGGGTGCGTCTCAGGCGCATGCGACCCTGCGCACGTTCTTGCACGAGCGCGGCGCGCCCTACCAAAAAGCCATGTCGACACCGGTGGCCGGCTGGGATGCCTGCAGCCGGCTGTCGCCGCATCTGGCGCTCGGTACGGTGTCGTTGAAAACGGTGCACCATGAACTGCGGGCCCGCCAGGCGGAGCTTGCGGAAATGTCGCCCTCCGAGCGGGGCACGTGGGCGCAGTCGATGCGCAGCTTCGCCGGCCGTCTGCGCTGGCACTGCCACTTCATGCAAAAGCTCGAGGACGAGCCAGCGCTCGAGTTTCGAAACATGAACCGGTCGTTTGACGGCCTGCGCGAAAACGACTTCGACGAGCAGCGTTTCGCCGCGTGGCGCGACGGTCGGACGGGCTACCCGATGGTCGACGCCGTGATGCGCTGCCTGCGGCACACCGGCTGGATGAACTTTCGCATGCGCGCGATGCTGGTTTCCTTCGCCTCGTACCACCTGTGGCTGCACTGGCGCGAGGTCGGTCTGCACCTGGCGCGCGTCTTCGTCGACTTTGAACCGGGCATCCACTGGAGTCAGGTCCAGATGCAGAGCGGCGTGACCGGCATCAACACCGTGCGCATCTACTCGCCGGCCAAGCAGCTGACCGACCAGGACCCGGACGGAACGTTTGTGAAGCGGTGGGTGCCGGAGCTGAAGAACGTGCCCAAAAAGCTGCTGACGGAGCCGTTTCGCATGACGCGAGCGGATCAGGATGCAGCGAGCTGCCGGATCGGCGTCGACTATCCGGAGCCAATCGTCGAGCATGCAGCCGCCGTGAAGCTCGCCAAGGATCGAATCTACGCCACCCGTCGCACCGCACCTGCTCGCGAAGAGGCGCAGCGCGTCTATGCCAAGCACGGCTCACGGCGTCGGCCGCGCAGCCGAACGGCCAAGCGCGGCGGCGAGGAGATCGCCTGATGCCGGGCTCCATCGCCGTCATCGGTGCCGGCATTGCCGGCATCGCGTGCGCCCAGGCGCTGCAGGCCGCGGGGCGAAGCGTCGTGCTGTTTGACAAGGGGCGTTCTGCCGGCGGCCGCGCCGCGACGCGCCGACAGAACGAACGTCGCTTCGACCACGGTGCGCAGTTTTTCACTGCGCGCGACAACCGGTTTGCCGCCGTTGTGCGCCGGCTCGAAGCGCAGGGCAGCGTGGCGCGGTGGTCGGCGCCATTCCGCACGCTTGCCGCGGGGCAATGGGGCGACGATCCGCGCCCTGGTGCCGTGCGCTACGTCGGCGTGCCCGGCATGTCGGCCCTGCCGCGCGCGTTGGCCGCCGAATTGACCGTGCACGCGTCACGCCGCGTCGAGCGCATCGATGGAGCGGCCGGAGCCTATCTTTTGGCGGTGCGCGATATGACGACGAGCGGCGGTTCTGCCGAGGCTTCGCCCACCGGAACCGCACAAGAACGGCAGGCATACGGGCCGTTTGAGCGCGTTGTGCTGGCGATTCCGCCGCGCCAAGCCGACGACTTGCTGCGCAACTCGAGCATTTGCGATGGGCCGGTTGCGGAGCGGGCGTCCGCCCTGCGCGAGGCGCTGCAGCCCAGCCTGTGCGCCATGGTCGCCTTTGATCCACTCGAGGACGCGCCGCTCGGCGGCATGTTTGTCAGCGACGATGCTGCGCTGTCCTGGGCCGCGCACGATGGCGGCAAGCCGGGGCGCGACGGCGGAGCCAGCTACGTGCTGCATGCTCGGGCCGACTGGTCGATCGCCAACTTCGATCGGGATCGCGAGCTGGTTTCGCGCGAACTGCTGGCCGCGTTCGCCCGCGTTCTTGGCCGGCCTTTGCCGGAGCCTGTGCACCTGGTCGGTCATCGCTGGGGCTTCGCGTTGGTTACCGCGGACGAGGCGGACGCGGCTTCCGCTCAGAGTTCCTTTGCCTACGACGAGTCGCGCGGTCTCGGCTTGGTCGGTGACGCGCTGGTCGCTGGGCGCGTCGAAGGCGCCTACCTGAGCGGCTTGGACCTCGCGAGCCGCCTCGACTGAGACGGGCGAGGCTGGTGCGTGGCCCGCACGGCTTGGCCTGCGAGCGGTACCGGCGCGTTCTCGAGCAGCTGCAGCCAGTGTTCGGCGATTTGTTCGATGGCGCCTGGGCCGGCGACTCCGGGCAGGCCAAGGCGCTGGCCGGACGCAAACTGGAGGTGGCCGCCGCGCGCCAGAATGCGTGCGTGCAGCCGCCCAGGCGGCGCGCGGTCCAAGAAGGGCATCGACAGCGCGGGCGGCACAATCGGATCGTGACGCGCCATCAGCAGCACGGTGTCCGTGCGCAGCTTGGGCAAGACTTCGGCGGCGCTCTTGGCGCGGTAAAAGTCTTCGGGCGTCGCGTAGCCGTAGCGTTTGGTGATCGTCAGCGCATCCCACGCGTGGAACGTGCGGCAACGCAGCACCGCTGCCTTGGGCGACGGCACGTCATGGCGCGCGGCCACCGCCGCGTAGATCTGCTTGAGACCGCGCAGCACGTAGCGTCGGTAGGCTGCGCGTGCCGGCGCGTCGATGTGCTTTTGCAGGGCGCCGAGATCGAGGGGGGTGCAGAGCGCCGCGATGCCGAGCAGCCGCTCGACCTGACCGCTCGCGGCCAGGTGGATCGCCGTGTGGCCGCCCATCGAGAAGCCAAGCACGAACAGCCGTCGGTAGGCGCGCAGCTCAGGCGCTGCACAAACGGCCTGCAGGTCCTCGTGTTGCGCGACGTGGTAGAAGCCGCCGCCGCGGCGGTCGGCGCCGCGCAGGTCGACCGACACCGTGGCAAAGCCCATCTGCCTCAGCTTCTGGCCGGCCCGCTGCAGGTAGCCGGCGTGGCGATGGCCGCCAAGCCCGTGCACCAGCAAAACGGCCGCGCGCGCGGCGTCGCCACCAACGGCTTCGCGCAGCGTGACGCTGAGCGATGTGTGGCCGAAGCAATCGTCGACGATCGGCACGCGGAAGTCGTAGCGGCCGCCAGGATCCCGTCGCGGCAGCCAGTCAAGGGCCGCCGGTAGAATGGTGCGCGCGTGGCCGTCGAGGCGTTCGCGAAGCCGAGTGAGTGCAGGGAATCGCATGACTAGGGGCCTTGGATATCCGGTGCCTGCACGGCGTCGCTCAGCTGGCGAAACGGCAGCGCGCGGCCCGTTGGGCAAAACGAGCCGCTGCCGGTGGCCACGTGCTCGCCGGTAGCGCTGTGAACATCCATGGTCAACACGGTCAGGCGTCGTCCGGTGCGTATGATCTGTGCCGTTGCGGAGAGATCTTCGCCTGCAGTGCCGCGCAGAAGCCGCACGTGAAAGTCGGACGTCACAACCCACTCGCCGTGCACCGCCGCGGCAGTAAACCAGCCCGCGTTGTCGAGCAGGGTTGCGATCAAGCCGCCGTGCACTTGATCCATTGCGTGATCAAAGGCGCGCGTATGCGTCCAGTGGCAGATGGCCGTGCCGTCAGATGCGAAGCGAATGCGCATGCCGGTGGTCCGGCCGATTTGCGAGGTGTGGTAGACCTCGGCCAAGCGTTCGCGTTCGTGGTCGTTGAGAAGTGTTTGGCTCATGCGCTCTCCGGCTGCGTCTCCGTCTCGCGCGCCGTGGGGGACCGCAGATACCCCGGTGCGGTGTCGTTGCAGAACTCCTGCACGCGTTGCTCTGCGTCGCGCACGGCGGCGACCATGCTGGCGGCGCGGTAGTAGCCGTAGGGCACGTAGTGCGCCCCGTCCGCGACCAGCTGGACGCGGTGTTCTTGATGAAACGCGGGCAGGTCCGCCCAGTGCACCCCGGGATAGTCGTGGTGCTCGACGTGGTAGCCGATGTTGAACATCGTCAAGTTGAAGAACGGCGACAGAAAGCCGTTGCTGTGCTGCACCGGATGCTCGGCGGTTTTGGCGACGCAGCCGGCATGCTGCACATACATGCCCGAAGCCATCGTGATGCAGTTGCCCAGCCACTGCGGCAGCGCCCAAAGCCAGAGGCCCATCCATGGATCGATCCAAAACGGGATCGACCAAAACAGTAGGAACCACGCGCCTTCGCGCAGCGCGACGCGTTTTGCGAAGCGTCCGGCTTGGACGTCCTGCCAGAAGTGCCAGGCGTAGCGCCAGGGCCAGTGGCACAGCGCATACACGTAGAGCGATTCGAAGCGGCCGTCGGGTCGAAGCTTTGGCAGCGTCCAGTCGCGTTCGCCAAGCAGGTTGTGGTGGTGCACGCGCACGTGCGCGTACTGCCAGTAGGCGGCGGGCCAACCGCCGGAAAACGTCCAGAGGCGCGCAAACCAGCGGTTCCAGCCCGGGCGGCGAAAGATCTGCCGATGCGTGTGGTTGTGAAAATTGACGCCGACGTCGATGCCGCTGATCCAGCCGAGCAAGAACGCGGTGGGCAAGACGAAGGCAACCATCTGCAGGCTTGAGCCCCAACCCGCAGGAAGCCAGCCTGCCGACGTGCCGTCTCCCGCAAGCCACGATTCCGGGTGGCACCACAGCCACCACGCCGAACCGTAGGCGACGAGGCAAAGCAGGTGGAACGCGACGCAGTGGGCGTCTTCAGGGCGCGCGAGCAGACCCTGCTTGATGCTTGCGCCGCGGCCGAGTCGCGACGTCGCCGGCTGCGACGTGGATGGTCGCGCCGTGGATGATGGATACGGGTTCACGTCAGGCGATCCTCGTGACGGTGCGCCACCAAATGCTTGTGAGCAGCAGCAAGCCCCAGGGGCCAAAGACGAGCACGCCCCAGAGCAGGCAGCAGGTGGCCAACGGGAACAGAGAGCGCCCGACAAACTCGCGGGTGTTGCGCAGCAGATTCGACGGGGCGTAGGGCACGCGCTCGACTAGGCAACTGCCGTGCCCAAATGGGGTCTACGAAGCTGTTCTGTCGATCGCCCCTGGGAAGGGGGCAGGTCCAATGCCGTTGGCGCGGGCGCGCTGCCGTCTTGATGCCGGCGTTTTGTCGTGTTCACGACATCCAAGCAACGGCTTGCCGACGATCGCGGTGCGGCACGCGGGGGAGCCTGCTGCAGAAGCTGGTCCTGCTGCTGTTGGCACGACGCTTGCTCCGGGACGGCGACGCTGCGTCCTACGCGGCGGGGAATCGAGAGACGGGAACTCGGGAGAGCATGATATGACCACGATCGACCACGGCGCGCTGACCATTCGTACCTATGTGCCCGGTGACGAGCACGCGATCCTACAGACGTTCAACCGCGTGTTCCGCGAGCAGTGCGGCGAAGGCTACGTCGATCGGGACGTCGCCTTCTGGCGCTGGCAGTTTCGCGACAACCCTGCCGGCACGCAGATCCTGCTCGCCGTGGCCGCGGACGGCACCGTTGCAGCGCAGTACACGGCGGTGCCGCAGACTGCGGATACTGTGCATGGCCCGAAGCGATTTGTGCATGTGGTCGATTCGATGACGCATCCAGACTTTCGTCAGGGGCTCAAGCAACAGGGCTTGTTTGCAACGCTCGGCAACCGCTTCACCGAGGACTACCGCGAGCACGGCAATGAGATCGGCTACGGGTTTCCGGTGCGGATGGCGGAGCGCATCGGGCGACGGCTGCTCGACTACTCGCTGCTGAGAACGGTGGACTACTGGCTGCGGGATCCGCAGCTTGACCTACCGTCGGCGCCGGCCAACGTTGCGGTTGCGTCACTGGGCCTGGAGCTACCGGCGGAGCTCGATGCGCTCTGGCAGCTAGCGCTGCCGGAGAGCCCGTTCGCTGTGCGCAAGGACCGCCGCTATTTGCAGTGGCGCTATGCGAGCGGGCCGGAGGCCCATCGCTACATGCGTCTCGGCGCCTACCGTCATGGTGAGCTCGTCGGCTTCTTGGCACTGCGCGTGGAGCACGAGCTGATTCCGTCGGCGTGCACGATCGCCGACCTGGTTTGCGGCGATGATGACGAGGGCGCCGCGCGGGCGCTGTTGGCAGAAGCCTGTCGCCTCGCCGCAGAGCGGTCGCGCACGCTGCTGGCGGTCTTCGCCGATCACGATCCCAACCGTCGGCGCTTGGCCGATATTGGCTGCCACCAGCGATCTTCGGCTCATTGGCACGAGCGCCGACTTACGCATCGCATCACCGGACCCGATACGAGTCCCGAACAACTTGCGGACCTCTGGCGCTACTCGCTCGGTGATACCGACCTCTGCTAGTGTAGTGCATCCGATATAGGGGGCATTCTGCGGGCACGAAGACGCCCGTCACGGCGTTGCTGCTCCTCGGCAGGAAGTCTGGAACATGCATTCGTCGCAGCGCCTTGCGACGAACGCCCTCGCATCCCGGATAATACCCCATCTACCAGATGCACTACACTAGCCGGCGCGGGGAGCGCGGTGGCGGCGCTTGCTGCGGCCCTTTGAAGCCGCCTTGGCAGCGCGGTCGCGGCGGGGCCGGTAGACTTTTGCCGACATGTCAGATCCGCAGATCACCCAGCTGCTCGGGCGCGTGCGCGCGGGCGACGATGCTGCCGAACAGGAACTGCTGCCGTTGATCTACGCGGACCTGCACGCGCGCGCGGCGGCCTTGATGCGCAGCGAGCGCAGCGATGCAACGCTGCAGCCGACGGCGCTTGTGCACGAAGCCTGGCTGCGGCTGCAGAAAAGCCCCGGCGAAAGCGACTGGAGCAGCCGCCGGCACTTCCTTGGCTTGGCGGCCCGCGTGATGCGCAACGTTCTCGTCGACCGAGCGAGGCGGCGCCGCGCGACCGAAGAACTCGATCTCGAGCGCGACGGCATCGCGGTGCGCGCCGGGAGTGCGGCGGCGGTCGGCGGTGGCGAGGGCCTCGACATGGTCGACGTGCTTGACCTGCATGCTGCCATGGAGCGACTGCGGGAGCGTGACCCCGAACTCGAACGCATCGTCGAGCTGCGGTTCTTCGCCGGCATGACCCTGCAGGAAGTAGCCGATACGTTTGGCAAGTCGCTGACTTCGGTGCACCGTGGCTGGGAGCTGGCTCGCTCCTTCTTGCAGCGCGAGCTGCTGCGCGGGGAGTGAGAGGGAGCGAGATGTCGGTTGGGCAAAAGAACGGAAAATGGGCCGCCGCGCGGACGCATGCCCTGCGTCCGCCGGTGGGGACGAGCCCGAGATGATGTCGCCCGAATCCGATTCTGAATCCGGACAGCAGGCCAAGCGAGGCCGCGAGGCCCACGACCTCGATTGGGCCGCCGTGCGCGAGCTGTTTGAAGCATGCCTCGATCAGGGGCCGGAGGAGCGCGCCGCACGGCTGGCTTGTGCGGCGCCGGCTCTCCGCGCCGAAGTGACAGAGCTGCTCGAACAGCAGAGCCACGCGGATCGAGTGCTTGAGCCCGACACGGTGCATCGTTCGCTGCTGCGCGGTGCCGCCAGCGACCCAGTTGGCCACGGCGGCCGCATTGGCGCCTTCACGATCCTCGGCGAGCTAGGCCGCGGTGGTGCTTCGATCGTCTACCTCGCGACGCAGGCGTCGCCGCGGCGCGAGGTCGCTCTCAAGATACTCGTGACGACGGCGCTCGATGAAGACGGAGCCCGTCGCTTTGAGCTCGAAGCCGAGCTGCTTGCGCGTCTGCAGCACCCGTCGATCGCGCAGGTCTACGCTGCGGGCGTGCACGAAGAGCAGACCGCGTTTGGCCGCGTGCGTTGGCCGTACTTCGCACTCGAGTACGTCGCGTCCGCTCGGGATCTGTCGACCTGGTCGAAAGCGGCCCAGCCGGACGATCGGCGATCTCTCGAGGTCGTGCTGCAGATCTGTGATGCCATACAGCACGCCCACGAACGCGGCGTCGTGCACCGCGACCTGAAGCCGGCCAACGTGCTCGTCGACGACGACGACCGCGTCAAGGTCATCGATTTCGGCATTGCGCGTCATGTCGAGGCGGGTCGCGAGAGTCGGCCAGATCCAACCCAGGCCGGTGCGTTTCTCGGCACGCCCAACTACATGGCGCCCGAGCAGCTGCAGGGCGACCTGCAGAAGATCGGCACGCGTACCGATGTCTATGCGCTCGGCGTAGTGCTGTTCGAGCTGCTAGCCGGCCGGTTGCCGCACGATGTTGCAGAGCAGCCCGTGGCGGAAATCGCGCGCATCGTCTGTGAGCAGCCGGCCGTGCTGCTGCGTCGCGTGCGCCGCAACGTCGACCCGGATCTCGAACAAATCGTAGCCGCCTGCCTGCGCCGCGAACCCAGCGAGCGCTACGCACAGGCTGGGGCGCTGGCTGCCGATTTGCGCCGTTATCTCGCGAAAGAGCCGATCAGCATGCGCCGGCCCACGTTTGCCTACCAGCTGCGCATGTTTGCACGGCGGCGCCGCGGTCTGGTGCTTGCCATGGCGGCGACGCTGACGGTGGCGGCAGTTGGCGGCGGTGCCAGCATCTTGCTCGCTCTGCGGGCGCAGCGCGCCGAGCGCCAGGTTCTCGAGGAAAGCGCGCGCCGGGGCGAGGCCATGCGGCGCGTATTCACCGACGCAATGCGTCGGGTGATCGACCTGCCGGCCAAACTGGTCGGGCTGCCGGGAGCGACCAAGCTGCGCCGCGACGTGGTCATGCGGGCGGTCGAGCAGCTTGAGTATGTTGCCGCCAACGTGCCGCTCGATCGCGACATGCGAGCGGCGTTGGCGCGCGCCTATTTCAACCTCAGTGACGTGCAGCACAGCAGCGGTCAGGGGCATTTCGGGGAGCGTGAGCAAGCGGTTGCCAACCTTGCATGCGCAACGACCTATCTTGATCAGGTCCTCGCCGACAACCCGGACGACACGGAGATCCTGCTGCAGAAGTTCGACGTGCAGTTTCGGCTGCTCGGCATCTGGTTTGATGTTCGTCCGGATCACGAAGCGGCGGTGGCTCCGTGGCGCACCGTGCAGGCGACCGCGGCGCGGCTGCAGCAGCTGTTGCCCGAGTCGGCGCCGCGTCTCTTGATGGCGCGTTCTGCCGTAGCGCGGCATCTTGGCTGCATCGCGATCAGCCAGCGGCGGGCTGAGGACGCGGAGCGCCAGTTCGAAACGGCCATCGAGCTTCGAGCGGCGGCGCGCGCGGCTGGCCGTATCGAGAGGGTCGAGGATGTCTTCGATTCTGGTTGGCTGCAGCTTCGGTTGGCGATGGCCAGGCGCGCTCGCGGCGACCAAGACGGTGCACTTGCGACTTTCGAACGGGCGGTCCAGCTCATGGGCACGGCGGACAAGGCCGGCCGAAACGTGGGCGGTCGCCGCTACTACGCGGTGGCCCGCGGGCTGTTTGGCTACGAACTTGCGAGCCGCGGTCGAGGAGTCGTCGGCGAGGCACACATGCGATGGGCCGCGCAGGAACTCGAGCGGCAGTACGCAAACGACAGCCAAAACGTCGCCATTGTGCACTCGCTGGCGCGCGCGGTTCAGATGCTGGCGGACCACGTGGCGATTCAGGCCAAATACGAGGCGGACGAGAGCAAAGCCCGGGCCGGATACGAAGAAGCGCGCGGTCTGTGCCAGCGCGCACTCGAGGTGCTGGAGCCGGTGACGGCGAACAGGCGCGGCCGCGACATGGTCTCGATTCTGGTTGTGGCCGAATGCGAGCGCATCGCGGCGGCGTGCGACGCGGCGCTCGCTCGCTAGAGGCTCGCCGGCAAAGCGTCAGCGTCTTGTGGAGCCGGTCATCGCCAGGCTCGTCGGAGAGTCGATGCTGCCCAGGTTGCGCACCGCGTGCGTTTGGCGTTCTAGGATGTAAAGCTCGCCGCTGCTGGTCGCAAAGACGATGCGCTGGCTGTCGGCCGACCAGTCGTACGCGGTGACCTTGCCCTTTGCTTCGGCCGCTGCGTCATGCGACCAGGCCGACTGTCCGTCGCGGTCGACGACCACCAGCTGCGATCCGCCGGTTTTTCGGTGACGCAGCATCAGCGTCTCGTTGCCGTTGCGCGACCAGCGCGGCTTGTGTCCGTGCGCGAAGCCCTTGGCGAGCGCTCGGTCGCGATCCACAGGGCCTTCACGCGCTCGGGGAGGAGCCGTCCGCGAGATGCGATACAGCCGACCGCCGCCATCGAGCACCGCAATCTCGATGCCGTCTGGTGACCACGCCATCTCATCGATTTCGAAGGCGAATGCCGCCAGCCGCTGCCGCGTGCCCGTTGCGGCATCGAGCACGTCGATCGCGGACGTGCGCTCAACCCAGATGCCGCTGGCGTAGCGCTTGATCTCGCTGCTCGTGGTCGCCGCAACCGCAAGGTGCAGGCCGTCCGGCGCCCAGTCAAAGGTGCCATCGTGCTGGCCGGCGGGCGTCAGCGACCGCGCGGTGGCGCCGTCGCGCGACAGCAGATGGACGCTGCCCTTGCCGAGGGCGTGGCCGTCGATGCGGTAGGCGAGCCAGTTGCCGTTGTGCGACCAGCCCATCTCCCAGATGTGATCGTGGCCGTGGTTTGGACCGAGGGCGAACGGCTGGCCGCGCTTGTCGTGCACGACCACTTCGCGGCGCCCGGCGTGAAAGCGCGCGTAGGCGATGTCACCGGTTTGCGAGAGATGAACGGCCCGGCTGACGGAGCCCTTGGGTTGGCGAAGCTGCCGGCTGTGGCCGCTGCGGGCGTCGACCAAGGCGAAGCCGGCTTTGGTTCGGGCGAGGATTTGCTCGTCTACCTCGACCTCTACGTCTGCGCCCGCACCGGCGTCCGCCTGCTGCGCGTGGAGCGCTTTCAACAGGAAGGAAACCAAGAAGCAGGAGCACAGCAAGACGCCGAGACGAGCTGCGGGCATTGCGTGGGGGCTGTCGATAGGAGCGACAACGGCCGAACCGACCGCGCGGTTCGCTTCTTTCGGCAGAAGTCGCCGCGCAGGCGCCGTTCGTTTGGACCTCAGTAGCAGGTCGTATGCAGCTGCGCGTTGCTGTAGATGAGCCCGAGCTGGTTGGCCGGCAGGTCCAGCACGATCCACTGGGTCATAAACTGGAAGCCGTTGAAGATCGGGTTGTCGGGCAGCGCGATCATCTGGGTGCCGCTGCCGCTGGCGTCGAGGAACGTTGTCAACGCGCCGATCTCGCCGCCCGTCAAGCCCGTGCAGCCGGGGGCTCCAATGACGCCTAGCGGCACGTTGGTCTGGGTCAGGGCGAGGATCAAGAACGCCGCGCCGTTGGGGACGCCGTTGAGCACGCGCAGGCCGAAGTCGTTGGCCGGCAGCGTAGGCAGGCCGACGTTGACGCTCTGTGGCGTTCCAAACGTGCCGGCGCACGCCGTGCCGTAGGGGACCGATGTCGCGTTGCAGCCAGCGCCACCGAGCCGGATGTCGAGAGCGAATCCCTGCGGGCCAAAGTCGGCCGCGAAGGCGTTGGGATCGCTCCGGTGAGCAATGCGGTCCAGACCCGTGCCAAAGCCACCGCTGCTCAGACGGGTGTCGCCGACGATGTCGAGCATGCGGATGTCGACAACGAGCGGGCCGTTGGCGGGGTCGTAGAAGAACGGTTCGTCGAGCTGAACGGTGATCGGATAGGAATCCGCCGGCGCGGACCCTTCTTGGAAGGGAACCGTGAAGACGCCGTCGAACGCACGCGCGCGGTCGGTGCCGTGGTTGGCGTCGAAGACGACGTTGAGCGGGGTGGGCGACGGGTTGATCCCTGTGGAGAGGTCGATGGTGCACGTGTAGCTGGCCGAGCCGTAGCTCTGCGCCGAGTTGCTCGGGCGAAAGCTCAGGTGCTGCAGGTAGAGCGGCCGATCGGTCGCGATGCGGCTCGCGTCGTAGCGGTACATCGCGCGCAGGCTTTGCTGGTTCCAGGGGTAGGACGTGGTCGAGGAGGCAAACGCAGCATCGCTGGACTCGGGAATCGTCGGCATAGGCTCAGCAGTGAGAGCCATAGCGAGGCCGAAGTTCTGTACGGTGCCCGACGTCGCGGTGCTGCTCGATACGGAGTAGAGGCGATAGACGTCGCTGTTGTTGAAATCCCCGTCGAACGAAAGGCTGTTGCTGGCCCCTGTCCGGAGCTGGAAATCGACGACGAGCTGCCCGTTGGCTGGGTTGTATTCGAAGGGCTCGTCGAGCGGAATCGTCAGCACAAAGGGACCTGGAGCACTGGCGGACGCGTCTCGAGGCTCGGCGTTGACGACACCGTCAAAGACAACGGTCTCATCGCTGCCGTGGTTGTTGGCGAATGTCGAGGATGTGGCCGATGCCGGGCTGGCTGTCGACGACATCGTGACCAGCAGGTCGTAGCTGTTGCCCGGGAAGGCCACGCCGTTTTGGGTCCGGAAGTTCAGCGCCGAGATTCGGTGGCGGCCGTCGAAGCCGAATGTGCTGGCGCCGTAGAGGTATTGCACCCGCATCGGCGTCGTGCGGCCGAATGGGTAGCTCGAGCTGGAGTTTGCTTCTGTCGTCTCGACGGCGATGGGCACGACATCCGCCTCAAGGCAGAGTTCGACCGGCATGCTGACGTTTTGAGTCTGGCCGTTGCCTGGAAACGTCGAGGTCGAAGCGTTGGCGCCTTGGCCCGTCGCGGCGATGCGGCCGCCCCCGGGCACGCCGACTGTCGCGTCCCACACGGCATTGCCGCCAACGGCTCCCTGGTGCTGAAAGTCGAGCAGCAGCGGGCCAAAGCTGGGATCCCATTCGAAGGGCGTCGAAAACGGGATCTCCAGCACGAACGAGTTGGGGCTGGTGCCGATGCCACTGACCGCACTTTGCGTCAGGGTGCCGTCAAAGACCGTTTGCACGTCGGCACCGTGGTTGTCCGCAAAGACCTGTGCCAGCGAAAGTGCGGGGTTGCGTCCCGTCGAGACGTCGAGGCGAAACGTCAAATCAAAGGCGTTGATGCTGGGGATGTTCTCGTTGGGTCGGAAGCGCAGACCACAGATCCGGACGCGCTCGCCGATGCTGGCGGCAGCGCCGTCATAGCTGTACATGACGCGCATGCTGTTTGGGGTATTGAAGGGGAAGCCTGTGGAGGCAGCCCCCTCGGTTGCGCGTGAGCCGGCCGGCAGCACGTGCCCGAGGCTGCAGGTCCCGCCACTGCTGGCCGCCAGCGTGCCGCCGCCGCTGGCCGGGTCGCTCCAGAGAGCCTGGCGGACGGTGACGCTCGCCGTGTCGGCGCTGCCGCCCCGCACCTCGGCCAGGATGGTGTCGCCAGGAATCCGATGGCTGACGAAACTGGTCCAGCCGCCGTTGGCCGCACCTGCATCGACGCTGCTGGCGGCGGCGGCCACCGCTCCCGGCCCGCGTCCGCTGTAGCGGCAGTGCACTGCGCCAGTCGGGTCTTTGAGCAGCAGCTCCTGGCCTGCCTTCAGATCGATCGTCAGCACGAGGCGGCCGTCGATGGCTCCTGGCTGATGGAAGCGCTGCGACCAGCGGACGGAGGGCGTGGCGGCGGCCGGGGCTTGTGGCTGTGCTGCG
>JBGCDH010000104.1:0-9113 GCA_045105235.1 Planctomycetota bacterium | reverse complement strand
ATCGTGTCCTTGAAGATCAGCAGCAGCACCGCCGTAAACGCGCCGAGGCTTAGCAGCAGGCCGCTCGGGTTGCGCCCGAACAAGAATGCCACGGCGGCTACCGTGCCGATGACATAGACGAAGATCTTGAGCAGGCTGATGTAGCCCTTGATTGGCCGCGAACGGTTCTTCGCGCGGCGGTTCCAGATCTCGTGGCCGGCGTCGAACAGCGCGCCAATGGCGAGCATACCCGTAAGCGTCGTGATGCAGGTTAGCACCTGCTTGATCCACTTCAGGATGGTGGCGCTCGACGCAAACGACTCGTCGAGGCCGGGCATCTTGTGGGCAATGGCCGCACCGATCAGCGTCGGCGGCATGTAGCTAATCCAGCGGAAAAACGCCTTGTCGACAAAGATGTCGTCCCAGGTGTTTTGGGTGTGCCGGATCAGTCGCGTGATGCCGAGTACGCGCAGCGCGCGGGTCGCGAACAGGATCAGCATGCAGATCGCGACCAGCGCCGCCACGCCGACGATCTGTTCGATCCAGAGGTCGAACTGCGGCAGCCAGCGCAGCGATTCGGCCTGCTCTCCGGCGGCGAATTCGACGGCCTTCTTGAGCGGATCGAGGGCGAGCTTGGGATCTTGGCAGATGGTGTTGGGCAGCATGTCGACGGATTCCTGCCCGCGCATGATGCCGACTGGCTGCATCGGCTTCACGGAGGATCATGCGATCCGCGTGGATTCCGCGCCGGTGCCGGGGCGGCCGCGGTCGCTGTCGCCTACGATGATGGGATGACCCCCTTGGTTGCCCGGTCGCGGCCTGCGGCCCGTTCGAACGCGATGGCCAGAGCATCGGCCTGCCTTGCTACGGCCCTGTTCGCGGCCGTCGCGCTGCATGCCCAAGACCGCCTGCCGCTGCCGAAAGCGCCGGCGCCGTTCGCCGGCTCTCGTGTGCTGGCAGGCAATGGCAAAGTCATGGACTGTGTGCTCGATGCGTTTCTGTCGCTGCGCGCCAAGGTCGCCGCAGCGCCCGGCCCGGCGGTGATCGTGCTCGCCAAGAGCGGCAAGCCGACGCCGGCGCTAGCGGCTCGGCTGAAAGAGCGCTTGGGGACGGCGGCGGCGGATGGTTCGGTTGCGGTCGAAGTCGTGGCCGCCGGCAGCCGCAACTGGCACCGCAAGCCTGACGTCGTGCAGAGCTTGACGACGGGCGCTGCGGTGTGGCTGGACTGCGAACCGTTTGCGGCGCAGGCCGATGCCGAGGTGCGCGCTCTGTTGAACAACGTCGCGGCGCGTGGCGGCGTTCTTGGGGCGGCCGGCGAAGTCGCGCAGATGCTCGCGAGTGAGCCGTTTGGCGTGGCGGCCAGCGAACTACATCTTTCGTCCGCCAAGTCGAACCGCGCCAAGCTGCGCGCCGACCGCGTGCATTGGTTTGTGCCAAAGCAGAGCGCGCTCTTGCTGCATACCGGGCGGCGGGCGTGTGTCTATGGCCGCACCGACGTCGACGTGCGCGTCGTGGCCGCCAACGGCTGGCCGGAGCGCTCGGCGGCGATGGAACGCATCGACGCGTTTGGCCTCGGCGACGTGCCGGGCTACGGCCTCGACGTGATGTCGTGGCAACGTTCGGCGATGGAGCGCGCGCTGCCGAACTATCCGCCGGCGAAGCCCGCGGTGCCCAAAGTCACCCGCGGCGCGCTGATGCTGCACGGTGGCGGTGGTGTCGACGAAGCGACGTTTCGTCGGTTTCTTGCGAAGGCGGGCGGCAAAAACGCGGCGATCGTCTGCATGCCGGACGCCAAGTCGTTCGATCCAGGGCGCGAGCCGAGTTCGTATTCGGCGGGCAAGCTGCGCGACCTCGGCGCCCGCAACGTCACGGTGCTGTGGCTCGGCGACAGCGGCAACGCCGAGCGCGCCGGCCGCGCCCACGAGCTGCTCGCCGAAGCCACCGGCGTCTGGATCGACGGCGGCCGCACCTATCGCTTTATGGACGTGGTCCAGGGCACGCGCGTGCACGATCTGCTGCACGATGTGCTGCGCCGCGACGGTGTCGTCGGCGGCAGCTCGGCCGGCGGGCAGCTGATCGGCGACATGCTCGTGCGCGGCAATCCGCGCAGCAACAAGAGCATTATGTGCGAAGGCTACACGCGCGGCCTCGCGCTGCTGACCGGCGTGGTGGTGGACGCGCACTTCCTCGAGCGCGACCGCGAGGCGGCGTTTGGCCAGCTGGTCTCGGAGCACCCGCAGATGCTTGGCATTGGCCTCGACCGCGACACTGGCATCTGGGTTGAGGGCTCCGTCGCCGAGGTGCTCGGCGGCAGTGCGGTGATCTTCTACGACCGCCGGACCGACGCGGGATCGGTTCGCGAGGCGCGCTGCGAAGCCGGTGATCGGTATGACCTGGCGAAGGGCAAGAAGCTCTGAGAAGCGGTCATTTCGGGTGCTCTAGCCACTGCGGAGAGGATCGCGTATGCTTGCCGCGCCCCGCCGGAACGAGTCATGCTTCGAACAGAGCCCGCCTTAAGGTGGATGCCGGTCGCCCTGTCGCTAGGCGCCCTGTTTCTCGGTGTGCAGTTGCCTGCCCAGCTGCATCAAAAAGACGCTCCGCAGTGGACCACGCCCGGTGGTGGGCCGGACGCGGAATGTCCTGGGTGGTTGATCAACCTGGGGCCGACAGGAGCTCGTGCGATGATCCAAGATCAGTCGTTCGAGATCCGCTATGTGTTTCCAGGGTCCCCGGCGAAGGGGCTGCTCGAGGTCGGCGACATCGTGAATGGCGCCGGCCGCGGTGCCTTCGAGAGCGAGCACGTTTGGTCGCGCGGCACCAAAGGCTACGGCGGCCCGATGATGGAGTTCGGTCTCGCTATCGAAGCGGCCGAAGCAACGGACGGCGTGTTGCGCTTGCAGGTCGAACGCGACGGCAAGCCGCAGACGGTCGAAATCCAGCTTGAGCCTATCGGTCGGTTTTCGCCGACCTTCCCGCACAACTGCGAGAAGTCGGCGCGGATCCGCAGCCGTGCGCTCGACTACCTGGTTGCCGAACGCAACCGCGGTTGGGGGCCGCTGCACGCGACTGCGATTGCGGGGCTGGCGTGCTTGTCGAGCGACAATCAAAAGCACCTTGCGGCAGCGCGTCGGCAGGCCAAGACCTGGGGGGCGGATCGCACCCCCGAAGGATCCTGGTCGTGGGTGATTGGCTACCGGCTGCTGTTCTTGGGCGAGTATTTCCTCGCGACCCGAGACGATGCCGTGCTGCCGGGAATGCAGGCGCTCGTTCGCTACAGCGAGACCATGATGCATCCGGATTACGGTGGCTTTGGGCACCGTAGTCAGCCGGAGGGGTACGGCCCGATGGTTCTGCCTACGGCGCTGATCTTGGCCGGGTGGGAAATGGCAGCGAAGTGCGGCGTGCACGTCGATCCGGCAGTTCGAAAGACCGGACTCGAGTTTCTCTACAGCGGCACGGGGCCGGATGGCTACGTCTGCTACGGGACGGAGTGGGTTGCGAACGGCCGAGCGGGGCCTGGCGGCCGCGGCCATCTTGGCCGAACGGGCGCTGCCGTGCTGGCGCGCGCACTGTCGACCGATGCGAACGCCGCCGACTACGTTGCGCGTGGCGCACGCTTCTTGCGTCTGCAGCACGAGGCCTTTGCCGACGGGCACGCGGACAACATCCTCGGTGCATGCTGGGCGTGGATTGGCGCGGCGGCTTGTCGCGACGACGAGACGTTTCGCGTGATGATGGACTACAGCAAGGCGTGGCTGAACCTTGCGCGATGTCACGACGGTTCATTCGTCGCGCTGCCAGGCCGCGACTACGCCGGTGGCGGTAGTTATTATCGGTCTTCGCGGGTGCACCTAACGGCGTCGGTTGCGCTTCTGTTTGGAGTTGCAGACCCGCGGCTTTGCATGCTCGGCAGCACGACGGTCATCCCCGGCGTCGATACAAGCAAGCTCACGGGCGTCCTGCGAAAGGTCTTTCAAGACATCGAGAAGGGGCGGTTGGCGAAGGCGTGGAAGGCCGTCGTGCGCGCCCGCGATCGAGAGCGGAAGCGAGCGCGCCGAGGCGATCCAAGCGGCCCAGCGGTTCGTCTTGCTCAGTATATCGAGCTTCGTGCGGGCCGTGTGCTGGATCAATTGGTCGCGTTCGAAGGCAGCGAGGACTACTACACCCTTTCGTTGCAGCTGGAGGCCGCCCGTGAGTCCTTTTCTGGGGTGCCTGCGTTCGATCGCGAAGCAGAGGAGTGGCTCCTATTGCTCAAGGGCGACTGGAAGCGTGGCGTCAAGGTAGGCAAGGCCTACTTCACGACCTGTGAACGTATGACGGACAAACCGGTCGCCTCTCAGATCAAGGATCTGAAGCGCTTCGCTGCGCAGCGCAAGGGCAGCGTTTATGCAGAAGCTGCTCTGCACGCGGTGCAGCATCTAGAGGATCAGCGTGCCGGTGATCCAGCGCGTGCCTATTTCGACCGGCGAGAATGACCGCCTCTCACCTGCGCGAATGCCCTCTCACACTCAAGCTCTACTACGTCTCCACGCTTACTATGAAACGATCGACGAACAGAATTGCACGATCGCCTGCTGCGGCCTTGCTCGTTCTGATGGCCTTCGCGAGCTCGCTGTCGGCGCAGGCGGCGCCACACCCCGACGAGCTCAAACTTCGTCCAGACATTGATACGGCCATCGATCGCGGGGTGGAGTATTTGATCGAGCAGCAGCTCCGCGATGGTTCCTGGGGCTTGCACGGCAACTTCTTGGGGGGCCGCGCGGGGCTATGCCTCTACACGCTGCTTCAATCCGGCGTGTCGCGCGATCATCCCGCCGTTCGCCGAGCCGTGCGCTATCTCGACTCGGTCGAACCGGAGACGACCTACGCGACCACGTGCATGATGTTGGCCTACGATGCGCTGCGCATGGGGCGCGAGGATCGCATCGCCTCGTTCTGCGACAAGCTAATCTCTTGGCAGAAGCCCGAGGGCGATTGGGGGTATCCGCATAGCCACGCGGACCTCTCCAACACTCAGTATGCGGCGCTCGGCCTGTGGGTAGCCGTCAAACGTGGGCTCGATGTCGATGTGGGTGTCTTTCAGCGGCTTGTTACCCGCATGGAGGGGTATCGCGCGAAGGTTCAGCAGATCGATAACCCGGAGGTGGTCGACGGGCGAACCGGCGTAGCCAAGGTCGATGTCGCCGGCTTTCAATACCGCGTGGGCGGCAAGCAAAAGACCACGGGCTCCATGACCGGTGCCGGCATTGCCGTGCTTTCGATTTGCAAAGCGGGGCTTGGCAAAAAACTACGCCGCCCGATGCGGCGCAAGGCCGACGAGCATATCGAAGCCGCCATGCGCTGGTTCGCGCGCAACTTTCAGCCAGACAGAAACCCAAACGGTCGGCATAAATTCTACTACCTCTACGGCGTGGAGCGCGTCGGCGCGCTGATGCAGGTGGAGCAGCTCGGCACGCACTGGTGGTATCTGGGTGGTGCTCGCCATTTGCTGAAAACGCAGGGCAAGGACGACGGCGGCTGGAAGGGCGTCAACGAAACGTGCTTCTCGCTGTTGTTCTTGCGCCGCGCGACGGGGGCCGGTCGGCCGGTGACGGGATCCAAAGATATTGCGACGCACGTATTCGAAGCCGGTGGGCAGAACGCTTCCATCCGTCTTCGTGGCGCCGGGCAGCGGCCGGTCTCGCTCTACATCGAGGGTTTCGGCGGACGGCTCGTCGCGGACCATCAGAAGTACGGCATGCGCGTCGTATCGGTGGCCTACATCGATGAAGAGGATCGCGTGCTTGGCCGCATCGCGGGTGATCCGACCAAGGCGTGGCAGGACGAGGTATTCCTCTATCGAGAAAAGGCGCTGGCGCGCGGCGACCACCGGGTGCGAGCCAGGGTGACGCTGCTGGCCGCCGATTCTGCGCCGCGTGCAGCTGCGCCGGGAGCGTACGTTGCCGCGCCGGAAGCGGAAACTGTCGTGGTCGATTCCGGCTGGATGGATGTTCGCATCCGTGACGTCGAAGCGGCGTGGATGGTCGACTCGGCCGACGCCTACGGCAAAAACCTGCTGCGCACGGCGGCTCCGAAAATCGTTGCGAGCAGTGAGCTGGACAAGAACAGCTTGGCGAGCAATCTGTTTGACGGCAAAGACAGCTCGCGCTGGTTGGCGGCTGAAGAAGACCAGGCGCCGAGCGTTCTGCTGTCGTGGAAGAAGTCGGTGCGCGTTGGCAGCGTGACGATCATGCTGCCGGCAGCGCACGACCAGCAGCGAGGGGATTTTGACGAGGTCGATGGCGTCGAGCTGCGCTTCGGCAATGACCGTGATGAGTGGCACAAGGTCTCGATCGGCCGCGATCCGATTGCGCCGCTCGTCTACGAACTCAAGCGTTCGCGCCGCTTGCGGGCGATTGAGGTTCGCTTCAGCGGGCGCGTCGACAGGGTCGAGGCGCATACCGGCTTGGCCGAGCTGATCTTGCTGCCGCCCAAGAAGCGACGGCGGCGCTAGTGTCGTGCATCTGATATGGGGGTCGTTCAGCGGGCGCGAAGACGCCCGTCACGGCGTAGCTGCCACGGCGTAGCTGCTGCTCGGCAGGAGGTATGGAACATGCATTCGTCGCAGCACCTTGCGACGAACGCCCTCGCATCCCGGATAAGGCACCGTCTACCAGACGCACGACAGTAGTGGGCTCGGCCGTCTCTGGCGTGCGCCGATTCGGCACGCTGCGGTGATCGTGGAAATCTCGGCTGCGACGCTTCCGCTTTTCGCCGCTTCCGCGCCTGTATCGGTAGCGCGTGATGCGCCTACATCCACATGAACCGATACTGCAAACTTGCCACCTCTCGCGGTGGCGTCTCGTCGATCGCTTTGTTCGCTCTTTCGCTCGCAGCAGCTGCGCCGGCGCAAGGGGCTCCACAGGACGATCGCTACTTTTCGACTGTTGGCCGCGCTGGCCTGATGGTCACAACCGAACCACAAAGCCAGACCGTGCTGGCGTTGGATAGCGTCTCGTTGACGACGGGTTCGCCGATGATCACGCGTCGGTTTGACGGCGTGGCGTTTCAGGCGGTAGGAACCGGGGCGGCTCCGGCCGTGCGCGCAACGGCGGCATTCGCCGGCTGCTCGTCCAGCCAGGTGGTCTTGTTCGGCGGCGTGGGCCCAGCTGGCGGCGCACCGTTTGGCGACACCTGGGTTTGGAACGGCGCGAGCTGGGCGCAACTGGCTCCTGCCGTTGCTCCGACGGCCCGCTATTCGCCTGCGTCGGCGCAGCTCGCCAGCGGCGACGCCATCGTCTTCGGCGGTCAAAGCGCCACCGGCGCGATGCTCGGCGATACGTGGCGCTTCAATGGCAGCACGTGGACGCAGCTGGCCATTGCAGGTCCGTCGGCCCGCGCCGGCGCGTCGATGTGCTCCGATGGTCAGGGCGGCATCATCCTGTTTGGTGGCAGTGGTGCGACGCTGCTCAACGATACGTGGCGTTTCGACGGCACGTCCTGGCAGGCGCTGAGCCCGAGCAATCCGCCGAGCGCACGTGCCTTCGCGGGCATGGACGTCGACATGCTGCCGACGCTGGCCGGTACGGCGCGCAATGACATCGTGCTGTTCGGCGGCGCTGGTGCGGGCAACGGCGATGTCTTCCGTCTGCGCAACGGCAGCTGGTCGACCGTGCCGGGGATCTCTCTCACGACGCCGAGCACGCTTGTGGTTGCTGCGACGGATGCGGTGCGCGACACCATTGTCGTCGTCGATGCGGTCATCCCGAGCACGCCTGCTCAAACCTGCGGCTCGAGCTTCACGGAGTTCGGTGTGGGCTGCGGCTGCGCCATGACCCTTCGCGGCCAGAGCGCCACGACCGCCATTGCTCCCGGTAGCTCTGGAAGCACTACGCTGGTGCTCGACGTAACCGGCGTCCCATTGAACTTCGTGTTCGTGCTGTTGGATCCGACGGCCGTTGCTGCGGTCAACGGCTTCGCCGTCCCAGGCTTTCCGGGCGGCTGCCAGCGCTTCGTTGGCACGGCGGCGGGTGTGGCGGGCGCGGTTGGAGCAGTGCTCGACGCCGCCGGCAACGGCACCGTCAACGTCTCGGTGCCGAACAACCCGGTGTTCCTCGGTTCCCGGATGAACTACCAGGCGGCGGACTTTGCCCAGGTCTGCGTCAGCAACGCCCTCGAGCTGCGCGTCGGCAACTGAGCCGAGCGAGCGTAGCGCCGGCCGCCGGCGCTGCGCTGATTGGGGCAACCGGCCTGCCGAGGGACGGGTCCTGCCGAGACAGGCCCTGACGAGGCGGGCCCTAACAAGACGGGGGCTGACGCGAAGGCGGCGCCCGCGTAGCGTGCGGACAGCGAATCGGCGCAGCGCCAACAGCTATGGCGCCCGGCTCGATCCCGCGACGCAAACCCCATAGGAGTCCCCATGCTTCGCTATGCAGTCGGCACCACGTCTATGCTGTTGGCAGCGAGCGCCGCCGTGGCCCAGGCGCCGCGCCTGCGCGAAGTTCACCGCGTCTTGCCGCCTAGGTATCTAGCTGCTTTCGGTGGTGAGCACGTCGCCGACATCAATGGCGACGGCCTTTCGGACGTTGTGTTTGGCTGGTCCGCGTGGCTGCGCCGCGACGATGACACGTTCGAGTTGCGGCACTACGCGGACTTTCCGAGCACCGGCAATCCCATGGATCAGGCGCTGGTCGACATCGACGGGGACGGTGACGTGGATCGAGTCATCGCCAATGGCCCGTTTGTCGGCGGCAGCGGGCCGTGGAACGACGTCATCGAGCGCAACGACGGCAACGGCAACTTCACCAGCTTGCCGAAGATCGAGTTGATCGGCTCCGGCGGGCCGAGCACGTGCGTCGCGGCAGCAGACGTCAACGGCGACGGCGCGATCGACATTGTCGTCGGCAGCGAATACCTGGGGCCGTCGCCGCCGCCGCAGGAGCGCGCGTTCCAGGTATTTATCAACTACGGCGGCGGTGTATTCACGCTCGAAAGCGCGCGTGATCTGTGGACGCCGGCGATTCGTACCAACGGTCTCGCGCTTGTTGACTTTGACGCGGACGGCGACCTGGACCTCTACCTGGCCAATGACGTGCGGCTTGGCAATTCGGATCGCCTCTACGAGAACGACGGCGCCGGCAACTTCACGACGGTTG
>JBGCDH010000103.1:0-9898 GCA_045105235.1 Planctomycetota bacterium | reverse complement strand
CATGCTCGCGCCGCCCCAAGACAACCACCCGGCGCCCATCGGCCTGCAGCAGCTGTGCGGCTTCATGGGCTCTGTGCACCAGCGGACACGTCGTGTCGATCAACTTCTTGCCGGCCGCTTCGAGCCGCGCTCGTTCGCGCTGGCTGATGCCGTGCGCCGTCACCAGAACGCGTTCGGTGTCGGCCAGCTCTGCGCCCCGCCCCGTCTCCGACTGCTGCCGAAAACCGCGGGCGGCAGGGTCGCGGAGCACGACCTCGTTGTGCACCAGCTCGCCGTGGATCGTCACCTGATCCGGCTCGTCCAGCGCCTGCATTGCCGCCAGCGCGTCGCGCACGCCAAAGCACATACCCATCGCATCCGCTCTTCGAATCTGCATCACTCGGCCTCACTCCGCGGACATCCCTTCACTTCGAATCGACTTGCTCCACCGAACAGCTTTGCATCGGAAAGCTATGCTTTGCAGCATAAAGCAAACCGGCGGCTTCGCAACCGGCTCGAACCTGGAGGCGCGCAACTCGGCCCAGTCGACAGCGAGCCGCGGCGGCGAAAGCCGAGACTAGACGCGGCCCGACCCCGGCACGCGCTCAGGCAACTTGCCTTCGTCGGTGGGATCCGTGGTGGCCCGCTTGGAATCCTCGACGACGGGATCCTCGGCTTCTCGATCCTCCGCGGCCAAGTCCTCAGCGGCCACGTCCCGAGCTGCTGGCGCGTCGGCTTCGTCGCCGCTGCCACCCGCCAGAACGTCTTGCTTGCGCGCGGAATCGGTCTGCCATTCCCAGAGCGCCGCGAAGAAATCCACCGCCTCACGCTCCGCGTCGGAGCCAACGGCATCGTGGATGCGCTGGCGCACCTCGTCGCGACCGAGGTTGGGATCCGAGTCGCCAAACAGGTTGGCGAACACCGTGTCGAGCTCGTCCTGGGCCGCGGCCCCATCGCCAAAATATACGCGGGGATCGATCGACGATTCGGCCGCTCGCTTGAGGCCAGCTCCCGCACGGAAAGCGACCCGCGTGCGCGGTGGGATGGCGATCTTCTTGCCGTCGCGGACGCTGCGCGTCACGCGCGGCGCCCGAACCTGCATGCGCCACGAGCCAAAGCCCGGCAACGTCACCGAGTCACCCTTCGCAAGCTGCTCACTGACAACAGCTTGAAACAATCCCAGCAGTTCGCCAACGGCCGCCTTGGAAAGGTCGGAGCGCTCGCTAAGGAGCTGGATCAGCTGACGTTTGCCGAGTCGGGTCATTCCTTGTTGCGTGGGATCGAGACATCTCTAGATCGGCCGATCTCAGGCTGAGACTTGAGCCGTCCTCCACGCCCCGCGTCGCCGTAGTTCGGGCCGCCAGCTGACTTGCGCTCGCATGGTGACCGCCTACCCTCGCTATCGTCCATGCCCGACCCCGCTCATCCCGACCTTGAATCGGTCCGCCTCTACCTTGAGGGGGCGCCCGAGGGGCGTGATTGGTTGGCAGAACGTCTGCAGCGCGTTCGGCCGATGACGCGGCATGCTGCCCGCCGCATGGGCGGCTGCGCCGATCTAGACCTCGCGGACGTCGAGCAAGAAGCGTCGGCCACGGCAATCCGGCGCCTGCCCCATTTTGCCGGGCACAGCAGCCTGGATGCGTGGCTCTACAACGTCTGCAAGCTCACCCTGCGCAGCCTCCTGCGGCGCGCTCGGCGCCGTCGCATGGCGGCGATCGTGACCGAACCCATCGCCTTTGATGCGGAGCCAACGGCAGCGGCGGCGAGCGAAGAGCGGGCGGTGGCACTTCGCGCGGCGCTGGCGGCCCTTGGCGGCACCGAAGCCGAGATCATCCGCCTGCGACACTTTGAGAATCTAGATTTTCGAGACATCGCCGCGCGCCAGGACACTCCCATGGCGACGGTTCGAACGCGCTACTACCGCGGCCTCGACAGACTTCGCCGTCGCCTAGCCACCGATCCTG
The DNA here is from genome assembly GCA_045105235.1 of Planctomycetota bacterium. Lineage (GTDB taxonomy): Bacteria > Planctomycetota > UBA1135 > UBA1135 > UBA2386. The sequence continues at coordinate 7,955 of JBGCDH010000103.1, read as the reverse complement.
ACGGAGAATCCCCTTCCACCAGCTCATGAACAATGACCCGCAGACACCTCGCGACGACGGCTCGCGAGAAGACCTGCTCATGCAGGTTATGACGGGCCAGGTCTCGCTCGACGACGAGCTCGTCCAGCGCGCAATGCGTGCGGATCCCACGCTGGCCGTTGAGCTGGACGACATGCTGGCTCTGGCCGATGAGCTGCAGCACAGCGGCGAGGATGATGAGGCCCTGGCTGCGGAGGCCCTGGCTGCGGAGGCCCTGCGTGCGGAAGACCTGGCTGCGGAGGACCTGCGTGCAGAGGACCTAGCCGCGGCGGAACTGGCCGCCGTGCCGCCCGCCGCAAACGCCCCGCCGGCGCGAGGTCCCCACCTGTCGACGGCGCCGCCCGCTGCCGCGCCTCGCTGGGGCTGGCTGGTGGCCGCCTGCGTGCTGATCGCAGGAGGCCTCCTTGCATGGCGCGCGACCCTGCCAGCGACCGGCCCGGCCCCGTTCGATCGAGAAGCCGTCCTCGACCGCTACCAGGCGTGGCCGCAGGGCGAAGCAACTTGGGAGGCGCTGGCCGAGCAGGGCTTTATCTGGCGCCAGCAGGCCCCGGGAGCGACGACCAAGGTCGTCATCCGCCTGCCAGATCTAGAGCCGATCGAAATCGACGGGGGTGCGACCGGCGTAGCCTGCCCGCCGGCCGTCTTGCAGGCCCGCCCGCAAGTGCTCAACTGGGAGCTGCACGTGCGCCAGCCTGGCTTGCGCGTGCCTGCCAAACGATGCACTGCCACCATGCGCTAGCTCTCGTCCTGACCGCGGCCAGTAGCGTCACAGCCGGCAACGCCGCGACTCTGCTAGCTCAAGACCCGGCGCAAGCCCCCGCGACCAATGCGCGCGGGCGGATCCGAGCGATCATCGACGACTTCCTCCAGGAAAGAGAGCGTCACGGGGCAGCGCTTCCCATCGCGGCACAGGCGCGCCTTGCAGCCGCGACCTACGACCTCGCAACGTCGCTCGCCAGCTACGCGCCAAGCAAAGACCTCGACTACGCCACGCAGAAGCTCACTCCGCTGTGGGGGCTTCTGGTCGGCAGGCTCAACATCAGCCCGCAAGACGCCGGCTGGCACCAAGCAGCACTGCACCTCTGCCAAACGGGCCGGCTCATGCACGAGCAATCGCTCCGGATCCAAGGAGCACGATTCCGCCAGTGGGCCGAGCTGGCCTGGGAGCTTGGCAGGCTCAACGATGTCCGCGACACACTCACGCTGGCACGCCAGTACGCCAAGCAGGCCCAGAAGACCGACGAACTGGCCATCATCGAATGCCTGTCGGCTCGCCTGCAGTGCAAGCTTGGTCGCCTCGAGCTGGCGGCAAGCCATGCCGCAGCGGGCGCTGCCCACGCCGACCAGTTCGCCAAAGAAGCAGACTCCAAAGAGCAGGAACGCGCCCTCGGCCTACAGCGTGAGAGTGCGATCGCGCAGGCCGAGGTCCATCTTCTCGACGGCGACATCCCAACGGCGCTCGACGCCCTGGAAAACTGGCGAGACGACCCAATCGCCAAAGGCTACGTGCGAATCTTCGAGACGTTGAGCGGCAATCTGCAGGCGGAAGAAGCCCTCGAAGACGCCGTCCTAGCCGGCGAATTCCCCATCGCCATTCGCCGAGCAGCAGCCGCCAAGCTGGTCCAGGTGGCCATGGCGCGAAACGAAACCGAGCATGGCTTCGAACGGCTCGAGGCGTTTTCGAAGTCCGCAGATCTGGCGGATTCGTTCGGGGCGATGCGACGCGACACGATCCAGCTTGAGCTGGCGCTGCAGGCTGACGAGGCGCCAATGATCAAAGAGGCACGGTCTCAGGCAGAAGGCGCTTTCGACGCGCTGCTCGACCGATGGCGCGAGCTGCCGCTGCTTGCCGGCGGTTCGGGATTCCTCCAGATCGACGACCGCGCGGACCTGCTGGGCGCACTCGTTCGAGCTGCGGCACGCGACGGCAAAGCAGGCAGCCTCAGGGCCCTTGAGTATGTGGTGGCAGCGCACGCAGCCGCGGCCCACAAGCCAGCGCCCAAGGACGCCACGCAGATCATGGCCGAGCTAACGGCCGGCGGACGCGGCGCGCTGATCTACCTGCCGGGGCGCATGCGGTCGGGCTTGCTCGCGGTCGACGGCGACGGCATCGCGTTTTTCGAACTCCGCAGCGTGCTCGAGATGCGGCCACTGCTCCAAACGATGGCAACCGCGCTGGCGGGTCGGCTCGCGGAGCGAGACCAGCACCCAGCCAGCCAGCCCCACGCGAGCGATGACGAATGGCTGGCAAGCGCACGCGACCTCGGCGAACGGCTCCTGCCGGGAGGGCTGCGGCAACGCATCGCCGGCTGGCAAGGCGTCTCGATCCACGGCGCCGGCATGTTGCAAAACGCTTCGTTTGACGTGCTGCCGATCTCGCCGAACGAGCGGGATCCGCGCCTCGGCGAACAGCTGCCGGTCACCTACGTGGCCAACCTCGTTGTGGACCTGCAGCGAGTGCCCGCGCGCAGCGAAGGCAACCTGCTGTTCGCCATGCACGTCGAAGATCAGAACGTGCCGGCCCAACTCACCGAAAAGCTCGTTCGCTCCTACCGCAAAGGAACCGTCGACAAGATCCTCGGCGATCGCGCAACCGTTGCCGCCATTCGCGCGGCCCTACCCACTGCCAAGGCGGCGCACATCGTTGCCCACGGTGACTACCACAGCAGCATCTACCGGCGCGCGCTGCGGTTGCATGACGGCGAGATGCTTGCCGGCGAGCATGTCGTCGATCTCAAGCTCGACGGATTGGTCGTCATCCTCGGTTCGTGCGAACAGGGGCTTTGCACGTGGCGCGCCGGCGGCAATCCGCTCGCAACGTCGCTTGCCGGCGCAATGCTCGAAGCGGGCGCCAACAGCGTGCTGGTGCCGACGACCGAGATCCGCACCGCGCATCACCTCGAAGCGATGCGCCGGATCTACGACGAGCTAGACCGCGAAGAAAGCCTGGCCAGCGCGGTGCACCTCGCGCGCCGCTACGCGCGCGAGTTCGGCTCGCGGCGCGACCAGCTGGAGCTACTGCTGATGCAGGTGCACGGTCGAGGACACGGCGGCGGCGGGAAGTGACGCCGCCGCGGGCGCGCACCGTATAGTGAAGCGTCGGCTTCACCGTGAAGCGTCGGCTTCGCTAGTGAGGGTGCTGGTTCAGCAGTTCCTTGATCGCATCCACGTCCGGATTGCCGGCCACCGAGTCACTAAGCGGGAAATGCGTAATGTAGCCAATGAAGCGCTGGCTACCGGCCAGCGTGCCCGGGCCAAAACTCCGAAGAGAGACGTAGTCGGCATCCCACCAATCGTTGAGCGTTTGCGGATAGATCGGCTTTAGTGGCGTGACCGTCAACCAGTTGCTCGGCAGATCGGGCAGCAAGTCAGAGAACTTGATGTACGCCGTGCTGTTGTAGTCGTAGCGAAGAAGCACAGGCATTGTGCTCTGGCCCTGGAGCCCATTCTCGCCGACCAGGTTGACCTCAAACATCATCGAGGACGTGCTGACCGGAACCGGCACCACAAAGTCGACGGCTTGAAAGTCGCTCGCGAGTGGATACTTGAACGCGTCCACGGTCGACAGCTGTGGCACGCCATTGACAAGGTCATAGGAATAGACCTGCAGGGCATGGTCCGCCGTCACCCCACTCGGCAGAGTGAGCCGCAGCGCCAGACCGTCGTCATTGTCGTGCTCGGCATGGACATCGAACGCCCAGCCCCCAGCATCGTCGATGCGTCCAAGCGCCCTCGGATCCGAAACGGTGCCGGTCAGCGTGCCGTCCGTATCGTTCGACAGCAGGATCCACTGAACCTGCGGCAGGATGTCGTGGATGATGACCAGCTCGTCGCTCGCCGTCGAGGGGATCACCATGTCGACGTTGCCGTTGCGGTCGATATCGTAGAAGCGCGCCGGCGCGTTGTTGGCGAGCGGCGTCACAGGCAAGCTGGCGGGATCCACATCCTCGATCTCCACGGCGCCTGCCGAGTGCGGCGCTGGCCCTGTGGTGCTGCCGAAGAACACGCGGCGTAGCGAGTCCGTGCACGACACCACGACTTCCGGCATCGCGTCGTCAACAAGGTCCACCTTGTCGAGGCCGGTCACGTCGACGCCGCTGCCGCTGCCCGTGCCCGGGATCACGTAGGCCGAAGCCATCGTCAGAGTGCCCGACGAGGAACCCGCAACCCACGACGACAGGTTCCAGCTGCCGGTGCCGTGCGTCGCGACGCAGATCATCGGCGCGCTGTTGTTGCGCATCGTGATCAGGTGGCCCTCGGTCGGAGAACCCGACCCCACGCCAACCGCCAGCGGGTTGCCGAGGTGGTCGATCACGACCACACCGGTGCTGGTCAGCAGCGCAACCTCCGGCAGACCGCCAGCGACCCAATCGATGGCGCGGGCATCGAAAAGCGTGACGCCGGCCGCCATCGAGACAATCGGCGCGGCCGTCACAGCAAGGCTGCTGTCCATCGTCGCGCAGCGCACCCAAGAAGTGTTGGACGCAATGACGTGGTGCTCGGTGGCGCCACCACCGGCGATATGCGTGCCGGTGTCGAGGCGAGTGGCGCCGGCAAAGTCTCCGTTCACCGAGGCACTGGCAGCCACTGGATCGAATCCAATCGCCGGGTCGTATCCCCAAATGCGCAGGCCGCCCGGCTCCAGCGCGGCCACCAGATCGGCATCATCATTGCGCCGCAGCGCGGCAATCGAGCGAGAACCCGCCAGAACCGTAGGAGCACCCGCCGCCATGATCCCAGGGAACATGAGCGGCTGGAACGACATGTAGAGGTGCTGGTCGCGCACGACGACGGCGCACGGACCGAGGTGGCCGGGCACAAACTGGCCACAGATCATGGCCCGATCGGGACCAGCAAAGGTCGGCGCGGAGGCACTTGGCGACGGCCACGAGATTGCCGTGTATTCCGCGTCGATGCGGATCTGAGCCTGAAGCGAAGCGGCGAGGAGGGGAAGCGAAGCGAGGAGTCCCAGATTCATTGTGCCCAAGGTCACGGTGTCTGTTGGGGAAGATAGTCACGCCTGCAAACGAGGCGCTAGGAAGCGACACCATCGCCTAAGGCGGAAACGGTGCTTCCGTGTCTGTGTGCGAGCCGGCAATAGTGTTTCAAAAAATCGCGAACCGGGCGAGGGCCGCCATAACGAATGCCCCCAAATCGCATTACGCGAAGAAGTCATTGCCCTTATCATCAACCACCATGAACGCGGGGAAGTCCTTCACCTCGATCTTCCAGACCGCCTCCATGCCGAGATCTTCGTAGTCGAGCACTTCGACCTTGGTGATCGAGTCCTGCGCCAGGATCGCGGCAGGACCGCCAATCGAGCCGAGATAGAAGCCACCATGCTGTTTACAGGCCGCCGTAACAGCCCGGGACCGGTTGCCCTTGGCAAGCATGACAAACGAGCCACCCGCCGCCTGGAACTCATCGACGTAGCCATCCATTCGGCCCGCCGTGGTGGGACCAAAAGATCCGCTGGCCATGCCGTCCGGCCGCTTGGCCGGGCCGGCGTAGTAGACGACGTTTTCCTTGAGGTAGTCGGGCATGCCCTCGCCACGCACCAGGCGCTCGCGGATCCGCGCATGCGCGATGTCGCGGGCGACCACAATCGGCCCGCTCAGCGTGAACCGCGTCTTGATCGGATGCCGACTGAGCTCCTCACGGATCTTGGCCATCGGCTGGTTGAGATCGATCGCGACGACGTCATCGGCGAGAGCATCGGCCTCGACGTCCGGCAAGAAGCGCGCGGGATTGGTCTCCAGCTGCTCGAGGAACGCTCCGTCGCGCGTGATCTTCGCCTTGACCTGGCGGTCCGCACTGCACGAGACGCCGATGCCGACCGGACAAGAAGCACCGTGCCGCGGCAGGCGCACGACGCGCACGTCGTGGCAGAAGTACTTGCCGCCGAACTGCGCGCCGATGCCGTTCTTGCGGGTGATCTCGAGGATCTTCTGCTCGAGGTCCAGATCGCGGAACGCACGGCCGCGCTCGTTGCCGCTGGTCGGCAGCGCATCGAGGTAGCGCGCGCTTGCCAGCTTGACGGTCTTGAGATTGAACTCCGCCGACATGCCGCCGACGACCACGGCCAGGTGATACGGCGGGCAGGCTGCGGTACCGAGCTTGCGCGTCTCCTGGTCGACAAACTCGAGCAGCGACGCTTCGTTGAGCAGCGCCTTGGTCTTTTGGAACAAGAACGTCTTGTTGGCCGAGCCGCCGCCCTTGGTCATGAACAAGAACTTGTAGGCATCGCCCGGCTCGGCATAGAGCTCGATCTGCGCCGGCAGGTTGTCGCCCGTGTTCTTCTCCGAGTACATGTCGAGCGGTGCCATCTGCGAGTAGCGCAGATTGGTCTCGGTGTAGGTCCGGTAGATGCCTTCGCTGAGCGCCTCTTCGTCGTTGCCGTCGGTGAAGACATCCTGTCCCTTCTTGCCAAGCACGATCGCCGTCCCGGTGTCCTGGCAGCCCGGCAGCACCATGCCAGCGGCGACGTTGGCGTTTTGCAGCAGCTGCATCGCGACGAAGCGATCGTTCGCCGAAGCTTCCGGGTCGTCGAGGATGTTCCTGAGCTGCTGCAGGTGCCCAGGACGCAGCAGGTGGCTGATATCGCGAATCGCGGCAAACGTCAGATCGCGCAGGACCTGCGGCTCGATTCGGACCAGCTGACGCCCAGCGGCTTCCACGAGCGAAATCCCGTCCTTGGTGATGAGACGGTAGGGCGTTTCGTCAGGCCCCAGGTCAAAGATCGGCTGATAGGCAAACGGCATCCCAGCAGGCTACCGAGCGTTGCCGATCAAAACACAGCTCGAGCCCGCGCTTCCTGGCTGCCGCGAACGGCATCGCCCAGCAGCGGCGTCGCCCAGTAGGCGCCCAAGACGGCGACGGCCACAACGGTCGCCACCGCCATCTGCCCCACCAAATGTGCCGCCAAATGGCCCGCTCGCTGCTGCCGCGGCCGCGGCAGCGAATGGCCGGTCCGCCCCGTGCGCCAGGCGATCGCCGCGATCCCCCCACCGGCCGCATACGCGAGCAGATCCCAAGGATCGGCGACGGCACCAGGTGCTAGCTGCGGCATGCGCGGCCCCAACCACTCAAAGCAGCACGACCACCACAGCCAAAGTGCCGCCAGTTCGATCAGTGTTGGCGGTCGATCGTGGTTGCGCCCCCCGACGGCTCGGTGCAGCCACAGGGTGACCGGCACACAGACGGGCATGCACAGCACATCGCCGAGGTAGCCATGCACGAAGACCGCCTGATCCGCGGGCAGCCAGGGCTTCAGGACCAGCGTGTTGGCGACGTAGAGCAGCAGCCCGATCCAGCACAGCGGTTCCCGCAGGTAGCGGAACGCGCCCCGGCAAGGTCTGTGGCTGCTGGCCATATGGGGGATCGTTTCCGAAGCCAATAGGGAAAGCAACCCGTCGCCCGGCCATGGCAGAATGCGCCGATGCACTTGGCAAAGATGCACTTGGCAAACCGGTACCGAGCGGCGGCGTTGGCGGCCTTGGCAACGCTTGCGGCTGTGCGTGCGCAGGACGAAACGGCCGGCGGCGAGACCGCCAACTCGCGCGTGCTGCACGTCGCTCCAAGCGGTGTTGCCCGTGCCGCCGGCACCGAGGCAGAGCCGATCGATTTCGCATCCGCCCTCACACAGGCAGCCTCGCGCAAAGCCGCGCTGCGCATCGTGCTGGCGGCAGGGGTCTACAGATTTGCGCAGCCCTACCGACTGACGGCCGCAGACAGCAGCGAACGCGCTCCCCTGCACATTGTTGCGGCGGAGACGGGCGCGCCGATTCTGCGCGGTTCTCTACCGGTGCCAACGGCCGGCTTCGGACCGCCCAAGGAAGACGAACAGGCTCGCCTCGCAGCAAGCTCCCGCAGCCGCATCGTCGCCTGCAGCATTCGCAGCCAACAGCTGCATGACG
>JBGCDH010000102.1:0-16391 GCA_045105235.1 Planctomycetota bacterium | reverse complement strand
GGGCCGGGAGTTTGGGATCTGCTCGTCGACGATTCGGTCGCAAACGAGGTCAAGGTCACATGGTCCAACGTGCGTCGCTTTGGCCTGACTGCCAACTGGAGCATGAGCGCGACGTTGTTCGCGTCCGGCGAAGTGCGCTTTGACTATTCCGACGGCATCTACGGCGTGCCGGGCGCAACCCAGTTTGTTGCGATCTCCGCCGGCGATGGCGTCGGCACAGGCAACGAGCCGTCGCAAGTCCTCGCGGCGGGAGCTGATTCCGGCTCGCTAGAACTGCTCTACCAGAACGTCTGGCCTAGCTTTGATCTGCCCGGAACGTCGCTGACCATCGCCCCCAATGGCCAAGGTGGCTACGCCTCTGCCGCGACCTGCGGCCTTGCCCGCCACACAGCGTATGGCGACGGCTGCTACGACGTGGCGCGCGAGTCGTTCTACCAGGACTTTCCCGATTCGCTCGCCGCGTCCAACGCGCTGGAGGGCAACGCCCTGAGCCTGACGCCAACCGCGGACGGCTACACCGCCGCATGGCTCGCCGGGGCGGCGCCAGCGCTCTACGTCCCGCCGGGCGCTAGCGCCACGACGCTCGTCTTTGGCGCCGGTGGCCAGGTGACATTCCCTCTCACCAACAGTTTTCCTTCGCCCTACGGCGCGGTCTCCGCGATGCGCGTGTTGGCCAACGGCATTTTTGCGTTCGGTAGTGATCCCATCAACTACCCTGGAACAGGCGTCTCGCTGCCGGATCCAGTTGGCTTTCTGCGCGGCGCGCGCGGCGGCATCTACTGCTGGCACTTTTACCTGCTGCTGGAAGGCGGCGACGTGTTTGGCGAAGAGGCCAACGGCGTTGTCTACCTGACGTTCCGGGACATCGAGAACTTTCCGTCTGGCGTCGTCAACCCCGACACGTTTCAGCTGCAGATCGATCAGGCGACGGGCGTCATCACGCTGGTGTTTGTGGAAATCGACGACCGAGTTTCGTCGCCCACCGTTCGGCGTCACCTAATTGGCTGGACCGCACCAGGCGTGTCGCTGGACCCAGCCAGCATCGATCTGGCCACGCAGCTACCGCTGACCACTTCGCCCGACGTGCGCGCGCTGGAGCTCTCGGCCGCGCCCCTGCCGATCTCGACGCCGAGCAGCGGCTCGACGGTTGTCTACAGCATCGAAAACGCCATCGAGACGGCTGCGGGATCGAGCCTCGCTTCGGGGCTGCTGGTCTTGAGCAACGGCTCGATGCCCGCACTGGACCTAGGCTTCCTCGGAGCCGGCGGCTGCGTTTCGCTGCTCGCAAGCCCCGACCTGGCGTTGCCCTTCACCGGACCTTTGGGCACCCAGAGCGTGACCTTTCCGGTGCCTCCGGGCGTGCCAGCCGGAGTGCGCATCTACGCGCAAGCCGTATCGCTCGGCGTGAGCGCGAACAGCCTTGGGCTGCTGACGTCGAACGGCCTCGAAAGCCTGATCGGCGCGAATTAGCCGCAGGCCATCGAGGCGCTGGGTTTGCCCTGTGGATGTGAGTTCATGGATGGGGTGCAGGGGGTCGGAGGTTCAAGGAACCGGCTCCCCGATGTCGTCGCTGCGATGCGGTTCTCGGTAAGGACCGCTCGGTCGTGCCTGCGCGATTGTTCCGTTGCGTGGATGCGTTTCGCGCCAAGCTGCTTGCTTGCAGGTTGTTGTGGGGGAGTGGGGGCGGTCCTTGGGCTTAGGCCAGCAGGTTTGTCGTGAGTCGTTTGCTGTCAAGAGCTTGGGGCTTGGCGTCGGCCGAGGCGAGTCCACGCGTTTGAACAGGTTCGTTGATCCGCCCTGTGGCGCGGCCTACCCTCTTCCAGCTCAAATCGCGAGGCCCGCCCAGCGCAAAGCCTCGCCCAAACCCACCCCACCCCGCGGCCGCCCCGGACCTTCTTGCGCAAATCCATAGAGATCGCACCTGGTGTGCACGTGGGCGGTGACCAGTTCAGCGTCATGGCCGGGCCGTGTGCGGTCGAATCGCGTGAACTGCTGTTTGCAGCGGCAGATGCGGTGGCGTCGCACGGTGCTGCGATGCTTCGCGGCGGCGCCTACAAGCCGCGCACAAAGCCGGATTCGTTCCAGGGGCTTGGTGTCGAAGGCCTGCGCCTGCTGGCGGAGGCCTCCGCGCGCACGGGCCTACCGGTGGTGACCGAGGTGCTCGATCCGCGTGATGTCGGCGTCGTCGCCGAGCATGCGGCGGTGCTGCAGGTAGGCAGCCGCAACATGCAGAACTATCCGCTGCTGCGCGAAGTCGGCCAGACGGATCGTCCGGTTCTGCTCAAGCGCGGCGCGGCGGCGACGCTCGATGAGATGCTGCACGCCGCCGAATACGTGCTGCAGGGCGGCAACGAGCGCGTCATGTTTTGCGAACGTGGGGTGCGCGGCTTCGACCCTTCGACCCGCTACCTGCTCGATTTGGCGGCGGTGCCGGTGCTGCGCGAGCGAACGGACTTCCCGATTGTTGTCGACCCCAGCCACGGCACGGGCCACGCGCGGCTGGTGGCGCCGATGGCCAAGGCGGCGCTTGCCGCCGGCGCCGACGCCCTTTTGATCGAAGTGCACGCCGACCCCGAGCAGGCGCTCAGCGACGGCCAGCAGGCTTTGACTCCGGCGATTTTCGGCAAACTGATGGCCGAACTGCGGCAACTCGCTCCACTGTTGGGGAAGAGCTGGGCGAGTTCGCCTGGTGCCCAAGAGTCCGCCCCGCTGCATGCGGGGGAGAAAGGCTCGCCCAAACCTCACGACGACAAGGTGATTGCTCCGTGACCGATCGCTCGCGCAAGCCGTACATCGCCGGCAACTGGAAGATGAACCTGGACCGCAGCCGGTCGCTCGACTTGGTCAAGACGGTCAAGGGCCGGATCGGTGACGGCAACGACCGGGAGGTCGCGTTCTTTGTGCCGGCGATCTACTTGGCGGATGTCAGCGCCGTCGCCCAAGGATCTCCCCTCGGCGTCGGCGGCCAAAACGTGTGGTTTGAGCAGGACGGCGCGTTTACCGGCGAGCTTGCGCCCCGGATGCTGCGCGAAGTCGCGGCCGACCGCGTCCTGATCGGCCACAGCGAGCGTCGCCACGTCTTCCGCGAGCCGGAAGACTGGATGGGGCGCAAGATGCGGGCGGCACTCGATGCCGACCTGCTGCCGATCTTCTGCGTTGGCGAAAAACTGGAAGAGCGCAAGTCGAAGCGAACCGACCGAGTCATCAAGAAGCAGCTCGAGTCGGGCTTTGACCAGGTGACGCCCGAGGATGCCCACCGGATCACCGTTGCCTACGAGCCCGTTTGGGCGATTGGCACGGGTGAGACCGCCACGCTCGAGCAGGTCGAGCAGGCGCATACGACGATCCGCAAGTGGCTGACGTCGAAGGTCGGCGCCGAGGCCGAGACCATCCGGATCCTCTACGGTGGCAGCGTCAAGCCCGACAACGCCAAGGAGCTGATGGCTCTGGACAGCGTCGATGGGCTCCTGGTCGGTGGCGCGAGCCTCAAGGCCGAGACCTTCCTGCCCATCATCGAATACGACAAGTAGCTCCAGCCGAGTCGTCCAGCTGGCCGGGGCGGAGAAGCGACGCAAGAATCGTCGCACTCTGGCCGATCCAGGGCTGGCCAATGCCGGCCCGAACGGTGAGAATGCTCCGCCGCAGTCCGACGTCCTGACATGAACATCCTCCACACCGTTTCCTGGGTCCTGTTTTTCGCCTCCGCGATCCTGCTCACCACCGTCATCCTGCTGCAGGAGTCGAAGGGTGGCGGCCTCGCCGAAGCGTTTGGCGGCACGGGTGCGGAGACCTTCGGGGTCAAGAGCGGCGGCATCAGCCGCTTCACGTTCTTGCTGGCCGGCATCTTCTGCGGCTCGGCGATTCTGATCACCTCGACCTGGTAGTTGCCGTTGGCGCGGCAGCGGCATTTTGCTGCCGAGACCAGTTGCTGCTGGATCGAGTTGCTGCTGGATGGGGGGCTCCTCGTGGGGAACGCTCTTTCCAGGGAAGGATTCCTCCGCCCAAAATATGGCCGTGATCGCGAGCATGACGGGCGCCGGCTTTGCGGCTGGCGACAGTGAAGTCGGGCCAGTGCGCCTCGAAGTCCGCTCGGTCAACGGCCGCGGGCTGTCGCTCAAGCAGCGGCTCACCTCGCGCTGCAGCGCCTTTGAGACCGCCATCGAGGAGCGCGTGCGTCGGCGCCTCAAGCGCGGCTCGGTGCTGGTGGTGATCGAGCGTGGCAGCTCGGCGGCGAGCCAGTCGGGGTCGTCGGCCGGCTCGCTGCCGGAGCGCGAGGCGCTGCAGTCGATCGCGACCGAGCTCCAGGAGATCGCGACGCAGCTTGGCCTGCCGATGCCGACCCTGACCGAGGTGCTCGCCGTCGCCGGCAGTGGCGGCTCGCGCGAGTCGGCGGCGACATCCCAGCCGCTCCCCGAACAGCTCGGGGCGCTGGTCGACGCGGCGTTGACGCAGCTGCTTGAGCACCGCGCCACGGACGGCGCCGGCACGGTGGCCGCGATCACGGCCGAGCTCGACAGCTTTGACGTGCTCGCGGACCAGGTCGTCAAGCGCGCGCCGCAGCTGATCGAGCACTATCGCGATCGGCTGCTGCAGCGCGTGCAGGAGTTCGTGCAGCATCACGTTCCGGACGCTCCGCCGGCGATCGACCTCGTCCGCGAGGTTGCGATCTATAGCGACAAGGTCGACGTTGCCGAAGAGCTGCAGCGCCTGCGCGCCCACGGCGACGAGATTCGCGCGCTGATTGCGCGCGGCGGCGAGGTCGGGCGACGCCTCGACTTCTTGCTGCAGGAACTGCTGCGCGAGACCAATACGCTGGGATCCAAGTCGCCCGATACCGAAGTCGCGCACGCCGTCGTTGCGATGAAGGGCCACATCGCGACGATCAAAGAGCAGGTTCAAAACCTCGAATAGCAGCAGCAGCAGCAGCAATAACAACCGACGCTTGGATTCGCTGAGCGCCGGAGCAGACTCCGCCAAAGATCTCCATGAGCCAGAACGGCAAACTCGTCGTCATCTCGGGACCGTCGGGCGCCGGCAAGACGTCGGTTTGCCGCGCGCTCAAGCAAAACCCCAACGTCGAGTTTTCGGTCAGCGCCACGACGCGGCCCAAGCGCGACGGCGAGCAGGACGGCATCGACTACCACTTTCTGGGGCGCGATGACTTCCAGCGGCGCCTTGGCGAGAACCAGTTTCTCGAGTGGGCGACCTACAACGGCAACCTCTACGGCACGCCGCGCTGGCCGATGGATGCGGCGCTCGCGCGCGGCAAGACCTTCTTGGTCGAGATCGAAGTGGCCGGCACGCGACAGCTGCGCGAACGCGGCGTCGAGGGGCTCTACATGTTTATCGCCCCGCCAAACATCGAGGAGCTCCGCCGTCGCCTGGTGGCGCGCGGCAGCAACGAGGCCGAGGAGATCGAGCAGCGCGTGCGCATCGCCGAGGACGAGATTGCCGCTGCCTCGTCACTCGTCGCGGGCTCGCCGCTCTACGACGTGACGGTCGAAAACTCGGTGCTCGACGACACGATCGTGCGCGTCCAGGAGCTGCTGTGGCCAACGGCGTAGGGCGTGGCGAGCCCGAGCCACCACGCTGTGTGCTCGGCATTGGCGGCGGCATTGCGGCCTACAAGGTCGCGTTCTTGGCCAGCCGGCTCGTGCAAAAAGGCGTCTCCGTGCGCGTCGCCATGACGGAGCACAGCCAGCGCTTTGTCGGCGCCGTTACGTTTGGTGGGCTGACGGGCCGCCAGCCGATCCTGCGCTCGACGCAGGTCGATCCCGACGGCTCCGTTCCGCACATCGACGCGGCCCAGGGTGCGCAGGCCTATCTGATCGCGCCTGCCACTGCCGGCATACTGGCGCAGCTCGCCAGTGGTGCGACCGACGACCCCGTGGCGCTGCTGGCGACGACGGTGCGCTGTCCGATCATCGTCTGTCCGGCGATGAACGACGCGATGTGGCATGCGCCGGGCGTCCAGCGCAACGTCGAGATGCTGCGCGCACGCGACCGGCTGGAGTTTCTCGGCCCGGTCGAAGGCCACCTCGCCGAGGGCTACGACGCGATCGGCCGCATGGTCGAACCCGAGGCCATGCTCGCGCGCCTGAGCGAGCTGCTCGGCGTCTCGTGACCGCCTCCAGCTGGCGTGCGTTTGCGCTGCGCGGCCGCGACGCGGGCCAGGCGCTCGACTGGCTGCACGTGCATGCGACGCTCTGCGGCGTGCAGGAGTCCGAGCACGAGCTGGTGGTGTGGTCGGCGCAAGAGCTGCCGACGCTGCCGGCCACGCTGCAGGTTTCGATCGAAGAGCGGCCCGTCGCGCCGGAGGACTTCACGCATACGGGGCGCGAGTCGGACCGCGCGTTTTACGTCGCCGAGGACCTGCTCGTGCGGCCGCCCTGGGTCGACGCGCCGGCCGGCTTTGCCGGACTCGAGCTGGTTGTGCCGCGCGGCGCGGCCTTTGGCACGGGCGAGCACGACAGCACGCAGGCCGCGCTGCTGGTGCTGCATGACGTGTGGCACGATTGCCAACGCTCTGGGCGTCCGATGCCGACAAGCGCTGCCGACGTCGGGGCCGGCTCCGGCATCCTGCTGCACTACCTCGCGCTGCGCGGTGTCGCGGATCTTGAGGCCTGCGACATCGACTCGCCCTCGGTTGCGGCCGCGCGCGAACTGCTGCCCGAACGGGCCTACGTCGTGGTCGGTGGACCGGATCGCCTGCGCGGCAGCGATCTGGTGGTCGCGAACATGACCGGCACCGAGCTGCTCGCATCGCTTGCCGCCATCGTGGACGTTTGGAGCCGCTGCGGGCCGCTGGTTTTGTCCGGCATGCGTGAGCACGAAGTCGAGCCCGTGCGCAGCGCGCTCGACGAGCGCTTGGCCGCGGCGGCGCTGGCCTCGCCGTTGCCGCCGCCGCCAGAAGGTGCTCCCGCGAAGCGCCATGGGCAGCGCGTTTGCGGCGCGTTTACGGCTCTGTGGCTTTCGTGAGGTAGACATCGAACCGCACGCGTTCGCTGCCGACCGTGTGCGAAACGTCGGCGGCCAGGGGCTCGTGGTGGGGGTGTCGCTTGACCACAACGCGGTCGCGGGCGACCTCGCGCGCGGTGACGAGCAGGTCGCTGGCGTCGACCGGTGCGCCCGCCAGTTCGCGGCACGCCTGCATCTCCTTTTTGACCTGCGCGCGGCCGGCCTCGGCGAACATCGGATCGAGGTAGACGACGTCTGGGCGAAGCTCGGGGGCTAGCTGGCGCAGCCAGGGGGCCGCTTCGCCGTGGATGACGTCTAGAATATTTCCTGACTCGGAGGACGCCAGGTGGAGCAAAAACGCCAGTTCAGGGATGCGCTCGATCGCAATCAGGCTCGCTCCAAGATGCGCTAGGGCGAAAGCGTCGCGGCCGAGACCTGCGGTCGCATCGACGATCGACAGACCCTTGCGACGGTGCATACCGGCCGCGCGCGGCAGCGGGTCCGTACGCCGAGCCGTGCGAAGCCTCCGTGCCATGGGAGGTTCCGTAACGCTGCTGCGGACCTCGTAGGCGCCCTGCGCGATCGGGGCGATCAGCGCCACGCTTACGCCAGAGCGAGCCAACTGCCAAACGCTAGGATCCCGGGCCGTTGCCACGGGAACTCCGCATAACCTGGCAATCTCCAGTTCTCTGCCACATCCTTCTGGGGCCAGAGTTACTTGTGGGCTAGTCGACATAGTGCTGTTCGGTACAACAGTTCGGTCGGACGGACTTCATCTTCTCTGAACAGAATCGAATCGTCGCCCGTCCAATGCCATGGCTCGCCCCATGCGGCATGCACCGGAGTGAGACTCTAAGGGGTTCTCCGGAAAGCCGCAGGCCAACTTTAAGTGCTAGACTTTCGCAGATCGTGATCTCAGTGCCCATGCAAGGTATTTGGTCGCGGTCGCTCTCATCCAGCTCCTGACTTCCATATCCCTCCATGCGGCGCCTGCATCTTAAGCTGTTTTATCTTCGTACTCGGATCAAGCGTGAAGCCCAGGGCGTGACCGCCAAGACTTTGGGTGTCCGTCCTGCGACCATGTCTCACCTAGAGCAAGGTCGTTCGCAGCCCACGCTGCCGATGCTTCTCGCTCTCTGTAAGCACTACGACGTCACTCCGACCTACCTGCTCGACGACGAGCGCCCCATTAAGCCCGGTAGCCGCGATCGGTGGGCCGAGCGCGATGGTGTTGTCGCCCGCGGCGACTGGATGGAGGTTCCGGAAGGCGCCATGGTCACCACGCACGACGGTGTTCGTCTGGTTGCTGTGCAAGCCGGTGCTCGCTCCTACGATTCCAGCGCCCAGGCGCAGCGCATGACCTGCCCGACGCCCGTGGCCGCCAAGGAGTTCGAAGCAGAGCTCGCCAAGGGCAAGACCGAAGGCGACACCGAACTCGAGAGCACGCTGATGCGTGAGCTGATGGCGCAGCGCAAGCCGCGCAACAAGCCGGTCGCCAAGAGCAGCAGCGTTCTCAACAACGCAATTGCGCAGTAGGACCATCGCCCGAAGGTCGGGCGGTTGCCGATTGGCTCTCGCGGGGCACGCTGCCGCGCGATCGAGCCCCTAGTCGTACTTCGCGACGTGGCCTGCCAGGCCGTGGCTGGTGACACCCTGGCGGAGCCCTCGCACATAGGGCCGAACGAAGCGCAGCGATCGACTGTGCCAAAGCCCCAGCAGCGGCCGCGCAACGAGCGCCGTCAGCCAAAACGTCGCGTGGCGCAGCCAGCTGAGGCGCTTGTTCGCCAGGCGGACCTTGGCGCTCGTCAGCGCCGTCAGGCGCTCGGCGGTCAGTTCTCCGAGCACCGCTTGCCCGGGCTGGCTGCCGCCGCCGGCGTGCACGGCGCGGGCGCGCTGCGTGATCCAGATCTCCCGGCCGCGTTCGGCGACCGCCATGCACAAGTCGACGTCCTCGCAGTAGAGGAAGAACGACTCGTCAAAGCGCAGCGCGGCAGTGCCGCGCAGCAGATCGGCTGCCAGCAGCATGCAGCAACCCGTGACAAACGAGGCTGGGTGCTCCGCTTCGCCTGCCGGCGCCGCGCAGTGGAAGCCGCTCAGGGTCCATAGCGGCAGGCGGCCGTTGGCAAACCACGTGTCGCCGTCGGGCGTGTCGATGCGGCAGCCGACCAAGCCCGCGCGCGGGTGGCGCTGCGCGGTGCCGAGCAGTTCGGCCAGCGCACCTGGCGCCAGCGTTGCGTCGGGATTGAGCAGCAGCACAAACTGCGCGCTGGGCAGCGCGGTGAGCGCGCGGTCGATGCCGCGGTTGCAGCCGCTGCCAAAGCCGCCGTTGTGCGCTTCACGATGAAGCGTGACGTGCGGCGCGTCGGCGAGTTCGCGGGCGATCGTTGGCCATGAGCCATCCGGCGAGGCGTTGTCGACGACAAAGATGTGCGGCCGGGGCTCTTGCGCGGCGAGCGACGCGACGCAGGCGAGCGTGTCGGTGGCGTTGCGGTAGTGCACGACGACGGCGGCGACCGCTGCCAGCTGTTCGCATTCACCTCGCGACGCGGCGTCGCCTGAGACGTCAACGTGATCGAGTTCCGCTGCTGCAGCCATCAAGCGTGTGTCGGTTGTCGACATGCTGGCTCCTTCGGGTGCGTTCCGGATCCAGAAGAAGCTGCGGTCTGCGCGTGCTCTTCCGCATCGCCTTGGCCAGCGTCTGAAGGCCCGCAGGTGATGCGCATCGGCAGCGGCAGCCGCGCCCGACGCAGGCCCTTGACCAGGCCCGCAAGCGTGCCGGCCGTGTGCTTGCCCATGCAGCGCAGCGCGGCGAGTGGCCTGAGCTTGCCCTGCAGCATCCACGTGCTAAATCGCAGCACCTTTGGCACCTGCAGCAAAGCACCGCCAAGCGCGCCGCGCAGAACGCCAGCGTGGCGCATGGCGTAGTAGACGTTGTCGCGTGCCACCGTGAACCAGGCGCGGTCTTCGAGCGTGCGCCGGTAGGGGCCGGGCGACGACTCGTGCGTGACCCGAGCCAGCGGCTCGTAGCGCAGCGCGTCAGGGTTGCGTCCGGCGTGCGCAAAGAGGCGCGCGGTCACATCCATGTCGTCCGGTTGGTAGGGGAGGTTCTCGTCGAAGCCACCGATTGCCAGCAGCGCGTCGCGACGGATGGCGAGGTTGCAGCCCGAAAAGCTCGGCGCAAACCCGGGCGGTAGCGGCTGGTCGGCGGACAGCGGGATCAGGCGGCCGATCGGCGAGCTTGCCAGTCGCTCGCACTGCATGCTGCCGCAGCCGCGCTGCACCGGGCCGCTGGCGGCGACGATTTTGGCTTCGGCAAAGGCGCCGTAGATGGCCGACAGCCAGCCCGCATGCGGGAACGCGTCATCGTCGAGGTAGATCAGCACGCGGCCGCGCGCCGCTTCGGCTGCGAGGTTGCGCTGCTTGCTGATGTGAAACGCCGGGGACCGATGCACGTGCACTTCCGGAAACTCGCGCGCAACCATCTGCATCGCGACGTCGTCGTCGGGGCCGTGCACCGTGCGCACCTCGGCCGTCGGGCAAGGCGGATCGGCGAGGTGTTCGCGAAGCTTGCTCAGGCAGCGACGCAGGTCGTCGACCCGGTCGCTGGTCACCACCAGGATGGAGACGTCAGGAGCTGTTCGCGCGTCGCTCACGCAGGGCTCTCGGACGGCGCGCGGCGCGCGACAAACATGCTGTCGACGTAGCGGTGATCGATCCACGCGGGGTCGTTGAGGACAGACTCGTCGACGACGCGGCGAGGCCCTTCGTGCACGTCGTGCACAACGTCGTGCATGGCAAGGTAGCCGCCAGGACGGACCTTGTTGGCCCAGTCGTCAAAGTCGCGGCGCACGGCGTCGTAGCTGTGGTCGCCATCGAGGAACAGCATGTCGACGCCTTCGTCGACGCTGTCGGCGTGCTCAAAGCTAAAGCCCTGCCGCACGTCGACGAAGCCGCGCACTTCGCCGCATTGGCCCAGGTTGCTTTCGAACGCCTGCCGCAGCGGGCCACCGAGCGCGTTGTGCCGCTGGTCGTAGAGGTCGGCGCTCTCGGCGTCGCCGGAGGCATCGAACGGATCGATGCAGACGAGCTGTGGCTCGAGCTTGTCGCGCAGGCCGGTGGCGATGCAGACGGTGCTCTTGCCCTGCCAGCTGCCGATCTCGACCACGCGCGGGCGCTGCTCTGGCAGACCCTGCGCGAGCTCGAGCAGGGTGATGGCTTCGTCGACCGTCAGCCAGCCGTCGATCGACGCATACGGCAGGATGCACGAGTAGCGCAGGCCGCGCATCAGCAGCTTTGCGCGGGTTCCGATCCGCCAGGGCTTTTTGGTCTGCATCGCCGTTCGTATCGGCTGTTGACGGCCCTTGGGTTGAGTCCGGTCTGGGCGGATCGCCGCGCCGGCCACTTCGCTACTTGGCGAAGCCGCTCGCGGCAAACAGGCCGTCGCCGACCTTGCCCAGCCGGCCGCGCAGCTCCAGCCGCCAGAGCACGGCGGCAAAGCCCAGCGCGCCCAGGGCAAGCCGCAACGGCAGGACCAAGTGGCCGTGGACGTTGTCGGCGGGCA
Organism: Planctomycetota bacterium; assembly: GCA_045105235.1. GTDB lineage: Bacteria > Planctomycetota > UBA1135 > UBA1135 > UBA2386. The sequence continues at coordinate 4,873 of JBGCDH010000102.1, read as the reverse complement.
GCGGCAGGCTGGCAAGTGCAGCGGTGGCGGCGGCTGCCAGGGCGGGGCCGGGGAGAGCGCGGAACAGGGTTTTGGCGGCGGCGCCGATGCGCAGGACAACGACGGCGTAGCCGCCTTGCGCGCAGGCTGCAATCGTCGCGGCGCTGATGGCGAGCGCTGCGGGGTGGGGAGGGCTGCTCGTTCCGTTCTGAAGCAGGCCGTTGGCGAGCAGAGCGCCGAGCCCCAAGAACGCGGCCGCCTGCAGCAGCGACGGCCAGGCGAAGGTATGCGCGTAGGCACGGTCGCGCCCGCTGGCGAGCAGCGCCAGGCTGCACTGCCAGCCGACATGCTGGCACAGGCCGGCGGCGAGCAGCAGCTGCAGGGCGCCGCCGGCGGCCGCAAACGAGACGCCTGTCAGAGCGCACAGCTCGTCGGCGACCGTCATGCCGCCGGCGGCAATCGGCAGCGTCAGCCACAGCGTCGCGCGCAGGCCGGTTTCGAAGGTTGCCTTGGCGTTGCCGCGCTGTTCTGCATGCAGCAGATGCGCCAGCAGCAGGCGCGTGAGCTGCATCGACGGCAGCATGGCAGCGACCGCAAAGCGCATCGCGGCGGCGTAGTAGCCGGCGGCGGCGTCGCCAAAGCAAAGCGCCACCAGCGCGATGTCGCCGATGGCCATCAGTTCGTAGGTGGTTTGGCCGAGGCCGACGCGCGTGATGCCGAGCGGCTGTTGGCTGGGCGCGTGTTCGAGCGGCAGGCTGCGGATGGTCGCGATGGCGCCGGCGGCGTAGAGCGTGCGGCAGCCGAGGCTGGCGGCGGCGAGCAGTTCAAGCTGCTGGCTGCCGACCGCGCTCCACAGGCACACGAGCCCGAGCTGTAGGACGGCTGCTACGGATTCGAGCCCCACTTCGAGGCGCGCCTTGCCGGTGACTTCGATCAGGCCCTTGAGGTCGAAGGCGGCGGGCAAGACGTGCAGCGCGCACAGCATCCAGAACCACGGCTGCTCGCTGCTGACAAATGCGATGGCGGTTGCGGCGATCGCCAGCATCGAGCCGATCACGAGCCGTAGGTGCACGGCGTTGCCGACGTGGGCGCGCGCGGCGCCAGGTTCTTGGCTGACGGCTCGGGCAACCAGACTGCGCACTCCGAGCGAAGCCAATACCGTCAGCACGGCGGCTGCGGAAAGCCCCTGCGCGTAGGTGCCGAGGCCGGCGACGCCCAGCGTGCGGCCGACGACGAGAAACGCCACCAGCTGCAGGGCGCGCTGCAGCACCACGCCGGAACCCAGCGCGAGTAGCGTGCTGCGAACCGAGTGCGAGCCCTTCACGTCGGTCCTATCGGCCGAACCGGCCCGCGGGCTGTTGCTGGGCGCCGCGAAGCCGGGCAGAGCGCTCCTGCGGGACTTAGGCCGGCGGGTGGGTTGGTGCTGCCGTCGACGCGTTCGCTGTTGGCTTTTGCGGCAGCTCTTGCGGCGGGCTCGTCGTCGGCGTTTTTTCGGCAACGCGCTTGAGGCCGCGCAGCATGCCGCGGAACACGAGAACATGCAGCGGCAGCACGGAATACCAGTAGGCGATGCCGAGCAGGCCGCGCGGCTTGAAATGCGCGGCCACGGCCAGGCGGCTGTGTTCGCCCTGGCGCTGCACTTCGAACTCGAGCAGGGCGGTGCCGGGTAGCTTCATTTCGGCGCGGAGCTGCAGGCGGCGGCCTGGCTCGACGTCGACGACGCGCCAGAAGTCGAGCGCATCGCCGACCACGACGTTGTTCGGATCGCGACGGCCGCGGCGCAGGCCGGGTCCGCCAATCACCTTGTCCATCCAGCCGCGCAGACGCCACAGCCAGTTGCCGCCATACCAACCGTTTTTGCCGCCGATGCCGAGCACGGCGGCGAACGTCGCTTCGGCGCTGGCCTGCACGTCCGATTCGTGGCGGTCGACGTAGTGCGTGCCGCCGGCCCAGTCGGGGTCCCCAGGCATGGCGCCGGCATCGGTCCACGCGGTTTCGACGCTGGCGTTGGTGTACTTTCCTAGAGCGGATTCGATCGCTTCGCGCATGGGCAGCAGCCGCTGCGGCATCAGCTCGGCGGCTCGGTTGTCACGGCAGACGGTGCGGTTGCGCAGGCCTTCGGCAAGCGGTCGAGCGATCGTGTGCGGGACGGGCGTCACCAGATGGATCCACAGGCTGCTGAGGCGCGGCGTCAGCACGGGCACCGGCACGACCAGTCGCGACGAAAGGCCACGCGCTTTCGCCATCGTGCGCATCAGGCCGCGATACGTGTCCGGTTCGGGGCCGCCAATGTCGAGCGTCTGTCCCGCTGTCTCGGGTACTTCGAGGCAGGTAACCAAGTAGTGCAGCACGTTGCGGATCGCGATGGGCTGCGACTCGGTGCTCACCCAACGCGGGGTCAGCATGACCGGCAGGTGTTCGACCAGGTAGCGCAGGATCTCAAACGACGCCGAGCCTGAGCCGATGATCATGGCGGCTCGCAGCGTGGTGACCGCGACGCCGGTGGATGCAAGTTCGGTTTCGACCTCGCGGCGGGAGGCGAGGTGTTCACTCAAATCGTCGCCGAGCTCGCCGATGCCGCCCAGGTAGATGATGCGCTCCACCTCGGCGCGTGCGGCGCTCTCCGCAAACGTGCGGGCCAGCAGGCGATCGCGGCTGCGATACTCGTCGTTCGCCGCGATCATCGAATGCACCAAGAAGTAGGCTGCGTGGCAGCCTGCCATGGCGGCCTCGAGCGCAGCGCCGTCCGTAACGTCGCCCTTGCGCACGTCGACGTTTGGATCGTCGCGCCACGGACGCGCCGCCAGCTTGCGCGGCTCGCGCACGATGCAGCGCACCGCGAAGCCCCGCGATAGCAGTGCCGGAACGAGGCGGCCACCGACGTAGCCCGTGGCGCCGCTAACAAGCACGGTCTTGCGACTACCGTCCGCGTCGCAAGAGGACGGTGGCGAGGTCAGCGGTGTTGGTGTGCTCATTGCGTCGATGCCATACGCGGTAGCCCTAGCAGTAGCCGCGTCCAGATGCGCGGTCGGGGCCACAGCCGGAATTTGGCATGTGCTCCCGCGCGCACGTGAACTTGAACATCGGGCGAAAGGCGCGGTAGCAGTAGGTGCAATGGTCGACGCATGAGCCGAACCTCAGATCGCATCGCAAGTGCTGCGCGTAGTGTTGGCAAGCGGACCGTGACATCGCGTTCGCCTGCTTCGATGGAAAGAGGTCGGCCCTCACAGCGAAGCTGCGCGCGGCCGACCAACGTCAGTTTGGGGAGCTGGTCTCGCCGTCTCGCGTGCGGATGCGCAAGGCGCCATCGATATGCCACTCCGCGTGCTTTGCATCGGCGCCGGTGCCGCTCGGGACACGCACCCGCAGGTTCTCCATCTCGTAGGTGATTTCGGCGTTGCGGCCCGTGAGGCGGTCGTAGAGGCCAATGGCCAGATCCGGCCAGCTGTTGGTTTGGGGCGATGACTCCATGCCGCGTAGTTCGCTGGCGGTGGCCGTTGCGGATGCAGGATTGTGCGCCTGGCGTGTGCCGGGCGGCAAACGCAGTTGGGGAAGACCCGAGCCTACGGCGGTGCTGCCGGGGCGACGCGGTGCCATTCGTTTGGGTCGTGGCACGCACCGACGCTCCTCCAAGAAGCCGTGCCTCAAATTTTTCTGGTGACGCGCGATCCGGGCTGTCGCGCCTGCGTCTCCACCATGATGACGATAAGACGCTTTGGGGCTGGATTGCTCATGATTGCGGCAAGCGCAGCTTCAATAGCGGCACAGTGTGGCAGTGTCCTGCTGGCTGGTGGGCAGGTGCTGGCATTGACACGCTGCGAGTAACTCGGTGATATCGCATCATGACGACGTGGGGAGAGTGGCTGGCCGGGCAAGGGGACGGGTTGGGCCGTGTTCTGCCTTTGAGCGAGGCGCAAAAGCAACGGGCGTTCGCACCAACAAGTGCCGACAAGTGAGCCGCTTTTGCCCTCTACACCGAGCTACGCACGCGGATCACGCTGCGCTCCCTGCATCCGCTGTCCGGCGACGAAGTGGCGGCGCTCGAAAGCGTTGCCAGCCTGTTCGAGTTTGCGCGAGCGCTGATGCACAAGCATGGCCACGACGCGCTGTGTTTTGCGGATCTCACGACGGCGATGCTCAACGGGCCCCTGCGGCCGTTCACGGCGCGCTGGCATCCGATCTCAAAGTCAGGAGCCCTGTGTCCAGGCGACGCGTCGGTCGAGTTTCGTCGGCAGCTGACAGAGCTACAGGGCAAGCTCATACCGTTCGCGCGTGCATTGCGTTCGATGGCGCGTGAGGATGGTGGAGAACCTCTGGCCCCGGACTGGATTGCGACCAGCGCGCTCGAAGAGCCGCAGTCGTCGGCAGCTTGGCCGGTGGCGGTCGGAGTCGGGGATGCGGATTGGTTGGCGGCGGAGACGGCGGCGCTGAAATCCCGGCGCGAAGGACGCGGCCACGAATCGACGCAGCTGCTGGGCGTGGCTCTATCGGGTGGGGGTGTGCGTTCGGCAAGCAGCAACGCTCCCGCGACCGGGGTCTGTTGTCGCACGCTATGAGCTGGTGCGAGCCATTGCAGCCGCATCAGAAGACTTCCACGCTGCCGTTGAGAGCGGTCAAGCTCACGGGCGTGGCTCGGCCGCCAACAAGAGCGGCAAGCCCTTCGTGCATCGCGCCACCAAGACCGGGCGCAACGACCCGTGCCCATGTGGATCCGGCAAGAAGCTCAAGAAGTGCTGCGGTTGAGCGACGGCTCGACCGCACTTGGCCGCGTGCCACAGCCGCATCGCTGGCGAAATCGGAAAGGTAGCCAGCCAGCATGTTCTGGTTCGGGATCGCCGCTCGCCCATAGAATAGACCGCTAGCAGGAGTTGCACCCTTGCGCCACGTGCGGATG
>JBGCDH010000101.1:0-18364 GCA_045105235.1 Planctomycetota bacterium | reverse complement strand
ACATGTCACGCCACACACAACCGACAAGAACACAACACGGTTACGCATGTCCGCCAACGTCTTTGGTCGATCAGCTGCGAGGCGAAGCATCGTCAGCTGCATCATCTAGTTGGGCTGCCCCGATCTTGCGATCTTGGGACTCAGAAGAACCCAAAGCAACGTCATCACCGCCGGCATAGCCAGCAGCAGCCAATAAGGGAGATGCCACGTTGAGGCTTGCTGATTCACCAGCAGCACAACGACAGCAAACGCAACGGCAATGCCGCCGAGCATCACCTGCATTGCAACTCGAGGACTCCATCGATGACGCGACCTCCACGTGAGGAATCCCCACACGTTGGCGAGAACAAACCCCGCGACGCAAGTCAGCCCCGTCAGTAAGTCCGCACCCCAAGCGGAGATGCCAGCGGCAACTAACCAGAGAGTGGATCCAAGCTGAGCACCGAACCATCCGGCAGCGCCAACAGTGCCATCAGGAACTTCTTGGGATTCTCTAGACATCAACATGACTTCGGTCTGCCCAAAATCTTCTCGACAGCCTGAACAAACAACGAAAGACTGCCTCCGACGTCAGCCTATTCTTTCGCCAATGAGGCTGCCAGCCCCGGGCTTTGCGGGGAATGCAGACCTGCCTTGTCGCAGGCGGGTCGGCCTAGTTCCAGCTTGCACATACGGAGTCAGATCCGCGCCAGATTCGCCGGGAACAGCGGAGGCGCCATCAGGCGTGCGGCTGGATTCTTGGGCGTCGCTGAGGACTTCTGAACCGAGGACGGCGGGAGGGTCGTCGAGCTGGATCGCGCCCTGCGCGCAACCCCCTCTACTTGCCCGCTTCCGAATCCGCGGCGAACGAAGCGGCGCGTCGACAGATGGCGCCGAAGGCGACGGCGAAGCGATCGCGCCGTGCATCTCCCGGGCCAAGCAAAGCGTGGCGGCGCCAAATGCCGCGCCTGCCGCGTAGGCAGAGTTCGATCCGCACTGCATCGTCCGTATCGCGAACACCCGCGTGACGAACGCCGCCGCCCGCTTCGTCCGAATCTGCGGCGGCCGAGTGCTCGGTCAAGATCGCCAGCGCGCCGCTGCGCGCCAGGCTCTCGAGGTTCCGCCACACCACTTGCTCGGCATCGCTCGCGAGGTGCACACGCCAGTCCGGCTTGATGGCCGCAGCCAACATGCCGTCGTCACGCTCCTTCCCAGCAAACTGCTCATGGTGCGCGAACAGCTGAAAGGGCTCTTGCTGCACGTCACGCCCCTCCGCCGCCAACGAGATGGAGCCGGCGGACGCTTCGATTTTCAGCGTGCGGATCGCGCCAGCGCCAGCGCCAGCGCCAGCGCCAGCGCCTCCGTCAGCAGCGGCCGGCATATCGATGCGCACGTCAACCGACACGACAGCCTCCCGATCGACGAGGTAGCGCGCCCCCAGCGGCTCGCCGACGGCATGCAGCTGCAGCCACTCGGGCAGCATCGATTCGCGGTAGGCACGATCCCAGCTGTTGTGCTTGACGCCTTCGTAGATCGTCAAGAGAGGGTCGCCGCCGGCCTTTTTCACCTGCCGGATCAGCAGGCGCGACTGCGCAACCGGCACGATCGGATCCGCGTCGCCGTGGAACGCCCAGATCGGCGTATCCTTGAGCTCGCGCACCGACCAGCCGCCGAGCCGGTAGCCGCAGACAGGCGCCACGGCCGTCCACATCTCGACGTGCTTGCTGCCGAGCTCCCATGTGCCGGAGCCTCCTTGCGAAAGACCGGTCAGAAAGCGCCGCTCCGGGTCGGTGCCGTAGTCGCGTTCGGTCGCCGCCAGCACCTCCATGACCAGCTCGTCATGGTCGCCCCACTGCGTCAGCTTGGCCGGCTTCTGCGGAAACGCGACGACAAACGGCCAACGTTCAGGTGCGGCGCGGATCGCATCGCCAAGGCCGACCACGGCCTGACGCTTGCCGTCGGTGCCGCATTCACCGCGCCCGTTCAAAAACACCACCAGCGGCCATTTTCGGCCGTCGGCCTCGCGCGGCGTGGCCGGCAGATGCCCCGGGGGAACATAGACAACGTAGCGGTGCTCGACGTCCCCCACGGTGATCACGCGGTCGTAGAACGTGCCAAGCTCCGCGCCCGAACCGCTGCCGCCAGCGCGCGCCTTTGCAGCCTGGCCCGCACACGAAGTCACCAGCAAACTGGCGCACAGCAGAGTCTTCACCATGCCACCACGGTAACCGACGGGCGCGAAGGCCAGTGTGGTGATAGAAAGGAACGCGCGAATCATGAGCGATACTTACCTCGTAACGGGCGCGCTGGGCTGCATCGGCGCCTGGGTCGTCAAGCATCTCGTCGAACGCGGCGACCGCCCGGTGGTCTTCGACCTCGACGCCAACCCACGCCGGATCCAGGACGTGCTTGACGATGAGGCATTCGCCCGCGTGCACTTTGTCGAAGGGGACATCACCGACGGCGAGGCGACCCAACGCGCCGTCGCCAAAGCAGCGCCCAAAGCCATTGTGCACCTTGCCGGCCTGCAGGTGCCATTTTGCAAAGCCGATCCCGCCCTCGGCGCCAAGGTCAACGTGCTCGGCACGATCCACGTCTTTGAGGCAGCCATCGCCGCCGGGGTGCAGCGCGTCTGCTACGCCAGCAGCGCCGCGGTGTTCGGTCCGGAAGGCGGCGACGGCGCGGCTCCCGACGAGAACTCCAAGTGTGAGCCCACAACGCACTACGGCGTCTACAAGCGGGCCAACGAAGGCACCGCCCAGATCTACGCGCAGGACAACGGCGTGCACAGCGTCGGCCTGCGGCCGCTGACGGTCTACGGCGTCGGCCGCGACCAGGGCCTGACCTCGGGCCCAACCAGCGCGATGAAAGCGGCCGTGCTGGGACGCGAGCACACCATCGGATTTTCCGGCTCGACGGACTTCAACTACGTCGCCGACACGGCCGCAGCCTTTGTGCACTGCGCTTCGGGAGGCCCCGACGGCGCGCACGTCTACAACCTGCACGGCGACACGGTGGCCGTTGCCGACATCGTGCGCACAATCGAAGAACTGCACCCCGCGGCCGCCGGCAAGATCACGGCAGCCGGCCCCGAGCTGCCGATCCCGCCCCAGCTCGACGGCAGCGCCATCCACCGCGACTACCCCGACCTGCCGGCCACATCGCTGCGCGACGGCATCGGCGCGACGCTGCAGCGCTTTGCCGAGCTGCACGAGCAGGGACGCCTGAACACGCGCGATCTCGACAAGTAGCGGCTGCGACAGACGGCATCCGGGCAGCGTTCGCGGCCGCCGTACGGCTCAAGTCGCTCTACAAAGGACGCCGATGCCTATCGGTGCCACCACCCGCCGAACCTCGCCCCGCATCGGATGCCCCTCGCCAGGGCCGCATCAGCCGTCTCTGGCCCTGGATCCTGCTTTCAGCCGTCGGTGTCATCGCGTTCTTCGCGATCACGTCGGCGCAGCGCCTGCATCGTCATGCCGAGGCCCGGCACGCGGTGCTGCGCGAATTGGCCAAGCTGGAGCTGATGGCCAAAGAACAGTCCGGCCTGGTCTGGCGCGCGCTGACCACGATGCTGGTCGAAGAGAAGCTGAAGTTTGTCCGGCTGCGCGGCGAGGAGCAACGTCGACGCTCGGCCATCTACGAGCTGCTGGCAACGGTGCAGGACCAGGAGCGCGATGCGGCGCTGGTGGCCAAACTGGTCGGCCTGACGGCCACCGACGCCGAGTTTGCCGCTCTCGAAAGCGCTACGTCGAGGTTCTTGGCCGGGGTGCAGGGCACGTTCGGAATGATGTCGCTGTCGATGCCGCAGATCCGGCGGCGGCTCGAATTTTGGGACATGAACTACGGCCAGTTTGATGATGCGCTGGCGGCGCTCAAGGAGCGCGACCTGGCGCTGGCAACCGCCGCGACGGCGAGTGCCGAAAGCGTCACCAAAACGGCGGCGCTGATCACGCTGCTCGCGACGGGCCTGCTGGTCTTCACGATTGGTTCCATCCGGGCGCGCCGCAGCCGCGACCTGCAGCGCATCCGCTTGCGCACCCTCAAAGCGAGCGAAGCGCGTTTCCGCGAGCTGGTGCACAACTCCAGCGACCTGATCCTGGTTGCCGGCTCCGACGGCGACGTTCGCTACGCGACGCCTTCCGCCGACGTTTTGTCCAAGGCGCTGCGGCGCGAAACCGATCCCGCAGCGACGTGCGACCTGGACGCGATCGAGGCCGAGGCGCAGCGCGAAATCGAGGCGGCCACGGCGCTCGCCTCGGAACGTGCGGCAGAAGAGATTGACGCGGCGATCCAAAACGGGTCGTTCGAAGAAGCCGGCGCCGTCGCGGACGCATCGCGGGCCGCGATCGAACGCGCCTTCGGCCTCGACGTCGACCAGCTGGTTCGCCGGGGCCGCACCGAGGTCGCCGTGCAGCTCGACCGCCGCGAAACCCGCACCTTTGATGTGCAGGCGCGCGACCTTCGCTCGCAGCCGGACATCCAGGGCGTCGTGCTCAACGCCCGCGACGTCAGCGAACGCAAGAAGCTCGAAGCGCAGCTGCGCCATCAGGCACTGCACGACCCGCTGACGGGTCTGCCCAACCGCCGTCGCTTCCGACAGCGCTACGAGGCCATGCCCGACGCCGAGCGCGAACTGGCGTCGGTGCTGTTCCTCGACCTGGACGGCTTCAAGCTGGTCAACGACAGCTTTGGCCACCATGCCGGCGACGAGCTGCTGCGCCACGTCGCAGAACGAATCGGCAGCTGCCTCTCCGAAGGCGACGTGCTTGCGCGACAGGGCGGCGACGAGTTTTTGATTTTGCACGTCAACGCGGACACCGGCGGCGGCAGTCGCAACGGCAGCGAACTCGCCAGCTCGATTGGCGACGTGCTGCAGCCGCCGTTTGTCGTTGCAGGCAAAGAGGTGTTTGTCAGCGCCAGCATCGGCGTCGTCGCCCAGCTTGAAGATCTCGACGCCGAGCAGGTTGCGCAGCGCGCCGACATCGCGATGTACGAAGCGAAAAACGCCGGCAAGGCGCAGGCCGTCGCGTTCCACGACGACATGATGGCCGGCGCTTCCGATCGCCTGACCCTCGAAAGCGACTTCCGCAAGGCGCTTGAGCGGAACGAGTTCACGGTCGTCTACCAGCCGAAGGTCGGCCTGACGAGCGAGCGCATCGAGAGCCTGGAGGCGCTGGTGCGCTGGCAGCATCCCGAGCGCGGCTTCGTTTCGCCCGACGAGTTTGTGCCGTTCGCCGAAGAGAGCGGACTGATCGCCGAACTGGGCCGAAACGTGCTCGAGCAGGCCTGCCGCGACGCGGTGCGCTGGCAGGATTCGGGCGTGATCGTCGCCGTCAACCTGTCGCCGATTCAGTTCCGCAACCCGGAGCTGGTCCAAGAAGTCTCCAACGCGCTGCGCGAGACCGGGTTGGCCCCCGGCCGCCTCGAACTAGAGATCACCGAGTCGGCCGTGCTCGGCGACGTGCAGCGCACGATCGAAGTCCTGCACAAGCTGAAGTCGCTCGGCTGCCGCCTGGCGATCGACGACTTTGGCACGGGCTATTCCAACCTTGCTCACCTCAAGCACTTTGACGTCGACGTGCTCAAAATCGACCAGGCGTTTGTGCGCGGCGGCAACCCGAGCGCGCAGGATCACCTCAGCGACGGCGAGATCGTCAAGGCCGTGATCGGCATGGCCAAGGCGTTTGACCTGCACGTCGTCGCCGAAGGCGTCGAGACCAAGGACCACGTCGACGAGCTGCGCGAACTCGGTGCCGATCTCGGCCAGGGCTACTTCTTCTCCAAGCCCGTCTCGGGAGACCAGATCGATTCGATGCTGGCAGCCGAAGCGCACTGAGCGCCTTTCGCGCAGGGCCGGCGCCGCCGCCGGCGGCACCTCAGAAGCTGCCGACGGTCATGCTCCAGGCGTTGCTGCTGGTCACGTTCGAAAGGCCGACCGGCACGCCGCCGAGGCTCAGCACCACCGCCTGCTGATGGAAGACGGCGCCCACCAGCGCCGGATCGTTGGGTAGTGCAAACGTCGACTCGACAGTGCCGCCGCCGATCGCCGTCATGCCGGTGACCACGTCGGGCGACACAAACAGGCTGCAGCTGGCCTGCGCCTGCGGCAGCAGACTCTGCAGATTGGTCGCGCCAACAGCCAAACCAGTGACGGCAACGGCGAGCTCGTTTGGCTGCACGCCGGCAAGCGCACTCGCAAACGTGCCGCCAATCCACGCATCGGCCACGACATCGAGCTGCCGGCCGCCACAGCCCATCCCGAGCGCGCTGCGGCTCGCGGGACACGGCGAAGCGAGCTGTGCGACGTTGCCGACCAAAACGCTGCCGGCCGTTTGGAACTGCCCGCCCGCCCAGACCTGCTGCGAGTTGCGATCCCTGGAGATGGCATACACCGGGCCATCCACACCGGTATCGACGGCACTCCAGCCAGCGCCATCACGGTAGCGTGCGATGCCGAACGCACTGCCGACACCGGCTTGGGCGAACTGGCCGCCGACCAGCACGTCGCCGTCGGGGAGCACGTGCACGGCTTCCACAAACGCCTGGGGCCCAGCGCCGTTGCTGACCCCGCTGCCAAGCGCCTGCCACGCGCCGTCGTAGCGAGCGATGCCGGGCGACGACACGCTGCCGCCGGCCACCGCGGTAAAGTTGCCGACGACGAGCAACGCACCGTTCGCATCGGACGCCAGGTCATAGACCGGGCCGTCGGCCCCGCCCGCGAGTTCGCTCCAGCTGGCGCCATCCCAGCGGGCGACACGACTGGCGGGCGCGTTGCCGGCCATGGTGAAGCCGCCGCCGACGTAGACATCGTCGTTTGGCGCGATCCACACGGTGCGCACCGTGCCGTTCACGCCGGCTCCGAGCGCCTGCCAGCTCGTGCCGTCCCACTCGGCGATGTTGTTGGCGAGCGCCGTGCCGGCGCCGCCAAACGCCCCGGCGACGAGCACATTGCCGTTGCTGCGCACGGCCACCGCCCACGCGGTACCGCCGACGCCAAGCCCTAGCGGCGACCAGTTCGCGCCGTCCCAGCGGGCGACGCGATTGGCCGCAACGCCGCCGGCCTGCGTGAATGCGCCCGCGGCAACCAGTTCGCCATTCGGCGCGACGGCCAGGGCGCGAACCGCATCGTCGGTGCCTGCTCCGAGCGGCTGCCACGCACCGGCCAACCATTGGGCGACATACGAGACGCTGCTGCCGCCCACAGCGGAGAACTCCCCGCCCACAAACGTGCCGCCGCCCGTCGGACCTCCGAACGGCGACGACGCGAGCGCCAAGACACGGGCGTCGGCACCGCTCGTGAGCGCCGACCAGACCGGGGCGCACTGGGCCGAGAGTTTCGGCGCGGCGAGTGCCAAAGCGAGCAAGGGAGCGGAGGCGATAGCGAACGGCGAGCCAGCACAGGTTCGAAGCATCTTGTCGGCAGCAGAGGGGTTTGGGGCAGCGGACGCGATCATGCTATGCGATGCCCGTCCGGAGCGCGCACCCCCCAGAGCTTGGTGTGCACGGCGGCGCACGATCGCGGCGCGTCCATAGGCCGGGCATCACGGCAAAGACATGCCAAGCCCGCAGACTTTCTGAGGCTGTCTGCATGCCTTCCCGGAAGGCGCTCGCCCCGGAGCGCACCTACCCTTCGCTGTCGAATCGCGCTCCTCTCACCTGAGATCGAATACATGAACAGGCGAGCAGCAGAGCGTTTGCGATCGGCCATATCTCGGGCTGCCACCTCAACCCGGCCGTGACCATCGGCCTGTGGGCCGGCGCGGGCGCTTTCCCGCCGCGGGCGTGCTCGGCTACATCATCGCCCAGGTGCTCGGCGCAGTCGCCGCCGGCGGCGTGCTCTACGTGATCGCCAGCGGCCAAGAGGGCTTTGATCTTGCCGGCGGAAACCCGGCCCGAAGCACCGGCGTGGCCCTCCACGTCGGCGACTGGGCCCTGTCCGAACTGTGGCTGTTCTGGCTGGCACCGATCGCGGGGCCGTGGTCGGCGCATTTGTCTACCGGATGATCGGCGGCGACGAAACCAAAGCCTGAGCGCGCGGCACGCGAGAAGGGCTGCGGCGGGCAAGAAGGCTTGCCTCGTGCGGCGGTTGCTTGTTCCGTTAGGGCTTCCGACCGCCCGACCGATACTCGCTCCGCCCCGCCCAACCCGTGAAACTCGTCGCGTTTTCGCCGTCTTCGTCTCCTTCGGAATCCTGGCGTCCCGGCGCACTGCTGCCCGACGGCCACGTCGTGGATCTCGCGCACGCAGCCTGCGCGCTGCCCGAGCTCGCCGAGCCGCTGCACGCGTTTGACCTCGACCAGCCGTGGCTGCAGGCGGCCGCAGCACTCGCCGGAGACGAAGGCAGGCTCGGCGGCCTGCGTGACAAGGGGGCGGTGCTCAGCCGCGACGCGGTGCACCTGCACGCCCCCGTGCCGCGCCCCGGCAAGATCCTGTGCATCGGCCTCAACTACCGCGACCACGCCGAAGAGCAGGGCGCGGACCTGCCCGAGCGGCCGCTGATCTTCAGCAAGTTCTCGACCTGCACGCTCGCTCCCGGCGGCACGATCCTGATCCCGACCGGCAGCACGCGCACCGACTTCGAGGCCGAACTCGGCGTTGTGATCGGCCGCCGCGCATCGCGCGTCCGAAAGGCCGACGCCATGCAGCACGTGCTCGGCTACTGCAACTTCCACGACGTCTCGGCGCGCGACTTTCAGTTTGCCGACGGCCAGTGGCAGCGCGGCAAGGCCTGCGACACGTTCGCGCCGTTCGGTGAGTTCATCGCGACGACCGACGAAGTGCCCGACCCGCACAACCTCGGCATCCGCCTGCGCCTCAACGGCAAGACGATGCAGGACTCGAACACCAGCCAGCTGGTCTTTGACGTGCCGACTCTGATCGCCGACCTGAGCCAATACTTCACGCTCGAGCCCGGCGACGTCATCGCGACGGGGACTCCGCCCGGCGTTGGATTCGCCCGCAAGCCGCCCGTCTACATGCAACCCGGCGATACCGTCGAAGTCGAAATCGACGGCCTCGGGGTGCTGCGCAATTTGGTTGCCGCGGCACCCGCCAGCTAGTGCGCTTGCACAGCGGCTCCGACGGCCTAAGCATGCCGCCATGACCTCCCGCTTCGCATCGTCCCGCATCGCTGGATTGGTGGCGCTGCTGCTTTGCATGCCTGCCGCCTGCATCAAGGAGCGCCGCTACCTGGTGATGCACGAACTTTCTGCGCTGGCTTCGCCCAACGACGAGCAGCAGACCGTCCTTGTCGGAGACGTCGAGGGCGAGGCGAACTATCGACAGGTGCTGACGCTGTTCGCCATCAGCAACCTGCAAGGAACGCAGGGCACGCTGCTCACGAGCGCCGGGCACGCGCTGCTCGAAGATCGCGCGAGCATCCCGGTGCTGGACAAGGTGCTCGGCCGAATATCGGCGATCCTCAACGGCTCGACGCGCATCGCCACCGCCCAGCGCGTTGCGCTAGGACGGGCGATGCATGCGGCCCAAGAACTCGGCGCCGACACCCTGCTCGCACCGCAGTTCGAGATCACCACCCGCAGCCTGACGTTTGGCGTGCCGCTCGGCTGGCTCTACAGCAGCGGCTCCGTCGAAGTGAGGGCCAAAGCGGTCCGGCTCGGGCCGGCGCCCGTTGCGCAGAATACAGAGACGAATGCCGCGACGAGATTTGCGGCAAGCGTCGCGGCCCGGGCCGCCAACCAAGACCGCTAGCGACCGCCTCCACACAACGAGATCGACACGGCCTGCCCCCGATAGCCGATGCACGCGACTAGGGCTGGCCCTTGTGACACACTTCGCCGACAGTAGCGAGGCCGCAGGGGCATCATGAAGCAGATCGCATCCAACAAGCTCTGGGCGCGCACGCGCTGGTTGGCCCTGCCGATGGCGGCGTGCCTCGGCGGCTGCTCATGGTTTCGCGGTGCCGCGATGCCCATCTGGTTTGAGAACTACCCCGCCGCGTCGGCGACCGCCAGAGGGCTCGTCGTGCTCTTGCACGGGATCCACGACGGGCCCGACGATTTCACGCGGCATGGCTTCGTCGAACGCATCCAATCGGCAAACCCGGAGCTCGACGTGATCGCCGTCGACGGCCACCTGGGCTACTACATCCGCGGCCTGCTTGCCGAGCGCGTGCATCAGGACATCGTCAAGCCCTATCGCGAGCGCTACGACCACATCTGGCTCGTCGGGATCTCGTTGGGCGGCCTGGGGGCGATGACCTACGCAGCCGACTACCCGCACTCGGTCGACGGAGTCGTGCTGCTGGCGCCCTTTCTCGGCAGCGCCGAAGTCATCGACGAAGTGCGCGCCGCGGGTGGCGTTCGCTCCTGGACCGCGCGCGAACGCGAGCATGCTGAGGACCCGATGCAGCGGCTCGCATACGACGCCTGGTCGTGGGCGCGCACCCTCGCCGAGCACGCTGCGGAGTCGCCGATCGTGTATCTCGGCTTCGGCGAGACCGACCGATTTGTCAACGCCCACAACCTGCTTGCCGAGGCGCTGCCGGCCGATCGCGTGCTCACCCATGACGGTGGCCACGATTGGTCGACGTGGACCCCGCTGTTTGACGAACTCGCGATGCGTGCGCTGCGCGACGCCGGAACGCAGTCGGCACAGCCCACCGCGGCCGAGGCCGCATTCCGCCGCTGATCTTGGCTGGCTTGCTGCGCGCACGCCGCGTGCGGCGCCGCCGCGACTCGGTGCCGGCTGACCGCGGATGCCGGAGCCTCTTCCACTGGCAGCGCCCGTCGCGTACAGCCTAGATATGACGCGTCCGAACTTCGCCGTAGCGCTGCTCGCCACAACTCTGCTGGCTGCCCCGAATCCTGGGCAGCAGCCTTCTGCAGCCCCGTCAGATGGGGCGCAATCCGGCGATCCCGCGATCGCATTCGGCGACTGGCTGGCAAGCTATGAGCAGGGCGCAGTTCGCTTCCAAAAGGACGGCCGCACCGACGACGATGCGGTCGCCAAAGCCGATCAGCTGATGGCGGCGGTCGCCGAGCGCAACACGTTCGGCGACGCCAAACTGCTGTTTCGCGCCGCTCTGGTGCAGCCGAGACCCGGCGAAGCAGCGTCATCCCTGGCGCGCGTCGACGCACAGCGCGAGCTGCAGCCGTGGCGCGTCCAGGGCATGGCGCAGCGCCACCTGCGCTCGATGACGTGCGCCGACGTTTTGCCGTGGCTGGTCGCCAAGCTGCGCGCCAAGGGCCTGCGCGCCAAAGAAGAAAACGACGACCAGCGGGCGGCCATCGCCGTGTTCCGAACGCTGGCGGGCCACCCGAGCCTCGAAGCCAAGCTCGAACTGATGCGCGCCTGCGGCTCCATGCCCAACGAGCTGCGGGTTCACGCCGTCAATGCGCTCGCGCGCGGCGCCCAGATCGAACTGCTGCCCACGCTGATCGACCTGCTCAAGGACCGCGAGCCCAACATCCGCATCGCCGCCTGCAACGCGATCGCCGCCGCGCTGCAGCCGCACGTCGACGAGACCGAGGGGGCGAGGCCAACCAGCGAAACGCTCGGGAAGCGCGACAGTGCGATCGCCAAACTCGAACGACTGCTGCTGCGCGACAAGATCTGGCAGGTGCGCAGTGCGGCGGCGTTCTCCCTCGCGACCATGCGCTGCAAGGCCGTCATTCCGGTCTTGATCAAGGGCCTCGGCGCCGAGCTGAAGCGCAAAAAGGACCCGTGGGCGATGGACGTGCGTCTGCACAAGCTGCTCGAGGGCCTGACCGGCCAGAGCGTCGTGCGCGGCGGCATCAAGCCGTGGCAAGCGTTCTGGAAAGCAGAGGGCGCGTCGTTTGCGGTACGCCCCAAGAGCAAGCCCGGCGAAGAGGCCAAGAAGAACGATCGCTACGACCGCTTCTTCGACCTGACGATTGAGTCGGACCGCGTGCTGTTCGTGCTCGACTTCTCGGGTTCGATGGCCGAGCCGTGCACGGTGAAGTCGGGCGAAGGCACATCGGCAGGCGGCGGCGCGAGCACGACGACAACCAAAGCCGAGATGGTCGTGACCGAGCTAAAGAAGCTGGTGATGTCCCTGCCGGACGGCGCGCTGGTGAACTTCGTCGTCTTTAGCGAAGGCGTGCGCATCTGGCGCGCCGAAGGCAAGCGCCCGGCCCTGGTCCAACTCGACGATGAATCACGCGACGACCTGATGGGCAACTTCCTCGACGGCCTGCGCCCGAACGGCCCAACCAACCTCTACGACGCGCTGCAGGCGGCGCTCGGATTTGGCGGCCGCGGTCTCTACGACAAATACTACGGCGCCGGCTTCGACACGCTCTACGTGATCACCGACGGCGCGCCGACCGCCGGCCCGGTTACGGACAAGGAAGAGATCCGGCGGCGCGTTCGCGAGGCCAACAACCTGCGCAAGATCGCCATCCACTGCATCACCTTTGGCGACCAGAACGACACCTCGTTCTTGAAGCCGATGGCCGAGGAGAACGGCGGTCGCCACATCCACATCGAGTAGCGGCCGCAGATGCGTGCGGCAGAAGGGCGGGGCTCAACGCCAGAAGTAGTGCCAGCTCGCTTCGAGCTTGGCCGACTCGCCCGGCTGCAGCGTGACGTTCCACGTCACCTCGCCGACGCCATTGTGCTGGAAGCACCACCACGGCCAGGACCACCACGACCACCAGTCGGGCCGCGCCGCGCCGTCCCACGCGCTCTGCAGGTCGAGCTGCCGCTTGACGCCGCCTTGGCCGGCCTCGTCGATCAAACCCAAGATGCGCCGCTGCACCTCGACCTCGATCGCTTCGCCTTTGCGGTTGGTCAGCTCGGTCGTGCCGGCAATCTCGATGCGCCGAAAGTTGGTGCCGTCCATCAGCACGTTGCCCTTGCGGCCGGTTTCGCGCTCGCTGCTGTCGACCTGCACATCAATGGCAACGTTGAGCTCAAGGTCGGTGCTGGCGCCGCGGGCGGCATACTTCAGGTGCGCTTGACCAAGAATGCGGCCACCGTTGAGAACGAGCGCTGGCGACGTCGTCAGCGGCGCGCTGTGGGTGTTTTCGAGGCGCAGAAGGTGCCGAACGCGGGGCGAGGACAGCTCGCGCGCGAGCTGCTGCGCCCGTTGATCCTGCAGACCACGGCGGTAGTCGGCGGGCGGCGCCAGCGCGACATCCAGCCGGTAGACGTCGGTATACGGCAGCGAAAACGTCGCCACCGGCACGACCATGCGCTCGCCCTTCTTCAGGGTGATGTTGCGCACCGGGATCACGTAGAGGTCTTCGTTGCCATCGCCTTCTTCAACCTTCGGATCCGCGGCTGCAGTGCGCGCGCCGCCGCTGCTCGGCACCTGGGTCATCAGCGAGTTCGACAGCACGTTGCTGATGCTGTTGTCGAAGCGAAAATTCTGGGCGTTGGCGGATGCGAGCTGCGCCATCTGCTGCTGCAGCGAGATCGGATCCACCATGTCGGCGAACGCAAACTTCGGCACGCCGACGACGAGCTGCACGCTGGCGCCCTCGAGATCGACGAGGTCGTTGACGAGCGTCGCCTGCATACGCACCTCCGCGGTGCCGCTGCCGTCCAGGTCGATGTGGTACGACGGGATCCAGCGGAAGCCCTTCTGCACGTAGAGCACGCCGACCTTGGCCTTCGCGTCGCCGCCCTGCACGGAGAGCACCAGCTGTTTCTTCTGCTCGGTGCGCTGCAGCGTGCCCTTGAAGTCCTGCGGCACGCGCAGATCCAGCAGCCTGGCCGAAGGCACCGCCAGCACGCCGACCGGCGTCTCGATCATCAGCAGGCCTTTCTTGCCGGACTTGCGGACGGCGCGCAAACGACCCGTGACGTCATCGGACTCGCCGTCGACGTCCGCCACGACGACCGCACCGATGTTGGCCTCGGCAAGCTCCAGCAGCGTCGTCACGTCGTGATCGCGTTTGGTTTCGACCCGCCCAGCACGCGCAGCGACGAGCGTTGCGCCGTTGAGCGCGTAAGGCCAGAACGTGCCCAGCACGGGCTTCGGCAGCTCTTCCAAAACGACGCGGCCACCGGCGTCCGCCGGCAGCGCCGTCTCGCAACGCACAAACGCGTGGCCATCCTTGAACGCCGTCAGCTCCATGACGGGCAGCGTGATCGACGTCGGCTTGCTGCCGGAGCCGGCCGCCTCACCACCCTGCGCACAAACCGCCGGGCTAGAAGCAAAGAGTAAGAGCGCTGCCGCAGCGCGCGTCGCAATCACGTGGATGGTTGCCATAGTTGTCCGGGCCATTGTGGCCCATTGCTCCAACCAGAGACTAGGCTTTGCCGGCCGCGGCGAGGTACGGACTACGTAAGCTGCGCACAGTCAGCCAAGTCGGTGGCGAAGCGGCAGCGAGACATCGCACTCACTGGCAATCCAACGACGAGCCCGCTGGCTGCTGTAGCCACGTTCTAGCAAGAAGCGCTCGACGCCTCGCTTGTCGTGCTGCACTTGACGGATCGCCACACGCAAAACGTCTAGCTCTTCTCTGGCACGTTCCAGCTGGGAGCAGTCGGCGCGCTGCTCACGCCAAGCCGTCCAGCCCATCAGCAGCAGCGGCGCGCCGACTAGGCCGCCTACCCCCGCCACGACCCACGCAAGAAGCGAGGCCGGCTGAAGCACGAGGCTGACCACCCCCATCGCAACCAGGCCTGCGCCGACGAGGATACGGATAGCTGGAGGCAGCACAGACAGCTGCTCCAGCATGCTCGGCAAGCGCGGATTCGGGAGATCGCGTCGGGGGGCCGCCACTGGTGGACTGCGGATCGAAGGATGCCGGCTCGGACCGGCGGCTCGCCGCTACTCGCGGACCTTGGCGCGAACGTATTCGCGGTTCATGTCGGCGATCACGCGCACCGGGATCTCCTTTGGGCAGACGGCCTCGCACTCGTACTGGTTGGTGCAGGCGCCAAAGCCCTCGTCGTCCATTGCCTTGACGAGCTTGCGCACTCGGTCTTCGCGCTCGACCTGGCCCTGCGGCAGGTGCGCAAAGTGCGACACCTTGGCGCCGACAAACAGCATCGCCGAAGCGTTCTTGCAGGCGGCGACACAGGCGCCGCAGCCAATGCACGTGGCCGCGTCAAACGCCCTGTCGGCATCCGCCTTGGGCACCGGGATGGCGTTGGCGTCCTGCGGTGCGCCGGTGTTGACCGAGATGTAGGCACCGGACTGCACGACGCGGTCAAACGAACCGCGGTCGACCACCAGGTCGCGCACCACCGGGAAGGCCGAAGCGCGCCACGGCTCGATGTAGATCTCGGCGCCGTCCTTGAAGCTGCGCATGTGCAGCTGGCAGGTCGTCGTGCCGCCTTCTGGACCGTGCGCGACGCCGTCGATCATGACGCCACACGAGCCGCAAATGCCCTCGCGGCAGTCGTGGTCGAACGCGACCGGCTCCTGGCCTTCGGTGATCAACTTCTCGTTGAGCACGTCGAGCATCTCAAGGAACGACATATCGGACGACACCTGATCCAGCTCGTAGCGGACCATTTTGCCATCCTGCTTGAAGTCGCCGGAGGTGCTCGCCTTGGACTGACGCCAGATGTGGAGTGTGACCTTCATTGCTGGACCAACCTGTTCTACTTGTAGCTCCGGACGGCGAGCTCGACGTTGTCGAACTGCAGCTCTTCCTTGTGACGAACGGCGTCTTTGACCTCGCCGGTGTGCTCCCACACCGCGGCGTGCGCAAAGTTCTCGTCGTCCCGCTTGGCCTCGCCGTCGATCTGGTGTTCTTCGCGGTAGTGGCCGCCGCACGACTCTTCGCGCTCAAGCGCGTCGCGACACATCAGCTCGCCAAACTCCAAGAAGTCGGCGACGCGGCCGGCCTTCTCAAGCGACTGGTTGAGCGACTCGCCCGAGCCGAGCACCTTGACGTTGGACCAGAACTCTTCGCGCATCGCCGGAATATCGCGCAGCGCTTGCTCGAGCCCCTGCTTGTTGCGGGCCATGCCACACTGATCCCAGATCACCTTGCCGAGCGATCGGTGGAAGTCATCAACCGTGCGCTTGCCCTGGATGGACAGAAGACGGTTGGTCCGATCGCGAACTTCGGCCTCGACCTTTTGGAACTCGGGATGGCTGGTATCGACACTGCCGCCCTTCTGGGTCGCCAGGTAGCCACCGATGGTGTAGGGCACGACGAAGTAGCCGTCGCACAGCCCCTGCATCAGCGCCGATGCTCCGAGGCGGTTGGCCCCGTGATCGCTGAAATTGGCTTCGCCGGCGACAAACATGCCGGGGATCGACGACTGCAAATCGTAGTCGACCCAGAGGCCGCCCATCGTGTAGTGCACCGCCGGGAAGATTCGCATCGGCTGCGAATACGGATCCTCGGCGGTGATCTTGGAATACATGTGGAACAGGTTGCCGTAGCGCGCCTTGATCGCTTCCTTGCCGAGCCGCTGAATCGAATCGCGGAAGTCCAGGTAGACGCCAAGCCCGGTCTCGCCGATGCCGCGACCGTCGTCACACGCCTCCTTGGCGGCGCGCGATGCGATGTCGCGTGGGGCGAGGTTGCCAAAGCTCGGATACTTGCGCTCCAAGTAGTAGTCGCGCTCGTCGTCGGGGATCTCGTGCGCCTTGCGCTTGTCACCCTGCTTCTTGGGCACCCACACGCGGCCGTCGTTGCGCAACGACTCGCTCATCAGCGTCAGCTTGGACTGCTGCTCGCCGCTGACCGGAATGCAGGTGGGGTGGATCTGCGTGTAGCACGGGTTGGCAAAGCCGGCACCGCGCTTGTGCGCACGCCACGTTGCCGTGACGTTGCAGCCCATCGCGTTGGTGCTGAGGTAGTAGACGTTGCCGTAGCCGCCCGTGGCGAGGATGACGGCGTCGGCGGCGTGCGAGCGGATCTCACCGGTCTTGAGGTCGCGCACGACAATGCCCTTGGCGTGCCCGTCGATCTTGACGACGTCAAGCATCTCGGTGCGCGGATACATCTTGACCGCGCCGGTCCCGATCTGCCGCGAAAGAGCCGCATAGGCGCCGAGCAGCAGCTGCTGGCCGGTCTGGCCCCGCGCATAGAACGTGCGGCTGACCTGCGCGCCGCCAAACGAGCGGTTGTCGAGCAGACCCGAATAGTCGCGAGCAAACGGAACGCCTTGCGCGACCGCCTGGTCGATGATGTTCACGCTGCACTGCGCGAGACGGTAGACGTTGGCTTCGCGGGCGCGGAAGTCACCGCCCTTGACGGTGTCGTAGAACAGCCGCCAGACCGAGTCGCCGTCGTTGCGGTAGTTTTTGGCCGCGTTGATGCCGCCCTGCGCCGCGATCGAGTGTGCGCGCCGGGGACTGTCCTGGAAGCAGAAGCACTCTACCTGGTAGCCAAGCTCGGCCAGCGAAGCCGCCGCGGAAGCACCGGCGAGCCCAGAGCCTACGACGATGACCTTATACTTGCGCTTGTTGGCTGGGTTGACGAGCCGGAGATCAAACTTGCGGCTCTCCCACTTCTCCTGAACCGGGCCGTCCGGGATCTTCGAGTCGAGGTTCATATTGCTGTTGCTCATGGGGAGACCTCCACGATGCCGGTCAGAACCGACAGTGCCAAAAACGCGTTGCCGCCGGCAATCGCGAGGGCGAGCACAATGGACACGGTCTTGATCATCGGCGTGTAACGCTTGTGGTTCAGCCCGAGCGTTTGGGCAAGGCTGTGCATGCCGTGGCTCAGGTGCAGGAACAGCACGATCTGGAAGGCGACGTAGGCGATCGCGATCACCGGCTGCTCAAAGCTGTGCGTGACCATCGCGTAGACATCGTGGCCGCCGGCGCCCTTCTGCTTGAGCTCGTAGTGATCCGGATTGGTCACCCCGAACGTGAAGTGCATCAGGTGGTAGATGACAAACACCAGCACCGAGAGGCCCGACAGCAGCATCGATCGCGAGGCCAGCGAAGCCTGCACGGTGTCCGGCCGCTGATAGGCTACCGGCCGCGCCGACTTGTTGGCGCGCGACAGCTTGATGGCCGTCACGATGTGGAGCACAAAGATGACCAGCAGTCCAATCCGGGCAACCCACAGCAGTGGGCCCAGATCGTGCAGCATCTTGGCGTATGCATTGATCTTGTCCGGCCCCTGCAGAAGCTGCAGATTGCCGAGCAGGTGCGCGACGACGAAGCCGAACAGAAGCAGACCGGTAACCGCCATGGTCACCTTTCCGCCAATCGACGAACGCCAGAACGAAGACAGCCAGCTCATGGGTGGAAAGACGATCCGTAGTGGGCGCTTCGATTGCAACAGCGAGAAGGATGCGTCGCCCTGCCGCACGGCCCTCGCGGGCGCAACGCGCGGCGTGCGGCCGTGATTTCAGCCAGCCAAAGGACGCCGCGCGGGCCCCGCCCGGACAATCCGTCCCAGCATCACCACTTCGCCCTCAGCCGTCGTCAGCGGGCCCGAATGGGGTCTTGCCCATCGAAACCAGAGCC
>JBGCDH010000100.1:0-8958 GCA_045105235.1 Planctomycetota bacterium | reverse complement strand
GTCACCGGCACGCTCGATCGCCGTCAGATACGTCGCTTGCAGAGCATCCTGGGTCAGCTCACGGTCCCCGTGGCTCAGGTGCCCCGCCACCCGCAGCAGTTCGGCTGCGGTGGCGTCAAAGACCTTGGCCAGCAGCCGCGGATCACGGGACTTCTGGAAGCGTCGGAAACAGCGATTCTCTTGCGAACGGGTCATCGTCGATGGCTACTGCCCCGGCGAGAGGCCCGTGCGCCACGATAGTCGAAAAAAGTTCGGCACGGCCCCAGCGCGGGCGAGGCCGCCTCCCGGCTAGTACTAGTGACGCCCCTGGCGCCAGCGGTCCAGTGCCACCGCCGCGACGATGATCGCGCCCGTCACAACTTCCTGCACCCAGTTGTCGAGGCCGAGCTTGGTGCAGCCGCTGTCGACGACCGTCATGATCAGCGCGCCGAGCATGGTGCCCAGGATGGAGCCTTCGCCGCCGGCGAGCGACGCTCCGCCGATCACCGCCGCGGCAATCGCCTTGAGTTCGAGTCCCTGGCCGGTGGTCGGATCCCCCATCGACAGGTAGCTGAGCTGCATAAGCGCCGCCAGGCCCGCACAGCCGCAGCCGAGCACGTAGACGCGCAGCTCGGTCTTGGGCAGGTCGATGCCGCACAGCCTGGCGGTCTCGCGGCTCGAGCCCATGGCGACGACATGGCGGCCGAAGACCGAGCGCTGCAGCAAGAGCGACGCGGCGACTGCGACGACCAGCAGCACCCAAACGCCGGGCGGGAGCAAACCGTCGGACAGCATCAGCGCTTCGAGCGTGTCGTTGCCTTCGAAGTAGATCGGCTGGTTGTCGCCAAGCCCTTTGCCGAGACCGCGCAGCGCCCCCCACAGTCCGAGCGTCACGATAAACGGCGACAGCGGCAGCGAAAGCCGCGCCAGCGCCGGCACCCGGGCCGAGCCGATCCAGGCCGCGACGCCGACCGCAAGCGCGATCGCACCGGCCCACAATCCGCCCAGGCCGGCGGCCGCATAGCCAAGCGCGCCGGCGAGCGCCGCCACCAGCACCGCGCGCACCAAAGCGCCGGTGACCAACGCACCGATCAGCCAGCCGATGACGCCGCCGGAAACCACCGTCGCCGTGGCGGCCAGCGCCAGGCCGTGGCCATCGCGCAGCACAAACGCCCCGACCATGCTCGACAGCGCCACGTTGGCGCCAACCGACAGGTCAATGCCGCCGCTGACGATGATCCAGGTCGCCCCCACGGCGGCGGTCCCGACGACGGCCGTCTGCAGCAGCATCAGCTGTTGATTGGACCAGCTCGTAAACGTTCCGCCCGCGAGCGCGGCGAACAGCACCCACGTGACCACCAGCCCCAGCAAAGGCCCGGCCGTCCGCAACCACTTCGAAACTGCACCGGTCATTGATCTGCACCCATTTGGTCTGTCGGCGCCGGAACCACACTCTGCGCGGCTCCTTCCATCTCGCTCGCGGCGCGGCCCGTCGCCATCGCGGCCATCAGCGTGCGCTCGTCGAGTTTTGCTACCGGTTTGGGCGGCTGCACCACCGCTCCTTCGCGAAGCACGGCCACTTGATCGCAAAGCCCGAGCAGCTCGGGCAGGTAGCTAGACACCACCAGCACCGCCGCGCCGCGCTCGTGGGCAAGTTCGTCGATCAGGCGGTAGAGCTCGGCCTTGGCGCCGACGTCGACGCCGCGCGTCGGTTCATCGAGCAGCAGCACCTCGCATTCGGCGGCGAGCAGCCGCGCGAGCGCGACCTTCTGCTGGTTGCCGCCGGAGAGCTCTTGGATCGACTGGCCGACGTTGTCAAAGCGAACGCCCACCCGAACAAGCCACTGGTCGGCTTCGCGTTCGAGCTGCTTGCCCGGCACGATGCCGGCGCGGGCGCGCCCGTGCAGCGACGGCAGCCACAGGTTGTCGGCGAGCGAGCGGGTCAGCATCAGGCCTTCGTGCTTGCGGTCTTCGCTGAGCATGCCGACGCCCCTGCGCCAGCGCTCGGCCGGCGCGGCTGCGCCGGTGATCGTGCCGATGCGCACGTCGCCGCGGACGACGGCATCGAGGCCAAAAAGACAGCGCAGCAGCTCGGTGCGACCAGCGCCGATCAGGCCGGCGAGCCCGAGCACTTCGCCGGCGCGAAGGCGCAGCGAGGCGTTGCGCGGCAGTCGTTCGCCGTGCAGGCCATCGAGCTGCAGCACGACCTCCCCCGGCTCGCGTGGGGTGCGGCTGTAGAGCTGCTCGACGTCGCGGCCGACCATGGCTGTAACCAAACCGTCGTGGTCGATGTCAGCCATCATGCCGGTCGCGACCGTCTCGCCGTCGCGAAGCACCGTGTAGCGATCGGCCACGGCGAACAGTTCTTCAAACACGTGCGACACGTAGACAACGGCGACGCCAGTCTCGGCCAGCGCGCGCAGCCGTTCGAGCAGCGGGCCGACGTCCTGCGGCGTCAGCGACGACGTTGGCTCGTCGAGCACGAGCACGGCGACGTCCTGCGTCAGCGCCCGGGCAATCTCGACGAGCTGCCGATCGGCGGGCGGCAGCGTCGCCACGAGCCGGTCCGGATCCAGGTGCTCGCGGCCGACGCGCTGCAGGGCCCGCTGCGCATCCGCCTTCTGCTGCCGCCGGTCGACGAACGGTCCTCGCCGCGGCTCACGCCCCAGAAACAGGTTCTCGGCAATGCTCAGGTGCGGCGCCAGCGCGAGCTCTTGGTGGATGATCGCGATGCCGCGATCCTGCGCATCGCGCGGCCCGTTCGGCATGTGCAAGAGGCCGTCGATCTCCATCGCGCCCGAATCGGGCATGTGCACGCCCGCCAGCGCCTTGAGCAGCGTCGACTTGCCGGCGCCGTTTTCGCCGACCAGCGCGTGCACTTCGCCGGCGTGCGCGTCGAGCCGCACGCCGCGCAGCGCGTGGGTTGGACCAAACCGTTTGTGCAGCTCGCGGATGCAGAGCCGCGGCGCGCGCGCGCGGGGCTCGCTCATCGCAGCAGCGGTGCGACCTCGGCGTCGTCCATGTTGGCCTTGGTGGCGAGCACGGAGCCGGTGTCGACGTTGGCCGCGACGCTGCCGCCGTCGACCAGCGTCTTGAGATGCTCGACAGCGAGCATGCCCATGCGCCGAGGATCCTGAACGACAACCGCATCGAGCGTGCCGTCGCGAAGCGCGGCCACAATCGGCGGCGCCGAGTCGAAGCCGACAAACTTGACCTTGCCGGCGAGGCCCAGCTGCGAGAGCGCCAGCAGCATGCCGTTGGTCACCGACTCACACGGACAGAACACGCCGTCCGCGACCTTGAGCTGCTCGGCCAGGTTGAGCGCCGCCGTCTTGGCGTCGCCGATCGTGGCGCCGGCGTGGCGGTTGTCGACCAGCACTTCGAGCCCGGCCGCTTCGGCAGCTGCCAAGAACCCGCGTTCGCGCTCGGCGGTTGAGGCCGAACCCACCTGGTAGCGCAGCAGCACCACCTTGCCCTTGGCCTTGCCGGCGTCGGCCAGCAGCTTGGCGAGGGCTTCGCCGCCGAGCCGTCCAGCCGCTTCGTTGTCGGTCGCGACAAAGCTGTCGAAGTCCTTGCCGGCCTCGCCGTCGAGCGCCGAGTCAAAGACGACGACCGGGATGCCCTTCTTTTTGGCGCGGCGGATCGGCGCCGCCAGCGCGGTGTGATCGAGCGGCGCCAGCGCGATGCCGGCAACGCCTTCGGCAACGAACTGCTGCACAAGCCGGATCTGCTCCGAGCGATCGTCCTCTTTCATCGGCCCCTTGAAGACGACGTCGAGCCCGGCCTTGTCGCCGGCCGCCAAAGCGCCCTGGCGAACCGCCTGCCAGAACACGTGCGTGGTTCCTTTGGGGATGACCACAACGCGCTTTTGGGCTGCGTTGCCGCCGCCAGCATCGCCGCCGCCGCCGCCGCCATTGCCGCTGCCGCCACACGCAGCGAGGACCAGAACCGAGAGAAGGACAAACAGCGTGGGAACGGAGCGCATCGACACCCTCATAGTGTGTCAGCTGCCGCCGCGCAGTTCGAGCAGGATCAGCTGCGGCCGGCAGCAGAACCGCACGCGCGGCGCATGGCCGCGCTCGTGGCCGACGCCGCGGCTGACGACCAGCCACGCTTTGCCGTGCCGAAACACGCCGCCTCCGCCGAGCCAGCGCGGCACCGAGCTGAGGGTTACGAGCGGCCCAAAGCCCGGAATCTGGATCTGACCGCCATGGGTGTGGCCCGCGACCATCAGCGCATCTGGGTCGTAGCCATCGCGCACGACGCTGAGCATGTAGTCCGGCGCGTGCCCGATCAGAATCGGAAAACGGTCCGCCTGAGGCTCCTGCGAAACCTGGATGCGGCGCACCAGCCCAGAATCGACGAACGGCGCCCGGCTGCGGGTTCGCGACAAGCCCAGGATGTCGATCGGCAGCTCCGCGAGCTGCACGTTGCGGTCCGAGATCACCTGCACGGCGGTGCCGGCGAACAGCTCCCGCGTCGCCGCCGCGCCGTAGTCGACATCGCCTTCGACCGCGTAGATACCGTGCGGCGCCTGCAGCCGCGCCAGCTGCTCGTGCAGCGCCGGGCGCAGTGCAGAAAGGCGCTCGCGCGGCACCTGCAGGTAGTCGCCGAGCATGAGCACCATGTCCGGGGCAAACGAGACGAGCTGGTCGAACGCGTGCTTTTCGTGGGCGCCAATCACGTCGGTCTGCAGATCCGCCAGACAGGCGACGCGCAGCGGCCGGCCGAGCTTTTGTTCGACGGCCTGCAGCCGCGGACTGGTGACGGTCTCGCGGGTAACCTCCAGCCGGAACGGCTCGATCTCGCGGGCAAATACGTAAATCGCTTCGCCGGCGGCAAACGCAAAAAGTAGCGCCAGAGCGAGCCAGCGTGAGCCAGCGCGGCCCCACAGCCGCACGGCGCGGACCGCGGCGACGGGCAGAATCACGCAAAAGCCCGCATGCGTAAATCCGCGCAGCACGCCGAACATGCCGCCAAATGCAAAGCACGGCAGCGCAAACGCAAACGCTGCGATCCCGGCAAAGACGAGCAGCCCCGCGGCATCCATCCAGGCGGCCCGCCGCGGCAGCCGCCAGGCCAGCACACTGCCGGCCGCAAGCAGCAGCACGTCGAGGGCGCAACAGACAAACAGCACTCGCATGCGCGCAGTATGCCACCGAAGCCGGCCGGTCTCACCTCAGCGCTTGCGGCATGCGAGGACCGTTCTCATGATCGCCGCGTGCGCATCGATGCCCATCAACACTTCTGGCGCTACCGCGCCGCCGACTACCCGTGGATCGACGGCTCGATGCAGGCCATCGCACGGGACTTCCTGCCCGAGCACCTGGTGCCCGAACTCGCGCAGGCAAACATGGACGGCTGCATTGCGGTGCAGGCGCGGCACAGCGAAGAGGAGACCGAGTTTTTGCTCGGCCTTGCTCGCGCATCCGCATCGGCCGGCGGTCCACAGGTGCGCGGCGTCGTCGGCTGGACCGACCTGCTGGCGGACGACGTCGACGAAAAGCTCGAAGCGCTCGCCGCAGACCCCAAGCTAGTCGGCCTGCGCCACATCGTGCAGGACGAAGCGGACGACCAGTTTTTGCTGCACCCGGACTTTCAGAGTGGCGTGCAGGAAGCCGGCGAACGCGGCCTCGTCTACGACATCCTGGTCGTGCCCCGCCAGCTCGATGCGGCGGTGTCGTTTGTCGCTTCGCTGTCCGACCAGCCGTTTGTGCTCGATCACCTCGCCAAGCCCAACATCAAGGAACAGCGCACCGACGACTGGCAGCTCGGCTTCGACGGCCTCGGGCAGTTCGAGCACGTCGCCTGCAAGCTGTCCGGACTTGTGACCGAAGCCAACTGGCGCCACTGGCAGCCCGCCGACTTCACCCGCTACCTGGACCACGCCCTCGAAGCGTTTGGCCCCGAGCGACTGCTGTTTGGCTCCGACTGGCCGGTTTGCCTGCTCGGTGCAGCGGACTACCAGGAGGTCTATGGGCTGCTTTCCGATTGGAGCAGCCGGCTGAGCGACAGCGAGCAGCAGGCGCTGTTTGGCGGCAACGCGGTGCGGGTGTATGGGCTCGATCGCGGGGATTCGTAGGCGGGGAGCGTCGGTTAGGGGCGTCGGTTGGGGGTGTCGGTTGGGGGTGTCAGCTGGGGGCCGTAGAGCTCAGGCTCTTCGCACTCGGGGACCATCGCTAGCCGACCATGTCTTCGAACTCCAGCCCCTGAGCGAACCGCTCGCCGATCCGATACGCGCAACGGGAGACGAGTTCATAAGACGGCGCGTCGCCCGAGAGGCAGTGGATCTCCACGGCCGTGATCACGACCCGGTGGGCCGCCGCGACACCCGCAAGACCCTCTGCGACGGCGGCACGCAGCTGGCCATGATCCCACGAAGCATGCCGGCATCCGCCGCCACTCTGCTGCTCGACGACTCTCGCCTCCAGCTCGGTAGAGCCAAAGACGAGCCCCAACATCATGTGCTGGGGCCCCGTGATCATCACCCCGAACTTGATCTCTCCGCGCTGACCAAAGAACGCCATGCGGTCAAGCTAGCCTCGTTGCCAGCAAGCTGCGCGAAGACCTTGCAGCGGCGGCCATGCACCGACATGCCCAGCGGCCCAACTCCGTCGAGCTCTAGCCGAAGGGCTTCCGCGCGGGTATCCGACGGATACCTCACCACGGATCCATCCAGCAGCCTCAGCCGCAGTGAGCCATCGACACCCTGCTCGATGAGCACGGGCTCAGACGGCAAAAGGCGATGCGCAGCAGCACGCCATCGCCCACCGACAAACCCGAACTCATATACCGCACCATGACTCAGGCTGAGATGCGAGCGGCCCGTGATACACAGCAGGCGGAGCCCATCCGACAACACGCACTTGGGGTTGTCTTCTTGTACAAGCGTCGCCACCGCCCCACCGTCTTTGGGATAGAACTGGAGGAAGCCGCCGAACTCCCCGCAGCTGCAGCCGAGCACCGTGCCTGATCGCAATTCTAGTTTGCACCAAGACCCGTTGGCGTAGCAGAACTCGCGCTCTCATCCCTTCGCGTAGCGCAGCGGGGTGCAGTCGACGCGGAACGCGACCGGAGGTTGGCCCAGCGATCGCGCAACGACACCGTCGCGCATCATGCCGACAGCTTCTGGAGAGCTGGCACAGCTACCCAGAAGCAAAACAGCAGCCAAGCACCAGCAAGCCCATTGCATCACCGCAACCATGATTCCCTCAGACAACTCCCGGCAGCCGCTGGCTTGATTGGACGCCTGCTCCACTCCCTTTCTATCTACCGGTCGTCGACTCGACGGTCCGGAGCTCTGCCCCGCGAACGATCCTCAGCACAACTGGACGCGACCTCGGTCGTGAACCTGCTTCTTGACGAGGGCGATCGCGGGTACCGATCAGTTCCTAGGACGTCGGCTACTGCGTAGCCGACACATCGGCCTGCAATCGCCGCGGCGGTTGCAGATCACCGATGCGAGCCTCGATGAGTGTTTGGTGCAGGGTCTTTCCCCGCGCCCACGGTTGGAATTCCGAAGCAGAGTCACCGTCGCCGATTCAGCGCTTCCGGCGTTGTTCTTCAGCAACCTGCGAACAGGGTGTCGGTGACACCCTGGAGCTACCGTTCTCTCTCTTGACAACCTGGGGCCTTATGAGTGTTGGACGGCACTCTACCATGCACACGCCACACAAGGTGACGCGACACGGCACAGAACGCTAGGAACGTGGCCGCAGTCAGAATTGCCTCGACATGCCCAAGTGTGAAGGCGGCGGCACCCGTGCCTAGCAGCCATCCCATGTGCCGCCCACCTTCATCGCCCGCGAAGAAGCTGAAAGGGAACCCAAGGAGGATATACGCGACGGCCCCGAGCACGCAGGTCAGCGACACATCTAAGCACCGCTCTCGGCCAGCTCGCTGTCGCGTGACAAGTGTGAGCCATCCGGCGCCGACGCCAGCCAGTCCCGCAGGGACCAGCAAGCGAAAAAAATCGCCGAGGAAGTTGTCAGCGTGCTGGTGCTCAAGGGCATTGAACATCGCCTGACCTACCCCAGTTTGGTGGACGGTGGAGTTACGCGGCTACCGTAGCCACGCGTTGATGATAGCGAGCTTCGAAGTCGACGGGGCTGACAAAGCCGATCGTCGAGTGTCGTCGCTCACGGTTGTAGAAGAGCTCAATGTAGTCTTCGATCGCGACGCGCGCGGCTTCTCTGGTCGCAGGAATCGGCAGATCAAAGAAGAGTTCCGTCTTCGCGGTGCCATTGAAGCTCTCCGCGACAGCGTTGTCGTGGCAGTTGCCTGGTCGACTCATCGACGAGGTGATCCCGCTCCTTCTTAGAAGCTTCTGGTACGTACAGCTCGTGTACTGGCATCCTCGATCTGAGTGATGGATCAGATCGCCATCGACATCGCGATTGCCAATCGCCATCTCCAGAGCCGCGAGTGGCAGCTCCGTACGCAAATGGTCGGCCATCGACCAGCCGACGACGCGTCGAGAAAACAGATCGATGATCACGGCCAGGTACAGCCATCCCTCGAGGGTTGGAATGTACGTGATGTCGCCGACCCAGACCTTGTTGGGAGCGTTCGTGGAGAACTCCCTGTTCAGGATGTTCTCGGCGACTGCATCGGACTCGTCACGGACCGTCGTCGTGCATCGACGGCGTGGAAAGCGGGCCACGATGCCGTTCTCACGCATGATGCGCTCGACACGTTTGCGGCCGACGACTTCGCCGCACGCCACCAGTTCGCGATGAATACGCGGACTTCCGTACGTCATCCGACTCTTGCTGTGAGCGCTCCGGATCTTGTCGGCAAGGGCTCGATCACGCCGTGCTCGCTCTGACGGTGGCCGCTTCAGCCAGGCGTAGAAGCCACTGCAGGACACTTCCAAGCAGCGGCACATCAGCGCCACTGGGTAGTTTGCGCGCTCCGCCTTGATCACTTCGAACGCCTCTCGGTGATCGTGTCCTCGGCGAAGTACGCGGCCGCTTTTTT
>JBGCDH010000099.1:0-3232 GCA_045105235.1 Planctomycetota bacterium | reverse complement strand
TTGCGATCGCGCAGGTCGCCGCGCTTGCTCGGCACCGAACGGAAGGCCCAACGGTTTTCGTAGCTGCGGCGCGCCCAGGTCTCGTGGTTGGCGACCATCAAGAACCACAGGTGCGTCAGCACAACCGCCAAACCAACCAAGAACACACCGCCCAGCACGCCGATGCGTGACTGGGTTGTTGTCGCGGAGGACTCGCTCATCAGCGGCGCGTTCCTCCGAACACGGGCTCCGGCTCGGTAAAGCCGACAAACGGCGGGATGTGACGCAGAAGCCAAACCAGCGGCGGCACAAAAACAGCGCTCCAGACAACCGGCCAGCCGTGCAGCTGCGCGCCCAGGGAAGGCTCCTGAAACAGTCGCCCAAACGTGCCGGCCAGCCACGGAATGCCGTAGGCCAGCAGCACAGCAAACGCCGCCTGCCACAGCCAGCGCTGCGCCACGAACAGCGTGCGCAGCGGCAGCAGCACGCAGACGGGGATGCCGAGCACGAGGATCTGCACCGGCAGCGAGGCCTCATCGACCAGGGCGCGGCTGATGGCGCAGCCGAGCAGCAGCCACGGCAGCGCCGAACGACGCGCAAACCAGCCGAGATAGAGACACAGCGCCGCGCCGATTTCGAACGTGGGCAGGCCCATATCCTGCGCCAAGCCGGCCGCCAGGTAGGTCTGCGGCGCGAGCAGGAACCACCAGAACCAGCGGCTCAACGGTCTTCCTCCACCGCGACAAACACCTCCACGTGACGCGGGCCGCGCGATCCCGGCAGCTCGACGTGCATGAGGTCCGACTCGTAGTCGTCCGCCGAGGCGCGGCCGATCCACAAACCCGCCGGGCAAAAGGCGCCGTTGCTGCCGGTAAACAGATCGCCCCGGCCGCGCACGGGCGATTGCCCTTCGCGCGGCCCCTGCCAACGCAAACGCACCAGCCCGCGCTCGCTGTCTCTTGGTGCCGATGTCGCTTCGACGCGGGCGCGAAGCTCGACCGGTTCAGCCCCCGGATGCCGCGGCAGAAACAGCAGGCTCCACGGCCGCTGCGATGTGCCGAACGACGTCATCAAGCTGGCGCCGAAGCGCAGGCCCGAAGCACTGCCAAGGAAGAGTCCATCCTGCACCACCGCTGCGCCATCCGGGACCGCCGCCGGCGTGACCAGCAGATGGCGGCCGTGGCTCACGCCGGGCAGCTCAAACGTCGTCGCGGAGACGCGCTGGGCGCGCACCCTCGCCTGCCGCCCGGTCGGGCCCTCACGCATGGCCTGGCGCGCGCCGGGCGGCGGCTCTACGGGTTGAAGGGGCCGCCATAGGACCACGTGCGAGAGCGCCTCGGCGGCGACGGCAGGCTCCAAAAACACGCCGATGGGCAGCGCCGGTGCGTCCCGCGACTCGCTCTCGTAGCCCCAGACCAGGGTGCGGCCGAGCAGCAGCCCGGTCGGCACGCCGTTTTCGCCGAGCGCCAGCGTGCGCACCGGCTCGCCGCCCTTGCGCAACCGCGCGGCCCGATACGGTTCGTCCCAGAGGTCGACGACCAAAGGGGCCGGGTCGGCAATGGAAGCCGGCCGCACCACAAAGCGAAGACGCTCGCGATCGCGGAGCTCGAGCGCTGCAAACAGGCGCGGCGCGTAGCGATGGTTGGCGAGCATGATGCGCGCCGGATCGTGCCAGCTGTCGCGCGCCGCACCCGGCTGACCGGGCTGCAGCAAGAACCCCACCAGCGCCGAGCCCTTGGTGACCAGCCGCTTGCAGCCAACCAGCTCCAAGTAGGTCTGCTCGAGCAGCAGCTCGCTCGGCGCACCGCCGCCGCCGCGTCGCCGCACGCTGCGCACGGTGCACAGCACCTGCTGCGACTGCGCCAACTCCATCAGCAAGGCGTCCGCCGCCTCCTGTTCGTGGGCGCTGGCGGCGGCTCCGGCGGCTTCGGCCGCGGCAGCAGCCTGCGCAAAGAATCCGGTTCCGACAAACGCCTGATCCTGCACGCGCTGCTGCAGCTCGACGCCCATCTTGGAGATCAGCTGCAGCGCCGCCTTCGACTCGGCCTTGGCGGGCTCACCGAGCCATGAGGACGCCAGCCGCGGCAGCAGGCAAGCCGAGCCAACAAGCCAGCGCTCCAGCGGCGCGAACAGCATCGGCAGCGTCAGCCACGACAGTGCAAACAGCAGCATGCCGTAGAGACCAACCGGGAATGCTGCGGACTTCCGTGCCATTCGTGCCAGCTCATGTCATGGCGCAGCACGTTGCGATCTGGCTCGCGCGCCAACCGCACCGTCCGCCCCGCTCCCAATCATCGATTCACCCAACCGGCCGATCCGCAACCCGCTCGATCGACCGGACAGCGGCCGATCAGCCGAGGTCTTCGCCGCCCTCAAGGAACTGCGAATAGAGCTCGAGGTTTTCCAGGAAGATGCCGGTGCCTCGAGCCACCGCCTCAAGCGGACGTTCGGCCACCACCACGTCGAGTTCGGTTTCCTTGGAGATCAGCTCGGGCAGGCCGCGCAGCAGCGAGCCACCGCCGCAGAGCGTGATGCCCGAATCCATCAAGTCCGCAGCCAGCTCCGGCGGCGTGCGTTCGAGCACCGACTTGATAGTGCCGACGATCTTGCGCACCGGCTCCTGCAGCGCTTCGCGCACGTCCGTGGA
This sequence comes from Planctomycetota bacterium, assembly GCA_045105235.1. Lineage (GTDB taxonomy): Bacteria > Planctomycetota > UBA1135 > UBA1135 > UBA2386. Next base: position 606 of record JBGCDH010000099.1, on the reverse strand, counting down.
CGTGATGATCGCGCGCCGCGGCAGGTTGACGAGCGAGTCGCGGCCGCGAACCTCAACCTGGATCTCTTCTTCGAGCGGCACGCAGCTGCCGGCCGCGATCTTGAGCCGCTCCGACGTGATCTCACCGATCAGCAGGTTGTACTTGTTGCGGATGTACTGCGCGATCGCATCGTTGAAGTCGTCGCCGGCGACGCGCAGGCACTCGGCCATGACCACGTTGGCGAGCGAGATGACCGCGACTTCACAGGTGCCGCCACCGATGTCGACGATCATGGTGCCGCGCGGCTCGTGCACCGGCAGACCGGCACCAATCGCCGCCGCCGTCGGCTCATCGACGAGGAACACGCGCCGCGCACCGGCGCGCTCGGCGCTGCCAATGACCGCGCGCTTTTCGACCATCGTGATGCCCCACGGCACGGCGATGACCAGCCTCGGCTTGACCAGCCGCTTGCCCCCACAGGCCTTGCCCATGAAGTAGCGGAGCATCTTCTCGGTGACCTCGAAGTCGGCAATGACGCCGCTCTTCATCGGGCGCACCGCGAGGAAGCCCGGCGGCGTGCGGCCGAGATACTCGAGCGCCGCGTCGCCAACCGCCATGCCGTCAAG
>JBGCDH010000098.1:0-30851 GCA_045105235.1 Planctomycetota bacterium | reverse complement strand
GCGCTGCGCGCGCCAGTGGCTGCCTCGCGGGTTCGTTGGCTGCCCGCAAGCCGCAGCTTAGCTGCGGCCTGCGGCCATGCCCGAACCCTGTCGGGCTTGCCCTTGCGCGCTGCGCGCGCAAGTGGCACGCCCGCCAGGGTTCGAACCTGGGACCGCCGGCTTAGAAGGCCGATGCTCTATCCAGCTGCGCTACGGGCGCGTGGACCTGGACAGTAGCGCAGAGAGGCTCCCACGAGAACGGTCTGCAAACGACAAACGGCTGGTCACGCCCGAGAGCGTGACCAGCCGTTGTGCGCGCGGGCCGGCTTGCACCGGCGCCGCGTGGCGTAGCTTCTGATTCGTCGAATTAGAAGTTGCCGGTCTGCAGGCGCAGGCCGTTCGAGGTCTTCACGCCGAATGCGTTCGCAGCTGCGTCGAGCCAAGCGCTCTGGCAGAAGAACGACAGGCCCGAGATGGCCGGGTTGTTCGGGATCGCGAAGTTCACGGTCAGGCCATTCAGCGGGATGCTGTCGATGGCAAAGCCGGCGCCAGCGTTGATGTCCACGTGGGCGAGACAGCCAGGCGCACCGATGATGCCGAGGTCGACACCAGGCAGCTGCACGGTCGTGACAAACGTGATGCCGAGGCCCGGGTTCGGGGTCTGGTCGCTGACCGTCAGGTCGACGGTGTTGCCGAGCACTGGGTTGACCGTTGCGCCCAGGACGAGCGGGTTCGAGTCGTTGCCCTGCGTGCTGAACGGAGCCTCGACGCTGAAGTCGATCGAGCCCGGATCGAACGCACCGCCACCGGTCACGTAGCCGACCACGGCCGGGTTGCCACCGCCGCCAGCGACGGCCATGGCGTCCCAGCGAATCTCGATGTCACCGCTCGCGTTGATCGCGATCTGGAAGGTGTTCGCGTCGACGTTCTGCCACGTGAACAGGTTCTCGGTGCCGTTGAAGTCGAAGTGCGTGGTGCCCGTCGTCGGGTCCATGAACTTGAAGTTGCCAACGATCGCCGGGACCTGCGTTGGGTTGGTCGGCAGTGGGCTGGACAGAGCGAACAGGTCGTCAACGATCGATGCCGCGGCCCAGAGGCCAGGGGAGGTGCCGCCAAGGGTCAGGAAGCCATCGGCGTTCATGTTGACGTCGAGTGCGACTTCGGTGCCGTTGGGGCCGGCGTAGAGAATCGGCTGCGACAGCAGCGTCTCTGGCACAGCGCTCGTGGCGCTGATCAGGATTTCACCGTCGGCGGGGTGGCCGAGCGCTGGGTTGACCAGCGACGCGAGGTCGACAGGGGTCGTGCCCGTGGTGACGTCGTAGGTGTTGTTCGCGCTGTTGTAGGTCATCAGCAGCGAAGTGTTGGCGTAGTCGATGCTCGCCGGGTTGGGCCAGTACTCGTACCACGACTGGTAGTTCGAGTAGCAACCTTCGCCGTAGGCTTCGCGCGAGGCGAAGTTGATCGGGTTGCCGCCGAGCGTGTAGGAGATTTCGCCGGCGAAGATACGCGGCGAGAAGACGCCGCCGCCGAGGAAGTTGTTTTGGGCTTGGCCGCCGCGAAGCTCGAGGTCGCCGTTGGTCCAGACTGCGTTGGTGCAGGAACCAGGAGGTGCGCTGCCGGCGCAGCCGAGTCCGTTGGTGTAGCCGTGGCTGCAGCCGACGGCCTCAAGGGCGATCGCGTAGGTGCCAGGTGCGAGCGTCAGCGGGCCGGTGTTGCCGCCGGCGGGTTGAACCGTCGAGCCGACAGATACCTCGTAGCCCGGGGCCGCAGCGACCTTGGTGTAAGGAACGGTCGTTCCAACTTGAACCCAAAGGCTCGGGTTGGTGACGTTGCCGATGTAGGTCGATGGGCCGAGCCAGATGTTGACCGAGCAAGCGGCGCCGGCTGCGGTGTTGCCGCCGATGCCGAAGTTGATCTCGTCGATCGTCAGCGTGTTGAGGACGGTCAGGTTGAAATAGAGACCGCCGCCGGGGTTGCCCTGGTTGTTTGGCGTGTTGCCAATAACGAGTGGGGACTGGGCTACGGCGAGCGTTGTCAGGCTTGCGACTGCAAGAAGAGCGATACTACGCATGGACTAGGATTGTTTGAGGGATGAGAAAGATGCGCGTCGCTGGCGCGACGTTGGCCACAGAATCATAGATGGGAATCGGCCGGGCGCTAGCGTGTCCAGGCATGGAGTCTTGCCACAGACTCGATAGGAATGCCTTGCTAACGCTGCTCCGCATTCCTGCGCTCCGCAACTCGCTGCCCCAAATCGCAGGGCTCTTGACGCAAGGGCCCAAACCACAATGGTGGTTCGCTGCCACGCGGAGCATTCGCCAGACGTTCCCTCGCCTCAGCTATGACACACCTCTCTCGTCGGTCCGTTCTGATTCCCATTCTTGGACTTGCTGCATGTGGCGGCGGGGGCGGTTCGGGAGCGCCCGTGCAGCCGCTCGCTACGGTCGCCGGAGCCGTCATCATGCCGGAGGTTGTGCCGCAGACGTTTGCGAGCAATGCGCCGATGGTCGCCGGCGAAGTTGTTGTCTGGCTTGAGCCCGGCAAGCGCGCGGCGGATTTGGACATGGTCGGCTTCGATCTCGTGCGCGCCAGCGGTGGACCGATGGCCGTCTACCACGCGCACCGCGCGGATGGCAAGTCGTCGCGTCAAGACGGCGCCCAAGAAGAAGACTGCGTCGAGCGCGCAACGTGCGAGGCGGCTGACGTCATGGCGCTGCGCGAAGGCGTGCTGGCGGCGAGCCCGAACTACCTGCTGCAGCCCTGCATCGAGCCCAACGACACAAACTACAATCTGCAGTGGCACTATGAGCAGATCAACATGCCGCAGACGTGGGATGTGACGCAGGGCTCTTCGGACGTGATCGTTGCGGTGCTTGATACCGGCATCGTGTCCGCACACCCGGACTTTTCGGGCCGTCTCATTGGCGGCTTTGACATGATCAGCAATCCGCAGATCGCGCGCGATGGCGACGGCCGGGATGCCAACCCAGAAGACGTCGGCGACCTGATCACGCCACAGGGCTCGAGCTTTCACGGCACGCACGTCGCCGGCACGATCGGCGCCAACGGCAACGACGGCAGCGGCGTCGCCGGCGTCGACTGGAACTGCCGCCTGATGACGGTGCGCTGCCTCGGTCAGGGCGGTGGTTCGATTGACGACATCGCCAACGGCATCCTCTACGCGGCCGGCTTGCCGAACGGCAGCGGTGCTTTGCCGCCGCAGCGTGCCGACATCATCAACATGAGTTTGGGCGGTCCGGGACTCAGCCCCGTTCTCGAGCAGGCATGCAACCAGGCCGCTGCGGCCGGTGTGTTGCTCGTCGCCGCCGCCGGCAACGACAACAGCGACCAGCCCAACTCGCCCGCGGCGTTCGACTCCGTGCTTTCCGTTGGCGCTGTAGACCTGGTCAAGCAGCGTGCGCCGTATTCGAACTTCAGCACCACGGTCGACATCTGGGCGCCGGGTGGCGACATGAGCCGCGACCGCAATGGCGACAGCTTTCCGGACGGCGTGCTGTCGACGATTTCGGACGATCAAGGCAACTTGGGCTTCAAGTTCGAAAACGGCACGTCGATGGCGAGTCCACACGTTGCCGGCGTTGCCGCTTTGGTCAAGGCTGCCGACCCGAGCCTGAGCGCCAGCCAGATCCGCGACGTGTTGATCCAGAGCGCCGAGGGTGGCCTCGGCCTGCCGAACGGTGGCCGATTGCTCGATGCACTGGCCGCAGTGCAGGCGGCCTCCGCGGCGCAGGGCAACAATCCGACGGCGCCGGTGCTGGTCGCGTCCAGCAGCGCGGCGGACTTTGGTCCCGACAGCACGACCCTCAACGTGACGTTGCGCAACGAGGGCTCTGGGCAACTCAACTTTGTCGACGGCACGATCACCCCGCCGGTGAGCTGGCTCGACGGCCAGGTCTTTGACGATACCCCCAACGACGGCATCGATGGCGATCGCCTCGAACTGGTTGCGGACCGAACGGGCTTGCCCAACGGTGTCGAGCAGGCGACGGTGACGCTCGAATACGACAATGGTTCCGGCATGTCGACGATCGATATCGTTGTGCGCCTGCAGGTCGGCCAGTCGACGACTGCCGACGAGACGGTTTTTGTGCTGCTCGTCGATCCGTTCTCGTTCGAGACCTTCTACCAGGCAGAGACCACGCAGGCGCAGAGCTATGCATTCGTCATGCCCGGTGTCGCCGCCGGGGACTACCTGCTGGTGGCCGGCACGGATCGCGACAACGACGACTTCCTTGGCGACGATGGCGAGCTGTTTGGCGCGTGGCCCAACATTGATCGGCCGACGCCGATCGAAATTGCCGCGGGTTCGAGTCCGGCCAACATCGAGTTCCGTCTGCAGGATCTGGTGACCGTGCAGTCGGTCGGACCGGGCGGCGAACTGCTGCAGCCACGGCGCGCCTTCCGGAGGCTGCGTTGAGCGTGCATACGATGCTGCGGCGGCGGCGAACGCCGGCGCCCGCGGCGGTAGCGTCCGCCATCCTGCTGCTGCTGTCGGCCTGTGCCGGCAGCCCAACCCAAGCTGAAGCGACGATGAGAATCCCCGACTGGAACGGCCACGCTGTCAACTGCCGCCACCTTGCGGATGGTGGTCTGCACATTGAGATGGTCACGCCCACGGGCGGGCATCGCCTTGCCCTTGAGCGCGTCACGCAGGATGGCGGCGCTGCCGAAGTCCACGTCGTCTACGCGCCGCCGCTCGGCGACTTCGTGGCTCAAGTCGTGACGACGCTGGCAGTCGAGGTGCCGGTTGAGCAGCTCGAGGGGGCTACTTCGGCCGGCGTCTGGGTGCACAGCCTTGCTGCGGCCGACGGCGCGCCGACGCCGCCGCGGCTGGCGCTAGCTGTGGCGCTGCCGACGCGCTGAACGTTGTCTCCGCGCGGCCTGTCTCCGCGCGGCCTGTCTCTGCGCGGCCTGCCTGCGCGTGGTCTGTCTCCGCGGGGCTTGCCGTCGCGCAGAATGTTGGCTCGCGCCAGCGGTCAGATTCCCGACGACTCTACCTGCGCGAGGAACTCTTCGCGCCAGTGGTATCCGTCGAGCAGCGTGGCGTCGTCGTCGCCGAGTAGGCGCCTCGCCACGTAGAGCGCTTCGATCGATGCTAGCCCTCCGAGCGGGTCTTCAAACAGCTTGCTCGTGCGGGGATACGCCGTGCGCAAGTTGCCTGGGATCGAGCGACGCACCGGCTCACCGGCCACGCAGGCTTCGAGCTGCGGCAGCCAGCGCCACGTCGAGTCGAGCAGCAGCAGCGGCAGGCCGCTGTCGTCGAGCCCGAGCGGCGGGGCGTCGACGGCGAGCAGCACAAAACCGGTTGCGTCGAAACGCAGGCCCGGCTTGCCGCGCATGAAGGTCATCTCCGGTCGCTCGTGCAGAAAGCGCAGCGAGCATTTTTGGATCCGTTCTTTCGGGTGCCGGATGACGGTGGTCGCGACGGATGTCATGGCTGCACGTCCTGCGGTGGGGCGCTCGGCGGGGATACGCGGTCGAGCTGTCGCCGCACAGCTTGCTCGACGTCATCGATCTGCACACCAAGAACGCACTGTGGCGTGACGCAGTTTCGGCGCCGGCACGGGCGGCAAGGCACGTCGTGATAGACAAGCTCATGCTGCACCGAGCCATGTGCGCGCGGCCCGTAGCGAGCCGGGTTTTTGGGCCCGAAGATCGCCACGCAGTGCGCGCCCGTCGCGGCGGCGAGATGCAGGGGGCCGGTGTCGGCGGCGACGACCACGTCGCACTGTTCCATGACGCCGGCGAGGCCGGCGAGCCCCAGCTGTTGGCCGTCGACGGCGCGTGCCGAGGCCGCGGCGGTGAGAGCTGGCTGGGCGAGTTCGCGTTCGCCGGGACCGAATGCGACCAGCAACGCAACGCCGCGGGCCTCGAGCCTCTGCGCGAGTTCGGCAAAGCACTCGGGCGGCCAGCGTTTGAAGGCCGCAAACGCCGAGGTGCCCGGGTGCAGCAGAACGCGCGGTCGCGGCAGGTCCGCGAGCAGCTCGGGCGGGGGCGTTTGGGTCGCGACAACGGGAGCAGCGGGCTCGCCCGATAGTCCGACGGCCCGCAGCAGCCGGTGGCCGATGTCCGCGCGGTGCGGCGGCGGTGTGGGCATCGGCACCGTGGTTCGGTAGGCAAACGCCGCGCCTTCGCGCGACGCGGGGGCGCCCGGGCCGACCTTGCTGGTGGCCTTGGCGCACAGCACGTGCAAAGCGCTCTTTTGGATGCCATGCACGTCGAACACGACGTCGTAGCGGCGTTTGCGCAGCCGCCAGAGGCTTCCCGGAATCGCCAGCCGCGTGCGCCTCGGGTAGACGATCACATCGCGAATCTGGGGGTGATCGTCGAGCAGGCTGCGGAATCGGTCCTCGACCAAAAAGTCGATCGCGACGTCAGGGCGTTCGCGGCGCAGAGCGGCGACGGTTTCGAGCGCGAACAGCACGTCGCCGAGCGCAGAGAGTCGGACGACGAGCACGCTGCCGCCATCTGGGATGACGCCTTCCTGATTGCCAGGGAGCTGCTTCGCCACGCGGCTCGCGTCGCCAAGCTCTGTCTTGTCTGCGTTGTCACCGGCGGTCACGCCCAAGAGCATTCGCGAATCGGTCCGGGCTTTCCACCTTCACGATCGCTTGTCGACAGGCGGTCAGGCTGGCGCATCGCCGGTGCCGGCCGGTAGCATCCGCGTCGTGGCAGACTTTGGTCCATTCCGTGAGACCCGCCGTCGCGGCGAAGTCGGTTGGGTGCACCAAGACCTGGCCGGTCTTGGCCTGGAGCCGTTCTGGCAGGCGCTCGAGCCGCTGGCGGGTGCGAAAGGGCGCGGTGGTGTTGGTTTGCTCGAGGTCGGCGGCCGTGAGCTGGTCGTGCGACCGTACCGGCGGGGCGGCGCGCTCGGTTCCTTGCTCGACGACCGCTACACCAAGCCGGTGCGCGCCCGCCGCGAACTAGAGGTGCTGCACAAGCTCCAGTGCGAAGGCGTGCCGGTGGTGCAGCCAATCGCCGCCGTGGCGCGTCGGCGGGGGGCATTCTGGCGGCTGCGCTTGTGCACCGAGCGGCTCGTGGACGCGGATCCCGCGCCGGCGTTTTTTGCGCGCTACCCAGATCGCCGGCGCGCGTCTGCCGAAGTGCTCGGGGTGGTTGTGAGGCTCGCGTTCGCCGCGGGGTTGCGGCATCCGGATCTGCATCCCGACAACGTGCTGTGCCGGCCGGTCGACGGCGATTCTGGGGCGACCAAGGTTCGTTCTGTGCTGGTGGATCTCGACCGTGCCGAGCTTCGCGGCGAACTCAGCGAACGTGCTCGTGACGAGATGCTGGTGCGCATGCAGCGCTACCTCGTGCGTCATCGCCGCAAGCTCGACGCGCTGCCCTCGAGGCCGGAAACGCTGCGGTTCTTGCGCGGGCTCGGACCGGGCTACGGCGCGGACCGTGCCGAACGGCGCAGCAGCTGGCTGCGGCTCGCCGCCAAGTTGGAGCGTGCGCTCGCGCTGCGGGGCGGCTTGGGGCGCCGTTTAGATCGCAGCCGTCTCGACTAGTGTAGTGCATCTGGTAGACGGGGAATGATCCGGGATGCGAGGGCGTTCGTCGCAAGGCGCTGCGACGAATGCATGTTGCATACGTCCTGCCGAGGAGCAGCAACGCCGCGACGGGCGTCTTCGTGCCCGCAGAATGCCCCTTATATCAGATGCACTACACTAGCGCCCGCCGCCCGCGGCCGCGGCCTCTGCCGCATCGGCTGTGGTTGCCGGGGCGTTGAGGTCGGCAAGGCTGACGCGAAACAGACAGACGCTGCCCTGAGACTGCTTCGAAAGAATGCCGAGGTCGCGCAGGCCGTCGCCGTCGGTGTCGCCGAGATCGCAGATCGAACACCCGAACTGGCCCGAGCCTGCTGGCCCGGCAAACGTCTGCATGGGCTTGCCGGTCTTGGCGTCGAAGACGCGCACGTAGCCGTTGCCGAGGGGGCCGCCGGTTCGGCTGGCAACGGCGATGGCGGGGCGGTCGTTGTCGAGCCAGTACGGCATGGCGACGATCGATGCGCCGAACTGCTCGCCCTCGTTTTCGCCGCTCAGCTCGAACAAGCTGTTGCCGGTGCGGCCGTTGACGACGCTCACCATGCCGGCGCCCCGGTGGAGGGAGCTCACAGCAAACTCGGAGACGCCATCGCTGTCGAGGTCCGGCAGCGCGGCGATTGCGAAGCCGAATGCGTGGCGGGCATCGCTGTCATGAACCGTCATCAGCGGCTTGCCGGTGACGACGCAGAAAGCGTAGACCGAACCGGGCGTGCCGCCGAAGTTGCCAGAGATGAGCAGCTCCCGCTTGCCGTCGCCGCTGCGGTCCGCGGTTGCGCACAGCGCACAGCCGAACCATTCGCCGGCGGCGGGGGCGACGAGCTCGCGCAGCTGCGCGCCCGATCGACCCGAGAGAATGCGGACGCGCCCGGGCTTGTGCAGGTCGATGGACGGATCGCCGACGGCGACGTCGAACACGCCGTCGCCATCGAGGTCGTCAAGCGTTGCGACGGCCATCGCAAACGCCGGGTTGTCGCTGTCGTACTGCCAGATGACTTCGCCGCTGCGGCCGCTGCGTAGCTCGACGCGCGCATGTGCGGGGCCCGGCGAGCGCAGGTGCGGTGAGCCCAGCAAAACGTCGCTGCACTGGTCGCCGTCGACATCACCGAGCTGTGTCATGCTGCGCGCAAACATCAATGTGTCCGCGTTGCACTGCCAGGTGTTGAGCAGGGCGCCATCCTGGCGACTGCGGACTTCGAGATAGCTCGGCCCGGTGCCTGCTCGGATGGCGGGCGAGGAAATGCATAGGTCGGGCAACGTGTCGCCGTCGAGGTCGTCGACCGGCAGGACCGAGAGTCCGTAGTAGGTATCGTTCCGCGACTTCTCGACGATGATGAGGGGCCCCCGCGTGCTCAGGCGAAGCCGCGCGCCGAGGGTTCGCTGGTAGGGCAGAAGTTGGCGCGAAAGCGGCACGATGGCGTGGCGCCACAGAGGCAAACTAGCGATCAGTGCGAGCTGCAGCTTTCGCGGCAGCGCGAGCAGGACGTCGGGGCAGCGGATTGCGCCGATACCGACAGTGAGCAGGGCGGTTGCGATCGGCCTTGCATCGATGGCGCGGGCGCAGTTGCGCACTAGCTCTGCCGTTGGCAGCAGGTTTAGCACGCGCCGGATGCCGGCCAGCTGATCCTTCGGCACAAACGTCTGCAGCGGAATGACCGATGCCACGTGAGCGAGGGTCTCGCCCGTTGGCGACAGGCCCGAGAGCGCTTGGACTCGCTTTTGCGCGCGGGCGTCGCTGTCGCGCGCTGCGAGCACGTGGCTGAGGTAGCCGGGCAGGTCGCGCTCAAGCAGGCAGATTCGGGCGATCCTTCGTCGTGCGCCGGGGTAGCCAGGCCATCGCTGGAGCACGGCGTTCAGTATGCGTCGGGCACCGTCGAGGTTGCAGTCGCGCATCGCAAGATTGGCCAGTCGCACCAACGGCTGGGGGTCGCTGGAATCGCTCCGCGCCGCCGCACGATACGCGGTGCGAGCCTGCTCGATGCGGCCGTCGGCGGCGTCGATATCGGCGTGCAGAAGGCGCAGGAGGTTTCCCAGCGGGTGTGGCTTCGGCCCGCTCGAAGCATCGGCCGGAAGGCCAGCCGGAATGCCGCGCGGCGTGCTGGCCTCGGCGTGCACGTCCAGGCGTTTGACCCAGCGGTGCGCTGCCTTGAGATCGCCGGAGCTGAGAGCTCCGCGAACCATCACGACCATCAGGCCGGTGGCCTGGGGAAACGCTCGCGCGGCCCGAAATACCCGCGCGTAGGCGCGCTTGGCAGAGCTCTCGCTGGCGAGGTTGAGCGCGGTGCAAGCGTCGACAAACGGATCGACGGCGAGCGTCGGGGAGAGCGATTGCCAGTGCTTGGTCTGGGCGTCGCTGTCGCCGACCAAGAACGATTCCAAGCCGGCGGCAAACGCGCTCGTGGCGGGGCTGTTGGCCGGTATGTGCCACCCTTCGCCATCGATGCGGCGAAGTGCTCGGCGTACTGCGTTGCGTTCCGTCTGGAGGCGCTGGTCGGAAGGGGTTGCCCGGAGGGCTCGTTCGTAGTGGCCGAGTGCATCCTGCAGCGCCTGGATGCGGCCCCTGTGCATCGACGATTGCTGGACGACGCGGGCCCCTTTGGTAGCCCGAGACGAAGGCATCCAGTGCGGTGGGCGGGCTTCGTGCCTGAGCAGGCAGGTGCGGGCGAGGTAGCGGGCCTCCTCGGCGCGTTCTGTTTGTCTGCTTCGCTCGGAGGCGATCGCGGCGAGCGGCCACGCGACGAGTGTGACCAGCAGCGCTCCGGCTGCGGCCGCGAGCACCGCGCGCTGGTGACGACGCACGAACTTGACGGCGCGGCGTGCCGGGCCAGCTGGCCGTGCGTGAATCGGCTGCAGGTTCAATAGCCGTTCGAGGTCGTCGGCGAACTCGTCGGCGCTCTCGTAGCGGTGCTTTGGATCCGACTCCATCGCTTTGCTGACGATGGTTGCGAGGTCTTGCGATACGTCGGGAGCACGCTCACGTAGGCGCGGTGTCGGCCCGGCTTCGATTTGGCGAAGGACCGCGTTCTTGTCGCTGCCGGCGAAGGGAGGCTGCAGCGCGAGCGCTTCGAACAGCGTCGCGCCAAGCGAGTAGATGTCGCTGGAGGCGCTGGCCGGCGCGGCGTCCCGGAGGCGTTCTGGGGCGGCGTAGTTGAGCGTGCCGGCAAAGCCGCTCGGATCGGCGCTCAGGTCTGGGGCCATGGCCAAGCCAAAGTCGGCGAGCACCGGTGTGCCGTCGGCGCGGAGCAAAATGTTGGCCGGTTTGACGTCGCGGTGCACCAGCTCGTTGCGGTGGACTTCCGCCAACGCGCGCGCGATCCGGATGACGACGCGAACGTGCCACTCGCCAACGCTGCGAGCGCCGAGTTTCGCCGTGCTTGTTTGGAGAGCGTCGCTGAGATTGCCGAGCTCGCTCGTGGTCGTGCTGCGCGGCTTGGCGCGCAATGCCGAGCACAGCTGCTGGAGGCTCAGGCCGTCGATGTACTCCATCTCGAAGGCCAGCATCTGGGTCTCTTCGATGATGCGGTGAACGCGCACGACGTTGTCGTGGCGAAGCTGTGCGATCGAGCGTGCCTCTTCGAGAAAGCGCTGCTTTGCCACAGCCGACATTGCCAGCGACTGGGGCAGGACCTTGATGGCAACGTCGCGCTGCAGCGTCAGGTGGCGGGCGAGATAGACGGTGCCCATGCCGCCGTGGCCGAGTTCGCGCAGAATGTCGTAGCCGCCAAAGACCGGGCGACCTGGCTCGCGACGGCCAGCGACCGAGCAGGCCAACTCCCAGGTCTCTTGGATGCGCTGCTTGAGATCCGGACGATCTGGAAGCACGGTGTCGAGGTCGCGCGGTCGGCCTTCGAAGATGTCCTGGAGCAGTTCATCGAAGAGGTCGGCGAGCAGCTCTTCGTCGGCTCTTTTTGCGTCGGCTCCTTTTGCGTCCGGCCCGATGTTTTCCGTGGCGCCAGAATCGTCACGAGAGCCAGATTCGTCACCTGCAGATCCTGTCTCGTTCATTGGCTGATTCCGGTCAGATCGCCGCCCAGCAGCTTGCCCAGCTGTTGGCGGTATCTCTGAACGCCGCGTAGGAACTGTTCTTTGGCAGTCGACAAGGGCAGGGCGAGCTCCGCCGCAATTTGACGCATGGGGACTTCCTCGAACAGGCGCATGCGCACGATCGTCTTCGATCTGTCGTCGAGGCTTTCGAGCGCGCTTTCCATCGCCTGGGCCCGTTCCTGCAGCCCGGCGATCCGGCTTGGCGTCGTCGACCCAGGAGGCAGCATCGAGGCGATCGAATCGGAGGACCAGCTCGAGAACGTCTCGGTATTGCAGTCGCCGCCGCGCTTGGCCCGTGCGGCGGAGCGGCCGAGGTCGCGGATGCGATTCCGTGCGATCGAAAGCAGCCATGCTCGCCAGGCGGCTACGTTTTGCCACGTGTGCTGCTCGCGATCGCGCCAGGAGCACCAGAGAGCTTCTTGCCAGATGTCTTCGGGTGAGGCCTCGCTGCGCAGCCGCGGCGACAGCCAGCCGCGGATGGCGACGAAGATGTTCGCGACATCGAGACTCTCCACGAGCTTGCCCCAGGAGCTGGGATCGGTATGCGGCGCCCGCGAGGCGGCGGCGGATGGCGGCGTCGCAGCGGGAGCTTTGCGTTCGGTGTGCGGCATACGGGTTCTAGAGTAGCGCGGAGGCAGCACTTTGTGTGCGCCCCGGACGTAGGGAACGTCGTTCGCCCACTGGTGAAGACAAGTTTTTCGCGGCGTAGATGAAACCCGCCTTGGGCGCGGGTGTAGATCCCGTGTTCGCGGCCTGGGTGTGAGCCCTTGCCGTGGGCAACATGAGACTCTCCACCGAGGAAACCCGGGCACGTCGTCCGGGTTTCCGGGGGCGAGGTGGAGAGTCTTCCTTTGCTCCCTCACGCAAGCGTAGCGAGCTGGCAGCGAGCGGCCGAGCGCCGCCCCCGTGCATTTGCATCATGCGCGACCGGCAAGAAGGCGTCATCCTGAGGTCGCGCCATCCGCCATCCGCCTACGCCGGCGCAGCCCCCGGCAACAGCGCAGCCCAGCGATCTCGGCTTATGCCGGCCACGCTGCATGCCGTCGTGACCATTTCGTTCAGGGCTGCGACCGCGACGCCTAGGTTGCGGGCTCCGTGTGCATGCGCCCGAAATTGGCTGGCCTGATCCAGGGCCGCAAGCTGGGCCAAGGCGAGCAGCTCGCGCCGGCCGGCATCGAGGCCGGGTCGCGCCAGGATGCGGCCGTAGGCGGACTCGAGAACGAAGTCATGCAGCTCCTGGTGGTGGCCGCGCAGCATCGTGCGCACCGTTGCATCGTGCTGCGCATAGATGCTGCGGAACAGTTTTTGCCCTTCGCCGAAGCGGTTCTCGGGCGCGATCCCGCCGCCGCTAGGTGGGCTGGCCGCTGGCCAAGCAGACCCAAGCACCTTGAAGGCATCGATGGCGCGTGGGAAGCCGCAAAACAGAACCGACTGCAGCAGCAGCTCTTCCATCTCGCCGCGCGGCAGCTGGTGCTCCTGGGCCGCCGTCAGCCAGGCTGCGAAGGCCGTCCAGTCGGCGCCAGGTAGGGTTGCAGCCGCGCCAACGAGCAGGCGGTCGGCGCGCGGCAAGCCGCGGCGCTGCAGAAGGTCGTCGAGCTTCATGGGCCGGCAGCGTAGCGCGCCCGGAAGTCGCGCGCATGCGGGCGGCGTCGGCGATTATTGAACGGTTGCTTCGGCGGTTGCCGCGTAGACGTCCTTGAGCTGCTCTTCGTCGAGCTGCAGGGTCTGTAGCGAGTCGTCATCGAGCACGTCGCCGTGCCAACCGCCGTTGCCGCGCGCTGCGCGGTGCGCGATCGTGTTCGCGGCTTTGACCAAGAAGCCACGTGCCCAGTCTTCGGGGTTGGTTGCGGGGCTGTGGTGGTACATGACGGCCGCTTGCACGCTGGGCGCCAGCTTCCACCGGTTGGCCAGCAGGCCGCCGACGTGGGCGTGGTTGAAGCCGAAGACTTCGCCCTCGGCTTTGGCGAGCGGCATCGACGTGGCGCGCGACAGCTCGTTCGCTTCGCCAAATCGGTCGCCCTGCGAGTCGATCAGGATCAGCTTGCCGATGTCGTGGATCAGGCCGCAGGTGTAGGCGTCTTCTTTGGCGAAGTCGCTGCCAGCAGGCGAGTGCTCGGCGAGGAAGCGGCACGCGACGGCGGTTTTGAAGCTGTGGTCCCAGAGCCAATCGGCGTCGATGCCCTTGCGGTCGTCGCCCGTGTCAAACGTCTGCAGCACGGTTGCCTGGACCACGAGGTTTTTGATGACCTTGAGGCCGAGGATCGAGCATGCGAGGTTGATGTTCGAAACTGGGTTCTTGAGCCCGTAGAAGGAGCTGTTGACGAGGCGCAGCGCTCGCGTCGCGATCGCCGGGTCCTTCTCGATCACGGCTGCGGCGTCTTTAGCCGAGCCGTCCGGCGAGTCGAAGATCGCAGTGATCTCGGTTAGCACCGTCGGGATGGTCGGGATACTGACCGTGTTGTCGATCAGATCTTCCAGTTCGGCAGTCGTGGTGATCATGGCGGTCCCGGGCATCGGCGAGGGCCTCTTTCCCTCGCGCGACACAGGCATATTCGACGTCCTGGACCGGCGACTTGACCGTGGCCGTCTCACCGTCGGCGCACGAACGCGGGATCGCCGTAGCGCTGGCGCAGTAGCTGCGATGCCAGGGCCCGTTCGGCTTGGCTGCAGTTCCCGGCTTGCTGTCGAAGACCGAGAGTTTCTGCGAAGCGCTGGCAGAGCGCCCGGCGCAGAGAAACACGGAGTGCGGTGCTCGTCGGCTGCTGATCGGCGACCGCTGCGACGAACGGCGTGTGCTCCGGGCGTTCGAGAACGAGCGAACCGTGGTGCAGAACCCAGGGCAGACCCCTAGAGGTCGCGCCGGCACGGCTGGCGTCGCTTGCGCGCGGCGCGATGCGGCGCTGCGCCGATCCGCAGAGTTTGCCACGTTCGGTGACGAGGTCGCCGAGCACGGGCTCGCGAAAACACCAGCGGTGCTCCGGGCGCGGGCTGTGCGATGCTCCCGTAGCCAGCACCGAGCACGGCACGCCAACATCGGCTAGGGCCGATCGAACCGCTTCGTGAAGCAGCGCATAGCTAGCCGCAACGTCTGCGGGCAGCAGCGACTGCTCGAGCACGAGCGAAAACGTCAGCTCGTCGCCGTGATGGATGGCGCCGCCACCGGTCGAACGACGCACGATGGGGGTGCCGCCGGCAGCGATGTCGTCAAAGTCGGCGGAGCGCTGGAAGTAGCCCAGCGAGACGGCGTGCGGCCGCCAGCCGTAGAGGCGCAGCGTTGGTGGCGCCGCCGACTCGAGCAAGGCGGCGTCGACCGCCATGTTCCATGCGGCTTCGCCGGGCTCGTCCTGCAGCACCCGCAGGGAGCGCTGCTGCGAGTCGAGTGCGCTCAGCCCTCGTCCTTGCAGTGCTTGTCGTAGGTGGCACCGTCCATGAGCTCGTCGGTCGTAGCCGTCAGCTTGACCTTGATCATCCAGGCCTTGCCAAACGGCTCTTCTGAGAGCCACTCAAGGTTGTCGCCAAGGTCGCTGTTGACCTCGACCACTTCGCCCGTCACCGGCGAGTAGAGGCTGCTGACAGCCTTGACCGATTCGATTTCGCCGAAGCTCTCGCCGATCGTGACCGACGAGCCCTGATCGGGCAGGTCGAGAAAGACGAGGTCGCTGAGGTGGGAAACGGCGAAATCGGTGATGCCGATGATGGCGGTGTCGCCATCGACTTTGCACCACTCATGGCTCTTCTGGAACTTCAGGTCGTCTGGACGCATGACGTATCGGGACTTGGAGGGTTGGGTTCGGTGGGAGAGGGAGGTGCGCTTACCGAGCGCGTTTGTAGAACGGCAGCTCGGTGACGACGCACGGTTCGTGCTTGTCGCGAACGACAAACGAGAGTTCGGTGCCGACAGCCGCATGCTCCGTTTTGACGTAGGCCGTGGCGATGTTGGTCGGGGTGCCGGACTTGGACAGCGTCGGGGAGATGCTGCCTGAGCAAACGTGGCCGATGGTCTCGCCGCCAGCAGCCGCAATCGCATAGCCGTGCCGTGGGCATCGCTTGCTGTGCGTAGTCAGTCCGACCAGCGTGCGGCCGGTGCCGCCAGCCGCTTCGACCTTCTCGAGTGCTGCCTTGCCGACGAAGTCGTGGTTCATCTTGACGGCCCAGCTCAGGTTGGCTTCGAGCGGGTTGGTGGTCTCGTCGAGCTCGTGGCCGTAGAGCGGCATGCCGGCCTCGTGGCGCAGGGTGTCGCGCGCGCCCAGTCCGATCGGCAGCAAGCCGTCGTCCTTGCCGGCCTCGAGGAATGCCTTCCAGACCTGCTCTTCGTGGCCGCTCGGGATGTAGGCCTCGAAGCCGTCTTCGCCGGTATACCCCGTGCGCGAGAGGGTCATCGGGATGCCGCAGACTTCGGTCTCCATCCAGGCGTAGTACTTCAGCTCCGAGAGATCGCTGGAGCAGATGCGCTGCGTGATGTCCTGCGAACGCGGGCCCTGGATCGCGACCATGCCAAGGTTTTGGGTGCAGTCGTCGACGACGACGTCAAAGTCCTTGGCCGTCGCGCGCATCCGCTCGAGATCCCGCGCTGCGTTGCCAGCATTGATGACCACGAAGAAACCGCCGGCTTCGTCGCGCGTACCTTCCGGGTTGCGGTAGAGCAGGATGTCGTCCTGCGTCAGGCCTTGCTCGTCGAGGATCATCGCGTAGCGAATCCGCCCCGGCTTGATCGAAGCTGCATCGTTGGTCTGCAGCCGCTGCAGGAAGGCCTCGGCTTGGGGGCCCGATACCTTGACGCGGCCCATGTGGCCGAGGTCAAACAAGCCGGCGTGCTCGCGCACGGTTTTGGCTTCTTCGAGGATGCCGCGGTATTGCACCGGCATGTTCCAGCCGGCGAACGGAACCATGCGGGCGCCGTGGGCAATGTGGACAGATTCGAGGGCGGTAGTCTGCATCGGGGCAACGATCGTAGCTGCGACGGCGACGCGGCCAAGAGTGAGTCAGGCCGAATCGCCGGTTGGCGCACGATCTTCGGAGCCGCGGCCGTCCGCCGAAGCCGTCGCGGCCGGCGAATCGCCGGCTCCGGTCGATGCGGTGCGGGCCTCCGCCCCCTTGGCTGTTGCCGCGATCAAGCTCTCCGGCACCAGGCTGATTACCGTCGTGCCCGCTTTGAGGGCAACGGGACTGTCGGTCGTAATGACCTGGAGCTTCTTGTCGGCCGATACGATGAATAGTGGCCGAGCCTGGTCGCCGTAGGTCTCGCGGTAGTGCTCGGGCGTGAACTGCTCGGTCAACTTGGTTGCGCGGATGCGGCCACCGGCGTGCAGCACGTCGCGCAGGGTTTCGGCATCCAGGTCTTCGGCGAACAGCATGCGGCCGACATGGCCCTCTTCTTTGCGCTTCTTGCCGCGGGCTGATGCGGCCGCGGGTAGTCGAAACAGATGAGAGCGGCCGAACGTCGGCATGAACTGCTCCAGCGCGAGGCGGTTGACCTCATCGCTGGGGGTTAGCGCCAGCATCTGCCCGAGGCCCGTCAGGTCGGCGTCTTCGGCGAATCGCTGCGCCAGCACGCTGCCCTGCCATGTCGGCAAACCCGACGTGCGGGCGGCGGTGGTATGCGCATGGTTGGTGTCGACCAGCATCACGTCGAAGCCCTGTTCTTGCAGAGCGTGGCCGAGCTCTCGCGCCATCAGGTCGGCGCCAACGAGCACGGCGCCCTGCGGGTCGGCCTGCGCGGTCCCGATGAGCCGTGCGAACGGTCGACTGCCGAAGCCGTAGGCCAAAACGGTCAACACAATCGCGGGGAACACCAGTGCGATCACCTCTTGGCCGCCGGCAACGCCGCTGTGGTCGAGGTGCAGCGAAAATTCCGACGCCACGGCCGCGACGACGATGCCGCGCGGCGCCATGGCCATCAAGAAGCCGCGATCGCGCCAGCCGAGGCTGGTGCCGATGGTCGACAGGGCGACGGCGGCGGGGCGGACGACGACGATCAGGACGAGAGTAAACAGTACCGATGCGCCGCCGAGGCTGGTCAGGGTGTCGACATCGAGGCGGGCAGCAATGGTAACGAAAAGCAGCGCGAGCAGCATGGCGACCAGCGGCTCGTGCCACTCGAGCACGTGTTCGATGTCGAGCTTGCTGCGGTTCGCCAGCACGCAGCCCATGACCGTGACGGCGAGCAGGCCGGCCTCTCCTTGCAGCGTGTTGGCGAGCGCAAACGTCAGCGCGACGCAGCCGAACGTCACCGGCACGTGCAGCCGGTCGGGTACGACAAAGCGCTCCATTGCGCGGCCGAGGAACCATCCGGAGAGCCAGCCGAGTCCGCCGCCGTAGGCGAGCGTGCGGCCGATGCCGAGGGTGATGTCGATGGCCGAGCCGTGGCCGGTCAGCGCCTCGAGCACGAGTAGGGCAAGCACCGCGCCGATCGGGTCGATCAGGATGCCTTCCCAGCGCAAGATGGGGCCGAGCGGCGGCCGCGGGCGCACGTGGCGGAGCAGGGGGATGACGACGGTCGGGCCCGTCAGCACCAGGATGGCGCCAACCAGCAGTGCGATCTCGAAGCGCACGCCGACGATCCACATCGCGGCGAGTGTGGTCAGCAGCCACGTGACGCCGGCGCCAATCGTGCAGAGGTTGGTGACGATGCGCGCGCTGGTGCCGCCACGCAGCTCGTCGAAGCGCAGCGTCATGCCGCCTTCGAACAGGATGATGCCAACCGACAGCGAGACCAGCGGCCGAAACAGCTCGCCGAACGCCTGCTCCGGCGAGAACAGGTTGAGCAACGGACCGATTGTGAAGCCGGCCAGCAGCAGGAAGAGAATGGCCGGCACCCGCAGACGCCAGGCGAGCCATTGCATGGAGGCGCCGATGGCTAGCAGAAGCGCGATCGTCAGCAGGGGATTGTCTGGCATACGTCGGGCGTGCGGGGGGAACCTTGGAGTTTGGCGGCGTTGCCAGCAGGCTTGCCCGCGGGGGGTGGCATACCCAGCTTCTGATGCAGGAGGCGGATCCGCGGATCGCCGTATGCCTGTCGGTGGATCGGTCGGCCGTGACCGTACAAGCATCGATCCCCTATATCCACCGAGCCTCGATGTCCCCAAGCCCGTCTATCCCTCTAGCCCACAGCGCGAGCCCAACGGGCGCCGCCACCTGTCGCCGTCCGGCTGTCGAGTTTCGCCACCTAGCTCGAAAGGCGGCGCAGCAGTTCGTCCAAGTTGCAGCGCGCGATCTCTTTGCCGTCAATCGGACGGCGCAGCTGGAAGCTGCGACGTTCGGCAGCGGATGCAAAGTCATCGCGCGTGAACGAGGCGTCGGGCGTGGCGTCAAACCGCTCGTGGTCCGCTCGACTGGGCTCGTCACCAGGACTGCCGTGATTCGATCCTGGGGACGAAAGGCGCTCGGAGCTGTCGTCCGGGCCGCCGCCGCCGCCCGCGGCTAGCCCGTCGAAATGGGAGTCGGCAGGATCGCCGGGAAAGAGCGGGTCGAAGCCGGGGGCCAGCGGCACGTCGGTGCCGTGGCCAAAGCCATCATGCCGACCGTCGCGATGCTGGTCGCGCCGCCCGGAACCACCGCCCTTAGAGCCACTCTCATCGACACCGCTGCGATCAGGGTCGCGATTGAGATTGCTGTCGCGATTGAGATTGCTGTCGCGATCGAGATTGCCGTCACGATCGAAATTGTCGGATGGATTGCCGCCCGAGCTGCCGGTTGCCGGCCCGCCTAGAGACCGCAAGGATTGCCACGTCGCACGTGCGTCGGTGCCGTCAAAGTTATCGTGCTCGCCGCCGTCGGTCCGCTGGGAACCGCCTGGAAGGGAGCCATCCAGATGGCCACCGTCCGAATGGCCGCTCGCATTTCGAAGGTCCTGCATCGAGCTTCGTCGGTCGCTGTCAAAGCGGGTGCCGGCCAAGCGCGGCTCGAACAGCTCCATCGGGTGATGCAGCCGCGCGAAGCGGATCGGGTCGGCGCGGCGGGCGTGCTCGAACTCGCGGCGCCAGCCGGTGTAGTCGCCCTGATCGAACGCAATGCGGCCGAGATGCACGTAGGCGGCAAAGTCGGAGCCGCGCAGGAGCAGCACTCGTTCGAAGCGACGGCGGGCGGCTGCCGCCATGCCGAGTCGGTATGCAATGCGCCCGCAAGCCGAGTGGGCGGTGGCTCGGACGGTCTGGAGCAGGCGCAGCGGGGACATCATGCGGCAAGCAGGGTAGGTCAGCTGCTCGTGCACGGCAAGGAGTGGCGCGGCAGGAAACTGGTGCGGAATGGCACCATCGTCCGGCGATCTGGCCGGCTAGGGGATGTTCCGGTGGCGCAAAACCCTCTGGGTGGGCGGCCCGTTTTCCGCCTTCCCGGCACATCGCCGGCGGTCGGGCTCAGGGTCGCCTGCCGGGATGTCGATAAGGCTGCGGGACCGATCGACTACATCGCACCGGACGATACATCCATGGCACTACGAGGGGATCTAGCAAGCGTCGACCTGGCACAGGTGTTCCAGATGCTGGCCCTGAACAAGAAGGTCGGGCTGCTGAGTATCCAGTCTTCCAAGCTCTGGAAAATACTGTACTTCGACCAACGCGGGGTCACCGTGCACCACAACGTGCACAGCGTGCTGGACCGGGTTGTTGCCGCCTATCTTCGTCAGGGCAGACTTACGCCGGAGAGCGTTGACGAGGTGCGTGATCATGCTGTCCGCATGGCGCAACCGCTCGCCGAGAGCCTGCTGGCAGGCGGCTATCTCGACAGCAACGAACTCGATTCGCAGTATCGCCTAGAGCTCGAAGAGGAGGTCTACGACCTGTTCTTCTGCCGCGAGGCGAAGTTCGAGTTTCACGAGAATGCGACGTCCATCGAGGGCTTCGAAGGCTCCGTCGACGAGCGGTTCTTCTTCAACTGCGACAGTGTCATCATGGAGGCGGCTCGTCGCATCGACGAGTGGGCCTACATTTGTGAGCGCGTGCCGAGCACGGCCGAGGTGCTGGTCGCGACGTCCGACGACATCGACGAGCAGGAGTTTGGCGGCGACGGGCTGGCCATCTTCGACATGCTGGACGGCCGGCGCAACGTGGCCCGCGTCATCGAGACGACCGGCATGGCCAACTTCTTGGTCTGCAAGACGCTGAGCCAGCTGCTGGACGCGGGTCATATCGCGCCCGTCGACCCCTCGGAGCTGGTCGATCTCGGCAACGAGTGCATGGAGGACGATCGCGTCCAGGATGCGATCAGCCTCTACGAACGAGCCATCGAGCTTGGTCTCGGACTTCCCGACAGCCACGCGCTGGCGGCCAAGGCCTATCTCCAGGCCCGGGAATACGAACTCGCCAGCTTCCATATGGAAAGCGAGGCCGAGATCCGCATCGGGTCGGGCGACCTGAAGGGAGCCGCCCGGGTGCTGCTGGAAGTCAAAGAGCTGCTGCCAACCAACCTGCAGGCGCGCGAGCGCTTGATCGAGCTGACCCTCGGTCCTGGCACGGTCAAGCTCGACGCTTTTGATGCGCTGGCTGAGGGCAAAGAGCTCGTCGATTTGCTGACCGAGTTTGGCGACATCGAGCGCGTGCGGGCGCTGCTTGAGCGCCTGCTGATGGTCGAGCCGAACGACCCAGATCTGAAGAAGGCTCTGGTCAACGTGCACCTGCGTGCCGGCGACCAAAAGCGGGTTGTGCAGCTCTACGAGTCGATTGCCGAGGACCTCGTCCGCAACGGCAAGCCGCTCGAAGCGGTTAGCTATCTGCAGAAAATCCTGCTGATCGACCGCAGTCGGTCCGACATCAGCGAGCGCGTGCGTCGGCTCTACGAGTTCGACGAGCGCACCCGACGTCGCAGCCGCGCACTCGGCGTCCTGGCGGTCATGTTCTGCCTGCTCAGCGTGCTCGGCGCCGGCTACTGGTTCTACAACGAACGCGCCAAGGAAGACTTTGCTGCGATCGACGTCACCGAGATGCTGGCGACGAATGACTTTGCGGGAGCTCGGCGCGTTTACGAAGAGTTCTTGCTCGATCACCCGCTGACGACGTCGTTGAGCAATGCCCAATCGGAGCTCAAGCGCATCGAGGCGAGCATCGAGAAGTTTGAAGCTCGTCGCGCTTCCGAGCGCGCCGAACGGCTGGCGGCGCTGGTCAAGCTGCGCAAGGGATACCAGCGTGAGTGGGCCCGCCACCGCGAACAGTTTCTTGGCGGCAGCCCCGAGGTTGCGCTCGAAGCGGTGCTCGCGGCGCGCGGGTTGATCGAACAAGCCGGCCAGCCGGATGATATCGCCTGGGCCCTCGAGCAGCAGGTCGAGCGCACCTACAAGCACCTCGAAGAGTTCTTGGCCCGTTCGCGGGAACTCGGCAAGACCTACGACAGCAAGATTGTGGCGCAGGATTGGCTTGGCGCGCGGCAGGCCGCGCTCGAGCTGCACAAGGACTACGAGAACACGGCCGACGGCCAGCGCGTGATGGTGCCGGTGATGGTCGAAACACGGCCTCCTGGGGCGACGCTGATGCACCAGGGCAAGCCCCTGATGCGAAGTGTCGACGGCGTCGAGGAAAAAGTAACGACGCCCGGCCTGGTGCTGTGCCGAGCGACGGAGCCCGTTCGCTTGACGGCTGTGCTCGACGGCTTTGCGCCGCGGGACATCGCGGTGGACGGGCGTCGCGACGAACTCGTTGACGTCGTCCTCGAAGTTCGTCCGGCGCAGCGACTGCAGTTCAGCAGCGAGGTGCAGACCGGGCTGGCGGTGGGCGGCGGCACGCTGGCGCTCGGGCTGCGGGGCGGCAAGCTCGGCCTGGCGCGCACGGATGGCTCGAATCTGCGCGAGCTGGAGCTCGGCGGCCTCACGGAGGTCGACTCCGACCCGGTGGTTTCAGGCGGCCGCGTATTCTTCGTCAGCAACGAAAACAAGGTCGAGGCGCGGCCGATCGAAGACGGCGTGAGTTGCCGCGGTTGGCCTGTGTCGCTCGGCAAGGGAGCCGCCACGCAGCTCGTGGCGGGTCACGGTCGCGTGGCGTTGATCGACGTCGACAACGTGTTGCACTGCTGGGAACAATCCACGGCTCGGCGCACCTGGGGTGCTGCCCTCGGCGGAGCCTGTGCCGGGCCACCGACGATCGTCGGCCGGCGCGCGTTCGTCGGCATGCGCGATGGGCGCGTGATCGTCTTCGACGTTGCCAATGGCAACAAGCTCGGTGTGCTGCGGAGCCCGGCGGGGATCAGCACGCGGGTGCTCGCCGACGGTGGTCTGCTGTGGTTCGGATGCGACGATCAGCAGCTTCGTGCCGTTGACTTTGAAGCAGGGCGCGTGCTGTGGAGCCACGCCCTCGGCCGCGTGCCGGGCGCCAAGGACCTAGCTTTGACCGATTCGGCGGTGCTGATCGCTGCCAGTGGGCGCGTCGTATCCATCGATCGCAGCACGGGCGAAGAGCGTGGCTCGGTCCCAACCGACGGCAAGGTGCTCGACATCCGTGCGGCGCATCGCCGCGGGGTTGTGCGCATCAAGCGACAGGGAGCGCGCCAGCGCAACGGCCCGAGTGTCTTGGTGGCGATCGATGCGCGCGACGCGTCGATCATCTGGGAGTATCCGATCGACGCGAAGGCCGGTAGCGGCAGCTGCGCGTTGACGGATTTGTGGATCGCGCTGCCGGGCACGGCGGGCGAAGTCGTCTTGTTCCGCTGAGGAAAACGCTATGCACTTGCTTCAGCGAATGAAGATTTGGAAGGAGCTTCGGCGCCTCGAACAAAAGGCCAAGGAGCAGCCGTCGCCGTCGACGTTCGTCGACCTCGGCCAGGTCTACATCAACCTGGACCTTCATGAAAAGGCCGAGGTGCTCGCCAACGATGGCCTGGCGCTGTTTCCGAAGTCGATCGAACTTCGTCAGCTGCTCGACTGTGCTCAGCGCGGCCTGCGGCATCGCCGTGCTGGTGACCTGCGCGCTCGCTTGACGCGGGCTCCTACGCCTGAGCTCTTTCGGGAACTGGCCCAGATCCACATCGAGCTCGAAGACAACAACGAACTGCACGCGCTCTGCCAGGAATGGAAGATGCGTTTCCCGGATGACGCCGGCTGCTGGCTGGTGCAGGGACAGGCGCGGCTGGTCAATTTCTACCGCGATCTCGGCGCACGCGAGGGCAACGAGGCGCTGCAATCGCTGGAACGCGCGATTGAGATGGACCCCCGCGAACGAGAGCCGCGCCGCCTGCTCGGGGAAGTTCTCTATCGCATCGGTGCCGTCGGCGAAGCGCAGCGGCACATCGAGGCCCTGCGCGAGATGGACCCCGCCGATCGCGAGGTCGAATCGCTGCTGAGCTACGTGGCGCGCCTGGATGATCGCGGCTCGGATCTGTCGCAGCTGCTGGACGATGTGGAGTCACATGGTTCGCTGCTGCACCCGTCGATGCAGGCCGTCGAAGCGACGCCGGCATCGGGCATGTCGATGTCGCAGGTGCGCGCTGGGCTGGCGCAGATCACCGAGCTGAAGGGCGTCGAAAAGGCGACGTTTATTCGCGGCAGCAAAGCGATGGTCAAAGGCGCGATCGAGGACGGCAAAGACCCGTTTTTGCGGGTTGTGCGGGTCACCGCCAAGTCGGCGCACCGCTTCGCGCGGCGCCTCGACATCGGCAACGCCAGCAAGACCATTGTCGAGGGGGCGTTCGGTTCCATCTGCATCTGTGTCTACGGCGAAGCACTCGCTGCGGCCCAGTGCGCCAAAGGTGGCGAGGTCGATCGCGTCATGACGGAGCTTCAGGAAATCGTCGCCGGTGCGCTGCACGCGGTAGAGGAGTGAGCGCAACACGATGAGCAAGATCCATGACGCAGTCGCGGAGTTGCGCCACGCCCCTGGTGTGCGCGGTGCCGCAGTGGTGACGTCCGATGGCCTCGTGGCCACCGCGTCACTGGCCTCTGGCATCGACAGCGAAGTTTTGTCGGGCCTGACGTCGTACATGATGATGACGACCGACCGCAGCCTCGAAGAAGGCGGCTATGGTAGCTGCGAAAAGCTGATGCTGAACGCCACGCACGGCAAGGCCGTCGTGATGCGGCTCGACGACAGCTTCCTGGTGGTCTTGTTTGACCAGTTTGCCGAAGTCGACCAGGCAGAACGCGAGGTTGGCGAAGCCGCTTCGGTGATTCGCCGCGCGTCTCGGCTGGCCTGAGCCGCGACGCGTTCGCGCTTTGCTAGCAGGCGCCGTCGCGCCATCGTGCGCCACCGCACGAGAAGCCACCGCGCGAGAAGCCACCGCACGAGAAGCCATCCAGCGAGTGCATGCCCGTGCTCCTGACGGCGTGGCTGTCGTTGTGGACGCCGCCGCGCCGCGGATCGGATCGCGCCGCCGCGATCGATGGCGATGTCTCAGGGAAAGCGTGCAGCAATCCCGGTGAAATGAGGACGGGGCTCAAGCCGGAAGCCTGAATCTTCCGATGAACGACGCACCCGAGGAGTGTCGCATTCATCGACACGAAGGGACTACGCGCCAATCATGGTCCAGATCAACTTCGCACTGAAGGAAGTCAACTGCAAGGTCGTGTTCTACGGTCCAGGTATGAGTGGCAAGACCACCAACCTCGAGATCGTGCACCAAAAGGCACCGGAGGAGAACAAGGGGGAGCTGACGTCGATTTCGACGGATGGCGACCGCACGCTGTTCTTCGACTTCATGCCGCTCGACCTCGGCAACGTTGCCGGAATGCGCACCAAGTTCCAGCTCTATACGGTGCCTGGACAGGTCTACTACAACTCGACTCGCAAGCTCGTCCTGCAGGGTGTCGACGGCGTCATTTTTGTCGCCGATTCGGATCCCGACAAGATGGATGAGAACGTCGAGAGCTACGCCAACCTGATCGAGAACCTCGCAGAGTACGGCAAGGACATCCGCGAGATGCCGCACGTGCTGCAATACAACAAGCGCGACCTGCCGAACGCGCTGCCGGTTGCCGAGATCGACAAGATCATGAACAAGTTCGGGGTGCCGACCTTCGAGGCGGTGGCCTACTCCGGCGAAGGCGTCTTCCCGACGCTGAAGACGCTGGCGGCGATGGTGCTCGAGAGCATCGAGAAGATCGACGGTCGCAACCCGCGCAAGGAGCAGCCGGCTCCGGCAGCGAATCCGATTGCCGCTGCCGCTGCCGCAGCAGCTGCACCGGCGAGCGCCGCGCCTGCACCTGCGCCCGCTGCCGCAGCGCCCGCATCCGCGGCTCCCCAGCAGCGTCGCGCCCCGCAAAAGGCGCGAAGCGCTCGGCCCGCACAAGGCAAGCCGCGCAGCGCCAAGGGCGGCGGCGGCCAACAGCGTCGCCCGAAGGGCACCGCGCCCAAGGGCCGCAAGCCCGCAGGGCGCAACGGCGGCCGCCGTCAGGCCATGCCGCGTGAAGCGGCAGAGCCCAAGAAGGGCGGCATGGGCATCGCCGTGGCGCTGACGGTCATGCTGCTGGTAGCGGCCGCAGGCGTCGCTTGGTTCTTCCTCGGCGGCCAGCACTAGGAGCACCCATGTCAGATTCCAAAGGCATGTCGCAGAACGACCGTCTGCGCCACGATCGGCTGACGTTCTACAAAGAGGACGTCGACCGGATCGACAAACTGCTCGCTGAGTTCTTGCGACTCTCCGGCGCCAAGTGCGCGCTGCTGATCGACAAGGAAGGGCACCTGGTGACCAAGCGCGGGGAGCTGCGCACGATTGACATCGACACGATCTCGGCGCTGGTCGCCGGTTCGTTCGCTGCAACCAAGGAGATGGCGCGACTGCTCGGAGAAGAGGAGTTTACGGCCATGTTCCACCAGGGCGAGCGCGACAACATCCAGCTGTCGCTGGTGGGAGACCGCACGCTGCTGACGATCTTGTTCGACGACCGCACAACCGTCGGCATGGTTCGCCTCTACGCGAGTGAGACCGCGAAGAAGCTTGCCGATATCTACCGCGATGCGATGTCGCGCGATGTCCCCGACGATGCTGGGCTCGATGACGAGTACGGCAACGACGGCAAGAAGGCGCTCGACAAGCTCTTCGACTAGATCGAAAGTTCGTCTGTCGCCGATCTTTCGATCGATCGACAAAGGCGTCTGTCGCAAACCGCGAGTGCGCATGGATGCGCCGCAGCGGTTTGCTGCACGTCGTGCGCCGCGCCGCGCCGTTGCGCTGCAATGTTGCTGCGTTGTGTCACGGTGCACACGCGATGACTCGATGATGTGCGGTCGCGCACAGATGCGCATCCATGCTGCCGCGACTCTGGTCGCAAGCAGAGCGTCCGTCGACGCATGCAGCTTGTGCGTGCGCGAAGCGCGTGCGGCGAACGCGCGCAGTCGCTGCGCGCCGCGGCGATGCACGTTGAACGAATCGATACGGCGACGGGTCGCGCACGTTCGCTAGCCAGCGATCGGTGGCGCACGAATCGACGGCGTCATTCGCATCGTTGCGCGCGCTTGTTGGCGACGATGCGGCGTCGTGATGCAGGGTTTGCATGCGTGCGTTCAGGTGTGCTGCGGTTCGATCGAAGTGGGGCCTCGAGGTGTCGCTTGGCACCGCGAGTGTTGCCGATGTCAGTCTTTCTCCACGGTCGAAACCGGGACTTTCCGGCTTCTGATGGCAACCAAAATCAGAAAAAATCGCAGACCGACTGAATTGCGGTGAAGGTTATGTCGCGCACGCGCAAAGCATTGAAAAAGCTAAGCTTGCGAAAGTCAGGCTTGCTCATTCGGCGCGCCGTTGGAGCAGTATCTCGTGCTCTCACCGAGGGTTCCGGTGAATTCCGATGCTGCGATTGCCGATCACTACTTTCGGCCGGAACTTGGTGGGTTCACAAATCGTGAGCCTCGTGCCGGTCCCCCCTACGAAACCCTAACAAGGATAGAGAGAATGGCTGCCAAGAAGAAGGCTAAGAAGAAGGCGACGAAGCGCACCGCCAAGAAGACGACCAAGAAGGCCACCAAGAAGAAGGTCACCAAGAAGAAGGTCGCCAAGAAGGCCACCAAGAAGAAGGCCGCCAAGAAGACCACCGCCAAGAAGAAGGCGAAGAAGTGATCTGCTAGGCGGTGCCTCGCTGGTGCCGCCGCGATCAAAAGTGAAATCGGGGTCCGGCAGTGCCGGACCCTGTTTCATGTACGGCGCACGACTCAGAGATGCGCTAGAGCGGATATTCTGAGGTGTTCCGGCGGGCTGTTCCGACTTACGTCAGTGCGAGTCGCGAATACGTCCTGGCGACATGTGGCATGGGCGCGCGCGTCGCCGTTTTCATCGCCGCCGCCGCCCGCTGCGCCTCAGTGAAGGCGCTGGCCAGGCTTCGCGCCGCTGTCGGGCGACAGCAGGTAGACCTCGCCGGCCGTGCCCGCCGCCGCGACCATGCCCTCGCTCATGCCGAACTTCATCTTGCGCGGCTTGAGGTTGGCGACCATCACGACCAGTCGACCGACCAGCGCATCGGGTTCGTAGGCGCCCTTGATGCCCGCGAAGACGTTGCGGCGCACGTCGCCGCCGAGGCTGAGCGTCAGCTGCAGCAGCTTGCGCGCTTCGGGCACTTCCTTCGCCTCGACGATCTCGGCAACGCGCAGGTCGATCTTGGTGAAGTCGTCGATCGTGATCTCGTCGGCGAGCGGCTCGGCTTCGAGCTGCGGACTGCTTGGCGTTGGCTCTTCGGGTGTGAACATCTCTTCGACCTTGGGCGCTTCGACGCGCGCCATCATGTGCGTGAACTTCTCGATGCCGCGACCGGCCAGCGGTGTCTTCACGAGCGACCAACTCTGCATGTCGCTGCCGAGCAGTGCGCCGGCTTTGGCGCTCAGCTCGGGCAACACCGGCGTCAGGTAGACCATGATCTGGTGAAACAGGTTGAGCACGACCGTGCAGCAGTCCTGAAGTTCGCCGGCCTTGTCTGGATCCTTTCTGAGCTTCCAGGGCGCCGCCTGTTCGACGTACTCGTTGGCCGCGTCTGCCAAGGTCATGATCAAGCGCGTCGCCTCACGGTAGTCACAGGCCTCGTAAGCGGCCGCGATGTCGTCCGACATGTCGGCAGCCTTCGCAAACAGACCGCCGTCGTCGGGATACTCCGCCGACAGTCCGACGTCCTTGACGAACTTCGCCGAACGACTCGCGAGGTTGACGACGCGCCCGACCAAGTCGCTGTTGACCTTGCCGACAAACTCTTCGCTTTGGAAGTCGAGGTCGTCGATCTTCGGGCCGAGTTTGCTGGCGTAGTAGTAGCGCAGCCACTCGGCTTCGAGGTGCTCGAGGTACCGTGACGCGTTGACGAACGTGCCGCGCGATTTCGACATCTTCTCGCCGTTGACCTTCAAGAAGCCGTGGATGTGCACGCGCTTCGGCAGGCTGTAGCCGGCCGAATGCAGCATGGCGGGCCAGAACAGCGTGTGGAAGTAGGTGATGTCCTTGCCGAGGAAGTGCACGATCTCGGTGTCGGAGCTCTTCCACCAGTCGTCGACGTTGCCGCCGTTCTTCGCGCACCACTCGACGGTGCTGGCGATGTAGCCGCAGGGCGCGTCGAACCAGACGTACCAGAAGTTGTTCGCTTGGCCCGGGATCTCGAAGCCAAAGTAGGGAGCGGGGCGCGATACGTCCCAGTCCTGCAGCGGCTTGTCGAGGAAGTGCCCCTTGAGATAGTTGGCGACTTCGCTCTGCAGTGCCCCGCTTGACTGCGTCCACGACGTCAGCTTCTCCTGCAGTGGGCTCAGCTTGACGAACGACTGCTGCGAGTCTTTGAGCTTTGGCTTGGCGCCGCTAAACACCGACGTGGGGTCGATCAACTCCGTGGCGGCGTAGGTCGTGCCGCACGACTCGCACGCATCGCCGTATTGATCGGGCGTTTTGCATTTGGGGCACGTGCCCTTGACGAAGCGATCTGCCAAGAACATGCCCTTCTCGTCGTCGAAAAGACGAGGCACGGACTTTTCGACAACCAGATCCTGCTCCTGCAGCTTCGTCCAGATGCCGTTGCACACCTCGCGGTTCGCGTCGCTGTTGGTCGAGCCGTAGTGGTCGAACGACACCCCAAACGCCGCGAAGTCGCGCTGGTGCGCTTCGGACATCTGCGCGATCCACTCCTCGGGCGAGCAGCCTTCCTTTTCGGCGCGGATCATGATCGCCGTGCCGTGGGTGTCGTCGGCGCACATGTAGGCGACGTCGTGTCCACGCAGGCGCTGGAAGCGCACCCAGATGTCGGTCTGCAGATACTCGACCAGGTGTCCCAAGTGGATGTGCCCATTGGCGTAGGGCAGTGCACTGGTCACCAGGATTCGGCGGGTCTTGTTCGGCTCGCTCATGCGGCTGATCGGTGTAGCGGTTCGGGACGGCGGTTCCCACCCGACAGGCCATAACCGTGTCGATGCGGGCGTGCGTCTGTCCGCTAGCATGGGGTCATGCGCCTTCTCTCGGCTTTTCGCGACCTAGTCCAGGTTGATCTCTTCTGTGGCATCCCGTGGGGCCTCTTCGGAGTGGTTCTGATCGCTGCCGGTGGAGCTGCAGCCCAGCAGCCGGCACCGCCGCTGGCGCTCGAACTGGTCGCATCGGGGCTGCCGCGCCCGGTCCAGGTCGTGGCGCCGCCCGGGGACCTGGACCGCCTGTTTGTCGTGCAGCAGACCGGGCAGATTCGCGTGGTGCGGGACGGTCAGCTGCTGCCGACGCCGTTCCTCGACCTGAGCGGCGGCAGCCAGCTGTCGTTCGGCGGCGAGCGCGGTCTGCTCGGGCTCGCCTTCCATCCTGACTACGCCCAGAACGGACAGTTCTTCGTTTTTCGGAGCGGCAAGCCGTTCGTTCGTGTGGTGGTCGAACGCTACGAGGTGTCGGCGGCCAATCCGGACGTCGCGGACTTCTCGACGCAGTACGGCCTGCTTGAGATTCCGATGCCGTTTGGCAACCACCAGGGCGGGGCGATTGCGTTTGGTCCCGATGGCTACCTGTATGTTGGTGTAGGGGATGGAGGGCATACGCCGCCGAACTTTCGTCCAGACCCGTTCAACCACGCGCAGCGCGGTGACAGCCTGATCGGCAAGATCCTGCGCCTCGACGTCGACCAGGTGCAGGCGCCGCTGCCCTACGGGATTCCGCCGAGCAACCCGTTCGTCAGCGATCCGAATACCGAAAACGAGATCTGGGCGCGCGGCGTGCGCAATCCGTGGCGGTGCACGTTTGATCGGCTGACGGGGGACTTCTACGTCGCCGACGTTGGCCAGCGAAACGAGGAACTCGACTGCGAGCCGGCTGGCTCGCCCGGCGGCCGCAACTACGGCTGGTCGTGCATGTCCGGCACGTTTTGCACCGGCCTTGTGGTGTGCACCTGCAACGGTGCGGTGCTGACGCCGCCGATCCACG
>JBGCDH010000097.1:0-2988 GCA_045105235.1 Planctomycetota bacterium | reverse complement strand
GCGTAGCAGCCCGCCGAGAGGCGTTGGTGCATGAATCCCGCAGCTGTTCGTTCAGGCGGTCGATACTGGCAATCCGCCATGCCGAGCACTAAGTCCCGCGTCCATCCCAGGTAGAAGACGAAGTACCGCGTGAGCAACTGGTCTGACTACGACCGGTCGCTGGTCGAACGCGGTCATCTCACGATCTGGTTGTCGCCGGGCGCGATCGTGCGATGGGGAGCCAAGCCGATGCGACGCCGTGGAGAACAGCCCCAGTACTCGGACCTAGCAATCGAAACGGCGCTCACCTTGCGGCTGCTGTTCCAGCTGCCACTGCGCCAAGTCGAGGGCTCGCAGTGTCCGAGAAGTCGGCCGATGCGATTTCGCCGCGAATCGGCTGGTTCCGAATCGGCGATGACCATTGAGCAGCTGTTGGCGTCGGCCGAGTCGACAGACCGGTGGCCGGGTTCGATGCGGGCAACCAAGTCGTCACGAGGGCCCAGGCCGTCAGGCCATGCGTCGATAGCTGCGTGTAAGCACCCGGTCCACCCATCTGGTCCGGAGCTGATTCGCCGCCACGATTCGGCGGCATGACCAAGACATCCGAGTCGAAGTGGCGAGCGCTGATCAAGGCGCAGGAGAAGAGCGGCCAGACCGTTCGCGAATTCGCTGAGTCCCGCGGCATCACGCCGACCACGCTCTATTGGTGGCGCAGCGAGTTGAAGCGCCGTGTCACGAAGCTCGTGCCTGTCGAGGTCGTCGAGCGTGACATCGTCGTCGACCCGAGCGACGGCGACGACCCTGGCTTCGAGTTGGAAGTCGACCGCACGATGACGCTGCGGATCCCAGCCGGCTTCGATGCCGCCGAGTTGCGCCGACTCCTGTCGGCTCTGCGATGCTGAGCCTGCCGACTTCGGTGCGCATCTACCTTGCGCGAGGTGCGACCGACATGCGCAAGGCGATCGACGGCCTGGCGGCAGTGACGAAGACGGTGCTCGAGCACGATCCGCTCAGTGGGCACCTGTTCGTCTTCTGCAATCGGCGTCGTGACCGGATCAAGATCCTCTACTGGGAGCGATCCGGATTCTGGCTGTTGCACAAGCGATTGGAGAAGGGCACGTTTGCCTGGCCGCTACCTGAAGACAGCGACGCGAAGCAAGTCGAGTTGTCGGCTACGGACCTCGCTGCTTTGCTCGGTGGCCTCGACGTGCAAAAGGCGAAACGAAGACGTTGGTATTCGCAACCGACGTGAAAGAAGAAGCGCCGTAGCGCATTGTTTGCGTGTCGCGATGGAAGCTGCAAACGACAACGAGGAGCTGCTGCAACTGCGTGCACGCAACGCGGAGCTCGAAGCGCGCAATGCATCGTTGGAGCACAGGGTGCAGTCTCTACTGCACGAGCTGTATGGCAAGAAGAGCGAGCGCAAGCAGGACAACCACCCCGAGCTGCCTTTCCCCGGCGATGAGCCGGAGCCACCGACGCCGCCGCACGTCGGTGAAGCGCCGGATGAGGAATACGAAGAGATCACCTACGTGCGCAAGAAGCGCGGAGCGCCGAGGATCTCGAAGGACCTGCCACGCGAAGTCGTGGTGCTCGACGTGCCGAAGCCCGAGCGGCTGTGCCCGTGCTGCAACGAAGAGATGCTGGAGATCGGCAAAGAGGTCTCCGAGCGCATAGACTTCACTCCGGCAGTGCTGAAGGTCATCGAAACCGTGCGTCCGAAGTATGCGTGCAAGAAGCACGAAGAAGCAGGCGTGCTAACTGCGCCGCCGCCGACGCACCCCATTGCCAAGGGCATGGCCACTGCCGGCTTGCTCTCGCAAGTGTTGGTCGCGAAGTACAAAGACCACCTCCCGCTCTACAGGCAGAGCCGCATCTTCGCGCGACACGGCGCGGAGATCCCCGAGTCGACGCTGTGTGACTGGGTAAGGGACGCCGCCGGCTTGCTCGAAGCGGTCGTGCAAGCGATGACGGCGTCGGTGCTCGCGTCGCGCATCGTCGGCAGCGACGACACCGGCATCACTGTGCTCGATCGAAGCCATCAGGCCGGCAGCCGACGCAGCTTTCTGTGGGCATACGTCGGTGATCGCGATGAGGTCGTAATCGACTTCACTGCCGGGCGAGGGCGAGATGGCCCGCGGTCATTCCTTGGCGACTATCAGGGTGTGCTGCAGGTCGATGCCTATGCCGGTTACGACGTCGTCTTTGCCACTGGCCGAGTCGTCGAGGCCGGATGCTGGGCGCATGCGCGTCGGCGCTTCTTCAAAGCGTTGGAGTCCACCGACAAGGAGCATGCTGCGCATGCGATGGCCGTGATCCGTCGCCTCTACGCGATCGAGAGACAGGCAAAGGAGCACAAGCTGGACTTCGCGGCCCGCCGAGACCTGCGGCAACGCGATGCCAAGCCGCTGCTCGAAGCCATGCAGCCTTGGCTTGCCGCGCTGCGGCCGAGCGTCCTGCCCAAGAGTCCCCTCGGAGATGCCATCGGCTATGCGCAGCGGCAGTGGGATGCGCTGACGCGATACCTCGATGATGGACGAATCGCGATCGACAACAACCTCGTCGAGCGGCAGATGCGCACCGTGGCGGTCGGTCGCAAGAACTGGATGTTTGCCGGCTCGCCGGAAGGTGGCCGCCGTGCGGCGATCATCTACTCGCTGACCTGCACCTGTGGGCTCCTCGGTATTGAGCCATGGGCCTACCTGAAGGATGTGCTGCAGCGAATCGCCGAGGGCGAGGATCCCTCGCAGCTCACGCCGCGGCTCTGGAAAGCTGCGCGCAATCAGGCCGCGGCAAGCTGACCTGAGCGGGCGAACATCGATCCGCCCGAGGCGCGTAAGCGTCGGCGTGTCTGGACCGGGCGCTTACGGTCGAACATCACGCTAAGAGCAGAGAGCGCGTAGTGTCCGAAAAGTCAGCCGAGCCGGTTTGCCATCGAATTGGCCACTTCGAAGTCGACGGTGGTCAATAAGTAGCGACTGTTGTCGACCGACTTCGATAGTGGCGCGA
>JBGCDH010000096.1:0-9630 GCA_045105235.1 Planctomycetota bacterium | reverse complement strand
GGGTCGAAGCGCACCTGCACGACTTCAGCGTGGTTGGTCGTGCCTGTGCAGATCTGTTTGTAGGTCGGGTTGTCGACGTGGCCGCCCATGTATCCGGACTGCACGGCTTGCACGCCGTCTAGCTGTTCGAGCACAGCCTCGGTGCACCAGAAGCAGCCGCCTCCGAACGTTGCTGTTTCGGTAAGCGTGTTGGTGTCTTGGTCCCGGCCAGAGGCAAGCGATCGATTGCTTGCGGGATCGAAGGGTGCGTTCATCGCATGGTCCTTCGTCGCATTTCCGGATGGCGATGCGCTTGGTGTCGGGTTGATGGTCGACTTGTCCGCCGGCTGGTTCCCCGCGGCCCCTCCGTGGGCGCCGCCCGCCTCGCCATCGCCCTTGCTGTCGGGGCGCTGGGCCGCGTCGGTGCCGTCCGCGGCGACGATGCCTCGGCTGTTGGTCCCCTGGGGAGAACCGTTCTCCGCAGGAGGATTGCTGCAGGAGGTCAGCGCGGTGGCGGCGATCGCGAGGGCGAACGGCCAGAAAGTAGACCAGGAAATACGGTTGCGCATGGCGGACGTGGAGGGGGGCACAAAGCGGCGGTCAAGCCGACATTCTGTCTTCGTAAGACAGTGTCGGCGGACGGGAAAGTGCGCGGGGAGCTTTCCGATGCGGAAGCTACGCGTAGAATGCGGCGGCACGCGGAGGGTCGCGTGCATCCCTTTCGAGCTGCCACTCCCGCATGGGCAAGAGACTTTACGTCGGAAATCTCCCATACGACGTCGACGAAGACGCCATCCGCAACGCTTTCCAAGAAGCGGGCGGCGCCGTCGAGCGCGTTCATATTCCATTGGACCGTGAGACCCAGCGTCCGCGCGGCTTTGCGTTCGTCGAACTGGCGAGCGAGGAAGCGGCGCAAAAGGCGCTTGAGGCCATGAACGGCGCCACGTTCGGCGCGCGCACGCTGCGCGTTTCGATCGCCGAAGACCGCCGTCCGGCGGGGCCTGGCGGGCCTCGGCCAGGGCCGGGCGGCGGCGGCGGCGGCGGCGGTGGCTACCGCGGCGGCGATCGCGGCAGCTCAAGCGGCGGCGGCGGCGGCAGCACGTCGCAAGATCCTGCCGAGCGGGCGCGTGAGGCCCGGGAAAGTCGTTTTGGTCCCGATGCGCGGCCACAGCGCGAGCAGCGTTCGCGGGATCGCAAGCGCGGCGGCGGCGGGCGACCTCGTCCGGGCGGAGCTGGCGGCAAGAGCAGGCGCGGCGGCGGCGGCAACCGCATTGACTACGACGACTTCTGATACAGGGCGCATTTTGATGGTGCGGGCCCGCTTGATGTTCGGGATTTGTTAGGTATACCGGGGCGGTGGTCTTGCTGCTGTCCCGAACCCATTACTCGCTGCTCACGGCGCCTGCGTCGCCGCAGTCCCTGTGCGAAGAGGCCGTCCGGCTCGGTCTTTCGAGCCTGGTTCTGGCGGACAGCAACGGTCTTTACGGCCTCTATCCGTTCGCGCGTGCTGCGCAGCGAGTCGGCATTTCGGCGCAGTTTGGCGCGGAGCTGGTGCACAACGGCCGGCGGCTGGTGGTCCTTGCCAAGAACCGGCGCGGCTATGGCTCGTTGTGTTCGCTGCTCAGCGAGCTGCACGGTGTGGTGCAGGCCAGCGGTGGAGTTCGGGCTGGCGGTGGGGTTCGGGCTGGCGGTGGAGTTCGGGCTGGCGGTGGGGTTCGGGCCAGCGGTGCGGATCAGGCTGGCGTAGCAGATCGCGATTTTGATTTGGTGCGCGCCTGTGGGCGCTATGCCGGCGGGGGGGCGGACGGCGGCGGCTCGGATGGTGGCGGCCTGTGGATTGTTTGTGGCGATCCGCGGTTGCTGCCCGAGCTGTCGGTGCGGGTGCCGCGCGAGTGCTTGTTCGTAGCGATCCCGCCGCGTGGCTGCACGCCGGCCGACGGCCGTGCGGCAGGCGGTGAGGGCGATCGAGCCGCAGGGGCCGCGCCGCTGCGCACGGCGCGGGTTGCGGGCAATCACGGGCGCAAGCTGCCGGATCCGGCGCCGCCGTGGCCACGCCGCATGCTGCTGCAGCTGGCGCAGGACCTGGAGCTGGCGCCGTGCGCGGTGCGCGACGTGTGGTTTCCGACGCCTGACGACCACGCTCTGCACCAGCTGTTCTTGGCCGTCAAGTGGAACCGGTCGCTGCGCAGCTATCGGCCCGGTTCGGGGCGTAGTTCGGTGCGCGGCGGCGGCAGCGGCAGCGGCGAGAACGATCGAGGCGCTGCGCAGGACCTGAGCGGGATCGGGCAGGCCGATGCGTGGGCGCATTTGCCAACGCTGCAGCAGCTTCACGACGGGCATGCCGACGTGCCCGAGGCGGTGGCGAATGCCGAGCGCATCCTGGCTGCCAATACGCTGTCGTTTGCCGAACGCGCGCAGCCGATCTTTCCGCCGGTTGCGCTGCCGGCCGGCGAGACCGCGGAGGAGCGGCTGGCAACCCTGGTCCGTGCGGGGCTGCGGCGGCGCTACGGCGATGGCGATGGCGATGGCGATGGCGATGGCGGCGGCGGCGGCGGCAGCAAGCGCGAACGCGACGCGGCGACCGCGCGCTGCGAGCACGAGCTGGCGGTGATCCAGCGCATGGGGTTTGCGCCCTACTTCCTTGCGGTGCACGACATTGTCGAGCTGGCGCGAGCCCGCGACATTCCGTTTGTCGGGCGCGGCTCTGCCGCGGACAGCCTGGTGGCGCACTGTCTGGGGCTGACCGACGCCGACCCGCTGCGCTACGGCCTGCTGTTTGAACGCTTCCTGAACCCAGGCCGCAGCGACTTGCCGGACATCGACCTCGACTTTTGCTGGCGGCGCCGCGATGAGCTGATCGATGCGGTCTACGAGCATTTCGGCCGTGACCACGTCGCGATGATTGCCACCTACAGCACCTGCGGGCCGCGTTCGGCCTACCAAGAAGCGGCCAAGGTGCTCGGGCTGCCGCCGGCCGAAGCGGCGCGCCGCAGCAAGCGTTTGCCGTGGCACGGGCGGCGCAACGCCGATGGCTCGCCGATGAACCTCGCTGAGGTAGCCGAGGATGCTCCGGGATTCTGGGGCGTCGATTCGCGGTCTGGTTCACGATCTGGCACCCCGGCTGGTATCTCGGCTGGTATCTCGGCTGGTATCTCGGCTGGCACCCCGGCTGGCACCCCGGCTGGCTCGCGCAAGACGATCGACGACAGCACCGTGCTGCCGGCTGGCCGCGAACGGCTGCTGCTGCAGTTTGCCCAGGCGCTGCTCGAGGCGCCGCGTCATCTTGGTGTGCACCCCGGCGGGCTTGTCATCACGCCGGGGCCGATCGCCAGGCACGCACCGCTAGAGCGCTCGCAAAAGGGGGTCGTCGTGACCCAGTACGACATGCACTTTGTCGAAGGGCTTGGCATGGTCAAGATCGACCTGCTCGGCAACCGCGCGCTGTCGATTGTGCACGACTGCACGACGATGCTGCGGGCGCAAATGGCCGCCGAAGGCAAGGGCGAGCGCGTGCCGGACCTTCACGCCATCCCGGAAAATGACGAGCGCACGGCGCGGCTGCTGCGCACCGGGGCGACGCTCGGCTGCTTCCAGGTGGAGTCGCCGGCGATGCGTACGCTGCTGCAGCAAATGGGGGCGACGACGATGGATCGGGTCATCCAGGCGGTTGCCCTGGTGCGGCCGGGGCCGGCTTCGACCGGCATGAAAGAGGCCTTTGTGCGGCGCGCACGCGGCCTCGAGCCGGTCGAGACCGCGCACCCGCTGCTCGCCGAAGTGTTTGCCGACACGTTTGGCATCATGCTCTACCAAGAGGACGTCATCCGAGCAGCCATGGCTGTCGCCGGCCTCGATGCGACCGCCGGCGACGTGTTGCGACGCGACCTCAAAAAGCGTGGCGGGGGCCGGCGCGATCTCGGCGAGGAGCGCGATGCGTTTGTTGTGCAGGGCCTCCGTCGCGGCTTGCCGCGGCCTGCGATCGAGCGGATCTGGGGCGAGATGGAGCGCTTTGCCGCCTATTCGTTTTGCAAAGCACACTCGGTGACCTACGGCCGCCTGGCCTACCGCTGCGTCTACTTGAAGGCGCGTTGGCCGGTCGCGTTTTTGTGCGCCATGCTGCAAAACGAAGCGGGCTACTTCGCCCCGGGTGTCTACGCCGAGGAGGCCAAGCGGCTCGGCGCCGAGCTGCGGGCGCCGTGCGTGCAGCTTGGCGCGACCGCGCACGAGCTGCTCGACCGCACCAGCATCCGCATCGGGCTCGGGGCGGTGCGTGGACTGGGGGAGCGTTCGCTGCAGGCGCTGCAGACGGCGCGCCAAGCCGGCGGCCCATTCCGTTCGTTCGAAGATTTTCTGCAGCGGGTGCGGCCGCAGCGCCATGAGGCCGAGGCGCTGGTTCAGGTCGGTGCCTGCGATTGCTTTGCGCAGACGCGGCCCGAGCTGCTGTGGCGGCTGCAGGTGCACCATACGCCGCGCGCGCGTCGCAGCGCGTCGCAGGCGCAGCTTGCGGTCGCGCGCGGAGCCCTGTTTGCCGACGCCGTGCAGCCGCGCTCGGCGCCGTTTCCGCAGCTGCCAGAACTCGACGACAAGCAGCGCGCCGACTGCGAGCTGCGCCTGCTTGGCTTCACGCTCGGCCAGCACCCGGTCGACGTGCTGTGGCGACGCGGCGAGCTGCCGCAAATGGACCACTGCGTGCCGTGCGGCAAGGTTGGCGAGCACGTGGACCGCAGCGTCACCATCTGCGGCTTTGCCGTGGCGTTCCGCGGCCACGGCGTGCGCCACGGGCTCAAGCGCGGCGGCCTCGACGGCCGCTCCGCGGGCATGTGCTTTGTGACGGTCGAAGACGGCACCGGCATCGTCGAAGCGACGCTGTTCGCAAAGGTCTACGAGCGCGTCGGCGCACTGCTGCAGGGGCGCGGTCCGTTTGTCTTTGTTGGCCGCGTCGAAGAGCGCGTTGGCGGTGGCGTCGGGCTGCGGGTGCAGGATGTCGAGTTGGCGGGGGAGGCCTAGTGTAGTGCATCTGGTAGACGGGGAATTATCCGGGATGCGAGGGCGTTCGTCGTAAGGCGCTGCGACGAATGCATGTTCCAAACGTCCTGCCGAGGAGCAGCAACGCCGCGACGGGCGTCTTCGTGCCCGCAGACTGCCCCTTATATCAGATGCACTACACTAGTGGCGTGAAGCAGAAAGCTACGGGCTCATGCGCGGCCCGCGACGACGCTCGCGCGCTGGCCCCCATGGATCCGCTGGCTCTGCTGGATCTGGGGGCGTCTGGATCGGGCCTGTCAACAAACAGGCTGTGGCGACCGGCCTTGCGAACCCACCGCGGCCCCACGCAGTAGCCTGCATCCGCCTGCATCACTCCCTTCGCGGCTGCTGTTGTGCTCGATGTGGGCTGCGTATGGCGGCTGGGTGCGACTGGAAGACTGGATGCGACTGGGATACTGGATGCGACTGGGATACTGGCGCCACGTGCGGATGCTCGCATAGTCTGGGTGGATGCGATTCGAATGGTGCAGTGCGATCGCCGGCGAAGACGTCTTGGTTCACGCCGCTGGCTGCCACGTGCGCCCGCTCCTGGGAGCCTCCTAGCGTGGCTGGCCCCAAGCGTCGCGCCATTGCGCCCGAGCCCGAGCCACCGCGGCTCGAAGCGCTCGTGGTCGATGGCGCCAACGTCATCGCTTCGAGTCGCCATCGTCCGCTCGAGCGGCTTGCGTTGGCCGAAGCCTGGTGCGCCAGCTTTCGGCCCGACCTGCCGGTGCTGGTGTTTGTCGACTTTGCGACCGTGCAGTGCTGCAAGCCGCCGGTGCAGGCGACGCTGCGCGCGCGCTGTCAGGACGTGACCCCCGGACGTCCGCGCTACGCGATCCCGCCGCGTGGCGAATCGGCCGATGGCTACCTGCTCGCGCACGCGCAAAGCCACCAGGGCCTGGTGCTGTCGAACGACCGCTTCTGGGACTTTGAAGAGCTGCGCCGCGGTGTGGTCACGCTGCAGTTCCACCTCAAAGGCGACGTGCTGCGCGTCTACGACGAGGCCACCTGGTTTTGCGGCGACGCGGCCGTGCGCCTGTCGGTGTCGGCGCTGCAGCTGGCCGGAGAAGCCGGCGAGCGCGGCGGCGGCGGCGAGGACTAGCGGCGGGGACGACTAGCGGCGGGGACTAGGGCGAGGATTCGGACTGTGGCCGCGTCGGCGGCGGCGCCCGCAGGAACATGATGGCGCCGACGGCACCGAGTCCGCCGCAGGCCAGCCAAAGCGCGTTCTCGCCGGCGCGTTCGTACATCGTACCGCCAAACAGCGGTGCCAGGATCAGGGCCGAACTAAAGACCATGCCGTAGGCACCGTTGTAGGCGCCGCGCGCGTGTGCTGGCGCGTAGTCGTTGACGTAGGCGCCGAGCAGCGGCATCTGCAGCAGTTCGCCGCCGGCGACGATCGCCATGGCGAGCGCGATGCCGTAGCCGCCAAGCGGTAGCAGCAGCGTCAGGTAGCCCAGCCCGACCACCAGCGAGCCGATGGCGATGATCGGCAGCGCGGTGCGGCGGCGAAGCGCGTGGATGGTGACCATCTCGAACATCACGATCAGGATGGGATTGATCGCCAGGAACCAGCCGATCTCCGAGCGCAGGTAGCCGCGGTCTTCGAAAATGCGCGAGCCGGTCGTGAAGTACTGCATGAACGCGAGCATCACGACGAGGTTGGCCAGCATCAGCCAGCGGAAGTGTGGATCGCGCAGCGGCCGCGCGGCTCCTTGGTCTGCCGGCCGAGGCTCGGCGCGCGGCGAAAAGCCGCCGAGGCCAAACAGCAGGAACGCCCCGGCCAAAAGGCAGGTGCCGCCGTCGACCCAAAACATGACCGCGAAGTCGCGTTGCACCAGGTAGCCGCCGATCGTTGGCCCGACGGCCCAGCCGAGGTTGAGCATCAGCCGGTTGAGCGACAGCGCCTTGCGCCGCAGCGCCGGCTCACAGCTCGCGGTCACCGCCGTGATGCTGCCGGGCCGGAACGCTTCGTTGAGCAGCGCGAGCACAAACGTGGTCGCTTCGAGCCAGCCCGGCTGGAGCACCTGCGTCATCGCAAACATCCAGCAGCCGCTGCCGAGCAGCGCCAAGACCTGGATGCGCACCGAGCCGATGCGATCGCAGAGCACGCCGCCGAGGTAGCTGCCGGCGACGCTGCCGACGCCGTAGATGCTCAGCAGCAGGCCCGCGTCTTCGGCCGAATAGCCAAAGCGTTCCTTGGCGTAGAGCCCGAGGAACGGCACGACCATGGCGCCGCACCGGTTCAAGAACGCGGTCAGGCAGAGCAGCCACGTCAGGCGCGGCAGCCCGCCAAACGCGTCGCGGTAGGCGCCGAAAACGCGCAGAACCGGCGGGCGAAACGGCTGCATCAGCCGCGCCGAAGCGCCTGCGTGGGCGTCATGCGCGAGGCGCGCCAGGCCGGCAGCAGTCCGCCGACGAGGCCCAGCAGCATGGCAAAGCCAATCGACGTGCCCATGACGAAGGGCGTCGTGCGGAAGCCAAAGACAACGTCCGAAAACGTGTCGAAGTTGGTTGTGCCAAACTGGAGGCCCTGCAGCGGCAGGATCAGCAGGCAGCCGATGGCGCCACCGAGCAGCCCGAGCACGACGGCTTCAAGCAAGAACGACAGCATGATCGCCAGCGGCCGGTATCCGACCGCCTTGAGGATGCCGATTTCGTGGGTGCGCGCGCCGATCGAACTCAGCATCGAGTTGACGCCGGTGAACAGCGCGCCGATGCCCATGATGATCGCCAGGAAGATCCCGGCGCCAATGAAGGTGGCGCGCAGGTTGCCGGTTTGCGTCGTCAGGTAGTCGCGCTCGGTGAAGATGGCCGGCTGCACCCGCAGGTCGGTTTCGTAGCGCTCTTGGATCGCGGCGATGTCGGCGCCCGGCTCCAGCTTGGCAACAACCCGGCTGCGCACCGGTCGCTCGAGCGCCTCGGAGAGCCGGTCGAGATCGCCCCAGATTTCGCTGCGGTAGCCGCCCTTGGCGTCGAAGACGCCGACGATGCGGAACGGGGCGGTGTTGATGCGAAGCGTGTCGCCGACGCGGCAGTTCTGGATCCGATCGGTGACCGAGGCGCCGACCAGGAGTTCGTCGGTGCCGAGCTCGGGCTTGCGACCTTCGAGGATCTTGACGTCGTCGCCGTGGATCGCGAACGTCGCCGGCTCGACGCCCCGCAGCGAGACGTTGGTCTTGCCGCCGTCGTAGCGCGGCAGCAGTGCCGCCAAGAACAGTTCGGCACTCGCGAGCGGTCTGCCCTCGGCGTCGCGGACGACCTCCGGGATCTCCTTCTTGAGGATCTCGCACTGCTCGCGCTGGATGCCAGACTCGCCTTCCGACGTGGCCCCCTTGCGCAAGAAGATCGCCAGGTCCGCTCGGCCACGCTCCTGGAACATCGACGAGAAGCCCTCGCCGAGTGACAGCATGCCGGCGAGCACCGCCACCGTTGCGCCGATGGCGCAAACGGTCAGCAGCGTTGAACTCCAGCGCACGAACAGGCTGCGCAGACTGTAGGAAATGGGGACGAGCGCCATCAGACAATCTCCCGCAGCGAGGCGACCGGCGACATGCGCGAGGCGCGCAGGCCCGGCACGATCCCTGAAACCAGCCCGGTGACCAGGGCGATGGCGACGCCGAGCAGCAGCGTGTTTTGATCAAACCCG
The DNA here is from genome assembly GCA_045105235.1 of Planctomycetota bacterium. Classification (GTDB taxonomy): domain Bacteria; phylum Planctomycetota; class UBA1135; order UBA1135; family UBA2386. Next base: position 977 of record JBGCDH010000096.1, on the reverse strand, counting down.
AAGCCCGGTAGGCGAGCCGACAAGATGTCGCGCAGCGGTGCTTCGACCAGCAGTCCGATGGCGTAGCCCAGCACGGCGCCAAGCCCGCAGACCAGCACCGATTCGAACACGAGCAGCCACATGGTGGTGCGGTCGGTGAAGCCGAGCGCTTTGAGCACGCCGACGTCCCGGGTGCGTTCGCGTCCGGCGAGGATCATGGTGTTGAGCACGGCGAAGAAAATCGCAAACACGACGGCGCCGCCGATCAGCGGGATCAGCACCACCAGGTCGCCGAGCATCGTGATGAACTGGCGGGTAAACTCCGCCTCCGTCATCGTGCGCGTGCGCTGCGGACCGTTTTCGAAGATCTCGTCGACCCCGGTTTGCACGGCGACGGTGTCGGCGCCTTCGGCCAGCCGCAGCATGTAGACGCCGCAGCCATCGGGACCGCGGGCCGCGCCCTGCTCGAGCGACTCCCGCAGGTAGTCGAACTGGAAGAAGAACTGGTTCTCCTCAAACGACGGCGACGAGCTTTCGTAGATGGCGCGGATCGTGAACGCCCACGGCGTGCCGTCGTTGCGCGTGAAGATCGTGCCCTTGATCGGCACGCGGTCGCCGATCTGCCAGTCGTATTTTTCAGCCAGCGCGCGGCCGACGACACACGCCGTGCGTTCGCCGGCAAAGTCGTCGTAGGACCCCTTGATGATCTCCATCTCGGGATAGCTGGCCTGGAACGTGTCCGGGTCGATCGCGAACTGGGAGGGCTGCGCGCCCTTGTCCTGCTCAAGCCGGCCGCCGAACCACTGCCACTTGCAGATGGCTTCGATGCCCTCGACGTTGGCCATCTTCTGCTGGTAGCCGAGCGGCAGGTCGACGTAGAGGCTGACCGCCGACATCACCAGCAGGCGATTGGCCGACGTGGACGTCAGCGTGCGGCCGAGCCCCGAAGAGACCGCATGCAGCATGCAGATCAAGAACACGGCGACGGCGACGGCGCC
>JBGCDH010000095.1:0-9967 GCA_045105235.1 Planctomycetota bacterium | reverse complement strand
ATCGATTCGCTGTGGCAGGCGGCGACGACGCGGGTGGGCGATCTGTCCTTCGTCGAGCTTCACGTTGTCCATCAGGCAACCGGAAGCGGTGACACGCTGCACGATTGTCTGCGCGTGCTCGTTGCTGCTGCACTGGCGCTTGCCGGCTGCCTACTTTGGTCGCTGCTGTCGCGCGCATCGTGCTATCCACGGCTCGGCCGCCTGGTGCACCTGCTGACGCGATTCTACGTCGGCTACTGGCTGCTGGTGCACGGCGCCGCCAAGCTCTACTCCGGCGAGTTCGTGGCGCCGAGCGTCGCGCGCCTGACGCAGGACCTGGGCGACATGTCGCCGATGCGTGCGATGTGGTCGTTCTTCGGCGCGTCGCGCAGCTACGAACTCGTGATCGGCGCGGTCGAGGTGGCTGCCGCCCTGCTGCTGCTGCATCGCAGCACCGCGATGCTTGGCGCGCTGCTCGCGTTCCCGGTCCTGGCGAACATTGCGGTGCTGACGTGGTGCTACGACGTGCCGCTGCGGCTGTTCTCGACGCACCTCTGCGTCTTCGCATTCGCATTGCTTGTGCCGTGGTTTGGCGCGTTTGCGGCGCTGCTGCGACAGCGTGCCGCGCGTCCGGTAGACCTGCGGGTCGTGCGCGCATCGTGGCTGCACTGGCAGTTTGTCTTCTTCGGCGGCGTGTGGCTGCTGCTCGTGCTCGGGGCCCTGCACTTTGACTGCTCGAACGCGCGCTCCGAGCGCATCGCGCAGCGCAGCGAACCCACGCACTTCGGGCGCTGGGACGTCACCCGCATGGTGGTCGACGGCGAAGAGCTTGCTCTGACGCACCCCGATCGCTGGCAGTATGTCGCTCTCGACGTTGGGCAGTCGGCGTTCTTTGCGATGGCGGATGGCGCCCGCACGGTGGTGCGTTCGGTGGAATCCGCCGACGGCGGTTCGCGGCTGCAGTGGTTTGATGCGCCGGTGGGTGTGTCCGCCGCGGTGTCGCTCTCTTCGGAGCCGCCCCGATCGAAGCCGGTCGGCGAGTTCCGCACGGAGTCGATAGAGGTGTTGGCGAACGCGCCGCACCCGAACCCGCAAACGCCGGAGCAGGTGCGCGCAGTGATCGAACAGCCGCGGCGCGGCCTCATTCTGGAGGGCAGCTATCGCGGCCGCGCGGTCCGCATCGAGACGGTCGAGCACGCGTTCGCGCTCAAGCGTCCGTTCCGCTTCGTGCAGGAAGTGCCGGTCAACCGGTAGCGGTCGCCGAAGAGAATCGCCGCCGCCGCCCGGCGCTACGCAGACCGCACGTCTGGCAGCTCTTCGACCATTCCGACAAAGCGGCGTAGCCGCGCCTGCGCGAGCGCGAGCAGCTGGCCGGCGGCGGTGCGGTTGGCGTTGATCAGTTCAGCATCGGCGTTGCGGATCGTGGTCGCGATCCGTTCGAGCTCCGTGCAGAGATCGTCCGGGGGGTCGTCCGGCAGCCGCAGCATGACGACGTCGAGGTCGGCGAGCATGCTGTCGATCTCACGGCGCGCGATCCTGCCAAACGATGCTTCGCGGTTGCTGAGCATGCGCAGTTTGACGCGGGTTGAGCAGACGTCTCGGCTGGGGCGAACTTGGGTCAACTAGATGATCTCTCCGGCGGGGCTTTCGGCTGCTGTAGCCTTCGGCTCGAGCTTCTTGTTTGGCCTCGTCTCAACCGGGGACGCGGTGTCGAATCCCTAGTTCATCGCGCCGCCGGCCTGCGTCAGGGAGGCCGCCTGCGCCGCCTCGTCGCGGGCGCGCCGCAGGGCCGTCACCGCCGTGGCGAGAGCAAACTGCTCGCCGGCCCAGCCGCGCACGAAGTGGCCGCCGCGGACTTCGCCCCGCAGCTCGCGCGCGCGCAGCGAACGGAGCAAAAGCCGCCACGGGATCGGTTCGCGGTGGGCGAGCAGGATGGCGTGGCTGAGCACGCCATAGCGCTGCAGCAGAGCGTCACAGACGGTGTCGATCGATTCGTCGTCGGCGCGCGCTTCGGCGTCTGGCAGCGGGATCAGGCTCCAGCGGCCGACGGCGAACAGCGGGAAGCGACGCCGACTCGGCGGCACCGACAGCTGGCGCATCGCTGCGAACGAATCGCAGGTCGCGAGGCCAAGGCCAACCAGTTCGCCGAGTGCGCGTTCGAAGTGCGACGGCAGCAGGCGCGCGTTTTGCTGCAGGTCGGTGGGAAACAGCGCGCCGTGCGTTTGCAGCAGCTCGAGCAGCGTCGCGGCTTCGCCGCTGGCGTCGTCGGGGCTCGGGCGCGACAGCGGCACGCGCAGCCAGCTTTGCAGCTGCTCACGCGGCAGCAGCGTCAGCGGCAGCTTGCTGAGCGGCCCGCGCCACGCGCCCCACAGCCGCAGCCAGACAAACTCACCCGATAGCGTGACCTGATCGAGCCACTCGCGGTGGTAGGTGTTGGCGCTCTCGCCGGTGCCGAAGTGGCGCGGCAGGATCGTGCCTTCCCACTCGCTGGCCGAATGCGACGTGCCGGCGAACTGACGCAGCACCTGCGCCAGCGCCGCGGGGCCCGGGCCGAGGCGGCAGCCGTCGGCCCGATGCTGCCAGGTCTGCAAAAAGCGCTCGAAGTCAGCTTTGGTGACCGGCTGCACGTCGCGGCGCAGGCGCTCGACCATGGCGCGGCGCACGCGTGCCAGCAGCCGGCGGTGCGCCCAGAGGCTGCGGCCGCCGCACGTCGCGCGCATCACCAAACCTTCGGCTTCGAGGGCGCGCAGCGCTTCGCGGTCGCGATCGCCGGCCTCTTCGCTGCGAGCTGCGACACCGCTGCCGACGACACCGCTGCTGCCGAGGCCGCCGAGCTCGTCGTCCCAGATCGGAATCACGGCTTCGACGCGGCCGCGCCATGCGGGTAGCAGCTCCGTCGGCGCCTCGGCGGCAAACCAGCGGGTGCCGTGCGCGATGGCGCGGCCGTCAGCCGCCAGCTCTTCAAGCCAAACCCGCCACGCGTCCGGTGCTTCTCCGTGCTCAAGCCAGCCCATCCACCCGAGCGCTTCGTGCAGCTCGGCCGCCGAGCGGGGTGCGGGCCAGCACTGCTGGCGCACCTCTTCGAGCGCTTTGGGATCGAGCTCCGAGCCGCCGTCGCGGGGCGATGCGCTGGCGCCGCGCTGTTGGCTTGTGACGGCCTGCGTGCGGCGTTCCTCGAGTGGTGCGTCGTCAAGGAACGCATACGGCATCGCGTGCAGGATGCCGTCGGCAAATGGCGATGGGGTGCTGCCTTCGCACTCGACGAGGCGAATGCTGCCGTCCTGGATGCGCACCAAGAGCGCGTGCAGCCCGTCGTAGTCCATCGCGTCGTGCAGGCTGTCGGTGACCGTCTGCTGCACCAGCGGGTGGTCGAGCGGCACGTCGATGGGGCCCTCGGTGAGCGTCTCCGGGCATGCCTGCGCGGCGGGGAAGGCCTCGGCGAGGGCGTCGTCGGCGCGAAAGCGCAGCAGCGGGGCCGGCACCTTGCCGCCGCTGCGGAAGCGTTCGACGAGCAGCGCGGTGGTGACGTTCCAGCGCCAGCGCGCTTGGAACAACGGCGCCGGCAGCATCGCCTGGATCAGCACGTCGCGCACGGTCTTGGGGTGCAAAAACTCCCACACGTCGGCGAGCGGAAAGCTGTGCATCGGCCCGAGCGAGATCAGCAGCGCTTCGTCGTTGGCGGCGGCCTGCAGCTCAAAGCCAAAGCCCACGCAGAAGCGCTTGCGCAGCGCCAGCCCGAACGCGCGGTTGATGCGCGCGCCGAACGGAGCGTGCAGGATCAGCTGCTGGCCGCCGGTCTCGTCAAAGAAGCGTTCGAGCACCAGCGTGTCGTGGCTCGGCGTTGCGCCGAGTGCTTCGAGGCCGCCGCGCAGGTATTCGGCAAGCTGTTCGGCGGTCTCTTGCGTCAGCAGGCAGTGCTCGACGAGCCAGCTGGCGTCGATGCCGTGCACGCGAACATCGCTGACGGCGCGCGCGAGTTCGTCGGATCGCGAGGGGCCTTCCGCAATCCAAAACGGCAGGCTCGGCGGCACGCCGTTGGCGTCGGCGACGCGCAGGGTGCCGCTGCCGATGCGCTTGACCTGCCAGCTGGTGGAGCCGAGCTGAAACACGTCGCCGACCGACGACTCGATGGCAAAGTCCTCGTGCACGGTGCCCACCGGCGTGTCGTCGTGGTCGAGCACGACCTTCCAGTCGGCGACGTCCGGAATGGCGCCGCCGCACGTGACCGACGTCAGCCGCGCGCGCCGCGTGGCCCGCACGGTCTGGTGCACCGAGTCGCGGTGCAGCAGGGCGGCTCGGCCGGTCGCGTGCATTGCCAGCACGGCGTCGAAGCGCTCGCGCGTCAGGCCGCGAAACGGCCAGGCGCGCCGCGCCAGCGCAAACAGCTCGTCCTCGGGCCAGACCTCGTCGCAGCATGCCGCGATCACCTGTTGCGCCAGCACGTCGAGCGGCGCGTTGGGCTGGCGGGTGCGGTCGAGGTCGCCGCGCTGGACCGCGTAGACGATGGCGGCCGAAGCCACAAGCTCGTCGCGCGTCAGCGGCAGCAGGCGGCCTTTGGGGGTCTTGGCCAGCGCGTGCCCCGAGCGCCCCACGCGCTGCAGAAACGCCGCGATGCTCGGCGTGGGGCCGACCTGCAGGACGAGGTCGACGTCGCCGACGTCGATGCCGAGCTCGAGCGAACTTGTGGCGACCAGCGCCTGCAGTTCGCCGCGCTTGAGCCGCTGTTCGGCGTCGAGGCGGCGCTCCTTGGCGAGCGAGCCGTGGTGGCTCGTGACCTTCTCCTTGCCGAGCCGGTCGGCCAGGCGCGCTGCCACCCGCTCGGCCATCTTGCGCGTGTTGACGAACACGAGCGTCGTGCGGTGCGCTTCGATCTGCTCCTGCATGCGCGCGAAGATCTCTTCCCAGTGCTCGCCGCTGCATACGGTCTCGAGCGGGGCGGGCACGTCGATGCCGAGGTCGAGCGTGCGGCGGTGGCCGACGTTGACAATTTCGCACGGGCGCTCGGCTCCGGTGAGCAGGCCGGCGGTGTCTTCGATCGGTCGCTGCGTCGCCGACAGGCCGATGCGCTGCAGCGCGCCGCCGTTTTGCTGCACGAGGTGTTCGAGTCGTTCGCAGGTCAGCGCAAAGTGGCTGCCGCGCTTGCTCTGCGCGAGCGCGTGGATCTCGTCGACGATCAGCGTGCCGGCGGTCTGCAGCATGGCGCGTGCCCGCACGCTGGTGGTCAAGATGTGCAGCGACTCTGGCGTCGTCACCAGGAGGTGCGGCGGCCGCCTCAGCATCTTGGCGCGGTCCTTTTGCAGCGTGTCGCCGGAGCGAACCGCGACGCGCACCTCGGGCAGGCTCGGGTCCATCGCGCGCAGCTCGGCGAGCGGTTGTTCGAGGTTTTTCTGCACGTCGTTGGCGAGCGCGCGCAGCGGCGAGACGTAGATGACGTGCAGCTGATCGGCGAGCTCGGGGCCAGACTGCAGCAGCTGGTCAAGCGCATGCAGGAAGGCCGCCAGCGTTTTGCCGGAGCCGGTGGGGGCTGCGATCAGGGTGTGCTTGCCGACGGCGATGTGCGGCCAGCCGCCTAGCTGCGGCGGCGACGGCGTGCCCAGGCGATCGGCAAACCAGCGCTGCACGGTCGGGTGGAAGGAGTCGAGCACGGGCCCAGGATACCGCGGCTTGGGCGGATCGCGCCGCGGCTTGTGATCGCGGCCTGTGACAGCGGCGTGACGGATGGGCACGGCGTTGGGACGTGCGCGCCACGCGATCGGGACGCAATCGAGACCGTGCCCGGCTCGCTTTGGCCGCCGATCGTGCTTGGATGGATGGCTGAATCCCCCGACTTTCGGCCTTCCAACAACCTCGCCTATGCTCTCCTCGAGAATCCGCGTTCCCGTCCTGTTCCCGCTGCTGCTCGGCACGGTTTCGCTGCTGCCGCAGCAGGCAGCCTCAGGACAGGCAGCCTCCGGGCAGACCGCGCTTGGCCAGCAAGGTACGACTGCCGTTGCGTCGGCGACGCGCGGCAGCGATGTGGTGGCTCGCACACGCCGAGTCGATCCGATTTCGGTGGAGCAGGCGGATGCGATCCACGATCAGGGCATCCGAAAGTCCCAGGTTCACCGCTTCCTGCGGGATATGACGGGCCAGATCGGGCACCGCCTGACGGGCTCGCCAAACTTCACCAAGGCCTGCGCCTGGGCGAAGGGCGAGTTTGAAAAGATGGGCCTCGAGGTCGAGCTTGAGAAATGGGATGAGTGGCCGACCGTTTGGAGCCGCGGTGAATGGGTTGGGCGCATCGAGCAGCCGATCGAACTCGATATGTATGTCGCGACCGAGGCCTGGACGGCGGGCACCAAAGGCCCAACGACCGGCCACTTCGCGCTGGCGCCGTCCGGCGACGACGAGGCGAGCGACTGCAAGGGCCGCTGGGTGATCTCCAGCCGCCGCCCATCGCGCCGCGTGCGCGCTGCGGTGCAGGAGCAGGGCGCGCTCGGCGTTGTCTACCGTGCCCGCGATCCGAACGCCAAGTACCCGACGCGCGTGCGCGTCTTTGGCGACAGCAAGGTGGCGCGCGCGCCGCTGGCCGACGCGCCGACGATGCCGGAGATCGCGGTGCGCAGCGACGACTTCGATACGCTGCTTGCGCTGGTCGAGGACGGCAAGGATCCGGTCGCGACGTTCGACATCCAGAACCGCTTCGAAGAAGGGCCGATCGTGCTCAACAACGTTGTGGCGACGCTGCGCGGCTCCGAGAAGCCCGACGAAGTGATCATCGTGTCGTCGCACCTCGACAGCTGGCACCAGGCGCAGGGCTGCACCGACAACGGCACCGGCTCGGCGACGACGCTTGAGGCCGCGCGCATCCTGACGGCCGTTGGCGCCAAGCCCAAGCGCACGATCAAGTTTTGCCTGTGGGGCGGCGAAGAGCAGGGCCTGCTCGGCAGCCGCGGCTACGTGCAGCGCCACCGCACCGACATGAACAAGGTCTCGGCGGTGTTCAACCACGATACCGGCACCAACTGGGCGCAGTCGCTCGCGGTGACGGAGAAGATGCACGCGCAGCTCGAGCCGGTGTTCGCGCACGTCATCCGCATGATGACGCCGCCCGACAAGGACTTCGACGGCTCGGTCTTCAACCTGCGCGTTGTGCCGCGCGTCACCGGCGGTGGCGGCAGCGACCACGCGTCGTTCATCGCAGCGCTCGTGCCGGGCCTCAACTGGGGGCTCAAGGGCCGCGCCGACTACTTCCAGCACACCTGGCACACGCAGTGGGACGTTTTTGAGAACGCCATCGAAGAGTACCAGCGCCACACGGCGACCGTGGTCGCGCTGGCGGCGCTCGGCACCGCAAACCTCGACGAGATGCTCGACCGCGAAGGCGTGCAGCCGCGCGGCAGCCGCCGCAACAACCAGTCGACGGCCTTTGCCAGCGCCTGGTTTGGCGCCGAGATGAAGCAGTTCCGCTTCGACTCGGTCAAAGAAGACGGGCGCGCCAAGAAGCTCGGCGTGCAAAAGGGCGACGTGCTGATTGCCATCGAAGGCAAGAAGCTCGAGAGCATGCGCCAGGTCTTCCAGTTTGCGCGGGAAGCCAAGGGCGAGATGGTCCGCTTCACGTTCCAGCGCGGCGACAAGACGTTCGACGCGAGCATGAAGAAGGACGACATGAACCGTCGCAGCCGGCGCGGCGGCCGCCGCACCGAAAGGAACGGCGACGGCAAGGCCAAGGAGAAGCCAGCCGCGAAGAAGCCAGCCGAGAAAAGCGGCGAGAAGGTCGGCGGCGGAGGCCGGTAGCCGCCCTGCCTCAGGCCGTCATCGCGCGGCCGTTGACGAAGTCCACAAAGCCGAGTTTTTCGGTCGTGGCCGTCGGTCGCTCTAGCAGATCAAAGCAGCGTGCGCGGGCCTTGCCAAACGCTTCGAGCGAGTGGGTCTCGGACGTCTTGCGGTCCATGCAGCCAACGTCCTTGGTGAACGACACGTCGCCGAGACCTTCGCCAAACGCGCCGAGGTTGTTGGCGTAGTAGTCGCCCTGCTTGGTGACCTTGCGTTCGGTCTCCAAGAACAGGTTGCCGAAGCGCTGCAGCGCGGTCACCACGAAGTTGGACTGGCGCAGCTCGTGGCGTAGGTCGTCGGTGGCGAGGTGCTGGTCCTGCAGGTAGGAATTGACCCACAGCGCGTAGTAGGCGGCGATGTCGAAGTTCCACTTGATCGACATCAAATCAAAGCTGCCAAACAGCTCATACTGGTCGCGGTAGAGCGGCAGGTTCGCCTTGTAGCGGAACTGCAGGTAGCCCTCGTAGAGCTTTTGGCGGTCGGCGGTGTCCTCGCCGTCATGCTGGCGTGAGATCAGGTCGGTGACGTAGTCGTTGGCGATCGTGATGAAGTCGCTGCCAGGACTGTAGAACGGATCGCTGAACGCGGCCGCCTCGCCAACCACGGCCCAGCGGTCGCCAAACCACTTCTTGGTGCCGTAGGCGAGCTGGCCGTAGCCGCCGAAGTCGAGCCACTTGGCCTGGTCGATCAAGTCGCGGCACGCCTTCTGACCGTGCAGGAACTTCTTCAGCCCGTCCTGCGTCAGGACGTCGCGCTGCACGTGGCGCTGGTCGCCGACGAGGCCGATGCTGGTGACGCCGCCGCGCAGCGGGATCATCCAGACCCAGTAGCCGCGGTGCATGAAGTGCACGGTCGACAGGCGTCGCGAGGTGTTGCGGGTGCGGTCGCGCCACGCTTGGTCGATGTCGGGCCCGTCGAGGTCGACGACGTTTTCGAGCCGGCTCCACGAGGCCAGGCAGCGGTGTTTCGTCTCGGGCACGCGCAGCTGCATCTTCTTGGCGAGCACGCTGGCGCGGCCGGTTGCGTCGACCACCCAGGTCGTGCGCACCGTGCGCTTTTGCTGGCCCTCTTCGAAGGTGACGGTGTGGTGCGGTTCGCCGAGTTCGACGTCGATCACCTTGCAGTCGAGCAGCACATCGGCGCCGAGCTTGGCGCTGCCTTCGCGCAGTTCGCGCTCGAGGGTCGAGCGGTCGAGCTGGAAGCTCGGGTGGAAGGGCAGCCCGTAGCTGCCGATCTCGCTCATCTGCTCAATCGGCGCATCCTTGCTTTCGCGATCGAAGAAGAAGCGCAGGCCGTTTTTCGGCAGGTGCTCTTCGTAGAGGTAGGTCGTCAGGCCGAGCTTGCGCACCAGGTAGTTGGAGAACAGCTCGACGGTTGCTTCGCCAACTTTGTAGCGGGGCTCCGAAGTTCGCTCGAGCACGAGCAGCTTGATGTCGGGGCGCGCGAGCCGCATCTGCCGCGCAAGGAGTCCACCGGCGAGTCCGCCGCCGAGGATGACGAGGTCGTAGTCGGGGTTCGTCATGGTCGTTCGAGCAAGGTCCAGGCGCTGACGCCGCCCGCTGCATGCGCCGAGCAAAGCACGCGGCGTGCGTGGACGGGGCCATCCGCAAGCGTGATATCGAGCGCGGAGTCGGTTTGGTTGCAGGCGCGCGGAATGGCAAAGTCTGCGCCGGCAAACGCCAGCATGGCAGCGCCAAGCGTACCGCCACCAAACTCGCCGTGCACGGCCTTCGGCACAAGCACGCGCGCATCGGCGGCCATGGTGCCGCGCGCGACGCAGCGCTGCAGCACGGCCGCTTCGAGAGCGTCGCCGCGGACCGAGCCGTTGGCGCCGCTGATGATGGTGTCGATGGCGATAGGTGGGATTGAGCCGGTTTGGCCGTCATCGGACGGGCCCGGATCGGACTGGCCCGGATCGGACTGGCCCAGATCGGACTGGCCCGGATCGGGCTGCTGCGAAAGCCTGTCCTGCAGCAGTTCAGCCAATTCGTCTGCGCGCGCGTCGCGCTCGGCGGGATGGCCGGATGCCGGAGCGGTGCGCCCCGCGTTCGGCGAGAACGCCCGCACGGTGGGGCCGACCCGCGCGAGGATGCGCGCCGAGCGCGCGATCGCTTTGTCCTCGCGTTCGAGCACGAGGATCGTGGCGCCTTCGCTGGCCAGCAGGCCGTTGCGG
>JBGCDH010000094.1:0-60469 GCA_045105235.1 Planctomycetota bacterium | reverse complement strand
CGCCGCCGCCGCGGTAGCCACCGCCACCGCCGCCGCCGCCGCCGCTGCGGAATCCGCCGCCGCCGCCGCCGCCGCCGCCGCCGCCAAAGTCTTGGCGAGGCTGCGCTTCGTTGACGCGCAGCGGGCGCCCGTCAACGTCTGCGCCGTTCATGGCGTCGACGGCCTTTTGCGCGTCTTCGTCGTTTTCCATCTCCACGAACGCAAAGCCGCGGCTGCGGCCCGTATCGCGTTCGAGCATGATCTTCACCTCGGCCACTTGGCGTCCGTCCGCAGCGAACGCGTCGCGCAACACATCCTCCGTGGTCTGGAAGGAGAGGTTGCCTACATACAGTCTCTTACCCATCGCGTATCGACGATCACTCATCCCCTTTTGCAGTCACCGCTCGCCAAGACCAAAGGGATAACGTCCCGGCGCCGTTCGAATCAAAAAAGCGAGCCTCAAAGGGGGGCTCCTAGACGGTGCGGCTGCATCGAGCAGAACGCGATCACCAGGCCCGAAGGAGGTTCGCAGACCGATGCAAGATCCTAGACCTGCCCCTCGGACGCAAGCACCCCCCCGAATTTCAGGCTAGCGGAGTGAAGCAAAGCGGGATCTCAGCAGGCCCGCGCTCGACCTTGGGCACGCTCTCGCTACTGTGTTCGGGCGCCTTCGAGCGCACCGCCACACGATCATGCAATACGGATTCGTCCTCGACCAACGTCGCTGCATTGGCTGCCACGCCTGCACGGTTGCCTGCAAGTCTGAGAACGAAGTGCCCGTGGGCGACTTCCGCACCTGGGTGAAGTACACCGAGGTTGGGGAGTTCCCTGCGGTCAAGCGGCACTTTGCGGTGCTCCGCTGCAACCAGTGCACCAGCGCTCCTTGCGTGACCATTTGCCCGGTTTCGGCCCTGGACAAGCGCCCGGACGGCATCGTCGACCTCGACAAGGACATCTGCATCGGCTGCAAGGCCTGCATGCAGGCGTGTCCCTACGATGCGCTGCACCTTAACGAAGACACCGGCGGCGCCGAAAAGTGCCACTTTTGCGCCCACCGCGTCGAGCAAGGGCTCAAGCCGGCCTGCGAGGTCGTCTGCCCGGAGACCGCAATCATCAGCGGCGACCTGCACGACTCGGAAAGCCCGGTCAGCAAGATCCTGGCGGAAGTCGGCGGCTCCAGCGTTCGGCGCCCTGAGCAGGGCACCGGCCCGAACGTGTTCTACCTCGGCGCCCACGAAGCCGCGCTCGAGCCCGGCACCGCCCGCGAAGAGGACATGTACATCTGGAGCGACCGGCGCGAGCCCAAGCCCGAACTGTCCAAGCAGGACCAGCAGCTGCTGCAGCGCAACGACGCGCGCACCGTGCTCGACGTCAACCACAAGATCCACTGGGGCTGGAAGGTCTCGGCCTATCTGGTCACCAAGGGCATCGCCGCCGGCGCCGTGCTGTGGGCGCCGTTCCTGGCCTCGATGGATGCGGCCAACGTTGGCGTCGCCGCCGGCGAACAGAGCTTCGCCCGCGACTATCTGCCCGAGCTGCTGGCCCTGCTGTTCTTGGCAGTGACCAACGTGCTGCTGGTTGCCGACCTGAAGCGGCCGAAGCTCTTCCTGCAGATCGTGCTCAAGCCACAGACCAAGTCGTGGCTCGTCAAGGGTGCCTGGGTGCTGATGGCGTTTGGCGGCCTGACGTCGCTCATTCTGCTGCTGCGCCTATTCGGCGCCAACGAGGCCGCCGACGGCCTGCGCTGGGCCAACCTGGTCACTGGATCCCTGACGGCTGCCTACACCGCGTTCCTGTTTGCACAGTGCGAAGGGCGCGACCTCTGGCAAAACACGCGCGTGCTGCTGCCGCACCTGCTCGTGCAGGCGCTGATGATCGGGGGCGCCATGCTGCTGCCGTTCGTGCCCGATACCAAGCTCGCCATCGCGGTCGTGGTGCTGGCGTTTGTCCACCAGCTGTTTGGTCTCGCCGAGCGCTTCGGCAAGCACGAGACCCACAACGCCAAGATGGCGGCGGCCCTGCTGCCAACCGTGCGCGCCTGGCCCGGCTCGCTGCTGTCGGCGTTCTATGCGGGACTCGGCATCACGACGGTCGCGGCTTTGCTGGCGATGCTGCTGGTGCTCGGCGGCGTTACCGGGCCCGCCGCCCTGCTGATGTGCGCCGTCGTCGGCCAGCTTGGCCTGTTCCTCTACGAACAGGCCTATGTGCGTGCCGGGCAGCTGCCGCCGCTGTCCTAGTGTCGAGCACCGGATACGCGTGCACCGGATACGGGCCACATGCGATTCAGGCCACATGCGATTCAGGCCAGATGCGCGACACGAGCGGGCGGGGCCGTCTCGCAGCTGTGCCTCGCGGATACCTGCTCGCGGGAGCGCCGATTTGACGCAATTGGGGCCTGTGTGCAGAGCAGGCGCTGTGCGTAGCAGGCTATTCTGACGCGCCGTCCGAAATCGGTCGGCCGCTCGATTCCCCCTGCCTTTCAGCATGCGCACAACCGTCGCCTCACGGCCCCATCCGCACCGCCCCCTTTTGGGGCTCGTCCTTCTCCTTCTCTTCGTCGGACTCGCGGGCCCGACGCTGTGCGGCCAAGCCCGACGCGGCCAGCCGCCCGAGATGGAGAACTTCTACTACGAGACCTGGGAGTTCGACAGCGATCGCTCGCGCACCGGCAGCGCCAGCTACTCGATCTACGTGCCCAAGACGCACGACCACGAGGAGACCCGCCGCACCAACCGCAAGTATCCGTGGGTGCTGTGGTGCCCGGGCTTTGGCGGCCCCGATGATTTTCAGTCGCGCGGCGGTGCTCGCACCCTCGACGCGCTGCGCACGGCCGGCAAGATTCCGGAGATGGCGCTCGTGATCTTTCGCGCGCCGGGCAGGCGCAGCCGCACGACCTACATGAACGGCGAAGGCATCGGCGACATCGAGGACCTGCTCGTGAAGGATCTCGTCGCCACCATCGAGAAGCGGTTCCGCGTCGGCGGCAAACCACAGCTGCGCGCCATCATGGGCATGAGCGCCGGCGGCTTCGGCGCGCTCAAGCTCGCGCTGCGCCACCCCGACGTGTTCGGCGCGGTCGCCGCACACTCGTCCGCGGTCCTGCCTGCCGACCCCACAGAGCTCGAAGGCATGGCGGAAAACGTGGTCGCACGCTACCTGCGCGGCGGCCTGCGCGAGCAGCTCGGCGATCCAATCGACAAGGACAAGTGGGCCGAACAGATGCCGATGGGCCTGATCGCCCGCCGCACGCCGGCTGACCTCAAGGGCCTGCAAATCTACTTTGACGCCGGCACCGACGACCACTACGGCTTCTTTGAGCCCAACCAAAGGCTCGCCGCGGCGATGAAGAAAAACGGCCACCGGTTTGTGTGGCGTCCAGTCGACGAAGGCGGCCACGCCTGGTCCAGCCGCAAGATGCTCGACAACCTGGAGCACTCGCTATCGTTCGTTGGCAAGGCGCTCAGCGGCAAGGATGCGGTAGCCGACCACGCCAAGGCCGGCGGTGCTGCCGACACGGGAGCCGCCGAGACCGGGGCCGCCGGCAAGAGCGAAGGCGGCGGCAAGTAAGCCGAGCCGCCGGGATGATTTCACGTCGCCGGCACCGGTCTGTAGGCCGGGCGTGGCGCGGCAGCGAGTAAGCTGCTCGCCCCAATGCACCTCGCCGAGATCGTCCAGTTCCTTCTTCAGTGGCACAACGCAAACGCGAAGGGCAGCAAGAAGCAGCTGGCGGCGGCGCTGACGGCGCAGACCGACCTGCAGTTCGATCGGGCGCTGTGGCACAACGAGCACTGCGCGCTGCGCGTTAGCCAGATGCAGGAAGTCGGCAACGAGTCGGACTCGGTGCTCGCGTTCCGCAAGATCTGCGAGCATGACGATCGCCCGATTGTTGTGTGCCTGCTGACGTCGAAGGGCATGCGCCTGCTGCTGGCCAACACGACCCTGGTCGAGACCGTTTCGGATCGCTCCTACAAGCTGCGCGCCAACAACCTGACCGGCAGCATCCTGGATTCGGACATCCGCGCCGCGCACGAAGGCATCGCCAACATCCCCGGCAACTTCGCGAAGCTCTGGCAAGCGCACCAAGACCAAGACCCAGCCGCCAACCTCGAACGCATCGTCGCAGCGACGGCCGAACGGCACGCCCGCGAACTCGCGGCCAATCCCGGCCGCGTGGTCGAGCGCAAAGAGCGCTAGTGTAGTGCATCTGGTAGACGGGGTATGATCCGGGATGCGAGGGCGTTCGTCGCAAGGCGCTGTGACGAATGCATGTTCCAGACTGTCTGCCGGGGAGCCTGTCTGCCGAGGAGCAGCAACGCCGTGACGGGCGTCTTCGTGCCCGCAGAATGCCCCCTATATCGGATGCACTACACTAGGCGGGCCTGCGACCGGCATCGCTATGCTTTCCGGATGAGCTCTGCGCGATCCATCATCCTGGCTCTGCTCGGCATGGCCGGGCCCCTCGCCGCGCAGCAGACCTGGACCGTTGGACCCAACGGGATGTTTGCCGACCTGCCACCAGCGGTCGCTGTCGCCAGCGCCGGCGACACCATCCTGCTCTCACCCGGCTACTACTCGGCCACGACCGTCGACAAGGGGCTGACGCTCGTCGGCCTGGCGTTTCCCGTCAGCATCCAGGGGCTATTGATCAGTGGGGTGCCCTGCCACGAAACGGTCGTCGTGCAGCAACTTGGCGCGAACTTCTTCCCCGGCTCGACCTCGCCGGCGCTGCGCGTCGAGAACTGCCCCGGCCTCGTACTGCTTGAGAACGTTCAGGTTTCCGGCATCAACCGCGTGCACGCCGAGTTCGAGAACAGCGGCAACATCGTGCTGCGCGCATGCCTGCTGATCGCCTTCGACCAGCCCCACGTCATCGCCACCAGCCGGGTCACGGTCGACGACACCGAGTTTTCGGGCAGCCCGGGCTTCTTTTCTCCGAGCCGAGAGATCCTGGCGCTCATCGATAGCGACGTGACGCTGACCCAGTGCCACCTGGGCTCCAACCCATGGCAGCCGACGGAGCACGCATTCAGCCTGGTGCAAAGCACCCTGCGCCTGGTGGCCACCACATGGAGCCTGCCGGGCTCGACCGCCAACGCCGAAGCCGTCGGCATCTGCCCCAGCACGTCGCAGATCCTGCTGCCGGCGAATCCGCCAACCACGGCGACGCCAACGATGACGGGCTGCGTCACCGCCGCGGGCGCAGAGCTGCCGTCGCTGTCGATCGACGATCTCGTGCGCGGCTCCGCCGTGACGCTGCGCCTCTACGCCGATGCCAGTCGTTCGGCATTCGTTTTCGCCGGCTTGCCGGCACAGACGCAGACGGCCACGCCGCTGGGACCGCTGGCACTCGCGAGCTCAAGCTATGCGCTGGCTTTCGCCACCGCCGCCACGCCAACGACCGGCGTGCTTTCGGTCGCGCTGCCGACGCTGCCACCGCAGATCCCCGCAGGCACCACGTTTGCCCTGCAGGCCGCGGTGGCGGGTCCGCAGAGCCTGCGCCTGTCCGCGCCGTCAATGGCGACGGTTACGCGCTAATGTCGTGCCGCATCCCGGATCATGCCCCGTCAACCGGACGCACGACACGAGCGCCTCTTGCTGCTACTTGGGGTAGGGCACATCCATCGGCGGCAACGCGCGCGTGCGCCGCTCGGACGCGGTGCCGGAGCCGAGCAGGTAGTGCTCGAACCAGCGCATGGTGCGCAGGCAGTAGTCCATGCGGTTGACGTTGACGCGGTTGCCGTGGCCTTCTCCGTCGTACTGCACGTAGCGCACCGGAGTCTCGGTCGCATACTTGACCGCGCGGTAGAGCATGAACGGCTGGCTCGGATGCACGCGCGGGTCACTGGTGCCGCCGAGCACGAGCAGCGGCGTTTCGCAGTTGCGCGCCCACGTCAGCGGGCTGCGGTCTTCAAGCAGACCCTTTTGCTCCCATGGCCACTTCTCCTGGTAGTGCACGTAGAAGAACTCCGTCGGGATGTCCGTCGTCAGCCACTTGGTGCGGATGTCGACAAACGGCACAAAGCTGACGGCGCAGGCAAAGTGCTCGCTCTTGTTGGTCGCGGCCCATGCGGCCGTGTAGCCACCGTAGCTGCCGCCGCCGACCCCGACGCGGTCGCGGTCGACGATGCCCTTGGCGACGAAGTAGTCGATCGCGTCCAGGTGATCGGTGAACTCCTTGCCCATCGGATCGCCGTGGTCGTGCTTGCAGAACGCGACGCCGTAGCCGGTCGACGAACGGTAGTTTGGATACCACGACGCGATGCCGCGCGCGGCGAGCAAGTGGCCCCACTGCGAATAGGTCGTCAGCCAGCCGTTGCTGTAGTGCGCTTCGGGACCGCCGTGGGCGACGATGACGAGCGGGTAGCGGGTGCCCTCTTGGTAGCCAATCGGCAGCACCAGCATGCCTTCGACCATGACGCCATCGCGGGTGCGGATGCGCTCGACGCGCTGCTCGCCAAACGCATGCGCCGCCAGACCCACGTTGCTGTCGGTCAAGCGGACCGACGGCGCATCGGACTCGTCGGCCTGCGCAAACAGTTCGGCCGGGTGGTTGGCGTGGCTTGCCGCGAACACAAACGACTTGGCAGAGCCGTGCGACGAAAAGCCGCTGATCGACAGGTCGTCCGCTTTCGGCTCAAACATCCACAGGTGCTTGCCGTCGCCGTCGAGCGCGCGCAGGCGCGTGCGCACGCCGACGCTTTCCTGCACCAGAAAGCCATCGCTGGCCGCCTGCACGTGTTGCACCATGCCCTGGAAGCCGTAGCTCAGCGGCTCCACGTCGCCGCTCGCAACATCGGCAAGGTAGAGCGTGCCGGCATGCGGATCATTGCGATCGGCGGCGCTGATGTAGGCGAGGCGGCTGCCGTCCGGCGAGAAGGCGAACTCGCCGAGCTTGCCCGGGTTGTCGACGAGCTGCTTGCGTTCGCCGGTGGCGACATCCAGCGCGTAGAGGCGCTTGCGCATGTAGCTCGCATCGACGGTGTTGGCGTCGGCGACCGCGCACGCCAGCGTGCCGCCGTCCGGCGCCCACTGGAAGTCGTAGACCGTGCAGCCCTCGGTCAACCGGCGCGGCTCGCCGCCGCGTTCGCACATCCAAAGTGAGATGTGCCGCCAGTCCTCATCGACGATGACCGGACGGAAGCCGCGCTCCTGAGCATCGGCTCGAGCCTTGGGCATCGGATCCAGAACCGTGAACGCGACCGCCTCGCCATCCGGGCGCCACCGGTAGCTGCGCACCGACGGGGTCGTGGCAAAGACGCTCGGCTTGCCGGCATCGGCTGCGACCGACTGCACGATGACCTGGGACGCGCCGTTGACCCGCGCGGTAAACGACACTTCGCGATGTCCAGGACGCAGCTTGAGGCCGCTCACCGACTGCTGGCCGTCGACCAGCCATCGTACCGGAGGCGGCTCGCCGGCCGCCGAAATCTTGCCGTCCGCTATCGCCAGATCGAGCACGCCAACGTGCAGGCGGCTGCCGCCGGCCCCCTCGGCAATCGGGCGCGGCACCACCATCTGGAAGGCGGCGAAGCCGTCACCCAGGACCGGGTTGATGACCTGCCGCAGCTGCAGCGCCTCAGCCGGCGTCAGGGGGTCTTGCGCTGACGCAGCAGCGGAAATGAACGAAAGCAGGCTGGCCCCCGCGACGAAGCGCGCGGCGGCCCGGGTCGAGAATCGCACCATGCCAGCGACGATAGAACAGGGAGCCCCCCTAATGTAGTGCATCTGATATCGGGGGCATTCTGCGGGCGCGAAGCCGCCCCTCACGGCCTTGCTGCTCCCGAGCAGGAAGGCTCCTCGGCAGAATGGCTCCTCGGCAGAACGTAGGGAACGTGCATTCGTCGCAGCGGCTCGCGACGAACGCCCTCCCATCCCGGATCGTGCCCCGTCTACCAGATGCACGACACGAGTCATCGCCCCGCAATCGCTTTCGAATCGAGACGCAACCCGACATCTCCGACGGGTTTCACCTTGTAGAATCGTGGGTCTCGACTACTAGATACCTGCAGCCTATGGAATGGTTCGACCTCAGCCCTGACGACCGCGACAAACTCAGCTCGGCCTGCAAGGCAGAGGGCGTCGAAGATAGCTACACGAGCTTCGTCGCGCGCCACCTGGACATGCCCGACCGCGGCTGGCGCTGGTGCTGCGGCAGCAGCTGCGACCCATGCGTGCAGTCGCTGGGACGTGCCGTCGACCGCGCCCGCAAGGTGCTGGGCATCGAGGCCCCGGAATCGCCGCTGCCGGCAGAGAACGCACGTTCGACGCAGCCGTAGCCGGCTGATGGAGCAGACGGCTGCTGACGTAGACGGCTGCAGGCACGCTGGCTGCGGGCATGCTGGCTGCAGGCATGCTGGCTGCAGGCATGCTGCCTGCAGGCGTAGCCCGATGCTGACCGAAACGGCTGCGGATCGCGCCGTTGGCCTCTGCGTCGCCGCCAGGGCTATCCAGAAGTGCCGCCAAAGCGTATCGTGTCAAAATGGACACGAGCCGCACAGTGCTCTTGGCCCAGCATCTGATGCAGCGGGCCGTCTTCGTCCTTCACCATGACCGTCAGGTCTTGGATGCGGTGGACGATCTTATCCAGCGAGGCTTCTCAGGCGCGCCGGTTCTTGATCGCCACCGTCTGGTCGGAGTCTTCAGTGAACGCGACGCGCTGGCCGCGATCGCCGCCGCCCACTACGACGACGAACCCCCGGGAACGGTCGCGCAGCACATGCGCCGCGACTTTGCGGTGGTCAGCGGCGATGCCGACGTCTTCGAAGTGGCCTCGGTGTTCCGCGATCAGCCCATTCGCCGGGTGCCGGTCTGCGACCACGAGCGCCGGCTGCTGGGTATCATCTCGCGCGGCGACGTGCTCAAAGCGTTGCGCCGCACATTCCCCAAGCGGCAGCCGATCCGCTACGAGTATCTGCAGGAGCACCTCGACATCTAGGCGACCGCGAGCGCGTCCCGAGGCACCAGCTAGGCGCAGCTAGGCACCAGCTAGGCGCAGCTACGCACCAGCTAGGCGATGCCGGTGCACCGTCGGACCGCCGTGGCGCATCGCAATCGCGCCGACAAACTCGGGCCCGGGCGACACGTCCACCAGCGACCAGCTGCTGAGGTTCTCGCGCCCGTCGTGACACGCCAAGAACTTCGGCTCTTCACACAGGCTGACGTCGAAGGAATCGAGCGCCAGCGACAAGCCCTCGCCAAGCGCCTTGATGTAGGCCTCTTTGCGGGTCCAGCAGCGATAGAACGCCAGCTCACGATCGCTGCCCTCGAGCTGGTCGAGCTCGCGGAACTCGGTGTTCGAAAAGTGGCGCTCCGCGATCTGGTTGAGGCTCTCGAGCCGCCGCACCTTTTCGATGTCGACGCCCAGCTCGGTCGTCGCAACGGCGATGACCGCCAGCTGGCCGGAGTGCGACAGGTTGAAAAACGGGCCGCTGCCCGCGTCTTGGCCTTCTAGGTAGGGCTTGCCGCGCGGTCCCTGACGAAACTCGACCGCCTCTGGATCCTTCCCCAAGTAGCCGCCGAGGATCCGCCGCAGCGCGCCGTGACCGATCTGGTAGCGTCGCTGATGGTCCGCAAAGCGGAATCGCTGCACGCGATCCTGTTCGGCTGCGGACAGTAGCGCGGCAAAGGGTTCGGCTTCGCCTGTCAGCGGCACCGCCCAGACGTGGACTTCGTCCGCCGACAATGCCCGGCTGCCGGGATCGGTGGGGACGAACGCTTCATGCAACGGGAGTTCGGCCATCGAGTGATGCGAAAGGCTACCCCGCGCTAGCGGCAAAGGCACGTGAAGTGCCGGCTCAGCGGATCATCAGACGGAAAGGCGCGACCGGCAGCCCGGCGCCAAAGAGCTCGCCGACCGGCGCCGACGACCAGGCGTAGCGGACCCCGGCCGCCTTGGCGACACCATCGCACTGGAGCAACAGCTCGCCGCCTTCGAGCGTGGCGGTCGCGGGCTGCCAGCTGCCGTTTGGGCCGGCGACCTCGAACAGGCTCGTCCCTTCGAGATCCGTTTTCTTCGCCTTCCCCGCCACCCGGTTGAGCGGCACGGCCGGCGCAAACGTCACGCGGACCTGGCCATCGTCCTGCAGGCTCGCCGCCACCGCCTGCGGAGCGGCTGCAACCACGTCCTCGCCGTAGACCATCGAGCGCGCCAGCAGCGCCAGCCGCTTGCCAACCGGCGCCTTCGCGCGCGGGTGGATGTCCTTGGCGTTGCCGACGTCCAGGGTCACGGCCATGCCGGTAGCGGGCAGCTCCAAGGCGGCCGCCTGCGCGGCGCGCAGTTCGGCCGTGGCCTCGTTGTTGACGTCGCCGTAGGCATACGGCGCGATCTGCACAAAGAAGAACGGCAGCTCACCGCCGATGCGCTCCCGCCAGTCCAAGATCATGGCCGGGAACGTGCGCGCGTAGAGCTCCGGCTTGCCGCGGTCCGACTCGCCCTGGTACCAGATGGCACCCTTGAAGGCGAACGGCAGCAGCGGCGCGATCATGCCTTGGTAGAGCACGGCCGGTCGACGCGGCCCGCCGGCGGCGGCGGCCCGCGGAAACTTCGGCAGCGCCGACAGCTTGCAGACCAT
Organism: Planctomycetota bacterium; assembly: GCA_045105235.1. GTDB lineage: Bacteria > Planctomycetota > UBA1135 > UBA1135 > UBA2386. The sequence continues at coordinate 49,919 of JBGCDH010000094.1, read as the reverse complement.
GCTGCGCTGCCATGGACCGGCGAGCGCCACCTGCGGCGACGCCGCGCCGCTTGCGCCGCTTGCCGCATCGGCGACCGTCAAACGCATCGCGTCACCCGATCCCGTGAAGCCGCCTTCGCCGCCGGTGTCCACCACCTGGATGCGAAGCTCGACCGAGCCTGCGGCCACGGCCTTGGCAGCATCCGCGGCCGCAATTCGGTAGCTGCGCTTTCGGTTCCAGCGGCCCGCGACCACGGTGCTCGCGACGAGCGACTCGTTCCAGAAGACGCGGTCCATGTCGTCGATGGCGCAGAGTTCCAGCACCAGATCGCGACCGGCAAAGCTCTTGGGCAGCGTGATGCGGCGGGTGTAGTCGCAGACGCCATCAAACTTCTCCAGGCCCTGCTCCGACCATTTTTCGGGCAGCGCCACGGCCATGGCCTTGGCAAGCGGCTCGCGCTGATCGAGAGCATCAAAAAACGCCGTGCGCTGCGCGACCGCCTTGTCTGTCTTGGTCGGGTTGCCCGGCGGCTGCGGCTGGCTGCGGTATTCGGGAGACGGCCGCAGCGCCTCGCGCGACATCCACGAGCGCACCGGCGTGCCGCCCCAGGAGCTGGCCACGAGGCCGATCGGGCCGTGGCCCGCATCGACGAGATCGCGCGCAAAAAAGTAGCCAACGGCCGACAGCTCGCGCACCGCTTCGGGCGAACAGCGCTGCCAGCGGCCCACGACGTCGCGCGCCGGCACTTCGCCGATCTGGCGCTCGACCGTGAACACGCGCAAATCCGGACAGCTGCCGCTGGCGACAACCTGCTCCCAGTCGCTGGCCCCGCGCAAGCCGCCGCGCGGCGCTACCGGCATTTCCATGTTGGACTGCCCCGAGGCCAGCCACACGTCGCCGAAGATCAGGTCGTCGAGCGTCTTGGTCAGCTCCCCGCAGCGCAGCGTCAGGGTTCCGGTCACGGCGCGCTTGGCGCCGGGCATGGCCACCTGCCAGCGACCGTCAGAGCCGACCGTCGCGGCAACTGCGTCGCCCCACGAAGGCTTTGCCGTGACCTGCTTCTTGGCAGGGCCGCGACCGCGCAGCACGACGTCCGCATCCGCGGGCAGCACCATATGGCTGCCAAAGATGGCATCGGGAGCAAAGACGGACTCCTGCGCGCGCATCAGCACGGCGGAGAACAGCAAGACGACGAAGAGGCGAAGCATGGTGGAGACGCTAGCGTAGTGCATCTGGTAGTCGGGGCATGATCCTGGAAGCGAGGGCGTTTGTCGCAAGGCGCTGCGACGAATCAAAGACTCGGCCGCCATCGAGCAAGCCGAGGCAGACGCCTACGGCGCGATGCGCGCAACCCGCCCATCGCTGCCACAGGCCCACACCCAACCGTCGGCAGCTACCGCCAGCGCATGAAACCCGACGCTGCCGAACGGCTGCCACGTAGCGCCGGCGTCCTGCGACGTGCTGGCGCCGTGTGAGCCAACGGCCAGTGCCCGTTGCCCATCATCAAGCCAGACCACCGCCGACCGGAAGCCGCCGACGTCCACCGCGGCAAAGGTCTTGCCGCCGTCGAAACTGCGCGCGCCGGATCCTTCGCGCAGCTCCGGCCGCTGGTAGTCGCCGCCGACGACGAGCACGCGTTCGCTGGCCCACGCGACCGAAAAGCCACCCGACGACGGCCCGCCGCGCTGCAGCGGCAGGTCTTCATCGACAAACATCGGCGGCTGGCCCGCCGCGCCGACGTCGAAACGCACCAGGCGAGCTGGACCACCACCGGTGACCAGCGAGTAGCCACCGCCACCGCCCACAACACAGGTGCCGCTAGCCGCAAAGCCCGCTTCACCAGCAGCCGCCCGCGGCAGAGCCTGCACCACGCCTGGGCCGCTACGCCACGTCACGCCCTGGTCGTCGGAGACCAGCAAAGCAAAGCGGCCGTCGATCGCATCGCCAAACAGCACCACCTGATCGCCGCGCCGCGCCATGGCGTCAAAGAACGCCTCCGGCCGCGGATCCGCGTGCACGATGCGCCAGGAACGGCCGCCATCTGCGGTGCGGTAGACGCGCGCGGGCTGACCGGCCACCATCGCCAGCACCCGGTTCGCATCCAGTGCTTCGAGGTCGCGGAAATCGCAGTCGCCGCAGTTCGGCGGCGCGACATCTTGCCAACTGCGGCCGCCGTCCTCGGTCCGCAAAATGGTGCCGCCGCTGCCGCCGACGTAGGCGATCCGTCGGTCGACGACGGCAAGGCCGCGCAGGCTCGCCGCAGCGCCGGTATCGCACGGCAGCCAGCCGCCGCTCGCGTCCACGTCAGACGCCGCTGCCGATGCCAGGGAAGCATCCGCAGCGGCCGCCGGTGACGACGTGCAGCCCGGATGCAAGCCGATCCACAGCAGCACAACCAACAGACAAGACAAGACCCGAGCAAGTGGTGCGGCGCGCATCGCCGCAGTATCGCCGCGGCGCGCGTTCGCCGCCCTGCCGAATGCTGACGATTCAAACCCGCGCGCTCGTGTCGTGCCTCGGATATCGGGGGCATCCTGCGGGCGCGAACACGGGAAGGCTTCTCGGCAGGAGGATAGGGAACATGCATTCGTCGCAGCGCCTTGCGACGAACGCCCTCGCATCCCGGATCATTCCCCGTCTACCAGATGCGCGGTTACTAGCGGCGTTCCCGGCCGCCGAGGCTCTTCCGGATGGCCTCCCAGCGAGCCTGCAGATCAAGATCGTCCAGGCGATTCAGCAGCTCGCCCAACGTGCCGCCGAAGGCCCCGCCGCCGCGTCGCCGCCCATCGCGCCCCGTGGCTCGACCGGGTCCACGGCCGGATGGACGCCCTTCGCCGCGGGGCGGCGGCGGCGCGCCCGCAGAATCGGATTCACGCCGCAAAGCCCCCTGACGCTGGCCTCCGCGGCCGGCAGCAGAACCACGTCGCCGCAACGCCTCAAGCTGATCCTCGATCACGTCGAGCGCGAAAGCGGCCTGCTCTGCAGCCAGCAGCGGCTGCTCGCGGGCAGCCAAAACCGTGCCGAGTGCCGCGTGCGCCTCGATCACATCAAACACAATGCGCGGCTCAAACAAGCCGCCGCGCAGCAGCGGCTGCCCCATTTTGACCGCCGAAGCGAGGGCCTGCTGCGCTTCCTCGAGACGGACCGAAGCCGCTGCGACAGCCTCCGCGGAACCGTCGCCCATACGCCGCGCGGATCGATACAGCGCCGCGCCGAAGCGTCGCCGCACACGCAGCACCAGCGCCCGACTCGACTCGAACAGCGGCTGATCTTGGAACAAGCGCTGCGCCAACGCATCCGCCTCGCGCAAGCGCGCCAGGCGATCTTCGCTGAGATCGAGATCGCCGCGACGACCGCGCGGCTCCGCCAGCAGCGCCTCGCAAAGCTCAAAGCGATAGGCGGCGTTTTCTGGATAGTCGGCGACCAGCGTGCGCAGCATCTCGCGCGCCGCCGCGAGGTCGCGGCCTGCGTCGGGCCCCCGCGCCCCTTCGCGCAGGCACCGGGCTCGCAGCGAGCGCACGCTGGCATCGAGCCCACCTTGGCCCCGCCCGCTTTGACCGGCCGCGCCTAGCGCCATCTCGTCCAGCTGCGCCAGAATCTGCTCGGCCTTCTCGAGTTCCTGGTCGCCGGCGCCGGCCCGCCGCGCACCGGCGGCAGCACGGCGCCCGCGCCCGTCGCGGTCGCCCCGTCCACGGTTCTCGCGCGGTCGGCCGCCGGCCTGAGGACCACGCATCGTTCGCATGCGCTCCGTGCGCGACAGTTCGAACCAGAGCTTCGCGCAGTCGAGCAGGACCTGCGGCTTGTTCGCGTCGGGCAGCTGCTCGAGGCGGCTCAGGGCCTGGCGGTAGCGGCTGCTTGCTTCACGCGGGCGACGCTGACGGCTGAGCACGTGGCCTTGGTCCGCAAACAGCATCGCGAGCTCGCGCTGGGCACCATCGCCAGCAATGCCGAGCAGCGCGGCCTCGGCGGCGGCAAAGGCGCTCTCGGCCTGCTCCAAGCCGTCGCTCCCGCCAAGGCGAAGCTGGATCGCGCCGACCCGCCGGTACGCTCGCGCCGTCTCATACTGCAGCGCTTCGCTGGCGGCGTTCTGCGCCGCAAAACGGTCGTAGAACGCCAGCATCTGCTGCATCAGCTCGACATCGCGCGGCGACATCGGCGTGTGCACCACGGCGGTCGCCTCGCCGGTATCGGGATCCTCATCAAACGTCATCGCCTCTTCGCGACCGACCAACGCATCGAACACGTTGCCGAACGCGCTGAGGCTCAGCTGCAGGTTGGCTTCGGCGCGCTCGCCTTCGCTCTTCGCGACGCTGCTGGCCTCGGTGACGCGTTCGAGTGCATCCTGCGAGACGCCGTAGGCCATCCAGCCGACAATCGCCGCCAGCAGCACGGCCGCCGCGGTGCCGGCGGCCAACGCCGCGATCGCCTGGTTGCGGCGACACCAGCGCCACAGCAGCGCCGCCGTCGACAGCCGCCGCGCGCGGATGGGCCGGTCTTCGAGAAAGGCCTCGAGGTCCTGTTCGAGCTCTTCGGCCGTGCGGTAGCGGTCGCCGGGATCCCGCGCCATCGCCTTGCCGATGACGACCGCCAGATCCTCCGGCACATCGGGACACTGTCGCCGCAGCGGCACCAGGCGCTGTTCGCGCACGCTCTCCATCAGCTTGCTGCGGTGCTCGCCGCGGAAGGCCGGGCTGAGGCTCAGCAGCTCGTAGAGCGTCACGCCGAGCGCGTACACTTCGCTGCGCACGTCATACTGGCCGGCAAATTGCTCGGGCGCCATGTACTGCAGCGTGCCGAGCAGATCGCCCGACTTGGTCAGGCCATCGGCCTCCAGCGCCTTCGCCAAACCAAAGTCCGTCACCCACACGTGGTCGTCGTGGTCCAGCATCAGGTTGCCGGGCTTGATGTCGCGGTGCAGCGTGCCCTGCGCATGCGCGTAGTGCAAAGCCCCGGCCGTCGCCGCTCCAACGCGCGCAACAAAGCGGGCCCGCGTGCGCCAAGCCCCGACGCCCTGCGGCGCGCGCTCGCTCTGTTCATGCCGCCAGCGATCGAGGCTCTGGCCGTTCAAGAACTGCATCGCATACCAGTGGTAGCCGTCGCTCTCGCCGCTGCCGTAGACGGGGACGATATTGGTATGGTGCAAACGCGCCGCGATCTGCGCCTCGCGCCGAAACCGCTCGAGCTGGTTGCCGGTCAGCAGCGAAGCCTGCGGCAGCACTTTGAGCGCGACGCGGCGATCCAGCGATTCTTGGACAGCCTCGAAGACCACGCCCATGCCGCCGCGGCCCAGCTCGCCATCGATGCGGAAATCGCCGAGGCGCTCGAGCCCCACCGGCAGCGCCGCTGGAGTCGGGCCGCTGCTCTCCGACTCGCGTTCGCGCTTGGCCGTCTCCAGCATCAGCATCATCGGCAGCAGGTCGAGCAGCTGCGCGGCATGATCGGGATGCTGCTGCGCAAAGTCCTCTGCGGATACCGACTCGCCGGCGCGGTGGCGCTGCAAGAACTGCTCGACCAACAGGTCGACCGGGTCGCGCGAATCGGCCTCGCTCACGCTTCTCCGAGGCTGCCGAGAAAGCCTTTCAATCGCGACAGCGCGCGCACGTAGCGGTTGCTGGCGGCGTTTTCCTGGATGCCGAGCACCTGCGCCGCCTCTTTGTTGCTGAGGTCCTCAAAGTGGCGCAGCATCAATACCTCGCGGTCGATCTCGTCCATTTCCTGCAGTGCCGTCTCGATCTTGCTGCGAACTTCTTCGCGCATCATCGCCCGCGAGGGCGACGTGATGTGCCCTACGAACAATCCCGACAGTGTCCCACTGCGCGGTGCCGCAACTTCTCGCCCCGCCGTTCGCATCTTGGCGCCAAGGTGCTTTCGGTGCAGGTCGATCATCGTCTGCTGCGTGATCAGACGAATCCAAACCAAGAACGGCTTGTCGTCGTCGCGGTAGGCCTGCAGCCGCTTCTCCGCCTCCAAAAACGTCTCCTGCAGCACGTCGTCCGGATCCAGGCGGCCGACCAGGCGGGCGTCGAGGCGAAACTGCACCATGCGCCGCAACCGCTGCCGGTGGTTTTCGTAGAGCGTTCCCAGCGCGCCGTCATCGCCACCGCGCAGCTGCTGTTCCAGGGGTTCGTCGTCGACCATCTCGACGCACGTTACCGCACCGGCGTCCGCACATCTGCTTGCCTAGAGATTCTCGTCGCGATCGATGCTCGGGCCCGGCTGAGATGCTTCGGCCCCCATCCGGGCGGGCCCATCCGACATCGCCGCCCCCGCCAGGAAACCGCGGAGCTCATGCGCCGAAACGTCTTTGCCGGCAAACAGCCGGACCTGCGCCCGCGCCTGCGCCAAAAACATCTCCACGCCCGGAACCACGATGGCACCGGCAGCTTCCGCGTCACGCAGCAAGCGCGTGGCAATTGGGCGGTAGACCATGTCGTGCACAATCGTGCCGGCGGCGGGGCGCCAGTCCGGCAGCAGGCGCTCCTCGGGATCGCGCCCTTCGCTGCCGACCGGGGTCGCATGCACGACCACTCGCGGCGCAATCGAGTCCAGAACCGCGGTGCTCAGGCTACCCAGCGCAATGCCATTCGCTTCGGCAAAGGCGCGCGCTCCGTCCAGCGAGCGCCCCAGCATGGTGACTTCGTAGCCGAGCTGCAGCAGCGCATAGGCCCCGGCACGCGCCGCCCCGCCGGCGCCCAGCACCACGGCCTTGTGGCCGTTGCCGGAGACCGCCGCGGTGCCCTCCGGCGTCTTGGCGCCGGCATTCTCCAGCGCGGCCCGGACCCCGAGAACGTCGGTGTTGTGGCCGGTGAAGTAGCCACGACTGCGGCTTCGGGCCTGGCCGCGACTGCGCCCCGCGTCGCTCGCCAGCAGCGTATTGACGACGCCGACCGCGTCGGCCTCATCGCTGGTGTGCATGCAGTGCTCTTGCAGCCGCTCCTTGAACGGCGCGGTCACCGACAACCCGGCCAAACGATCGGTCGGCAGCATCGCCATCACCGCTTCGGGTTTGGACGTCTCGAGCGGCAGATAGACCGCATCGACGCCGAGTCGCCGGAACGCGCGGTTGTGCAGCCACGGCCCGAGCGAATGCAGCGCCGGGTTGCCGAGCAGGCCAAAGATCTGGGTCGCGTCGCCAAGCTGCCCGACTCGGTAGAGCCCCTTGAGCAGCGAAATCGGCGGCTGATCGGGCACCGTTGCGCGCGCTGGATCCAGACTACCGTAGACGAACGGAGCGCCGAGCGCCGCGGCCAACACGCGCGTCGGCCACGCGGTCCGCCCCATCGCAAACGCGACCGTTGGCTGCGCGACCTGATCGGTGCTGCGCAGCAGTTCGAGCACCGGGGCGGCATCGGCGAGGTCGTGCGCCGTCACAACCAGCTTGACGACGGTGCCCGGCGACGACAGTTCGTCGCGCAGCTGACGCAGCTCTTTGGGAACGCCCGTAAAGCTGTGAAAGGACCGGATGCGCAGCCGCAGCCTGGTGCGGCCCGCCGAGGGATTCCATTTTTCCCACTGTTCGAGATCGATGCCTTCGGCGCCGGCCTGCAGCGCCCGGGTCAGCAGCTCGCGCCGCGCCGCCAGGGTGCCGCGGTAGCTGCCGCCATCCTCCGGCGTTCGGCATGCGACCAGAATCGGCAGCTGGATCGCGGCAAACGGCGCCGCCAGGTCCTGGCTCGGCGGCCACTCGTCGAGCCGGACCTCGAGCCAGTCCGCTCCAAGCATCGCCGCCTGGCGCCCGGCGCGCACAATCTGCTCCGCCGATCGGGCGAGCACGCTGGCAAGGATCTCGGCCATAGCTGGGGTAGATAGGACAGATGAAACGGCAAGACGATGGGGTCGATTGCCGAAGACGACGCGCTACGAGCGCTCGCCCTCCTGCCGGCAGGAGAGCGCTCGCTCAATGCCCTCGCAACGATCCTGTGCGAGCCCGCCGGCGCGGGCCAGTTCGAGCACCTGGAGCATGACCGCACGGTAAAAGTCCAGATGCGACGGCGAACGCGCGCCGAGCGCCCGCAGGTGCTCCGCGACGCTGGCTGCGTCACCGCGCTGCACGGGGCCCGACAGGGCCGCGATCGGCCCGGCGCTCTGACTGTGGCTCGCCGCCGCCCCCATCAAGGCCGCCGCAACCCGCCGACGGTCGACCTCCTGCATGCCGCCAGCCGCCGCCAGCAGGTCGAGCCCAACGCCAAACAATGCCGTGCTGCCGTTGGCGAGCAGTGCGCAAGCCGCGTGGTAGACGCTTCGATCCTGCTCGGAGCAGACGATCGGGTCGAGCTTGAGCAGCGCGCAAAGTCGCTGCAGCAGCCTCAGGCTCTTGGCCGGGCCTGCGACCACGGCAGGCTGGCCGCACAGATCTGGATCGCCAACCCCCGCCGCCGGAAACGGCAGCGGTGGGTGCAGACTGCCGATGCGGGCCCCAGCTCGCTCGGCACACGCGAGCACGTCCAGGTCATGACGGCCACTGGTGTGCAGCCACAGCGCACAGGTGCGCACGGCCCCCGCGTCCACGGCGGACTGCACCGCGGTCGACAGGTCCCCGTCGCCAACAGCGAAGACCACCACGTGCGCCGTCGCAAGATCGGACCAGGTCAGCGCGCGGCCGTCGCCCAGCGCGGCGAGAGCGTGCTGCAGCCGACGCTCGCTGCGGCCGACATAGCCAAGCACGTGCGCGCCGCCGATGCGGAAGCCACGGCCGAACGCCGTGCCAACTCGCCCGGGTCCTACAATCGCGATGCGCAGTGCCATTCGGGGAGCTTGAGAGCGAGACCATCCGGTGTGCCCTATGCACAACCGCACCACGGCCTCCGGCGAGGCTCAAAAGACTACTCCGTCGCGCCCGCAGCGCGACCGCCCTCTTCGCCGCAGCCGCTCGGCCGCCGCCGTCGCTCGCGCTCTTCTTGGCGGCGCTCGAGCTCTTCGACGTATTCATCGTCGACCACTTCCGAGAGCTGGTCGAGATCGTCGAACGACTTGGGCCGGTAGTTGTCACCGGCCGCGCTGGCCGCCTCTACCTCGTCGAGGTAGGCGCGCACAACGGCCTTGTGCAAGTCGATCCGCGTGGCGCTGTTGATCGGATGCGCAAGATCGGCGTGCAATCGAGCACGGCCGCGGCCGTCCTTGGGCGCGCGTTCGGGATCGAGGCGGTTGCCGCAGTTTTGGCAGTAGCCGGCGCGCAGGTGATTCTTGTGGTGGCAGCGCGTGCAGTGGTCGGCGAGCTTGCGCGACGGCATGGCGACGAACGGGCCGCGGTTGCCTTCGATGATCTTCAGGTCGCGCACGACGAACGCCTGGTTGATGGTGACGCTGCAGTATGCCTTGAGCTTGTTGCGCGGATCCTCGGTCAGTTTGACCCGGACCTCCGTGACGGTAAACGGCGGCGTAGGCTCGTCCTGGTTGTCGTTGTCGTGCATGGCTTCCTGGTTGCTGTCGGTTGTGTCATGGTCGCCTCCATCCGCGGGAGCCGCCGCTCAGAGCCCGCACCCGCGCTGCCGCGATTCAGGGCCGCGCCAGCGGCGTGTCGCCGTCAACCGGCGGGCCGCAGCCGGTCACAAGCAGGCGCGTGCCGGCGTGCTCGCCGTCGTCGGCAGCGACGAGCTTTGCCGCAATCGCATCGCGGCAATGCTCGGCCGCGCGGCGTCTCGCCTGCGCGTCGGGCCCGGCGATCGGCACGAACAGTGTGGAGCCGCTGCCCGACATCCGCACATCCAGGGCGTCGCGAACGCGAGCGCGAATGCCGCCGCTCGCTGGATCTGCGGGACCCGCCGAGGCCGCCGCGGCATCGCGGAGCCGCCGCAGTTCGGGGCGCAGCTGCATCGCCGCCCGCTCGAGATCGTTGTGGTTGCTGCCGGTCTGCACTGCGGATCCATCGTCTCCCTCGCCGAGGCCGGCGCGGCCCGCAGCAAGATTCTCGGAGACCGTATTTCCGCGGACGGTATCCCCTGACGAATCGGCACGCCACAGCTCCGCATACATTTTGTAGACCGCCACCGTGTTGCAGCCGTACGGCGGCAGCAGCAGCACGAAGTCGATATCGCCGCCGCGGCCTGGCGGCGGCGGCGTCGGCGATATCGAAGCTGCCGGGGACGCCAGCGTAGCTGGCGGGGACGAATCGGGTCCTGGTCCGGATGACGGCGTGACCGGCTCCAGCTCATCGCCAATGCCGCGCCCCCACTGGCAGCCGCCGCGCAGGAAAAACGGCACATCGGCGCCGAGCTGCACCGCAAGTTCGTGCAGTGCCGGCGCCGCAAGCGGGCCGCCGAGCAGCTGGTTGCCCAACACGAGCGCCGCCGCCGCGTTGCTGCTGCCGCCGCCGAGCCCAGCGCCATTCGGAATGCGTTTGTGCACGTGCACGTGCAGCCCCGGCGCGCTGCCGGTCGCCGCCCGCACCGCATCGCGGAGCAGCACGAGCGCGCGCGCGGCGAGATTGCGGCCGTCGGCCGGCACCTGCAGTTCGGGCGCGTCCGCCGTGACGTCGATCCCGACGGCGTCGCCGTCGACCGCCCGCACCACCACGTCGTCATGCAGCGACAGCGTGCGGAACAGCGTCTCCAGCAGGTGGTAGCCATCGGGCCGGCGGCCGACGATGCGCAGCGATAGGTTGACCTTGGCGCGCGCCGGCAAAAACAGCGCAGCGCTCACGGCGAGCCACTCCCAGGCGCTGCGGCACCGGCAACCGCATCGCCCGCCGACAGCGACAGGTTGTCGAGCAGTCGCACCGATGGTTCGGAGCCGGCAAACAACCCCGCGACGATCAATCGACCGCCATCGACGTCGCCGGGCGGCAGTTCGGCCAGATCGCCTTCGCGGCGCAGCTCGACGTAATCGACCGCGCAGCGCGGCTCCGTCGCAAGCACGGCGCGCACCCGCGCCAGCAGCGCATCACGGTCGTGCACCCCGCGCTGAAACTGTTCTTTGGCGCTGCTCATCGCGCGATAGAGAACCGTGCTGGCCCGTCGATCTTCGGCGCTGAGGTAGACGTTGCGAGACGAGCGGGCGAGACCGTCTGCCTCGCGCGCAATCGGGCACGGCACGATGGCCAGCGGAAAGCCCAGGTCTCGCACCATGCGCCGCACCACCGCCACCTGCTGCGCGTCTTTCTCGCCGAAATACGCGCGGTGCGGCCGCGTCATCGCAAACAAGCGCGCGACGACCGTTGCGACGCCGGCGAAGTGGCCGGGGCGAACCGCGCCCTCCATGCCTTCGGCCTCGCGGCCAACCGCGACGTTGCTGCAAAAGAACTCGTCGTACATCGCCGCAGTGCGCGGCGCGAACAGAGCGTCGGCGCCGGCTTCGCGACTGATCTCGCGATCGGCATCGAGGTTGCGCGGGTAGGCGTCGAAGTCTTCGTCCGGGCCAAACTGCAGCGGGTTCACGAACACCGTCACCAGCACGCGATCGCATTCGGCACGCGCGCGCCGGATCAGGCTGGCGTGGCCTTCATGCAGGCTGCCCATGGTCGGCACAAGCCCGACGATGCAGTCGCCGGCCAGCCAGTCCGCAGTTCGCTCCTGCAGCTCGTCGATCTCATGCAGCACCTCGGTCGCAGCCGCGCGCGGCATCGCATCGACGTCGACACCCAGCTCGCGCAGCGGCTCGATCACGAACGAACGCTCGTGCCAGCGCGGGTGCGGCACGGTCAGTTCGCGGCTGTCGATGCGCCGCTCGCCGACAAACAGGATGTCGAGGTCGAGTTCGCGCGGATGATTCTGCGCATGCGGAAAACGACGCCCCGCTTCGACCTCGATCGCACGCAGCACGGCGAGCAGCGCGCCAGGGTCGAGCGAGGTGACCAGCTCCGCGACACCGTTGAGGAACGAGCCCTGTTCGGGCCCCTCGCCAAAGAATGGGTTGTCGAGCCAGCTCGAATGCTTGACGACGCGCACGCCGGGCGTGGCCTCGAGCCGCGCGAGCGCCGTGAGCAAATGCTGTTCGCGATCGCCGACATTGCTGCCGAGCGCGATGTGGACACGTTCCATCGAGGTGTGGCTCGCTACTAGTTGCGGGAGGGCGGCGGCGGCCGATGCGTGCTCGACGGCATCCGCGAAGACTCGGCGGCAGAATCGCGACGATTGCCGTCTGCAGCGTCGCCGTCGGCAGCGTCGCCGTCCTCAAGGATGTCCTCGTAGACGTCGGTGTCGCCATCGCCGTCGCCGATGCTGCCTCTCGGCACGCCGCCGGTCGACGTGGCGAGGGTCGACCGCCGCACAAACAGCGCTCGGTATAGGCCCAGGACCATGCCCCAAAACACGTAGAGCGTGATGACGCCGGCGACCGCAAGCTGCCACTCGATCGCCGCGATCGCGACCAGCACCACCACCGCGACCAAGAACGGAATGCTGTGGCGCCCCTTCGCGAGCGCATAGACAGCGTGCGGATAGGGCACGTTGCTGATCATCAGCAATCCGAGCAGCACCAGCACGCCCGGCATCGCAACGACCAGCACGTCGTAGTGCTCAGGCTTCAGCAGCCACTGACCGATCTCGGCCGACTCGCTGCCTTTGGTGCAAAACAGCGCCACGAGCGCGCACACGACCGCGGCCGCGGCCGGCGAGGGCAGGCCTTTGAACTCGCGGTGATCCTCTTCGTCGGAGCCGGTTTCGACGTTGAAGCGCGCCAGTCGCATCGCCGCGCCAAGCACGTAGACCGCGGCGCTGGCGTAGAGCAGCTTTGGGCCAACCGACAGCAGGTTGTTGCTGTCCTGCTGCGCATGCCAATCCACCAGCTGCTTGCCGAGGAACGCCGGCACCACGCCAAACGTCACCATGTCGGCCAAGCTGTCGAGCTGCGCACCAAACGCCGACGTCTGGCCGGTCATGCGGGCGACCCGGCCGTCGAGCGCATCACACACCATCGCTACAAAAACGAGAATCGCCGCCGCTTCGAAGAACGGCTGCACGCTGTCAAACGGCACGCCCGCAGCGGTCGTGCGCAGCGCGTCGGCGATCTTCGAGATGGCGAGGAAGCCCAAAAACAGGTTCGCCAGCGTGACCATGCTGGGCAGCACGGGCACGGACTTGAGGCGGCGGCGCAGTCGCCTCGGGCGCGGTGCGGCTGCGGGTGGGTTTGTGCCCATGGCTGGGTCGTCGTATCGCGAAACGGGCATATGCGGGCAGCCTCAGCTGCCGCCGCCAGGGGCCAAAGGCCGACGGACGGAGCGGCGGAAAGGACCTGCGCTGGAGCAGTGCAGGCTGTCGCTATGCTACGACACCGGACAAACCCGGCACAACTTTGCATCTGCCGTGTCGCCGGGACTCCTGTACGACCTGTCGAACTGCTGGTGTTCGAGCTGTTGGTGCGAACGACCGCCGTAGACCCCTAGATGCCGACCCCCGTGACAAACATGACGTCTCGAAGCTTTGATCCCGTGCGCGCGAGCGCCTTGCTGACGGTTGCCATGGGCGCCTTTTCAGGCCTTGGCCTCGCTGCCTCCGCAGTGGCGCAGGCGGAACAGGAACCCGCGGCGGCCGAGCAGGCCGTGCCCAAGTCGCTGCCCTTGGCCCCCGACCGCGAGAAGGGCAGCCAGGCTGTCGCCGAAGCCGACGTACGCAAGTGGCTCGGCACGCTCGCCGGCGCGGACTTTGCCGGCCGCGGCACCGGCCAAGAGGGCTATGGCAAAGCCGCCCAGTACGTCGCCGATCACTTCGCAGCGCTCGGCCTCGAAGCGCGCGGCAAGGATGGCTCCTACTTCCAAAACGTGCCCTGGACCCGCACCAGCGTGCGCGCCGCCTCGATGCGCCTGCTGACCGACACCGGCGAAGTCGCCCACGAGATCCCTGCCGACAGGCTCAGCGGCCGCGCCACCGACGACGCCAAGGCTGCGGGCGAAGCCGTGCTCATCATCGTCACGATGCCGGAGCGCACCGGCCGGCGCATGCCCAAGATCGAAGGCCTCGACGAAGTCGACGTCGAAGGCAAGGTCGCGATCGTGCACGTGCGCGGCGGCGGCACCGGCCGAAGCGCCGCGTTCGCCCGGTTCGCGGTCATGCGCGAACTGCAGGGCAAGCGCGCCAAAGCCATGGTGTTTGCCAGCGCCGAGCCCGTCGAAGGCGGGCTCAGCGGCTCGTCGGGCATGGCCCGCGCAGGCCGCAACCCGGCCGCCAGCGCCGCCCGCAGGCGGCCGCTCGACATCAGCATCGGCGGCGATGATTTCGGCAAGCTGCTGGGCTTTGCCAAACTCTCCGCGGACAAGCTCGACGAGGCGCCGCTCGCGACCAACCTGACATACCGAGCCGAGATCGCGATCGAAACAGCCAGCGACGAAGCACCCGCGATGAACGTCTGGGCGGTCTTGCCCGGCAGCGACCCCAAGCTGCGCGACGAGTATGTCGTCATCGGCAGCCACCTCGACCACCTCGGCCGCCGCGGCGACACAATCTACCCAGGCGCCGACGACGATGGCTCGGGCACGACCGGCGTCCTCGCCGTAGCGCAGATGTTCGCCAAGAACCCCGTCAAGCCACAGCGCAGCGTGCTGTTCGTGTGCTTCTCCGGCGAGGAGCGCGGCCTGGTTGGCTCCAGCTACTTCGTCAACAACAGCCCCATCCCGCTGTCGGCTATCGCCGCCGAGCTGCAGATGGACATGATCGGCCGCAACGAAGAAGAGGGTCGCGACGGCGGCCGCCTCGTCAACAAGGGCGAAACCGGCGCGCAGAACCGCAACTCGGTGCACCTGGTCGGCACCGAGAAGCTGTCGCGCACGCTCCACAATCTGTGCATGGAGACCAACAAGACCGCCAAGCTCGACGTGGAGTTTGACCAGGAGAGCCTGTTCTTGCGCAGCGACCACGCCAACTTTGCGCGCAAGGGCGTGCCGATTGCCTTCTTCTTCACCGGCCTGCACCAGGACTATCACCAGCCCAGTGACACGCCGGACAAGATCAACTACCCCAAGCTGCTGCGCATCGCGCGCTGGGTCTACGACATTGGCTTCTCGGTCGCCAACACGAGCGAACGCCCACCTGTCGACGCCGACCTCTGGCGCACCTTCAAGAAGGGCGACCGCCGGGGCCGCATGCCGGATGAACCCGCGGCGCCGATGCGCGAGACGGACAAATAGCTGCGGCAGGGTCGATCGCCGCGACCCGCCTCAGTCGTCGAGCGGGCGCATGGCGCGCGGCGGACTGAGGATTTCGTTGAGCACAATCGCCTTGCGCAGATCGTCGAGGGCGAAGCGGCTCGCCTTGGTCTCGACCTTTTTGCGGCGGGTCGTTCGTCCTCCCAAGCTGCCCATCGCGGGCCGGGTCGACCGCCCCTGCAGGCTGCGGTCGCGCACCACGTGACGATCCCGAAGGCTTTCGCCGACGTGTGGATCGACCCGCGTGCGCAGCTGATCGCGTTCGCTGCCCAGCAGCTCCCGTCGAATCGGTTCGGGCTCGCGCCTCGCGCTCGGCGCGGCTGGCGGCCGTGGCGACACGGGTCTCGGCGATGCTGCCGGCTCGGTCTTCGGCTCTAGCCCCAAGATCCGACGCATTTCGCGAGCGACTTCTTCGGCGGCCTGCTGAGGCTGCTGGGAGGCTGGCCCAGCCGTCTGCGGAGAACGCTGCTGAGCAACCGCCGGCTGCGAATCCGAGCCGGCGCGGCCCATGGCCGTGGGCGCCCCACGCCTCGCGGCAACCGGCGGCTGCGCGCCGCCGCCGCCCGACTGCGGCCCAGCACGAACCGGTCCCTTGACCGGCTGCAGGCCGCCGCGATTGCCGGAAGATGCGGTTCTTGCGGTCGACGCCGTATCGACGGTCGCCGGCTTGGCGCCGCCGTCGGCCTCGACCT
This sequence comes from Planctomycetota bacterium, assembly GCA_045105235.1. Lineage (GTDB taxonomy): Bacteria > Planctomycetota > UBA1135 > UBA1135 > UBA2386. The sequence continues at coordinate 34,174 of JBGCDH010000094.1, read as the reverse complement.
GACGCTTGCGGCGCTCGGCTCGCTCGCGCGACTTCTTGCGCGCCTTTTGCACGTTGCCGACCAGACCGATCAGCCACGCGCCGATCAGGAACAGAACCAGCGGCTGGTTGAGAAGGAAATCAATCAGGCGACCCATGGCTCACTCCCAGCGCGCGCGCTTGCTTTCGGTATGGCTGCCGTTCGGCACGGCTGTCGTTTGGTATGGCTGCCGCTGGCTGCATCGATCACTCCTGACCCGGCATCTTCTTCTTGTCCTCTTCGGCATCGAGATGCGCCTCTTCGCCGGCGGCAATGCCCGAACGCATGCGCGTGTCGGCCTCGATGTTCTTGATCTTCTGGTAGTCGAGGATGCCGAGGTTGCCCGAGCGGAAGGCGTCGGCCATGGCCTTTGGCACTTCGGCTTCGGCGAGCACGAGCGTGGCGCGGTTGGCGGCAATCGTCGCGACGTTTTCCTGCTCTTCGGCAACCGCCATCGCGCGGCGCGACTCGGCAGCCGCCTGGGCCACGCGCTTGTCGGCCTCGGCCTGGTCGGCCTGCAGGCGCGCGCCGATGTTGTCGCCGATATCGACGTCGGCGATGTCGATCGACAGGATCTCGAACGCCGTGCCGGCATCCAGGCCCTTTTCGAGCACGCCCTTCGAGATGCGATCCGGGTTCTCGAGCACCTTGCTGTGCGTGTCCGAGGAGCCGATCGTCGAAACGATGCCTTCGCCGACGCGTGCGATGATCGTCTCTTCGGTCGCACCACCAACGAGTCGCTGGATGTTGGTCCGCACCGTGACGCGCGCTTTGGCCAGCACCTGGATGCCGTCCTTCGCCATCGCGGCGACCTTGGCGTTTTGCGGGCAGTCGATCACCTTGGGGTTGACGCACGTCTGCACGGCGTCGAGCACGTCGCGTCCGGCCAGGTCAATCGCCGCCGCCTGGCGGAAGTCGAGGCCAAGGTTGGCGCGGTCGGCGGCGATCAGCGCCTGCACGACGTTGAGCACGCGGCCACCGGCCAGGTAGTGCGCTTCGAGGTCGCGCGTATTGAGCGGGATGCCGGCCTGCGTCGCCGAAATCGCACCGCGCACAATCACCGTCGGGTTGACCTTTCGCAGCGACATGCCGACCAGCTGGAACAGGCCGATCTTGGTTCCCGACATGTAGGCCTGGACCCACAGGTTGATGAACTTCAGCAGGATCAGGACCAGGACAACAAACAGCAGCAGGACGCCGGCAAGCACCCAGGCCCAGAGGTTGTCAGTGCGAAAAAATGAATCAGCTGCGAGCATGGATCAGGTCTCGGAAGAAACGTTCAAAAATTGGATCAAGAGTTGCCAGCCGGAAAGCCGGTCTGCTTAGGAGTCGGCTGGTTAAGAGTCGGCCGCTGGGGTGTCGGCCGCTGGGGAGTCGGCCGCTGGGGTGTCGGCCGCCAGGTCGCCAGCGGGTGACGCTGAATCTTGCCCAACGACGACGCGGTTGCCGGATACTTCGAGCACCACGACAGCGCAGTTCTTGGGCAGCATTTCGCCGCGCGTCACGACGTCGACCTTTTGGCCCTCAATGCGCGCAAAGCCGGTTGGCCGCAGCGGCGACTGCGTCACGCCGCGCTTGTCGAGCAAACTCGCCAAACCCGCGTCCCCGGCAGCGGCCGACCCCTCCGTTGCCGGCCCGCTGAGAATCAGCTGGCGACCAAACGGCGTGTGCGGCAGCGCCTTGAACGCGAGGAAAAACACGGTCGGCGCGGCGAACGCTTCGACGAGCGACATCACGATTCCGAACGGAACCGACTCTTGGAAGGCCACAAACAGAGCCCCGAGCAGCGAGCCCGCGGCCAGGAACCCGATGACGCCAAAGGTGACGAAGAACACCTCAGCAACGATCAGCACCAGGCCGACCACGCACAGCATGACCACAAGCCCAACGCTGCCGGTCTCGCCGCCATCTCGGCCCGCGGTTGAGCCGGCCGCGTCCGCTGGACCTTCCTGAAGCCCGACAACGACCCGGTTGCCCTGCACGTAGAGCACCTTGACGGCCGCCCCCTGGTCGACAAAGTCGCCCTCGGTGACCACGTCGATGCGGTCGCGGTCGATCTCCATCGTGCCGGTTGGCCGCAGCACGGTCGCCGCTCTGCCAACACGGCCGACCAGCGCCACGAGCTTGTCGTAGGCCGGCGCCAGCTGGCTCGGCTCACTGTTGCTCGCCGGCTCGCGACCCGAGCCAGGCGGCGGCAGCATCAGGCGATTGAAAACCGGCACGTGCGGCAAAAGTCGCCACATCAAGAAGCCAAGCACCGCCACAACCACGAACAACAGCACGAGGTTGCCGAGGTTGGTGACGAGGATCTGTTCCTCGACCGCGTTGCTCGGCAGCACAAACGACTGCCTGCTGAGCACCAGCGACAGGATCAGGCACAAGAAGCCCACGAGTCCAAACACCACCGTGCCCGGCAGCAGAAAGATCTCGACGGCGATCGCCGCGATGCCGAGGAAGAACACCAGGATCTCGGTGACTTCCGCCAGCCCGACAAGGTAGCTGTGGAACAGCGACAGGCCCAAGAAGACGCAGCCCAGCAGTCCCGGCAGGCCGGTGCCCGGCGTCTTGAGTTCGACCAGCAGCAGCAGAAAGCCGGCGACCAGCAAGAACGGCGACAGCAGCTCCAGCCACTCGACCATCTTCTCGGCCCAGTTGACGGTCAGCTCACCCATGCGGTCGCGGTCATACGCCAACAGGTCGGCGAGCTGGTCGAAGCCCTGCAGGGTGCCGGCCGACAGGCCGTACGTCTCGGCTTCTTCGGCCGTGACCATCAGCGGCCGCGGCAGCCGGTTCTCGCCGATGATGGCGGCACCGCTCGAGCTCAGCTCCGTCATCTCCGCCGCGTCGAGGATGCGCTGCCGCTCGAGGCCGTCTTCGCGCACGGTCGCGGAAAACAGCTGCATGCGCGGGTCCGCCATGGCCAGCGCTAGCCGGACCGCATCGGGCCGCAGCGGGGTCGTGCGCCGGTCCAGACGGGACTTGAGCATCTCCCTCGCCGTATCCCAGCGCTTGGCCTGGTATTCGTCGGGATCGCCCTGCAGGTAGCCTTCGAGCTCTGCTTCGGGCTTGTCGATCTGGCCCCACTGGGCGCCGCGCAGGCAGTAGACCTTGTCGCACATCAGAGCGAGTTCGGCGGCGCCAAACGTGACACGTCCGCCGAGCACGGCGACGGTCGACACGTCCGTCGACTGCAGGCGGTCGAAAAGGCTCTCGAGATCGCCGCGGCTCTCGCCAAAGGCACCGGCCTCGTTCATCCGGAAGATGACGTATTTGACGCCGGCACCGGCTTCACGGATCGAGCGGTGGCACCTGGCCAACTCGGTGGTCCCGAGCATCAGCGACAGGTTGACCACCAGCACGTCAGGAACATCCCCAACCTGGTCTTGGCTGCTGCGCTCGTCGGGATTTTTCGAGTCGACGCGACGGATCGGCCCCCCGCAGGACAAAAGGAACAGCGACGCCAGGCACAGCAGCACAAAGCCGAGCGGTGGCCGCTGAGATCGATCGGACGGTGCCGGGGTTCCAGTCCCCGGGACTCCGCAGGAGCGCAGCATCTTCGTCAACACGTGGATTGGTTTAGCAGACAAGCCATGAGGTAGCACGGGACGGGTAGCACGAAACCCCGAACTGCACCATCCAAGAAAGTTTCGCCACCCGACAGTAGCCCTTCGTCCCAGCCTGGAAGGGGCCAAAACGACATCCTTCGATGCGGTCCGGGTCGGATATCAAGGCACTGGCCAGCGATCTGTGACGCGGTCGAGCGGAGCCCCGTGCAGCGAGCTAGTGTAGTGCATCCGATATAGGGGGCATTCTGCGGGCACGAAGACGCCCGTCGCGGCGTTGCTGCTCCTCGGCAGACAGGCTCCCCGGCAGACAGTATGGAACATGCATTCGTCACAGCGCCTTGCGACGAACGCCCTCGCATCCCGGATAAGACCCCATCTACCAGATGCACTACACTAGCCGGAAGCGAACCCTGAGTGGCCACGTCCAGCTGCAATCCGTCGCTGGCCGATAGCGCCAGAGATGGAGAAACCCGGAACTGGCCCCCAGCACTCCGCGCGGCGCGCGGCGGCCGCCGCGCTGCACGCAGCCCTGGCCGCACGCTGCCAGCACCCTGAGCAGGAACCGTTCTGGCGGACCGCGCACCGCCGCGCCCTGCAGGCCTTGGCCACGGCCTGCCGGGTGGAGCCGCTCGTCCTTCAGCTCCACAGCGGCAGCGTGCAGGTGAGCGGCATGCCGGTCTTTCCGTTCGCGGCCGACGAGCCGCCGTTCGGGCTGCTGCGCGGTGCGGGCATCGGCGAGATCGCCATCCCTGCCGGCTGCTCCAGCGAGTCGCTCGACGAGCTGGTTGCGGGCTTGTTCGAGCTCGGCCGGCAGCCCGACCGGAGCAGCAGCGAGGACGGTCTGCAGCGTCTGCTCGGCCGTTGCCGGCCGACCGGGATCGAACTGCGCGCCGTGCGCGATCTGCACCTCGACACCGAGCAACCGCTGCTGGCGTCGGACTGGTCGCTGCTGCCCGACCCCACACCGACGTCGGACGCCCTGCGCGCCGCCGTCGAACGGGACGCCGCGGCCAACCTACGGGCGATGGTCGCGCGCGTCCTGCTCGAAGACCTCGATGCGGCCGCTTCGGCCGAGCACAGCGATCCCGACGGCGACGCGAGCCTCGCCGAATGCCTGCGCGGGCTGACGATGCGCTTGCTCGACGGGCGCGATGCCGCCACGCTCACCTGGCTGCTCGGCGAAGTGGACAGCCGCGCGGCGCAAGCTTCGGCCGCCACCGCCGTTCCCAGCGCCGCGCACGAGCTGCGGACTGTCGCCCACAATCTCGTCCACGCCCGCGTCGACGCCGCCTGGCTCAAGCAGCAGCTTGAGGGCGCCACGCCGGACGAAGCCATGCAGCTATCTTCGCTGGCCTTGCAGCTTGGCTCCGACACCGCCGCCCAGTTCGCCGACGCAGCGCGCGACATCGCGCACCCCTTGTCGCAGTGGCTCGGCGAGCTGCTCGGCGCGCCGCCGCCGCCGCCGCCGTCCGAGAGCGCCCGCTAGAGGTAGAGGTCGATCGCGCATCCGGCGGCGGCGGCAGATGCGGCCGCGGCCGCGCTACTGCCGCTGCGCCCGGGCCAAGACGTCGAGGCACAGCAACCCCATCGCCGTGCCGTAGCAGCGGCCGAGCTCATGGCTGTCGACAAAGCAGCCGTCGATTTCCGGCAGCGCCAGGACCAGCTTGTGCATCGCGGCTGCGTTTTCGCGGCGAAGCTTCTTGTCCTCGAGCATGGCAATCGCCTCCGCCCGGCCGAGCATGTCGAACCAAAAGAAGAAGCCGCCGTAGCCGAGACGGCTGGCGTGGTCGTCATACTTGCGCACTTCGGCGAGCAGGCCGTGATGCTCACGGCCCGCCGCGACGGCCGCCGCGAGCTTTGTCTGGTCGGACTCGCCGTGCAAATACAGGCCGAGTTCGCACAGCGGCATACGGCCGGCAGCACCCTTCAAGTTGGCGCGCGGTTTGCGGCCGTCGCGCGTTTGGCTGTAGCTGTAGGCGCCTTCGGGACTGCGGTTGCGCAGCAGGGCGCGCAGGCCTCGCTGCACGTTGTCATCCGGCACGTCGACGCCCACGGCGGCCGCACCGTGCAGGGCCTGCAGCGCCGTCGCGATGGCGAACGGATTGCTGTACTCGTGAAACCAGGCACCGGTCTCGGGCTGCAGGGTCAGCAGCGCCGCGGCGCCCCGGCGAATGCCTGGATCGATCGTTTCCGCGTCGTCGCCGCGGCGTGCCCGCCACGCGAGCAAGAAGCGCAGCGCATAGGCGCGCGCCCACAGGATCTCGTCGCGATCCGACAGCGCCAGCCAGTCGGACTCCATCGCGAGTGCGCGCAGCTGCAGCAGCAGGGCCTCGGCCCCCTTGCGCTGCCGCTCCGTGAGCCGGCCTTCGCCTCGGTCGGCGCGGGCGGTCGCCGCGAGCAGCGCCTCGCCGACCAAACAGGTCACGGCCGCATGCACGTTGGGCAGGCTGTCGGTGCCACCAAAGTCATAGGTGCTGTCGCGGTAGACGCCGTCTTTGTCGCGGGCGCCCAGCAAGAACTCGACGCCGCGCTGCCACAGATCGGATTCGCTGTAGATGCCTTCGGGAGCACGCGTGCCGTCTTCTGGATCGCGCGCCAGAACGGCCTCGGGCAGCTTGCGGTAGACTTCGAAGCCGTGCACAAACGGGCCGTAGTTCTCAAGCTCTAGCGCCGCTTTCCACGCATAGACGCTCTCCGATTCCTCGCGGACCAGCTCGCGCCAGACGGCCTCTGCACGCTGCCGTTCCCCGCTGCGAAACAGCGCGACGCCGTGCATCCAGCGGCGATCAGGGTCGCGGCCCCCCTTAGGCGGCGGACTCGTCATCGCATCCGACGGAGCCTTGAGCGCCTCCGCGAGCGCCTGCCAATCGCCTCGATGCAGCCATTCCAGTTCGTCGGGATCGACTCCCGCAACGCCGCCCGCCAGCGCCGGCATGCCGAGCAAGCGGCGCAGCGGCGCCACGAAGGCATCCGCATGGAAGGTCGTGATCTGGTCCATCTGGAGCAGCTGCTTGCCGTCGCCATCGAGCACCACGTAGCCTGGCTCAATGAAGGCTCCTCGGCGCAGACCGAGACGCTTGGACAATTCGTCGCGTCCGGCAACTTGCTTGACCGGCACCAAGTACTCCTGCAGCAGAAGGAGCACCGAGCCGGCGGAAAACGGCCCGCCCATCATGTAGCGGTCGATCACCGGCTTGCGGTCCATCGGCGACCGCGAGATCGCCGGCACATACCAGAACACGGGTTTGCCGGTGCGCTTGGATTCGGCCAGCGCGCTGTCGACGTCCTTGCGCCACTTGACCCCCATGCCGGCCTGCGCCGCCATTTCTCCGAGCGGCGGGCGGATCTTTGCGCCTGAGTTTTGGGCGCGCAGGGCATGGCCCCAGCCGCCCGCCAGAGCACCGACCAGCACCGCGGCAAAGCCGGCGGCGGCGGCATGGAATCCAAGTCGTCTCATGCCGCTACAGTGCCGTGATCCGGCCGATGCCACAACCGCGGCGGTGCAACGCGTTCGCACCGCAAGCGGGCATCTCTGCCAGGGTGAAAGCCCCGGCGACGGCCCGGCCCGCCGACGAAGTTCGCACCGCCCGGGCTTGGGCCGTATACCTTTGGCATGCTGCGATCGTTTGCGACCGTTCTCGCCGCCGTTTGTCTCATGCCCGATGGCCCTCCGCCGGATGAGGGGCAGTGGCTGCCGACCCAGATCCGCGAGATGGACTGGGACGCGCTGAAGAAGCGCGGCATGGAGCTCACCAAGGATGAGTTCTGGCACCCAGAGAAGGGCGGTGTGCTTTCGGCCACCGTGCAGATCAACGGCTGCACCGCCTCGTTTGTGTCGAAGGACGGCCTGATGGTGACCAACCACCACTGTGGCTTTGGCGCCGTCAATGCGCTGAGCACGACCGACACCAACTATCTCGAAGACGGCTTCACCGCCCGCAAGCCCGGCGACGAGCTGCCGGCACCGGGCGTCACCGCCTACGTGCTGAAGCGCATCGAGAACGTCACCGACAAGGTGCACAAGGCGCAGGCAAACGCCACCACCGATCTCGACCGCTGGCAGATCACGCAGCAGGCCATCGCGCAGCTGGTGTCCGAAGGCGAACGCAGCGAGCCGAACACGTCGTGCTCGGTGGCCTCGTTCCTCGAAGGCAAGGAATACCACCTCTACTACCGCACGCAGATCCAGGACGTGCGCCTGGTCTACGCGCCGCCGCGCGCCATCGGCGAATACGGCGGCGAAGTCGACAACTGGGAGTGGCCGCGCCACACCGGCGACTTCACGTTCTTCCGCGCCTACGTCGCCCCGGACGGCAGCGTGCGCGCGCACGATGAGGAGAACGTGCCCTACCAGCCGGAGCACTTCCTGAAGACGGCGACCAAGCCGATCGACGAAGGCGACCTCGCGCTGATCATGGGCTACCCCGGCAGCACCCAGCGCTACCGCACAAGCCGCGGCGTCGCCATCCAGGAAGGCTACGTCTTCCCGGCGCGCCTGCGCGTGCTGACGGCCGCGATCAACATCCTCGAGCAAGCCGGCGAAAACGATCCCGAGCTGCGGCTTGAGCTGCAGAGCAAGATCAAGTCGCTCGCCAACGTGCAAAAGAACGCAGCCGGGATGATCTTCGGCCTCAAGAACAACGCCGTCGTGGCGCGCAAGCTGCGCGAAGAAGCAGCCTTCCGCGACCACGCCAGCGACAACGGCAAGATCTGCGACGCGATGCTGGCCGCGGCCGAAGCGGAAGCCAAGGCGATCGAGCGCGACACGATGATGTGGTTCTTCGCATACCTGCGCGAACACGTGCCGACGTTCAACCTGCTGGTGCAGGGCTGCACCGGCACCATGCGCGGCGAAGACGTCAAGATCCCCCAGCGCGCCATCAACATGATTGCGGGCGAAGCCGCGCAAGCGAACTTTGAACGCATCCAGAAGCCGATGCTCGAGATGCTGTTCGCCGAGTGGGCCGCGGTCTCCAAGGACCAGCACCTCGCCGGCAGCCACGTGCTCGGCGACGGCTCCCCCGAAGAGATCGCCGCCGTCTGGCAGAAGAGCGAGATGCTCGACATGGGGCAGCGCAAGGCGCTGTTCGAAAAAGGCGGCGCCGCCGTCAACAGCAGCGACGATGCGATGCTGGTGCTCGCACGCGGCATCGCAAAGGAATACCAGCAGTGGCTGAACCGCCGTCGCACCCGCGAAGGCCAAAAGCTCGATATCGGCCGCAGCTGGATCCTGGCGCAGGAAGCGTTCCGCGGCACCTCGTTCTACCCGGACGCGAACAGCACCATGCGCGTGTCGATCGCCGAGGTGCAGAGCTACGACCCGCGCGACGGCGTGCACTACAAGCCGCAGACCACCGTCGGCGGCATCCTGCAAAAGCACACCGGCGAAACGCCGTTTGCGTGCCCGAAGGCGCTGCTCGACGCGGCCGAACGGCGCATGGAAAGCCGCTGGGTGGTGCCGCACCTCGGCGACGTGCCGTGCTGCTTTTTGACCAACGGCGACACCACCGGCGGCAACTCCGGTTCGCCGGTCGTCAACGGCCGCGGCGAGCTGATCGGGCTCAACTTTGACCGCGTCTTCGAAAACGTCGCCGGCGACTTTGGCTGGAACGCCGAACGCTCGCGCAACGTCGTCGTCGACTTCCGCTACGTGCTGTGGGTGCTCGAAGACGTGCAGCCCGCACCGGAGCTGCTCAAAGAGCTGGGTGTTTAGAGATCTAGATGTTTGGGGGCTGACCCGTGTCGAAGCCAAACGATGAGCCACGGCAGCTGGGCCTGTTCGGCGCGGTCGATCCGCCGGCGACGCCGGCGGGCGAGCCGGCGAGGATCGCGGCCGCACCGCACAACAGCAGCCTCCGCGAGCTCGCGGCGCGGCTGCCTGAGCAACTGCGCTTCGGCACGTCGTCTTGGAATTTCGCGGGCTGGCGCGGGCTCGTTTACGGCGACCAGGCGCCCATCAAGCGGCTGAGCCGCGACGGCCTTGCGGCCTACGCACAGCACCCGCTGCTGCGGACCGTGGGTGTCGACCGCACGTTCTACGCGCCCATCCCGGCCGACACGTTCCGCGGCTACGCCGACCAGGTGCCGGGCGATTTCCGCTTTCTGGTCAAGGCCTGGGGCGAACTGCTCGAGCCGAAGCGGCGCGGCCAAAACCGGCCGAACCCGCGCTACTTCGACGCGGAGACGCTGATGCGCGAGTGCATCGAACCCGCGCGGCAAGGACTCGGCGACCGCCTTGGCGTCGTGCTGCTGCAGCTGCCGCCACAAGGGCCCGAGACGACGCGCGATCCGGTCGGCTTCGCCAAACACCTCGCCGCACTGCTTGCCCAGATTCCCGAAGACGTCCCGCTTGCCATCGAGCTGCGCGACGGTGAGCTGCTGACCGAAGCGTATCGAGACGTTGTCCACAGCAGCGGCCGGCAGCACGGCTACGTCGTGCATCCGCGTATGCCGCGTCTGCCGGCGCAGCATCAGCTGATGGGCCGCGCCACATCGCCGCCGGCGCCGCTCGTCGTCCGCTGGATGCTGCACGCAGGCTTCGGCTACGAGCAGGCAAAAGAACGCTACCAGCCGTTTGATCGACTGGTCGATGGCGACGTCGAGACGCGCCGCGAACTGGCGCAGCTGTGCTGCGACGCGGCTCTGCGATCGGTGCCGATGACCGTTGTCGTCAACAACAAGGCCGAAGGCTCCGCGCCGCACAGCATCGTCGAACTGGCCAGAGCCGTCGTCTTTGAGGCGGCCAAAACCGCGCCCAATCCAGCAAATACGGCCCGCTAGCGCCCGCAGCGTTTCTTCGCGGGAAGCGGCCCGGCACGCTTGCCAACTGCATCCGGAGCACCTACTGTCCCGGCGTTCCCAGCGGGGAAGCCCGGTGAAAAGCCGGCACTGTCCCGCAGCTGTATCCGGGGACGAACGCGATCACAGACCACTGACGCGCCGCGATCGGCGGGCCGGGAAGGGATCGTCAGTAGGCCGATCCGGAAGTCAGAAGACCTGTTGGGAGCCAGCGCCGAGAGGGCGCTGCCGAAACCACGTGTCGACGGTGCGAAAGACGCCGTCTGAACCAATGACCATCTCCCATCTCGGGTTCCGTAGCCTCCGTCTGTCCGCAGCCCTGCTGCTCCTCACGTCCGTTGGCCAGCTCACCGCCCGCGGACTCGCCGCGCAGAGCTTCTTTGCGGACGGCGTGGCCTCGTCCAACACCAACGGTGGTGCCGGCGGCGGCGTCTTTTTGCCGAGCAACGCACTCGGCGCGCCAATGGGTTCGACCGTGACCCACTCGCTCGGCATCCAGGGCGATCTCACCGTGACCTTTAGCACGGCGATCACCAACGGCCCCGGCGCCGACCTGATCGTCAGCGAGAACCCGTTCCGCTCGTTTACCACGCCGGACGAGAGCTTTGCCGAGGTCTGCTTTGTCGAGGTCAGCAGCAACGGCACCGACTTTGTCCGCTTCCCGGCGCGCTACTTCGGCCCCGCCGTCCAGCCGGGTGCCTTCGGCTTCATTGGCGTCGGCGTCTACTCCGGCCTCGCCGGCCAGACGCCCGTGCTGGTCCCGAGCGACCCGAGCGCCGATCCGCGCGACGTCTGCGAAGCCGGCGGCGACTCGTTCGATTTGCAGGATCTCGCCGGCGAGCCGTTGGTTCTGACGGGAACCGTCAACATCCTCGCGATCACGCACGTGCGCCTGGTCGACGTCGAAAGCGGCGTCTCGCTCGACGCGACCGGCACACCGATCTTTGATCCGGGTGCAGGCAGTGCCGATATCGATGCGGTCACCGCGATCCACCAGGTCGGCTCGACAACCAGCGACAACCCGGAAGTCGAACTCAGCGTGCAGCAGGACGGCACGATGATGCTGCGCCTGTCGGACCCCAACGGCCGCGGCGACCTGGACCCGCAGAGTCTGCGCGCCGCCGTTTGGGGGCTGCCCATCGACGCCGGCGGCCTGCTCAGCGCGTTCACGCTGCAGACCGTCGACGCCAACGGATACACGCTGGTGCAATCGGCCCCCCTGCCGTCCGAACTGGTCTTTACGCTGTCCTTCTCGCTGAAGGACCTCGCCGGCAACCGCAGCGGCATGACGCGCACGCGCCCAGGTCTTTAGGAGTCTGGTTCTTCAGGAGTCTAGATCTCTGAGATTCTGGGTCTCTGAGATTCTGGGTCTCTACGAGTTCGCCGCCGTGCGCTCGACCTCGGCGTCGTAGACGACGACGTCTTCGAGCTCGCGGTAGCGACCGTCGAGATCCATGCCAAAGCCGATGACAAACTCATCGGGGATCTCAAAGCCGATGTGCTCGACGGCGACATCGACGACCCGGCGGCTCGGCTTGCTCAGCATCGTCAAGACGCGCACGCTGCGGGCGCCGAGTTCGGCAAAGTGCTCGCGCAGCTTCTGAATCGTGCGGCCGGTGTCGACGATGTCCTCGAGTAGGATCACGTCTTGGCCGGCAACCGTGCCAGCGTCCAAGCCCGGCATCATCGTGACGGTCACGTCGCCGGTGCTGGTGGTGCCCTGGTAGGACTTGGCGCGCACCTCGCGAACCATCAGAGCCCCAGGCAGCAGCTGCTGCACGATGCGCGCAAACGGCCTCGCGCCTTCGATGACCGCCACCAGACACGGCGGCTGGTCGCTGCCCAGCTGCGCCTGCACTTCACGCACGAGTTCGCGCGTGCGACGCAGGATCTGGTCGCGGTCAATCAAGATTCGGAACGGCGGCGGGACGTGGGGTGAGGTCACGGCAGAACAAAAGGCACCGCGGCGGAAACGCCCGGCACCTGCAGCTGAAGATCGAGCAGGATGTGCGCGGCGTAGAGCTGGGTCCCCGAGATCGGGTTCGGCTGCGGCAGCGCGATGTCGATCGAACGGTAGCCGCCAACGGGCAGCAGTGCGAGCAAGCCGCCGACGCCAAGCGTTTCTTGGAACAGCGTATCGGCCGCAATCGGGATCTGCGCCCCGCCGAACGGAAAGGCGGGCGCATTCGCTTCGGACAGACCGACGACGCTGAAGATCGCCCCGCCAAAGTCCAGTGACGTGGCGTGCACGGTCACCCGGTCGGGCGCGATGTCGACGCCAAGCTGCGTTGGGTGCCCGGTCTGGTCGGCGGTATTGCTCGCCCCCGGCGTGCCGAGATCGCCCGAGCCGAACGGCACCGTCGCCGCGGCAAAGTTGGCCGCGGTGTTGGCCCCAAACAGGTCCACCCGCTCGGCCGCAGCGCCGCTGCCGCCGGGGAATCCCGCCGCCGACCACAGCACGCTGTCGAGCAGCACAGGTCCCTGCGACACCGTCAAAAAATCGCCGGCGTTGGCCAGCTGCAGCGAACCAAACGGCAGCGCCACGCCAAGCGGCTGGCCGCCGTTGCGGCTGTCGTTGCCGTCGAGCTGGAACACCAGCGGGCGCCCCGGCACCAGCTGGTAGTTGGCGGCGAGCGTGACCACGCCGGCGTTGTCGCCCAGCCGCAGTCCCTTCAACGCGACCGGCTCGGCACCGATGTTGACGACCTCGACGTATTCGCCGTTGGTGTCGGGCACGACGCTCGGATTGCGGTGGAACTCGCTGATGCGCACGGTGTTGGCCGGGATCGTCTCCGGCACGACTTCGTCGCAGTAGAAGTCGAGGAAGTCGCCGGTTCGCTCGGCCGTGGCTCGGTAGCGAAATCCGTCGGTGTCGATGCGCACCGCGCCGGCGACACCAAAGCCGATCACGTTGGCCGCACCTTCGCTGGTGGCGAGCAGGGCGCGCACGGCCTGCGCCTGATTGAGTCGGTTGACGACGTTGGCGGTCGGGTGGCCAAACGGATTGCCGTCGCCGCAGCTCGCCACGGCCAGCTCGGGATCGAGCCTCGCGACCAGGTCGGTGCTGGTCGACGTGTTGGAGCCATGGTGGTTGAGTTTGTAGACGTCGACGTCGCCGCAGCCGAGCGCGGCCAGGCTCTCGACGTTCGCCGTGCTGTTGCCGCCGCCGGTCAAGTCGCCGCCCAGCCACATCGAAAAGTCGCCGTAGTCGATGCGCATCGCCACCGAGCGGGCGTTTTCTTCCTGCGCGCCGTTGGCGGGATTGACGAAGCCGCCGTTGACGATCTGGCCGTTGGCGCAGATGCACGTCATGGTCGCCCCGCCGCCCAGCGAGTAGGTCTGGCCGACGACGACCGACTGACGGCGGCTGCCGGCCGCGGCCAGGTAGCTGGTGACGCTGCCGCTGTTCGGCCGGTTGACGTCGCCGCGATCGAGCGCCGTCAGAAACGGCAGGCCGAGCACGTCATCGAGCCCGCCGGCGTGGTCGATATGAAAGTGCGACAGCACCGTGAAGCCGTAGCCGGTTGGCTGCAGCGACTGGATCGTCGGCAGCATCGTCGCCGTGCCCTCGCCTTCTTCGCCCGCGTCGTAGACGTGGATCGTGCCATCCGGCGCGCGCAGGACGACGCCGTCACCCTGGCCAACATCGCAGACAACAATCGTCAGGCCGAGCGGCGGATCGGCTTCGCTGCCCTGCGGAGACGGCCCGAGCGAGGACGGCAAGGCACTGGCCAGAACGAGCGAGGCTGCGAACGAGGCGAACATGGCGAAATGCTAGCGGGCGCTCGCCGCCGGCGTCCCCGGTTCTCGCGGCAGAACAGAAAACACCGATCCCGCGCGTTTGGGGCTATCGTGCGGCCATGGTTCGCATGCTGCGCCACCGCTACGGCGACGACGTCCACCTACTTGACGATCCGTTTCTCTCGACTCTGCTGGTGCGCATCGGCAGCCCGCAAACGGGCACGGCCGAGATGCCCGCACTGGTGCGCGCTGCCTACCGGCGGCTGCTGCACGAGGTCCTGAGCCATTCGTTTCCGACGACCAAGCAGCGGCTGCCAACCCGCATGAGTTCGCAGGAACCGCAGGGCTTCGTGCAGGACGAATTGCTGAGCCGCGAGACCCGGCTGGTGATCTGCGCCATCGTGCGCGCCGGCATGCTGCCCGCCGAGACCTGCTACGAAGCGGCGCTGCAGGTGCTGCCGCCAGAAAACGTGCGGCTCGACATCCTCAACATGTCGCGCGAAGTCGATGACGACGGCAAGGTCACGGGCGTCCGGCTCGACGGCAGCAAGATCGGCGGCCCGGTCGACAACGCCATCCTGCTGCTGCCCGATCCGATGGGCGCCACCGGCGGCACGCTGAGCCGCGCCGTCGAACTGTATCAACAGCTCGACGGCGGCCCGCCGCGCACGATCGCCGCCGCCCACCTGATGGTGACGCCGGAAGCCGTGCAGCGAACGGTCAGCCAGCATCCCGGCGTGAAGGTCTTTTCCGGCCGCCTGGACCGGGGCCTGTCGAGCGGCCGCGCCCTGCAGAGCGAGCCCGGCACGCATCCCGACGAGGAGCGCGGCCTCAACGACGCGCACTACATCGTGCCTGGGGCCGGCGGCATGGGCGAACTGCTGACCAACAGCTGGGTCTAGTCGGCGGGCGGCGGGACCGTCGCGGGCACTCCGGAAATCAAATGTCGTGGCCTCCCGCGCGCCCTGCGGCTAAGCCTTGGAGGAAATGACCACGATCGTCCATGTGCAGGGCCGCGAAGTTCTCGATTCGCGCGGCAATCCAACCGTCGAAGTCGAAGTCCACCTCGAGTCCGGCACCGTCGGCCGGGCCATGGTGCCGAGCGGCGCCTCCACCGGCGCCCACGAAGCCGTCGAGATGCGCGATGGCGACGACAAGCGCTTCCTCGGCAAGGGCGTGCTCAAGGCCGTCGAAAACGTCGACAACCAGATCGCCGAAGCGCTGACCGGCCAGGACGCCGACGACCAGTACAACTGCGACGCGATCCTGTGCGAAGCAGACGGCACCGACAACAAGGCCACGTTCGGCGCCAACGCGATCCTCGGCGCTTCGCTCGCCGTCGCCAAGGCGGCCGCACAAGAGCAGGGCGTGCCGCTGTTCCGCTACATCGGCGGCATCCAGGCGCGCAAGCTGCCGGTGCCGATGATGAACATCCTCAACGGCGGCGCCCACGCCGACAACAACGTCGACTTCCAGGAGTTCATGGTGATGCCCATGGGCGCCGAGTCGTTCTCGGCCGGCCTGCAGATGGGCGTCGAAGTCTTCCACGCGCTCAAGGCGGAGCTCAAGCGCCTCAAGCTCGGTACCGCCGTCGGCGACGAAGGTGGCTTTGCGCCCAACCTGGAGAGCAACGCGGCGGCGTTTGAAATCATCGAGAAGGCGATCGCCAACGCCGGCTACAAGAGCGGCGACGACATCATGCTCGCCCTCGACGCGGCTTCGACCGAGATCTACGCCGACGGCAAATACACGTTTGCCGGCGAAGGCAAGACCTACGACCGCGCCGGCATGGTCAAGCTCTACAAGGAGTGGAGCTCGAGCTTCCCGATCTTCTCGATCGAAGACGGCATGGCCGAAGACGATTGGGAAGGCTGGCAGCAGCTGACCGCCGAAATCGGCAACGACGTGCAGCTGGTCGGCGACGACCTGTTTGTCACCAACACCGAGCGCCTCGCCCGCGGTGTTGCCGAAGCCTCGGCCAACTCGATCCTGATCAAGGTCAACCAAATCGGCACGCTGACCGAGACCCTCGAAGCGACCCAGCTCGCCCACGAAAACGGCTTTACCAGCGTCATGTCGCACCGCTCGGGCGAAACCGAGGACTCGACCATCGCCGACCTCGCTGTGGCCTGCGGCTGCGGCCAGATCAAGACCGGCGCACCGTGTCGCAGCGACCGGGTTGCAAAATACAACCAGCTGCTTCGCATCGAAGAGCTGCTCGGCGAGTCGGCCGTCTACGGCCTCTAGGCGCCCGCCGAGAGCATCGTGCACGCCGTTCGTTTCGCGCGGCTTCACGACCCGTGTTGCGTCATTCGAACCACGAAACCTGAGCGCACGCCTACTGTCGCCGGCATGGAGACGAACCACGACAGCGCAGCGGCGGGGCCTGCTCGGATCCCGCTGCCCGCCAAGCTGCTCTACACGGCGTTCATGGCCGTGCTCGTGCCGTTTTACTGGCACAACTACGGGCCGACGAACTTCCTCTACTTCTGCGACATCGCGCTGTTCCTGACGTTGCTCGGCATGTGGACGGAGCGGCCTCTGTGGCTCTCGATGGCTGCCGTCGGCATCCTGCTGCCGCAGCTGTTCTGGGTCATCGACTTCGCCAGCAACCTGGTTGGCATGCCGCTCGCCGGCATGACCGACTACATGTTCGACAGCGCCAACAACCCGCTGTTCAACCGCGCGCTGTCGCTGTTTCACGGCTGGCTGCCGTTCCTGCTGCTGTGGCTCGTGCACCGCGTCGGCTATGACCGCCGCGGCTTTGCGGCATGGATCGCCCTCGCGTGGGCGCTGATTCTGGTCTGCTACTTCTGGATGCCGGCGCCGCCAGCAGACCCCGGCAACCCCAACCTGCCGGTCAACATCAACTACGTCTACGGCTTTGGTGCCGAAGCCCAGACGTGGATGCCGCAGCCGCTCTACGTGGCGCTTTGGATGCTGCTGCAGCCGCTGCTCGTCGTCGGCCCGACGCACCTGCTGCTGCGGCGTGTGGCCCGGACACCACGGGACGGCGAGAGCCGGTCCTAGCTCCGCGGCAACGAGATGGATGACACCGCTTACTGCTCAACCGTGAGTTCGACCGGCTTCGGATCCTGGTCGGCGAGCACAACAAACGGATCGCCTACCGCAATGCGGTTGTTCTTCTCGTCGTAGGCAACGACGTGCCAGCTGCCGCCGGCGAGGTCGCCGAACGCAAAGCGTCCGAGCGCATCGGTGCGGGTCTCTCGGCGGCCTACATACATGCTCAGCAGCTTCCACCCCTGGAGGTGAGAGCCCTTCCTTCCGCTAGCCAAAACTCCGTCCGGCGCGAGACGATGGCGATCGGAGTTGTATCCCCAGATCGAAACCGAGTGATTCGCAAGCGGCTCCCCCTCAGCCGAACGCAGCACACCGCGCACGATGCGCGGCAGGGGCAGGGTCATCGTGCCCGCCTTGCGAACCGCACGCACAGCATCCGGAAGCGCAAAGACCTTGGTCGCACGACCGTCTTGACGGATCACGACGACTGGGTTCAGGTCGGGACGAAGACCCGCCAAACGAAAATGGCCGGAGTCGCTCGTGCGCGTCGCCAAACAGTTGTGGTACTGATCGTGGCCATCGTGCAACGAGCCGAAGACCTGTACGTAGACGTCGGTGAGCGGCGCGCCGTGCTCGTCGACGACTCGCCCAACCACCGACTGGCCGGGCGTAAGCAAAAACACTTCGCGCCTTTCGGCACCGCCCTCGACGGCCGCACTCGCGATCTTGCGAACTTCACGCACGTAGCCTTTGGCTCGGCAGTGCAGTTCTCGATAGCCGCGGCTGCCGAGCCCGTAAAGCTCGAAGCGCCCCTGCTCATCGCTGGCAACCGCACGGTTGAAGGTCCAGCCTTCGCCAATTGTGGCGCCCGCAATCGGCTTATTGGTCGCGGCATCGCGCACCTCGCCCGTCAACAAGACGCCCCGCTCGAGCTTCACGTCATGCCGCAGCGTCTGCCCCGCAACCAGCTCGGTGTCGTGCCATCTTGGCGACGGCGCACGCACGGGATCGATATCGATTCGCACCGGCCCCGGCGGCACCCGATCGAAGCGAAAGCGCCCCTGACGATCCGTCTCGCCGGCAAACATCTCGTCATGCGTCTCGCGGTGCCACGCGCGCAGCTTGGCCTTGGCCGGCTGGCCGTCCGCAGCCACGATCGTTCCCGACACGATGGCCGCCTTCTGAAGCTGGATCGATTGGTCCAGGCCCAGCAGGCAATCCTCGCGCAGAAAGCGTGCAAACGGCGGGTGATCGACAACGATCCGGCAGGGCAAGCCAACCGGTAGCTGCGCGGCAAAGCGGCCGCGCGAGTCGGTTCGCGTCGCAGCGATCCGCCCGTAGCTCTTCTTGTAGGCCAGATCGAGAAGACCCGTGCCGCGGCCCCCAGCTCGCCAGACCTCGACCATCACGCCGGCCACGGGCTCGCCAGTCGGGTCGATCACCTGGCCGATCAGCGGATCCCGAAGCTCTTGTGCTGTCGACAGTCCGGCAAGCCCGAGCAGCATCAGCAGCAAAACAACGGAAGATCCTCCGCGCCGTCGCATTCCTTCCATGCAGAGAGGCTACCAAAGAGCGGCGCGCCCTGGCACCTGCAGCCAGAATCGACGGGGCGCGCAGCCGCTCGGTCGTTTTGGCCGCCCGCCGTTTTCCTGGCACACGACCTGAAGTAGGTTGCGCGCATGGCAACGAGGAAGACATCGCTGGCGGGGCGCGCCACCCTGGCCGTCGCTCTGATGGTCGGGTTCTACGTGCTCGCGCTCGCGATCTGCGGGGTGTTTGTCGCGCTGTGCTACTTTGATCTGCAGAGCGGCCGCATCCACTTCAAGCTGTGGTTCGTGGCGGCGATCTCCATCGGCGTCGTCGTTTGGAGCGTTTGGCCACGGCGCGCAGAGTTTCCCGATCCCGGCGTGCCGCTGACCAAAGCCGACCAGCCAGAGCTTTGGCGCATGGTCGAAGACGTCGCCCAACAGTGTGATCAGGAGCCGCCGCGGCAGATCTTCCTGGTCGCCGAGATCAACGCGTTCGTTGCCGAACGCAACGGCCGCCTCGGCTTTGGCGGCGAGCGCATCATGGGTCTCGGCCTGCCGCTGATGCAGGTGCTGACCGAGACCGAACTCAAGAGCGTCATCGCGCACGAGTTTGGCCACTTCCACGGCGGCGATACCCGCCTGGGCCCCTTCATCTACAAGACGCGCGAAGCCATCGGGCGCACCGTCCGCAACTTTGCCGAAGCGGAATCCTTGCTCGGCAAACCGTTCGAGTGGTACGGCAAGCTGTTCTTGCGGTCGACCTACGGCATCTCGCGGGCGCAGGAGTTCGCGGCCGACGCCCTCGCCGTGCAGCTGGTCGGGCTTGAGCCGATGCAGTCCGCGCTGCGCCGCGTCAACGAAGTCGGGCCGCTCTACGACCACTATCTCGAAGACGAATACTTCCCGGTCCTCAACCGCGGCATCCGGCCGCCGCTCGCCGGCGGCTTCGACACCTTCCTCGACTCCGAAGCCATGCAGAAGGTGCAGGTCGAGATCGGGCAGGGCGCCATGCAGGCCAGAGGGAATCCCTACGACAGCCACCCACCGCTGCCGGAGCGCCTTCGCGCCGCCGCCGAAGTCGAAGACCCCGGCGTCGCGGCGGCCGCGGGCGGCCCGGCGGTCGCCATCCTGGCCGACATCCCCACGTTGGAGGGCCGCCTGCTGGCGTTCTTGACGGGCAGTGAGGATGTGCGCAGCGTCCCCGCCGGTTCGTGGGCGGACTCTGGCCAGGCGCTGGCCGTCGGCTGGCACCAAATCGCAGCCGAGCACGGCAAGAAGGTTCCCGCGGTGGTCGCCGAGGACTTCGTGCAGGCGGCCGAGCAGCTCGACAGCATCGCCACGGCGTTCCGCAAGGATCTACCGCGCGACCAGCGAAAGGACGCCGGCGCGTGGCTGCTCGGCACGCTGCTTGGCAGCGCCCTGGTGCGCAACGGCTTCGAGGTGCAAACCGCGCCCGGCGAGCCGCTCGATGTGGTGCGCCAGGACGCCGTATTCCGCCCGATGACGCTGGCCCAGGAGCTGCGCGACGGCAAGCTCGAAGACGGCGCCTGGCGCCAGCGCTGCGCCGATGCCGGCATCGCCGGACTTGTGCTCTCGGGGCCGGAGCTGCCGCCGTTTTCCGATGCGGAGACCAAGCTGCCGGAATAGCCGAGCAGAAGCGGCTACCGCGCCGCAGGCAGCATGGTTACGATTCTGCGGAAGGCATGGCAGGTCCCGACGCCGATTCCCCGTTTCCGATCCGCGCGTTCCCGTACTGGGTCGCGCTGGGCAGCCTGTGCTTCGCACTCTGGCTGTTCTTTTCGAATACGGTCGGCGCGCTTCGCGAGCGCCAGGGCCTGCGCGGCGTGCAGCTCGAGCTCGACGAACTCCGCGAGCAATATGAGCGGGCGATTGGCGAAGCACAGCTCGATGCAGGTCCACAGCGCGCCGCTGGTTCGCAGCACAGCCCGCGCTACGACCTGCAGGCACTGCTCGTAGCCATCGACCGACAAGGCTTTACGCCAACAGAGCTGTGCCAGGCACATCCGCAAAAGCCGATCGAATCAGCCCGCAGCGAACCTGCGCGCGCAGCAGATCGTTCGAACCGAAGCGATCGCTCCGGGCGCGGCGGATCTGACGCGGGCCCGGCTACTGGTGTCTCGCCCCAGCGGCGACCGGCGTCGCCGCGCCAACTTCCCACCAACCCAGCCCGACGAACGCAATCTAGGTGAAGTTTCCTGCGCCTGATTCCGTCTACCGTCGTGATATTGCTGCACTTGGGGCAGTCCCGGGACGAACCCGCGCATTGCCTCCGCCATTCGTAGACTAACTTGATCGGATACCCCCGCCGCGCGCGGCCCATCGCAACCGATGGCAACCACGCGCGGACCCCCGCGGGGGCCACACCCCTGAGAAGCCATGAGCCAAGAAGCCAGTCCAAAGGATCTCGAGCAGGTCGAGAAGCTCCGCACCGCCTACGCCTCCATGAAGGAGGAGATCAAAAAGGTCATCGTCGGCCAGGACCACGTCGTCGACGAGCTGTTCATGGCGCTGTTCTGCCGCGGGCACTGCCTGCTGATCGGCGTCCCCGGCCTCGCCAAGACGCTGCTGATCTCGACGCTGTCGCGCGTGCTGTCGCTCGACTTCAACCGGATCCAGTTTACGCCGGACCTGATGCCGACGGACATCACCGGCACCGAGGTCATCCAGGAGGACAAGACCTCCGGCACGCGCGAGTTCAAGTTCCTGCCGGGACCGATCTTCGCCAACGTCATCCTCGCCGATGAAATCAACCGTACTCCGCCCAAGACGCAGGCCGCGCTGCTCGAGGCGATGCAGGAGTATCAGGTCACGGTGGCCGGCAAGCAGCACACGCTGAAGAAGCCGTTCTTCGTGCTGGCGACGCAGAACCCGATCGAGCAGGAAGGCACCTACCCGCTGCCAGAAGCCCAGCTCGACCGCTTCATGTTCATGGTCAAGGTCGACTACCCGTCTGCCGAAGAGGAGCGCGAGATCCTGCGCCGCACCACCGAGGACCGCAAGGTCGAGATCAAGCCGGTGCTCGGCGCCGACGAGATCTTTGATCTGCAGGCCATCGTGCGCCGCGTGCCGATCGCCGACGCCGTGCTCGAGTATGCACTGCGCCTGACGCGCCAGACGCGTTTGACGACCGGCGATGCACCGCAGTGGGTGCAGGAGTGGCTGCAGTGGGGTGCCGGCCCGCGCGCCAGCCAAAACCTGGTGCTCGGAGCCAAGGCACATGCGCTGCTGCAGGGCCGCTTCTACGTGGCCGCCGAGGACATCCGCGCCGTCGCCAAGCCGGTGCTTCGCCACCGCCTGATCACCAGCTTCGCCGCCGAAGCCGATGGCGTGACGACCGACAAGGTCATCGAGCGGCTGCTCGATGAGACGCAAGCCAACGACAGCGCCGTGCTCAATGACGGCAAGCTGCCGAAGGTCGTCAGCCAGTAGTTCCGTCTGTCGCCAAGACGAGCCACGCGGGTTCGGCGGATCGCCGCCCGCAACGCCCTTCTGCATTCGCCTGTGCGCGCATCTGCCGGCACCAAGCGATCCGCACGGGGCCATTGACGGAAACGCAACATGACTGAGATCCCAACCAACTACCTCGATCCGCGCGTGCTCGACAAGGTCGCGCGGCTCGAATTGCGCGCGCGGCTGGTCGTCGAAGGCTTCGTGACCGGCATGCACAAGTCGCCGTATCGCGGCTTCTCGGTGGAGTTCGCGCAGCACCGCGAATACGTGCCGGGCGACGACCTGCGCCACCTCGACTGGAAGATCTTTGGCAAGTCGGACCGCTTCGTCATCAAGCAGTACGAAGAGGAAACCAACCTGCGCGCGCACCTCTTCCTCGACCAGTCCGAGTCGATGAACTACGGCGCCGAAGGCACCCTGTCGAAGTTTGACTACAGCGCCACCGCGTGCGCCTCGCTGGCCTACATGATCCAGCAGCAGGCGGATGCCGTCGGCCTGACGCTGTTTGACGACACCATTGCCAAGCAGGTGCCGCCATCCAACACCCGCCAGAGCCTCGGCCACCTGTTCAACGCGCTCGAGTCGGCCAAGGCGCGCGAGCAAAAGACCAAGATCGGCGGCGTGCTCCACGAGCTCGCCGGCCAGCTGCGGCAGCGCGGCATGGTGATGATCTTCAGCGACCTGTTCGACGAACCGAAGGATGTGCTGCAGGGCTTGCGCGAGATCGCCAGCCGCGGCCACGACATGGTCGTGTTCCACGTCATGGACCATGACGAAATCGAGTTCCCGTTCGAGCGAATGACGCTGTTCCAAGGCATGGAGGAGCTGCCCGAGCTGCTCTGCGATCCGAAGTCGCTCCGCGACGCCTACCTCAAGGAAGTGCAGACGTTCGGCGAAGAGATCCGCAAGGGCTGCTTGAGCCAGCGGATTGACTATGTGCGCGTCGATACCCAGCAGCCGCTCGACGTGGTGCTGACTTCGTATTTGAGTTCCCGCGCCGCGCGTGCCAAACGCAAGAAGTGATGGCTCTGGCCACGTTCTGGGCGCGCTCCGGCCACGTTGTGCCGGCGGCGCCCGGTGACGACTTCTGGCCTGGCCTGCATCTAAAGGCTGAACGCCAACGACTCTCCCCCAGCTCGTCGATGACGCCCCCGTTGCCCTTCGCGTCATCCGAGAGCTTCCGCCCCTAAGGTCGACTACGAGTGCAGTTTCTCCATCCAGCCCTGCTCGCCGGCGCGCTTCTGTTCGCCGTGCCGCTGCTGATCCACCTGCTCAACCGGCAGCGCCACAAGAAGCGTCCCTGGGCCGCCATGGAGTTCTTGCTGCGCGCCTACCAAAAGCAGCGCAACCGGCTCCGCAACGAAAACCTGCTGCTGCTGCTGCTTCGCTGCCTGATCCCCGTGCTGCTGGCGCTGGCGATCGCCCGGCCGCTGCTGCAGGAAGCGCTGGCGCTGCTCGGCGATGGCGGCGTCGTGCACCACGTCTTTGTCGTCGACGGCAGCTACAGCATGGGCGTGTCGCGCGACAGCGCGCCCAGCCCGTTCGACCGCGCCCGCGGAATGATCGGGCGGATGCTCGACCGCTTTGAAAAGAACCCGAACCGCAACGACAAGGTGACGCTGGTCATTGCCGGCGTGCGGCCGCGTTTCGTCGTGCGCGGCGACCTCGACCTCGGCGCGGCCCGCAACGGCTGGCTGCTGTCGCAGAAACCCGACGACGCAGCCAGTGACCTGCTGCCTTCGATGCGGCAGGTCAGCGACGCGCTCGCGGAAGCCAACGACACCAACGCGCAGGTCTACGTGTTCACGGATCTGCAAAAGCGCGCGTTCGGCGAGAGCATGTCTGGTGACGGTAGCACGGGCGACGGCAATCCCGCGGCCGCTAAACCAGCGGCCGGTCAACCAGCAGCCGGTCAACCAGCAGCCGGTCAGCCAGCAGCCGGTCAGCCGAGCGACGAAGCCCTGGCGGCCAACGATGAGCCAACTGGCCAACCGCAGTTCCGCGACACGCTGCGCGACACCTGCGAGCAGCTGACGGAGCGCCCGGGCACGCAGCTGCACTGGATCGACGTCGGTCCGGCGCGCGGCTTGTCGAACGCAGGTGCTGCGGTCGGCGGTGCGGCAACCGGCGACGGCGACCAAAGCATCGACGACCAAACCATCGACAATGTCCAGATCGTCGACCTGCGCCTGACCGAGCCAGCCGCGGTCGAAAAGGCCCCCGCCGAAGTGCTTGCGACGCTGAAGAACCTCGGCGCGGCCGCGGCCACCTGCGAAGTCACCCTCGAAATCGACGGCGGCGAGCCGATGCGCAAAATCGTGCAGGTGCCCGCCGGAGCCGAAGGCGAAGCGGACTTCCAGCTGGCCTTCCGCACCGCGGGCAAGCATCGGCTGCGCGCCACGCTGGTCGAGGACGCCCTGGCGGCCGACGACGAACGCTTCTTGACCGTCGACGTGCGCGACCGCATCCGCATCCTGCTGGTCGACGGCTCTGGCTACGGCGGCTCTGGCTATGGCGGCGCGGGATCGAGCGGCTCAGGTTCGGGTCGCTCAGGTTCGGGCGGCAGCGATCCGCTCAAGAGCTACGCCTACATCTGGCAGTCGATGCTCGACCCGGATCCGGAGCTGCTGCCGATGTTTGCGGTCGAGGTCGTCGACATTGTGACGCTGCTCGGCGGCCAGTGCACGCCGAAGGACCACGACGTCACGGTCCTGGCCGACGTCCAGCGCCTCAATGCGCGGGCGGCAACAGCCCTCACCGACGCGCTGCGCGCGGGCCGCGGCGTGCTGTTCCAGTTTGGCCAAAACGCCGACTCGGAGAGCTACAACCTGCACCTCTACCAGGCCGGCGACGGCCCGATGCCGTTCCGCCTGCTGCCGCCGATGGGCGGCGTGCCGGGCAGCTCGACGGTGCGCGCGCCGAGCATTTCGATGCCCGATCACCCGGCGCTGCAGGACTTCGAAGAAGACGTCTACCGCGAAATCCTGCAGGCAATCCCCGTCTGGCGCTGGCACGGCGTCGCGGCCGATTCGATCGCGGCCGGTTCTTCGGGATTGGCGGATCGCGGCGCGGCGGCAACCCGCTTGGACGGCGACGAGTCCTCCCCGCAGGCAGCGGCCGCCACGCAGATCGCGCTGCGCCTGACCGACGCGGAGCGCACCCCCCTGCTCGTCAGCCGTTCGTTTGGCGAGGGCCAGGCGGTCTTCCTGATGTCCCCGATCGGCTCGGAATACGACGCCGACCGCTGGAACCGGTTCGACGATCCGCTCGTCGCCTTCCCGCTGCTGCACGGTCTCGTGCGTTGGCTGGCGCTGCCGGCGGTGGACCCCTTCGCCGCCGCCATCGGCAGCGAATTGACCTGCTCGGTCGAGGTGCGCCCCTTGGACATCCAGGTCGAGCGCCCCCCGCGGGACGGCCGGCCGCGCTCCTCGCTTGCCGAGACCCCTCGGGCGCTGCCAGGCGGCCGCTACGCGCTGCCGGCTTTCCGCGAAACGCGCTTTGCCGGATTCTACGAGTTTGACTTTGTGCTCGATCGCGAAAGCGGCAAAGAACCGCAGCGGCTGCCCTTTGCGGTCAACGTCGACCCCGCCGAAGGCGACCTGACCTACGCCAGCCGCGTCGATGCCCAAGCCACGCTCGGCATCGACCGGGTGCTCGACGCGTTGCCGGCGGCTGCCGACGCCGACGACGCGCCGGACCGCAGCGAACTTGGCCCGATGCTGCTCTGGATCACCCTGTTGTTCGTGCTGGGCGAAGCCGCTCTCGCACGCTTTGTGGCGGTGCGCCGGAGTTGATGCGATGCGCGAACTAACAGCGATCACCGAGTGGCTCCGCCCCCTTTGGAGCCTGTCCCTGTCCACGCCGCTGCCGCATCCACCGTCGCCGCAAGATTTGGCCTCCCCCGCGTCGCAGGCCCCTGGCGCACCGCAGTCCGGTGGTTCGACCGCGGCCGGCGGGGCTCCCGACGCGGCCACGGCCGGCAGCGAAGGCGAAACGTCGACCTACGTCGAAGAGGTCTTCCGCTTCCTCAACGCACCGCCGCTTTGGGTCTTGGCCCTGATCGTGCTGCCGGGTTCCCTGCTGTTCGCCTGGTGGGCGTATAGCGGTCTGACCCGACTTGAGCGGCCAACGCGCATCGTGCTGTCCTCGCTGCGCTGGCTCGCGATCGTGGTGTGCCTGCTGCTGGTGTTCCAGCCGGCGTTCGAGATCACGACCTACCGCAAGACGCGCAACCAGATCCACGTGCTGGTCGACGACAGCGCCAGCATGGCGCGCAAGGACCGCTACCCCAGCGAAGACCAAAACGAAGCGCTGCAGCCGTGGGCCAACGGCGTCGAGCTCGGCTCGCTGACCCGCAGTGAGCTGGTCCAGCGCGTGCTCGAAGGCATGCCGGGTTCTTCCGACGACCCGGGCGACACCAGCGGCGGCTTGCTGCCCAAGCTGCGCGAGACGCACGACGTGCGCCTGTTCCGCCTCGATCGCAAGCCGACGCCGATCCGCACGCTCGACGAGCTGGCCGCCCGCGGCAACCGCACCGCGCTCGGTGACGGCCTCGACCAACACCTGCAGACGGCAACCGGATCCAACCTCGACGCCGTGCTGCTGATCAGCGACGGACGCAACAATGCGGGTCTCGATCCCGTCGAGATCGCCGCCAACTACGGCGGCCGCGGCATCGCGCTGCACACCATCGGCATCGGCGACCCCGAGCCGCCGCGCAACGCCTGGATTGTCGGCCCACCCGGCCCGAAAGAAGCGCTCCGCGAAGAACAGGTCTCGTTTGACGTGACCCTGCGTGCCGAAGGCCTCGCTGGCGAACGCGCCCAGATCGAGCTGCTCGGCGCCCTCGATGGCAAGAACTTCCGGCCGCTCGCGAGCGCCACGGACGTGCTGCCACCGCCCGGGGAAAGCACGCGCGTGCGCATGAGCCATGCGTTCGAAGAAGCCGGCGACTGGACGCTCAAGTTTGTGCTGCGCCCGCTGCCCGAAGAGTCGCAGCTCGACGACAACGAAGACATCCGCTTCCTGCGCGTCAACGACGAACGCATCCGCGTACTCTACGTCGAAGACAAGCCGCGCTGGGAGTATCGCTACGTCAAGAACGCGCTCAAGCGAGTCGATCCCAGCATCGAGATGCAGGCCTTCCTGCTCGATGCCAACCCACGCTACGAGCAGCCGAGCAGCGAAACGCTGAACTCGCTCGAGGACCTGCCGCGCACCCGCAAGGAGCTGCTCGAATACCACGTTGTGCTGCTCGGGGATGTGCCGCCGGAACGCATTGCGCCGAGCGAAGAGGGTCGCCGCCAGTGGCTCGAGAGCCTCGTCGAGTTTGTCGAGTTTGGCGGCGGCGTCGGCTTCCTCTACGGCGATTCGGCGATGCCCAGCCGCTACCGCAACACCCCGGTGCAGGACCTGCTGCCGGTCGTGCTCGAGGATCCACAGGTGCTGCAGCGACTCGGCACAACCCGCGAGACCGAGTTCCGGCCGGTGCTCGACAACCCGCTCAATCCGCACGAGATCCTGCTGCTGCAGCGCGACCCCACCTTCAACCGCAGGCTTTGGGAACAGGGTCTGCCGGGCTTCATCGTCTACCATCCGGTGCAGCGCGCCAAGCCGGGCGCGAGCGTGCTGCTGCGCCACCCGACGGACCGCAACTCGTACGGCAACCGCCCGATCGCAGTCGTGGCACCGTTCCCGCGCGGCACGACGTTCTTCATTGCGACCGATGAGACCTGGCGCTGGCGCGACCCGTATGCCGAGCTCTACATGGACGCCTTCTGGCGCAACGTCGTGCGCCACCTTGCACGCGGCCGACTCGAACGGCGCAACGACCTGATCGAGCTCGTGTGCGACAAGACGCGCTGCGAAACCGGCGACCGCGTGCGCGTTCAGCTGCGCGTGCAGGACAGCGAGCTGCAGCCCGCCGTCGCCAATGAGCAGGTGATCTTCTTGGTCGACACCGAAGGCGATGCCCAGCGACGCAGCCTGCGCAGCGTGCCGGGCGAACCCGGGCTCTACCAGGCCAGCTTCACGATGGCCCAGGCCGGCGCGTTCCAGTTTGTCGCCCATGCCAACGACAACCCGGCCGACGCCATCCTGGCGCGTTCGGACGTGATCGTGCGCATCCCCGACCAAGAGCTCGCGGACTCAAGCCAAGACGCCGAGATGCTGCGCAACATTGCGCTCGCCAGCCACGGCGTCGACGACAGCGGCCGCTACCACTTCCTCGCGGAGGCAGAGCGGCTGATCGCAGAGTTTCAGGGCAGGAAATCCTACGAGACCCGTGAGGACACCCGCACTAGACCCGTATGGGACACCCTCTGGTCGCTGCTGCTACTGCTCGCCGTGCTCGGCATGGAGTGGCTGCTGCGCAAGCGAGCCCGGCTTGTCTGAGCGAGCATTCCAGGCGAAGCCAAACCAGCAACCGGACATCGAATGATCATGGCCCAGCAGCACGTCAAGACTCCTCGCGGCAGCGGCCGCGGCATCTGGACCGCCGCCCTGCTGCTCGCACTCGCGCTCGTGGCCCTCGTCGCCTCGGCCGCGCCCGTTCGGGCGCAGTACGTGCCCCGTCGCAAGCTGCCCAAGCCGATCGACTTTGCGACCAGCCAGAACGACAACCTGTTTTCCCTGCAGCGCTCGCAGGATGACATCCACTCGCTCGAAACGGCTCTCGACGAGCTGCGTGACGGCGAACACGAGGCGGCCGTGCTGCGCCTGCACGAACTGCTGCGCACCGCTGCGCGCGGCGTGGTGCCGGTCGCGCCGGGCCGCTACCTCGGCGTGCGCACCGCGGTCATCACGACCTTGGCCAACCTTTCGCCCGCCGCCCGGCAGGTCTACGAAGAATTGGCGCGTCGCGAAGCCGGCCGTCGACTCGCGCAGCCGGCGACCGAGCTATCCGAACGCAGCCTGCTGGCACTGGCCGAGAGGTTTCCGACAAGCACCGGCGGCCGGCGCGCGCGCCTGCTGCTCGGCGACCGTGCGCTCGAGCGCGGCGACGGGCTTGGCGCCAGCCAGCACTACCGCGCCGCCATCGACGCAACCCCGATCGGCAGTGCCGACGAACGACGTGCCGTCGACCGGCTCTATTGCGCGCAGGTGCTCGCCGAACCGCAGCTGGCGCAGCTCAGCCAAGCGCAGACCCGCCTGCCACCGGCCGCCGAGCCGGTCTTGGCCGTCATGCCGCCGCCAGCCACCGGCTGGACCGCGTATGGCGGCGGCCGCTCCGGCGCGACCCCGATGCCCGAACCGGTCGGTCGCCTGCAGCCGTTCTGGAGCCAGGATGTGGCCGCCCCCGGCTTCGAGCAAAGTGAAGCCGGGGAACTCGCCATGTTCCCGGTTGGCGATCTCGACGGCGTCTACGTCAACACCGGCCGGCGGCTGACCGCGTTTGACCCGCTGCGGCGCACCATTGCGTGGCGCTCGCTGTCGCCGATGGACGACGCCGGCCCCGAACCCGAGCAACCGCGCCGGCGCTTTCGCCGCCGCAACCCATTCGCGTCGATCAACCACAACATGGTGCTCAGTGCGGCGATCGGCGACGACGTCGTCGTCTGCGCACTGCAGGTCCCGGACGACTCGGTCGACGTGACCTTCCAGCAGAGCCTGAGCATCAAGAACAAGATCCCGCGCCGCCGCCTGTTCGCGTTCGAGCGGCAGACCGGCAGGCTGCTTTGGAGCCACTTCGATGAACTACAGGGCAGCCTGACCAAGCGCTACGCGGGGCACGATTCCTGTGGCCCGCCGATCGTTGCCGGCGACACGGTCTACGCGCCCGTGCACGACCGCAGCGGTGCGATCAAGTTTTCGATCGGCGCCTACGACCTGCTCACCGGCAAACCGCGGTGGCGCCACCTGGTCTGTTCGAGCCAGCAAGACGTCAACATGTTCGGCAACGCCCGCAGGGAGTTTGCGTCGTCGCCGCTGGCGCTCGACAGCGGCGTGTTGTTTGGCGCCACCAACCTCGGAGTCGCTTTCGCCATCGATGCAGCCGACGGCCGCGCCCGCTGGATCCGCGCCTACGAGGTGCTCAAGATGCCGCCGGCGATGCTGCGCAACCAGGCCGATCGGCCGGTGTTCTTCGCCAACAACGCACCGGTCGTCTGCGACGGCGTCGTCTGCATGACGCCGACCGACGGGGCCTCGGTGCTCGCCTTCGATGTCGACAGCGGTTCGACCCTGTGGCAGCTCAATCACGAGGCTCGTCTCGGCGGCATCGCCAACCGGGTGCGGTGGCTTGCGGGTGCTGTCGACGGGGAGTTTGTGCTCAGCGGCACCGGCGTGGTGGCAGTCACGGCCCGGCCGACGGCGGCCGATGCTCGCCAGGATTTCCCGGCAAGCGACGCGGACGATCGCGACGCCGACGTCCGCAGTAGCAACCGCCCTGGCGCCCGCCCCGTTTTCCGCCCCGTCGCCCGCCAGCTTGTGCGCCCCGACCGCATCAGCGAACGTCGATCTCCCTCGATGCCGGCGCGCCCCGCGGTCACCGGCGAACACGTCTGGGTGCCAACCCGCGGCGGCATGCTCGCCTTTGATCGCAACGGCGACCCTGCCGTTCGCGGCGGCAAGCGTCTCGACGTCGCCGGGATCGACGGCTTCCGGGCCGGCAACCTGGCGATGCTCGACGGCATCGCCGTTTCGCTTCGCAACCGCAGCATCGATTTCCTGCTCGACCCGGGCGCCTTGCTCGACCGCAGCGAAGCCGATGTGCGCGCGCGCCCGAGCGACCCCGCGGCCATCCTTCGCCTTGCCACGCTGCGCCGCGCGCTGCTGACAAACAGCAGCTCGATTGCCGATGGTGCAGCTGTCCAGGAGCTCTACCGGCGCGGCCTGGAAGCCTGCAAGCAGCGTGGACTCGCCGTCGACCACCCGGTGCGCATGGCCCTCCAGCGAGAGCTGTTTGACCAAGCGCTGACCATCGCCGAAGTGGCGCTGCAGGCCGATAGCCCCGACGCCCTCGAACGCATCGCCATCGCGCGCGAACTTGCGCCAACCGACGAGCGCTGGATCGCGGTGCAGACCATGCTGCTCAGCCGCTGCCGCGGCGACCGCAAAATCTACCTGCGCGAGCTGGAGCGC
The DNA here is from genome assembly GCA_045105235.1 of Planctomycetota bacterium. GTDB lineage: Bacteria > Planctomycetota > UBA1135 > UBA1135 > UBA2386. The sequence continues at coordinate 2,949 of JBGCDH010000094.1, read as the reverse complement.
TTGGCAACGCGGGCCTCCGGTGAACGCATGCCGGTGCCGCTCAACGTTACCGTGCCCGCGTTTGTGCAGTGGCAGCGCGCCATTGCCTACGCCGACGCCCCGCCGCGCGCGATCGAGCTGTGGCAGGCCCTGCTCGAGCGCTTCGGCGACGAACGCATCGACAGCGAATCGATGGCGGAAATCGCCGAGCGCAAGATCGGCGAACTGGTCGCAAGCCACGGCGCCGAAGCCTACGCCAAAGTGGAGCAGCGGGCCGAAGCCGCCTACCAGGCAGCCAACGGCGACAGCGGCGCACTCGCGACGCTGACCGGTCGCTTCCCCAACAGCCAGGCCGCCAGCCGCGCGGCGCTGCAGCTGCTCGACCGCGCCGTCGAAAACGGCGACCTGCACATCGCCGTTGACGTGCTAGCGCGCGCCGTTCGCAACTCGGCGGTCACTCCCGGCGTGCTGCGACGCGTGCAGGTCGCGGCCTTCGCCCGCGGCAACCCCGCGCTGGCGCGCACCATGCACGATCGCCTGCAGCCATTCGATGAGCCATCGGATTGGGGACCCGACGACGGCATGAGCTTTGCGAAGGCCAGCGCCGCCGCGTTGGCCAGGAAGCTGCCCGCGGCCGCGGCCGAGGCCGGGGCAGGCTCAAGCACCGCCCAGATCCCCACGCGAGAGCTGGGCATCGTCCGGCCGCGAACGCGGCAGGAGTATGTCCGCCTGCTCGAAACGCGCATCGGCAGCGGCTTTGCGCGGCCGGCCGACGCCCCCATCTATGCCGTCGCCGCGGACGAACTGGTCGCCTTCGCCCTGCCAAACGGCGCGCGTGCGGGCGGCGCCAAGGCCGAGGCCGACAGCGGCAGCGGCAGCGAAAGCCTGCCGGCGGCCCAAGAGATCTTCTCGCTCGGCGTGGAGTTCTTGGAGCACGCGCTGCTATGCGGGCAAACGCTCGTGGTGCCCGACATGCTGCGCCTGTTCGCCGTTGACTACCGCACCGGCGAACTCAAGTGGGAGGTCGAATTCGACCAGCCGCGCCTGATCGAAAGCCTCGGCATCACCGCGGGCGTGCTGCACTGCACCACGCAGCCGCAGATCCCCGACGGCAACACCATGCTGATCGGCGTCGAGCCCATGACGGGCGCAGTGCTGTTCCGACGTTCGCTCGGCGATGGCGAACTCAAGCCCAAGCCCTCCGACAGCACCCTGCTGCTGCTGACGCTGGCCGGGGACGGCGAGACGCCTAGCGCCACGCGCATCGACCTGCTCGACCCGGTCACGGGCGAGACGCAGACGACCGTTTCGTGCGCCGCGGCGCTGGGTCCCGATAAGCTGCAGCTCGCCGCCGATAGCCTGGCGACGCGCCTCTACCCGCGCGGACTCTCGGCGGACGCCGAGCGCGTCTTCCTGCCGGTCGACAGCCGCAACAGCGCCAACGCCGCGCCGCAGGTGCTGGCCCTCAACACCGCGAATGGCCAGCTCGCATGGCGCTGGCAAGGCGAAAGCGGCTCGCGCCTGCTGCTCGCGCAGCGTCGTGGCACGATCTTCTGCGTCGTCGAGGACAACCCGCAGCAGGGCGGCCGGGTGGTGCTGCTGGAGGCTGCCACGGGCAACTCGGTGCGCACCGTAAAGATTGGCCAAGACGCCGAACTGCTCAACTGGGAGAGCGATCTCGCCCACAACCCGCTGCCCGAGATCCTGGCGATCGCGTCGGTTGCCGACCGCCAGAGTCGGCAGGGTCAGCTGTTCTGCCTTGCGACGGCGGCCGAGGGCACGACCTTTGTCGTCCCGCTTGGCGCCAACGACGGCAAGATCGCACGATCGCCACGGTTTGGCGAAAACTTCGTTAGCTTCGGGGCGCGCCCCCGCGACTCGGACGGGGCTTTTCGTCTCTACGGAATCGACCTAAAGACGCGCCAGGGGGTCTTCCCCGACGGCACCTCCGCTGCGAACCGCAAGTATCGGTTCGTCCGCACCCCAGGCACCCCCCATGGGATGCACGCCGCTGGGGCCTACACTGTGCTTTCGACCACCAGGGGCCTGATTCTCCTGGGATCGGAGCCACCACAGAACCGATGAACACCCCATGATATCGCCGCCGCTGCTGCCGCCACGCCTTCTCGCTTCAGCCGTACTGCTGATCTGCGTCGCCAGCCTGAGCTTTGGGTTGGCCGCGCAGGAAACCCTGCGGCGCGGATCGAGCAACGAACAGCTGATCGACGCAGAGCTGCGCAAGGCCGTGGCCCGCGGCCATGAGTGGCTTGCAGCCAAGCAAAAGCCCAACGGCTGTTGGTCGGAGCTGGTCGGCTACAAGTTCAACACCGACTACGACACCACCGACCGGCGCCCGCAGCCGCACGTCGGCGTCACCGCGCTGGCCCTGATGAGCTTTTTGGCCGGCGGCCACCTGCCGGATCGCGGTCGCTACGGCGATGTCCTGGACCGCGGGCTCGACTTCGTGCTCAGCTCCGCACAGGACGATGGGCAGCTGCAGAAGCACGGCACGCGGATGTACAGCCACGCGTTCGCGACCCTGTTTCTCGCCGAAGTCTACGGCATGGTCGATCGCGAAGACGTCAAGCGGGTGCTGCAGCGCTCGGTCGACTTGATCGTCGACTCGCAAAACGCGGAAGGCGGCTGGCGCTACCAGCCGTTCGCCCGGCAGTCGGACATGTCGATCACCGTCTGCCAGGTTCTCGCCCTGCGTTCGGCGCGCAACGTCGGCATCCACGTGCCTCTGAGCACCATCCGCAACGCACAAAACTACGTCTACCGCAGCGCGGTGCGCACCAATGATCGTTCCTACCGCTACCGCACGCACGGCGCGTATGGCGACCAAGGCGGCAGCTTCCGCTACCAGAACCGCGAGCACACCCGCGCGACCTTTCCGCTGACGGCGGCCGGGATCACGACCCTCTATGCCGCGGGCGAGTATGACAGCCCGATCATCCGCGACGCGCTCGA
>JBGCDH010000093.1:0-36985 GCA_045105235.1 Planctomycetota bacterium | reverse complement strand
CGCGGTGCACGATGCCGGCCGTGTGGGCTTCGTGCAGGGCGCGCGCCGCGGCGGCGCCGATGCGCGCGACTTCGCGCGGGGACAGCGGCGCGTCGATGCCGTCCAGGGCGGGGCCGGTCAGCCACTTCATCGCGATCCAGGCGTCGCCGGCGTCTTCGCCCACCGCGTAGATGGGCACGATGCCCGGGTGGTCGAGCGAGGCCGCAACCTCGGCTTCGCGGCGCAGGCGTTGGCGGCTGCGCTCGTCCTCGCTCGTGCGCAGCCGCTTGACCGCGACCATGCGGCGCAGCGACGTCTGGCGCGCGAGGTAGACTTCGCCGCCGCCGCCGGCTCCGAGCGGTGCAATCAGCTCAAATTCGCCGAGCATCGCGGGCGCCGTTTTGCTGGCCTCGCCACCGCCTGGCTTGCTGTCGCTGGTCGCGGGCTGCTGGTTGATGATGCCGTCGAAGTCCGCCGCAAACCCGATCATGCGGCGGAAGTCGGCTTCGAGCTCGGGGTGCTCCCGGCAGTGCTCATCGATGTCCGGCCGCTCGCCGTTTTCGAGCTTGAGGAACCAGCTCTCAAGAAGCTGTTCGAGCGGCGACGGCTCGTCGCCGCCGGCAGAATTGTCGATGGAGGGCGGTTGCGGCATGTGGCGACTCGACTGCGGCGGGGAAGCTGGCGGCGGGGATCTGGCTCCCTCTCGCGGCTGCCAGCTTATCGGCCTACGTCGAAGATAGCAGCAGCACCGCGTCTCGCCTTGGACCTGGTCGCTGCAGGTGCGCACCGCTGCCGACGCCGAGGCCCCCGACGCTACGAAACGCGGCTGGCGCTACGGGTCCCCGCTGGCGCTACGGGTCCCTGATGGCCTTACGGGTCCCCGATGGCCTTGTCGACGCGGGTCATCAGCATTGCCATCGCGCGCGACAGCATCATGCGCAGCGCTCCCGTTGACTTGCCCATGAGGGTGGCAATCTCTTCGTATTCGCGCTGCTCGAACTGCCGAAGCTGGATGATCCGGCGGAACTCCTCGGGCATTTCCGACAGAACCTTGCCGACCACCGCGAGGTGCTCGACCTTCATGACCTCAAAGCTCGGCGTCGGGCCCTCGGAAGGCACCTCCGGGGGCTCTGTCTGATCGATTTCGGCCGCTCGGCGCTGTCGGCCGAAGAAGCGCAGCCGGTCGCGCACGTTGTTTTCCATGATCCGCGTGATCCAGGCCACCAGGGTCTCAGGATCATCGCCTTCGAACGACTTGATCGAGCGAACGACATCGACGTAGGTCGACTGCAGCAGGTCCGACGTCGCCATCTTGGCGCGCAAAGGCGCCCCGAGCTTGTGCGCCGCGGCGCTGCGCAGGCGAGCCTCCATCGAGACCAGCACGCGGTCGAGGGCATCGGTCTCACCGCGTCGGGCGCGCGCAATGTCGGCACGAAGCTCTTCTCGGTTCTTTTCGCGATCTGGTTCCACGAATCTAGTCTAGCGGCCCAAGCCCTCGGAAGGGGAGGCTGCGCAAGCGGAAGTCTCAGATCGGGGCGGCGGCTGGCGCAGAACGCGAGCGCCCCATGTTTTTCGTCGATCCGTTGCGCGATCATGTCGGCATGAGTGGAGTCGACCTGTCCAAGCTGACGACGGAAGAGCCAAACCCCCGCAGTGCCGAGCTCGATGCCATGTCGACGCTCGACGTGGTGACGGCGATGAACGACGAGGATCGGCAGGTCGCCGATGCGGTTCGCGCCGTGCTGCCGCAGGTCGCCGCGGCCGTCGACGAAATCGCGCAGCGTATGCACAAGGGCGGTCGATTGATCTACTGCGGGGCGGGCACGTCGGGCCGCCTCGGAGTTCTCGACGCGGCCGAATGCCCGCCGACGTTCTCGGCGGATCCGAGCCAGGTCCGAGGCGTGATCGCCGGCGGAGAATCGGCGTTCTTGAAAGCCGTCGAAGGCGCGGAGGACAGCCCGGCGCTTGCGACCACGGACCTCGATGCGCTCGGGGTCGGGCCAAAGGATAGCGTGGTCGGCATCGCGGCAAGCGGCCGCACTCCGTACGTCGTCGGCGCGCTTGAGCACGCCAAGCATCGCGGGGCCTTTGCCGTCGCCGTGGTCATGAATCCGCAGAGTCCGGTGGCGGCGGCCGCCGAGCTGGCGATCGAAGCCGTGACCGGGCCGGAGATCCTGACGGGCAGCACGCGCCTGAAAGCCGGTACGGCGACCAAGATGATCCTCAACATGTTGACGACCGGCGTCTTCGTGCGGCTCAACAAGGTCTACGGCAACCTGATGGTCGATCTGCAGGCGACCAACAAAAAGCTGCAGGCGCGCAGCGTGCGCATCGTCGCAGCTGCATGCGGCTGCGCGATCGATGTCGCAGAGCGGCGCCTGCATGCCTCGGACGGGGAGGTCAAGGTCGCGATCGTTGCGCATCGCCACGACGTCGAGCCGCACGTCGCCAGGACCCTGCTGTTTACCCATGACGGCAGCGTGCGCGCAGCGCTGGATGCGCCGTCACAGTCGCTGTGAGGGAGCCGCGTGAGTCGCCGACCGGTGCGCAGCCGGCACGCTGGCTCGGCTTGGACGCGCTGCGCGGCTTGACGATCGCGGCGATGATCCTGGTCAACAACCCGGGTCGCTGGTCGAAGGACTGGCAGTACGGGCCGCTGCGACACGCGGATTGGCACGGGTGCACGTTTACCGACCTGGTGTTTCCGACGTTCCTATTCTGCGCGGGCGTCGCAATTGTGCCGGCGCTGTCGGGCCGACTCGAGCGCGGCTCTGCGCGCGCCCCGATCGTGCGCGGCATCCTGGCGCGCGTCGTCAAGCTGGTGCTGCTCGGCATGTTTTTGTCGGCGTTTCCGCTGCTGTCCTTCGCTGGGGCGGGCGATGGCCTTGCCGGTCTGTTCGAGCCGCTGCTGTCGGTGCGCATACCGGGCGTGCTGCAGCGAATCGGCGTCTGCTACGGGCTTGCGGCGCTGCTGTTCGTGTTCACGACGCAGCGCACGCAGCGGTGGGTGCTGTGGGGATGCTTGCTGCTGCACTGGGCGCTGATCACGCTGGTAGCCGTGCCTGGCTTTGGGGCGCCGGATCTTGGCGACCCGGCGGGCACCCTTCAGGGTTGGCTTGATCGCGCCGTTTTCGGCTCCCACATCTACAAACCGAACTACGACCCCGAAGGATTGCTGAGCACGATGCCGGCGCTGGCCTCGTGCTTGTTTGGAGTCGAGGCAGGGCGGCTATTGCGCCTTTCGTCGCGGTCCTCGCCGGCACCGTCATCGCCCGCGCCCGCGGCTGCCGCAGGTGACGGCCAAGGCGCCGGCTCGGCCGAACTCCACCTGCTTCGCTGCGGCGGGCTGCTGATGGCGCTCGGGGCCGTCTGGGGCTGGTTCTTGCCGGTCAACAAGTACCTGTGGACCAGCAGCTACGCGGTTTGGACGGCCGGTGTCGCCACGCTCGGGCTCGGCCTGTTGGTCTACGTGTTGGAGCAGCCCGGGGCGGAACGGCGTCGCCGCTTCGCCTACCCGCTGCAGGTCTACGGCACCAACGCGCTGCTGGTGTTTGTCGGCAGCGGGCTGCTCGGTCGAACCATCGCAAGCCTGGTCACGGTGCCGAATGGCGACGGTAGGTCGGTGCCGTTGAAGAGCTGGCTCTTCGATGGAGCTTTCGCCTCGTGGGCGCCGCCACGGCTGGCGTCGCTGATGTTTGCGGTTGCTTGGATCTTGGTTTGGTATGTCGTCCTGCGCGCTTTGTATCGTCGGGGCGTAATTTGGAAGGTCTGATTCAGCGCGGACTTGGGCGGATCGAGGCTCCAGGGAACTGCTGAGAGGTCGCTTCTGGATCAAGATCCGGCCAAGCTCCTGCTAATCTCGTGCCGCGGACTTAAGAGTCTTTATGGCATGCGGTTAAGGCAGCTCTTCGACGCCTGTCGGGATACTCCTCACTTGCCGAACGGGCCCGTTTTGGGCACAGTTGGGGAACTATGGAGATACACGCAAACCCCGAGGTGAGAGTTCTGGATGCCGCCGACGCCGCGGTGCCGCTTTTGCTGGAAGAGTTGCGCCGCGTGGTCACCACCGGCGGTGGCCCGTCTGGCGATGGCCAGCGTTCGCTGATCAGCTTCGCGACCGGCAGCACCTTCACGGCGTTCTTCCGGGCGCTCGATGCCGAGGTCAAAGCCGGCCGCATGGCAACGACGGATTTCGTCGGCACGCATCTCGACGAGTACATCGCGTTTGAGCCCAACCGGCGCGGTGGCATGGTGCATGAGCTGATGCTGCGCTGTCCGGCCCTGCGCGACATGCTGGCGCGCGGCTCGTTCTTGCCGGTGCCGAGCTACGGATCCGAAGGCTCGCTGCGAGCGCACGAAGAGCGCCTGCAGCGCGCGGGTGGCGTCAAGCTGCAGTTCCTCGGCATCGGTCGCAACGGCCACGTTGCGTTCAATGAGCCCGGGACGTCGTTCGACGATGGCTTCCACGTGACCATGCTGGCCGAGACGACGCGCTCGGATGCCAAGCCAACGTTTGTGCCGGATGAGCCGCCGCGCCGTGCTGTGACGGCCGGCATGCGCTCCATCCTGGCGGCCGAACGCCTGGTGCTGTGCGCGTTCGGCAGCAACAAGGCCGAGGCCGTGCGCGACATGCTGCACGGTGACATCAGCGCCAACTGCCCTGCATCGGCCGTGCGCCGGCACCCAAACGTGCTGGTGCTGCTCGATCCGGCGGCCGCCAGCAGCCTCGATGCGGGCACGATTGCCGGCGCTGGCTGCTAGGGACTGAATCGTTGCGCCCGGACTCGCCGTTGGCCCGCGTTTGGCGGCGGCGAGAGCGGCGGCGGCCAGAGCGGCGGCGGCCTCGGGGTCGCGGACGGGGGGCGGCAAGTTTGCCAGGGAGCCTGCGCGGCCTTCTTCGGCAGGGTGGCCCCAAGCGGTAGCCTGAACGGATGCTCACCCGCATGCTCCGGCGCTGGCCGCACAATCGTCTCCTCGCCTCGGCCGTTTTCACGGCAGCTGCTCTGCTGGGCCCGCTGGCTGGCGCACAGAGCCCGGCCGCGAGCCGGCAGCCGAACACGTCGGCGGAAGAGCGAGCGCGTGAGGCGCAGCTGGACGAGCTGCTGGGAACGCTGACGCTGGCGGAGAAGGCGGGTCAGTTGTTCATGTGCTGGTCTCTGTCGCGTCCGACGCAGCCGCCTGCGGACGGTGGCGCGGCGCCGGCGGACGGCGGCCAAAACCCGAACGTGCTCGGCCGCAACCACGCGCAGCTGCTCGAGTGGGTGGAGCAGGTGGGGCTTGGCGGGGTCATCCTCAGCCTCGGCGACGTCAAGGATGCGGCCCGACTTGTGCCAGAACTTCAGCGTCGCGCGATGCAGACGCGCGCCAAGGTGCCGCTGCTGCTAGCGAGCGACTTTGAGGGCGGCGTTTGGTTCCGTCTGAAGGGCGCGACCGAACTCGGCAACCAGATGCTCGTCGGGGCCACGGGTTCGCCCGAGCTGGCCCGCCGCATGGGGGAGGTGACGGGGCGCGAAGCGAAGGCGCTCGGCTTCCACTGGGTGTTCGCGCCGGTTCTGGACGTCAACAGCAACCCGGACAACCCGATCATCAACGTGCGCAGCTTTGGCGAAGATCCCGAGCTGGTCGCGACGCTTGGCCGTGCGTTTGCCCGCGGCGTGCGCAGCCAGGGGCTGATCGCGTGCGGCAAGCACTTTCCCGGTCACGGCGATGTCTCCAGCGATTCGCACCTCAAGCTCGCGACGGTGCCCGGTGACGCCGAGCGGCTGCGCCGCGTCGAGCTGCACCCGTTTGAGGTCTGTGCGCGCGATGGCCTCGAATCGGTCATGACGGGCCACCTGGCGGTGCCTGGACTGGGCGAAGATCCTGGCGTGCCGGCGACGCTGAGCCAGCGCATTCTCGTTGACGTGCTGCGCAAGCAGCTTGGCTTTGAAGGGTTGGTCGTTACCGACGCGCTGGATATGGGGGGCGTCAAGGGCGCGTTCCCGCCGGCGGAGGTTGCCATCCGCGCGCTGCTCGCGGGAGCCGACGTGCTGCTGATGCCGCCCGATCCGGTGGCGGCGCGCGATGCCGTCGTCGCTGCGGTGACGAGCGGCCGCGTCGCGGTCGCGCGGCTCGACGACGCCGTGCGCCGGATCCTTGCGATGAAGCAGCGTGTCGGCTTGCTCGACGGCCGCGGCCGCCGCGGCATGGTGCAGGCCGATTGGCAGCAGCAGATCGGCCACGAGGACAGCGTTGCGTTGGCCGCCGACATCGCGAAGCGTGGCATCGTGCTGGTGCGCGATCGCGATGGCGTCATCGCAGCGATGCAGGACAAGGACGGCGCGCTGCTTGTGACGTTGCTCGATTCCGACGAAGGGCAGGGCGAAGCATTTGTCGCAGGCATGCGCGAGAAGCCGGCGGCGGGCGCGTCACGCGAGGGCAACTCGCTGCGGCTTTCCAAGCGAAGCAGCAAGGCCGAAGTGGCGGCGGCGATCACGCGGGTCGAGCAGGCAAGCGACGTCATCTTGGCGGCCTACGTGCGCGTGCGCGCCTACTCCGGCGGCATTGGCTTGCCCGCCAACCTGCAGCCGCTGCTGGCAGCGCTGCGGCCCGAGCAGCGCGTCGTGTTGGTCTCGTTCGGCAACCCCTACCTGGTGCGCGGCATCGACGCGGCCGATTCCTATGTCGCGGCTTTCACGCATACCGAACCGGTGCAGCGCGCAGTCGCTGCGGCGCTGCGTGGGCAGCAGCGTTTTGTCGGTCGCCTGCCGGTGGGCATTCCGGACGTTGCAGCCGCTGGCGCAGGTCTCAGCGTGACGCGCCGGAGAGCAGCCGGAAACGCAGTCGATGCCGTGGAGGTGCTGCCCCAAGAACAGCCCAACAAGCTGGGCATGGCCGCCGATCTCGCGGACCAGCTCCGCAACCGTCTGCAGCAAGCCGTCGAGCAGCGCGCGTTCCCGGGCGCTCGCTGCATGGTGGTCCGGCATGGATCCGAGGTTGCGAACGTTAGCGTGGGCGAGTTGTCATATGACGACGGGGCGGCTGCCGTCGCGCCATCGACGCGCTACGACATGGCGTCGTTGACCAAGGTCTGTGCCACCACGCCGGCGATCCTGCGGCTCGCGGCGGACGGCAAGCTGACGCTTGACGATCCGGTGCAGAAGTGGCTGCCGGCGTTTTCCGGCGCTGGCAAGGAAGCCGTCACGCTGCGGCATCTGCTGGCGCACCAGGGTGGCTTGCCGTCCTACGTGCGCTTCTTCCGCACCATGGCGGGCAAGGACAAGATCGTCGCGGCGGCCGCCAAAGAGGGGCTGATGCTCGAGCCCGGCACGGCGGTTCGCTACAGCGACCTCGGCTTCATCCTGCTGATGGCCGTCGTCGAAGCCGCCAGCGGCGAGGCGTTTGAAGACTACGTGGCGCGCACAATCTGGCAGCCTCTCGGCATGCAGTCCGCGTCGTTCTATCGCACGCCGAAGGCCGGCGGCGGCGGCCCGGCTCCGGGGGCAGCACCTACCGAACTCGACCCGCAGCGCGGTGGCATCGTGACGGGCTACGTGCACGACGAAAACGCATTCGCCATGGGCGGCATCTCGGGCCACGCCGGCATGTTTGCGACGGCGCGTGACCTTGCCTGCTACGGCCGCGCGCTGCTGTCGGGCGGCGGCAAGGCGCTGCCGCGCAAGCTGGTCGAAGCCGCGACCCGGCCGGCCGGGCTGTCGGCGGATACCACCCGCGGCTTGGGCTTCCAGCTGCTGCAAAGCGGCGGCTATGGCGGCACTGCGATTCCGGCCGGCACGTTTGGCCACACCGGCTTCACCGGGACGTCTCTGTGGTGCTGTCCGCGCCACGATATCTGCGTGGTGCTGCTGACAAACCGCGTGCACCCGACCCGCGTCAACAACAAGATCACGGCGGTGCGCCGCGCGGTTCACGATCTGGTGCTCGAATCGCTACACTAGCGGGATGATGACTCCGCGGATGACGATGGATTGCGCGCTGTGGCTCCGCAAGGGCCGAAACCTCGCCCGTAGTCTCTACGGACACGGAGCACTCGCGGCTGCGTGCCTTGTAGCCGGCTTGGCACTACCGGCGCAGCAAGCGGACGCGCCAAAATCGGGGGGCGCCGAATCGGGGGCCGCCAAAACAGGGCCCAAGGCAAAGGCGAACACGGCGGCAGCGTCCGCCCCAGAGCGCGTGCACATCATCGGCGCCAGCGTTAGCGGCGGCTTCCGCGACGGCCCGCTTTTCGGCGCCAAGACGCAGGGCGAAACGGTCGCGCTGCGCAAGGTGCTCAAGGCGTGGGGGGACGGCGAATGGAAGGTCACAACCCATCCGCAGATGGAGATGTGGAACCTGTTCCAGGATCCGATCGGCATTGGCCGCAAGCAGGTGAACTACGCCAAGCGTCGCAAGCCCGACCTGGTCGTCGCGATCGACTTCCCGTTTTGGTTTGCCTATGGCTACATGCGCGGCGACAGGCCCGCGGCGCGCGCGGCGCGGCTCAAGCAGGGGCTCGCGTATCTGGCGGAGTTCGAAGTGCCGGTGCTGATCGGCGACCTGCCGGACATGACGGGGGCGGCCATGCGCATGCTCAAGACAGCGCAGATTCCCGGGCCGAAGGTGCTCGCCGATCTCAACGCACAGATTGCTGCGTTCGCGGCCGAGCACAAAAACGTGTCGATCGTGCCGATCGCCGCGATCGTCAAAGAGATGAAGGACGACGGCGTGGTGCTGCCGCTCGACGGTGGCAAGGTTCGCATCAAGCCCGGCGCACTGCTGCAGGAGGACCGTCTGCACGCGACCCGTCTCGGCGTGGCGCTGCTGAGCTTTCGACTGCAGGACGCGCTGCGGGCGCAGTTTCCAAAGGACGCCGCGGGGCACAGCCGACGCTGGTCGTTTGAGCAGTTTGTCGAGGTTGCGCGGGCCGAGGACGAGCTCGAGGGCCTGGTCGAAGAGGCTACGGCCGGCGCTGGCAAGTGACGCCTCGCCGCGCCGCGCTGCTGGCGGCCGGAACCGTTTGGTTGCCGACCCTGCTGCCGGTTGTCATCGGCGCGTTCCGCGACTGCGATCACTGCCTGTGGACGTATCTGTCGATCGCCGTGATCGTGCCGGGCATGCTGGCAAGCGTCTGGCTGCAGCTGAATGGCGCGTGGTTCGTGCTCGCGGCTGCGCTGCCAACCCTGGTGCTCGCCGGCGCCGTCTACGCTTGCTGCCGCAGGCTGTCGCGGCGCGCGCTCTATGCCGTCCAGGTGCTCGTGATCCTGTTTGTCGGATTCGTGTCGGTAGCCATCGGCGAAGCCGTGCGTGCCTGACGGCCGATTCCGGCAGCCCATTCGGGCAGGCCATTCGGGCAGGCCATTCCGGCAGGCCACCCCGGCAGCGAATTGTCGGCGACGGTGCGCTACTCGCCCTAGTCCAGCCAGGGCCGCGCCTGCTTGATCAGCAGCTTGCCATCCCTCGTGATCTTGAACTCGATCTCCATCGCAAAGCTCGCGTCTTCTTCTTTGTCGTAGAAGCGCGCAAAGCGCCCCTGCAGCACGCGCATGGCATCGCGCAGCTGCTGGCGGTGTTCTGGCGACAGCAGCTGTTGCTCGGGCGCGATGCGGTTGGAGCGCTGCACGATGCGGTCGCGGCCAGGATTGCGCGGCGACAGCAGCAGCTCCTCGGGCACGGAGAACTCGTTGGGATTGGTGACCAGGTCTTCGCCGCTCTGTGAGTTGACGTAGTAGAGCAGCATGCCCTCGTGCTGGCCTTGGTAGAGCACGTCCTTGGCCACGGCGACGCCGTTGACCTTTTCGCCCTTTTGGTTGCGGTGCAGCACCACGCCCATGGCGGCCTGCATGTGGTCGATGCGGTAGAACTCGCGTTCTTCGAATGCGCGGAAGTTCCACAGGCTGGCGAACACCTGGCGGATCGACTTGCCGAGGTGGCCCTCATCGGGGCGGTGGGTGAAGGAGTCGTAGAGGCCGGCGCCGCTAAAGCCCTCGAGGTCTTCGTTGTTGGTGCTCGAACGGCAGCGGATCGAGGCGCCGTCGGGGAACTGCGCCTGGACCTCGGCCAGAGCCGCCATCATCGACTTGGGCATCGCCCCCTTCTTGATCGCCTTGCGGAAGGACTTCAGGGCCTTCTCACGATGGTCGGCGTCCTGCCCAAATTCGGTCTGGGCCAGCATCGTGCGGGCACGCTGGTAGAGCTTGTTGTGCTTCATGAACGCGTCGTAGAACGCAAACGGCACGGCAAAGCCATCGGGCGTCGTGGCCGCGCCAAGATCGAGCGCGTGCAGCGTGGCGAGGTTGGCGGCCTTGACGCCGAACGCCTTGGCGTCGCCAAAGCCAATGCCCTCGAACGCCCGCACGGCTGCGATCGTCAGGTCGCGTGGCGGGGTTTGTGCCTCGCTCGGGCGCAGCGCTTCAAAGTGCGCGTCGACTTCGGCCTGGGTGGCCTGTCGCAGCGCGGCGCCGGATTCGGAGACCTCGTAGCGCACGTACTTGCCGATCAGAGCCTGAATGTCTGGCGTGTCGGCGGCTCCGGCGACGTAAGCATTCGGCACGTTGTCCTGGATTGCGCGCAGGTTGACGTGCGATAGCGGCGTTTGCCGGCAGGTCGTCAGCACGCCGGCCGTGCGCGGCATCTCGTTGGGCAGCGCGTCGTAGAGCGTGATGTCGCGCGGCCCGGGGCGCTCGCCTGGCTTCATGTAGCGCAGTCGTCCGAACGAGACGGCCTGGTGGAGCGGCAAGAACGCAACGTCGCCATACGTGTCTTCGGGATCGAACACGGGCAGGGCTGCCTTGACGTAGCGATCGCTCTCCGTGGCCCACTGCTGCTTTGCGCGCGGCAGCAGATTGTAGGCGAGGTGTCCATCCAGCGCGGCGGCGTGCTCCTGCAGCTGGTCAAAGGCGACCTGCACCAGCTCGTAGCCGTAGGCATCGTTTGGTTCGAACTCGAACGTGTAGAGGCCCGCTTTGCCGGCCGGCGACATCAGGCGCGGTCGGTAGACGAGCACGCCGCGCATGCGCACGCTTTGTTCGGCTGCGCCGCCGCTGGTCTCCTCGCCGCCGCGCCCGCGCCGGCCGCCGGGGCCGCGATCGCGCAGGCCAATCGCCTGCATGAACATCGGGTGCGCGCGGTGCGTCTTCGTGTTCATGAAGTAGATGCGCGGCTGGTCGCCGCCGGCGTCTTCGATCTGGAACTTGACGAACTCCTGGTCGGCCAGGTGCGTGTCGATCATGACCTCTTTGCCGGTGTAGGACAGCTGCTGGAACGTGGCACGGTCGGGCACCGTGGCCATGCCATCTTCGGGCTTCAGTTCGCTCGGCAGCGGCACGCCGCTGTAGCGATTGCCGCCGCCGCCGCGGCCGCGAGCGCCGCCAAACCCGCGGCCAAAGCCACTCGACGAGCGGTCGCCGACGAGCTCGAACTCGGTCAGAACGTCATCATCGTCGCGATCGAGGCGGTCGAGCGAGCGCGGTGCGTCGGTGACTTCGTCCCCAAACAGTTCGCCGTCGCCGTCCTTGTCGAGCGCCTTCATCAGCGGCATGTCGGCAAACATGTCGCCGCCCGGCCCTCCAGGACCGCCCGGCCCCCTAGGCCTACGGCCGCCGCGCTGTGGCATCAGCTCGTCGCTGGTCAGGTTGCGGTCGCCGTTGGTGTCGAGGGTCAAAAGTGAGAGCACGGCTTCGTCCATTTCGTCCGCCGAAAGCTCCTGGTCACCGTTTAGGTCGAGCGCTTCGAGCACGGGCATCGGCGGTGGCCCGCGGAAGCCGCGGCGGCCGCCCTGGGCGGGCAGGGATGCGAGCGCGAGCGCGCTGGCGAGAGGCAGAGCAAGGGCGAGGCGTTCTTTGATCATGGCGCGGCGGATGCAACGTTGGCAGGCCGGCTGGGCCCACAGCTGTGTTGGCATGGACCTGCAATCCTGGCGGCCAGCCAGCCGCGGAGCCGCCGGCAGATCACAGCCTGGCGGGCCAGCCTGGCGGGCCAGCCTGGCGGGCCAGCCTGGCGGTTCCAGCCGGTGGGGAGCAGCCCTGGAGGTCAGCGGCCAACTGGCGGCAGCAGGGGCGCCCAGGAGGGCAGCTCCCGCAGGCGGGGAAGCTCGTCTTTGAGCAGCTCGGCCTGCCAGGGCTCCAGGCGCACGTTGGCGCGGCGCATCGCCGCGGCAAACCCATCGGCGAGCTCGGTGCGATCGATGCCCAGAGCTTCGAGGGCGCCGCACACGAAGAATCGCGCATCGGTGCCCTTGCGGTCGGTCTCGGTGATGCGCTGGCTGAGCTCGTTGCGCAGTTCGCGGACCTCGCGCTGCACGTCCGGATCGGAGTTGCCGAGGCGCGTGCAGAGGCCGGCGAAGGCGCGTTCGAGCAGGAAGCGGCGGGCCGCTTTGGGCTCGTTGCGTTTGTCCGCCAGGACGGCGAGTTCGGCAAAGTGGTTTTCGAGCGCGGCGCGCAGGATCCGGTGCGGGGCCGGCTTGCGAACGACGGTCCGGATCGCCAGTTCGATGTCGCCGAGTTCGGCGAGCGCGGTGCTCTTCAGCACGCGCAGCTCCGGGTTGCCGGGGTCGAAGCGCAGGGCTTGCGTCGCGATTGCGATGGCCTCGCCGTAGCGACCCCCGCGGGCGAGCACTTCGGCAAGCAGCAAGAGCAGCGGCGGCGAAAAGGGGCGCAGGGACACCGCGCGGGCGGCAAGGTGCGCCGCGCGCGGCAGGTTGCCGTCGTCTAGTTCGAGCTTGGCTTCGGCCTGCAGCCAGCGTGGCTCATAGGGCATCCATGCGCCGGCGGCGCGCACGGCGTCGAGGGGCGGAGCCTCGCCGTCGCGTTGGGCGGCGACATACGGCACAAACGCCTGATTGCCGGCGATGGGCATCACGCCGAGTCCGACCAGCAGCAAGCCGAGGATTCCAGCCGCGATGCGTGCCAACGCCGCGCGCCCGCCCACTCGGGCGATGGCGGCAGGCGCTGCGCCGTGGTGGAGCGTTCCGACGAGCCAGAACGCCGTCGCGGCTGCGGGCGCGTTGCCGATCGGCGCGCGCACCAGCATCAGCAGCAGCAGCGCGAATAGAGGCAGCAGCCGCACCTTGTCGGGCGTGCCGCGCTGCAGCGCGAACAGCATCGTGGCAAACAGCACGAGGATCGGCAGGCCGCCGTCGACGAGCAGCTCAAGCCAGTCGTCGTGCGCGGTGCGCACTTCGACGGCGAACTGTCGATCCAGGCTCGATGCCTCGATCTCGGCCTGGCTGCGCACGCGCGGATACTGCACCTGGAATTGCCCCGGGCCGTGTCCGAACAGCGGTGCTTCGAGGATCAGCTCTTTGCACGAACGAGCGATTTCGAAGCGAACGTCGAGCGTCACGGTCGAGCGGTCGCGTTCGGCCTGCTCGGCGCGGTGGTTGAGCGGCGCGGGCCGGCTCGCCGCGGTATCGACAAGCCATCCGCAGGCGGCGCCGAGCAGCAGGACCGCCGGGACCAGCCAGATTGGATGGCCGGCACTGCCGCTGGCGGCCGGACGGCGCCAGCGCAGCAGGGCGAGCAGGCCGATGCAGATGGGCAGCGCAACCAGGCCCGATCGCGAATGATTGACGACGAGGTAGGCCGAGCTGGCGGCGAGTGCGGCGAAGCCGAGCGGGCGCGAGCGGCCGACCATGTCGCGCAGCAGCACGGCCGTAGCGACCGCGGCGACGGCGGTCCATTCGGACGCGACGTTGAGGTTGCCAAGCGTGCTGACGGGCTCGCGTTCGACGCCGTAGCCGCCGACTTCGGCAACCCCGAGCCGCTGCAGCAGGCCGAACAGGCTAGTGGCCAGCAGCGTCGCCGCGATCGGGGTGGCGCTGCTGTGCGCTCCGCTGGCCGCGCCCAGCCGCAGCACGATCATCAGCGCCAGCCAGTGCGCGATGCGGAACACGGCTTCGAACAGCTGCAGCGACCACGGCGTCTTGTCGTCGTGGTGGATCGCCTGCAGGCTCGCCTGGATCACGGTTACGGCGACCAGCGACAGCACAAATAGCCAGCCCGTGCGTTCGCCGCGCACCGGCGGCAGCAGGCCGCGCCGCCGCAGCGTCGTGCAGGCGATCAGGCCGATGCCGACAAACGCGAGCAGCAGGCCGCGGCGGACCTGCTCAAAGTCGACCCACAGTGGGTGGAAGGGCAGCGTCAGCAGCGGCAGAAACAGCCAGGCGAGCACGCGTCCGGCGCGTTGCGGGTCGGTGCTGGGATCTGGCATGCGTTGGTTCGCCTAGGCTTTGGCTTCTTCGTCGTCGAAGCGCAGGATCGCGTCGACGTAGTCTTTGGCCACGAAGCGCTGCAGGTCGTCGATGCCTTCGCCAACGCCGAGAAACTTGACCGGCACCGGCAGCACGCTGCGGATGCCGAACAGCGCGCCGCCCTTGGCCGTGCCGTCCATCTTGGCGAGGATCAGGCCGGAAATAGGAGCCGACTTGGCAAACTCGCTCGCCTGCCGGATGGCGTTTTGGCCGGTGGTGCCGTCGAGCACGAGCAGGGTTTCGTGCGGGGCGTCCGGCAGCTGCTTTTTGACGACGCGCACGATCTTCTCGAGCTCGGTCATCAGGTTCTTTTGCGTGTGCAGGCGACCCGCGGTGTCGAGGATCAGGTAGTCGACTTTGCGCGCGGCCGCTGCTGCGGTGGCGTCGAAAGCGACGGCGGCCGGATCGGCGCCCGTCGCTTGCTTGACGATGTCGATGCCGAGCCGGTCGGCCCACAGCGTCAGCTGCTCGACGGCGGCGGCGCGGAACGTATCGCCCGCGCCGAGGAGCACCGAGTGGCCCTGCTGCACCAGGTGGTTGGCGAGCTTGGCGATCGAAGTGGTTTTGCCCGCACCGTTGACGCCGACCACCAGAATGACGGTGGGGGCGGCGGGTGCCCGGGCGAGTTGTCCTTCACAGTCCGACATGCGCTCGAGCAGTTTGACGCGCAAGAACTCTGGGACTTCCTCGGTCTTGCTGACCTCTTTCTTGCGGTAGGACTCCTTGAGGTCGTTGACGATGTCGGTGCCGAGCGGACCGAGGTCGCTGTTGTAGAGCACCTCCTCGAGTTCCTCGAGGAACGCTTCATCGAGCTGCCGCCCCTTGAACAGTCGAGAGAGACCCGACGTCAGGACGTCGCGGGTCTTTTTGAGAGCCTTGAAGAGCTTGCCGAACACCATCGCTGGCGGAGTTTGTCCGAAGCTCCGAGCTGTGGGGCGCCAATTCTGCTTTTTCGCCCCATCCGGAAGATCTGGACAGCCGCTTCGGCCGGGCTTCGCCCGTTGCTTGCTTAGCCAGCGAACTCCACCAAGGTGTGCTGCTGCCCATCGAGTTCCTCATCGATGATCGATGAGATGACCGACCCATCCCCGCCAGCGAGGCCCGCACCGATGCGAGGGTAGCCGATTCGCATACCGTCGAAGTTCGCGCGTATGCTCGCGAACGCCCTGCGCATCGCCTTGCAGTCGGCAAGCGCTTTGAGGATGGTCAAGGCCTGACCGGCGGCGTCCACGCGCGCGGCGCGGAACGTGCTGAGCTTGGCGCGATCGCCTCGTGGCGTCGCCCGCGCCTCGGTTCGGCTCGGGCGGGGTCGCGGCTCGCGCCTAGTCCGAAGGCTCGGCCGTGGCTTCTGACGCCGACGGTGTCGGCCCGACCGGTTGCTGGGTCGGGCTGCTGGCGCTGTTCTCGATCTCGATGCGGATGCGGTCGAGGATGCCGTTGACGAAGCCGCCGGAGTTGGCCGTCGAAAACTTCTTGCCGATCTCGATGGCTTCGTTGATCGCGACCTTCGGCGGCACGTCGTCACAAAACATCAGTTCGTAGACCGCCATGCGCAGCACGTTGCGGTCAACGGCGGCCATGCGGCGCAGGTCCCAGTTGCGGGCCGCCAGCTGCAGTCGCTTGTCGATGTCTTCGCGCTTGCCGAGCGTGCCTTCGACGAGCCGCGAGGCGAAGGCGACCAGCTCGCGGTCGTTCTTGCTAATGCGCGCGTTTTCGTCGGTGGGAGGCGTCAGCTCGGTCGGCGACGTCTGCCGTTCGGTAGCGGCGTCCTGCAGCTCGCGCAGGCACAGATCGCCCACCGAGCTGCCGAGTTCGTCGGCATACTGACCGCCGCGCACATCGAACTGGAACAGCACCTGCATAGCGATTTCGCGGGCGCGCGAACGACGTCGGATGGGGGCAGTCATGACAAGGAGCGGGTTCCCGGGGAAACGGGTCGCGTAGGCTACCTCACAAACGCGCCGATGTCAGCAGCCAGCCGCCGCCAGTCCGGCGAGGAGCCCGTGCGAAGCGAGGCCGAGTCTTTGCGGCGTTCGCGGCAACGTGCGACTACGCGATGCGCGGCTTGAGCGCGCACATGGCGAGCGCGGCCATCGCGGCATCCTCACCCTTGTTGCCCGCGTCGCCGCCACCGGCCCGTGCCAGCGCCTGTTCCATCGTGGCGCACGTCAGCAGTCCAAAGCCGAGCGCCGTGCCCAGGTCCAGCTGCACGCGCATGGCGCCGTCGGTGACACCACTGCAAACGTATTCGTAGTGGTCGGTGCCACCGCGGACGACCGCTCCGAGCATGACGACGCCGTCGCAGCGGCCTTGCTCGGCCAGCCAGCGGCAGGCGAGGGGAAGCTCAAACGCGCCTGGAACCCAGGTGACGACGATGTTCTCCGCCGCGACGCCTTGTGATCGGAGCGTTGCGAGCGCGCCTTCTAGCAGGCGCTCGGTGACGATTTCGTTGAAACGAGCCACCGCGATGCCTATGCGCAGGTCGGCGCGGGCGGCGGTGTGCTCTTCGAGAACTTGGACCATCACCAGACCGTAGCGTCTGGACTAGGCGCGGCAAACGGCGGCGTTTGCGCTACGTCGGTGCGCCGACGGGGCTCTCCGGCCGGACGAAGATCGACGGCTTGAGGTAGTCAAACTTGTGCTTGACGTTCAGCAGGCTCTCCGATTCGCCGACCACCAACAGCCCGCCGGGCCGCAGGATGCGGTAGATGTGGTCCAGGACCTTCTCGCGGCTCGCCTTGTCGAAGTAGATCATCACGTTGCGCACAAAGACGGCGTCGAACGGCTCACGGGCCGGCAGCGGCTGCATCAGATTGTGCGTTTCGAAGCGCGCGTGCTTGAGCAGCTGGCGATCGAAGGTGAACTGTTCTTTGCTCGCGTCGGCGTCGAAGTAGCGCGAGACGTCTTCGGCTCGCATCTGTGTGAGCGCGTAGGGGCGAAACCGCGCCGCCCGCGCCTCTTCGACGACCTTTGCGTTGAGATCGGTGCCCACAATGTCGATCGGGACACCGCCGAGGCCATCACCGAACAGCTGGTGCAAGACGATCAGCATCGTGCAGGCTTCGGAGCCGTTGCTGGCCGCGGCCGACCACAGGCGCATGCCCTGGCCCTTGCGCGCGGGGTCCGCGAGCTGCGTCTTGGTCCAGTCCTTGAAGAAGTCCCAGTGCCGCTGGCAGCGGAAAAAGTAGGTCTCGTTCGTGGTGATCGAGTCGAGGAAGGCCTGCAGCTCTTTCGATCCGGGCGCTTGGATCGTGCTTAGATAGGCATCGTAGCTGTCCGCGCGGATGCTGCGTATTCGGCGGCGGATACGGTTGCTCAACAGCTCCAGCTTTTCCTTTGGGTAGTGAATCCCCGCGATCTTGTAGATGAGATCGTGGTATCGCTGGAACTCCTGGGCTGTGAGGTCGCGGTCCATCCACTGTCTCCATCGAGCCGTTGGCCTTGTTTCCTGAGTCGCGGACTCAATTTGCGGTGAGAAGGCTCCGCAGGACGGTTTGTCCGCCGCTCGGCGCGGGCTTTTTCGGCGCCAATCGCTTCCGCGGGCTCACTCGGCTCGGCACGATGCCCTGCATGAACCCGACCGTGCCGTTCTGGATCTCGTTTGTCCTGACCGTGCTGTTGTTGGTGGTATCCCTCGTCTCTGGCTTTGGCGGCAAGCGCAAGCTGCACGTGGTGACCGGTCCGTTGACCATTGTCTCGCTGGCCGTGGCCATTTGGCTGACGGAGCAGCTGATGCGGCAATACGAGTTCCCGCGCGAAGAGCTCGACTTTCACCTGATCTTCGCCAAGTCTGGCGGGCTGCTGGCGCTGCCGGTCGCGATCACGGGGATCTGGTATCTGCGGAGCCCGAAGGCTCGCTTGTGGCACCGCGCGGCGGTTTTGATCTGGCTCGTCAGCGTCTTGATGGCGACCGCGACCGGGCTGTGGGTGTTCGGTCTGGGGGAACTCAGGGTCGCCTGATCGATTGCGGTTCTGATCGAATGCACGGTCGCGCTACAACGGGCACATGCTTCGATCGCCGCGCCGCTCGTCCTCGCCGCTGTCCCTGCTGCTCGCCTTCGCCGTCGGGGGGCTCAGCAGCTCGGGCTTGACCCAGCAGGCTGCTACCCAGCGGGCTGCTACCCAGCGGCGGGCGGCCAACCCGGAGGCGGCGTTCGAGCGCGCGGGCGAAGCGGGAAAGCGTCACGCTGCGGCCCTGCGCGCGGTGGGCGATGCCGGCGAGCGTGAGGCCCTGGCGTTTCTCTACGAGCACATGCCGAAGAGCGATTTCGAGGCCGTGTCGCCGGAGCAGCTCACCAAGAACGTTCGCCTGGCGCGGACGGCGCGGCAGCGAACGCCGTGGGGGGCGTCGCTGTCCGACGACCTGTTCTTTGGCTATGTGCTGCCGTATGCGCAGGCTACCGAGACGCGGGAGTCGTGGCGCGGGCCGCTGTTGGAGCAGTGCCTGCCGATCGTGCAGTCCTGCCAGACGCTTGTGGAGGCGGCGGAGAAGCTCAATGGCGAGTTCTTCGATGCGGTGTCGGTGCACTATTCGACCGAACGTCGGCGCGCCGACCAGTCGCCGAGCGAGTCGATCGCGCAGGGCAAGGCGTCGTGCACAGGGCTGTCGATTCTGTTGGCGGATGCGTGCCGCGCCTGCTGCATTCCGGCCCGCCTGGTGTCGGTGCGCTGGCCGCATAAGCGCGGCAACCACACCTGGGTCGAAGTCTGGGATGGCGCGCGCTGGCGCTTTTGCGGCGCCGACGAACCGGATCCAAAGGGGCTCGACCGCGCCTGGTTTGTCGGCGATGCGAAGCGCTGCGCCGGGGCCGATCGCGAGCACCGGATTTGGGCTGTTTCCTATGCGGCCACCGGTGAGCGGTTTGCTGCCGGTTGGACGCGCGATGCGAATCTATGGGGCGTCGACGTCACGGCGCGCTACGCGGGGCCGGCGGAGCTCGCCGAGTCGAGCGCTGCCGACGACGCGCTGCTGGCACAGCTGGCGCGCTGGTTCGCTGCCGACGACGCGCGCCGGGCGACCTTCTCGTTCGATCGCAATCTGGACCAAGAGCTGCGCACCAAGGCCGGCGATGCCCGGCTGCGCGCGCTGGTCTGGCGCGCGCTCAAGACGCACGAGCGCGAGCAGCTGCAGGCGGACCACGGCGAACGCCGGGTGCGCGTCGGCGATCTCGAGGCGCCGTATACCGTCGAGACGGTTGGCGAGCGGCCAAAGGGCGGCTTTGGTTTGGTGATCGCCATGCACGGCGGCGGCGGCGTGCCCAAGCGCATCAACGATTCGCAGTGGCGGCACATGCAGGTCTACTACCACGACCATCCCGAGGCGGGCGGCTACCTATACTGCGCGCTGCGGGCGCCCACGGACGATTGGAACGGCTTCTACACCGACTATTTCTATCCGCTGCTCGACAAGCTGATCCGTCAGTTCGTGGTCTGCGATGGCGTCGATCCGGACAAGGTGATGGCCATTGGCTACAGCCACGGTGGCTACGGTGCCTTTGCGGTTGGGCCCAAGATGCCGCATCGCTTTGCGGCCGTGCACGCGAGCGCCGCGGCGCCGACGGACGGCCAGACGTCGCCGGTTGGGCTGCACACGCTGAACTTTTCGTTCATGGTTGGCGGCAAGGACACGGCGTTCGGCCGCCGCGAGCGCTGCGAGACGTTCGCGGCGCTGCTCGACCGGCTCAAGGCGAACCCGATGGGCGGCTATCCGGCGACGTTTTCGTTGATCGAGGGCAATGGCCACGGCGGCCTGCCGGATCGCGATCTGCTGGCGAAGCTGGTGCCGCTCACGCGCGAGCCCCTGCCGCAGTGGGTTGCGTGGGAGCTGACCGACGGCACCGTGCAGGACCACTACTGGCTGCACTGCGCGCTGCCGCGCAAAGGCGCGGTGGTGACCGCGGCCCGCAAGGCCAACCGCTTGGTGGTCGACATCGAAGGACCCGGTGCGTTCGAAGCGTGGCTCGATGCGCGCCTCTACGAATTGACCAAGCCGGTGCTGCTGGTGCTTGGCGGCGAAGAATTCTCCTGCACGCCCGAGCCGTCGCTCGCGACGCTTTGCCAGACGATGGAGGACCGCGGCGACCCGCAGCTCGCGGCGAGCTGGGCGCTGCCGCTGCGGCGTTTCTAGGAGAAGCCTCTGCCATTGCCGCGCGCGGCGGCATCGGCGAGGCTACTCCGAGAGCAGCGTGCGGGCGCGCTCGAGCACCAGCTTGAGAAACGGATTGTCGATGCGGCGCGCGGCGGTGCACGCCACATACGGAATGCGCACGCCGTCGAGCTCGCCGATGTGCTCCAGCCCATAGTGCTTGCGCATGGCGGGGGCGAGCACGGTCGGCGCCAGCAGCATGCCGCGGCCGTCGCGCGCCAGGGTCTTGGCGAAGCTCGAGTCTTCGCACTCGGCCACGACCCGGATGGCAAGCGACTCGCGTTGGCAAAAGTCGTCGAACTCGCGGCGCAACAGGCTGTGCTCCACCGGCAGGATGAAGGGCGCGTCCGCGAGCGACGCCGGGAAGCGCTTGCGGCGCGGCACGTCCTGTTTGCGGCTGCTGAAGACGCCGACATGGGCCTTGCCCAGCGGGTGCTGGAAGATCTTGAGGCGAGCGATGGCCGGCGGCGGCTCGTCGAGCAGCACCAGATCGAAGTGGTGCAGGGCCAGATCTGCGAGCAGACGGTCGGCTTCGCCTTCATGCACGATGGACCGGGTTGGCCGGGTGCTATCGGCGAAGACGGGCTCCAGCAGGCGCACCGCAAGCTCCTTGGGCACTGCGTCGTCGACCCCGATGCGCAATCGGGCGGGGCGCTCGCCGTGCTGCTGCACCGCATCGAGCATCTCCGTGCCCAGCGCGAAGATGCGCTCGGCGTAGTTGCGCACCATCTCGCCGGTCTCGGTCAGGCGCAGGCCGCGCCCCTGCTTGACCAGCAGCTGCTCGCCGAGCTGATCCTCGAGCTTTTGCAGCTGCACGCTGATCGAGGGCGGGCTGATGTGCAGGCGGCGGCTGGCGCGTGCGATGCTGCCTTGGCGCGCGACCTCGACGAAGTAGCGCAGGTGGTGGTAGTTGAGGTCTTGCATCAATCGTTAGCTTCAGACTAACGATAACGTCGGAAAGAGATCATGGAGAACATGCGTTGCGTAGGCGAAAGGGGAGTCATGAAAAGGAAAGCACAGCGTGTCCCCGTTGCCTCCGAGGTTCCTTCGCTGCAGGACGTGGGACCTGCGGTGGCTATGGCCGGCCAGAGCGAAAGCAAGGACAGCCCGATGAAGGACAGCCCGATGAAGGTGCGGGTGCTGTTCTTTGGGCGTGCGAAGAGCCGGGCCGTCGCCAACTTCGCCGTCGAACGGGTCGAGCAGGTGCTGAGTCGCTTCCGCAACCGCATCGAAGAAGTTCGGGTGCGCGTGCGCGACGTCAACGGCACGCGCGGCGGCGAAGACCAGCAGTGTTCGTTGGAGCTCTGCTTGGTCCAAGGCGAGCGCCTGCACCTGGCCGAGCTTTCCGAGACGCCGATGCAGGCCCTGCACCGGCTTGCCCTGCGCGCCAGGCGCGTGCTCCAGCGTCGCCGCCTGCGTCGGCGCCGCTATTCGCGCTGATCCCGGCGCCGTTCGCCCGCTTCGCGGGCCCAACACGAAATCGCCACCATTTCCAGCGAGTGACATCATGATCTCCGTTCCGACTGCCGTTCTGTCTTTGCTGCTGCTGCCAACGCCTTCGGGCGACGCCGCGCGGCCGGTCGCCGACAGTTCCCGCGCCAGCCTTCTCACGTCGTGCGAGCGGCTGGATCCGCCGGCGCGCGTGCTCCACCATCTTGAGCGCGCTCGCGAAGCCGCAAAGGCCGGCGACGTCGAACTCGCGCTCGAGCACATCGCGCACGGCCTGGCGGAGAAGCGCTCCGAAGGGCGTTCGGTTGCCTACGATCAGGCCCGTCTGCAGCTCTGGGCGATCGACTGGCGCAAGCGCGAGGTGCAGCGACGGGTCGATGCCGGCGAACTGCTGGCCGCGCGCGATCTTCTGGAGCGCGCCAGCGAGCTTTTGTCCGATCCGTTTGCCAAGTCGCGCGGCAAGGAGCTGGCGAAACTCATCGACAAGGCGGAGAAGAGCGCCAGGAGCTCAAAGACCCAGCAGCGCGCTGCCGCCCGCATCAACGGCCGGATCAAGCGTCGCATTGTGTCGGCGGAAAACTACTTTGCCAGTGCGCAGCGAGAGCTCGACCGCGCCGTGGCAACGAGTCACCGGACGGTGCACTCAGCGCGACGGGCGCAAACGGCGCAGCGACGTTTCGACATCATCGATCGTTCGGTTGCTCGCTGGCTCAAGGTAGAGGGGCTGTCCTCGCACACCAAAGCGCAGCTGCTGGCGCTCGGCTCCAGAAGCCGCGAGGGCGCGATCGCGGCGATGCTGCGCATCGCCAACGCGCGCACCCTGCAGGGCGACTTCCGCGAGGCGCTGCAGTGGGTCGCGAGCGTCGAACAGCGAGATCGGCGCAACCCCGATGCCAAGGAGCTGCGCCGCACGATCCAACTGTCGGCGGCTGCCAGCGGCGGCTGGATCGGCTTTGGACCAGGGATTCCGGCCGCGCCGCTGACCGGTCGCCGCTAGCGCTAGCGGCGTGAAGCAGCAAGCTACCGGCCTATGCGCGGCTCGCGCGATGGCTCGGATGGCGGTCCGCGGCCTGTCTACCGGCAGGCCTGTCTACCGCGGATTCACGCATAGGCCTGGCGGAATCACGACACTAGCTGCGGCTGCCGGTCTCACTTTGCGACCGCGCATCCATGGCTGCATCTACCCAACCGGTCCGGGCGACCCACGGTCGCTGACGGGCCTCGTCGGCAGGGAAAAGCCAACATGAACGAGCAGCAGTCCAACTTTCCGCACCTTGTTTTGGTGCGCAACCGCGCCGGCGTCAGCGTGCCCTTCTCGGTGGAGTCGCTGGCGACGAGCGTGCTGGTCAGCGGCATCGAAGCGCCGGCTGCCTACCGGCTCGCGGATGGGATCAGCGAAGCGCTGCGCGCGGCGCGCACGGTCGAGATCGAGTCCCGCGCGTTGGTGGAAAGCACGGCTGAGCTGCTCGAGGGCCGCTTTGGGCTCGAGGCGGCGGAGCGCTACCGCGGCTGGCGCGAACTGCGGCAGCAGGGCCGGCCGCTGGTGCTTTGCTTGCTCGGCGCCCCCGGCGTTGGCAAGTCGACGGTCGCGACCCACCTGGCGCCGCGGCTTGGCATCGACCGGGTTGTGCCTACCGAAGCACTGCGCGAGGTTTTGCGCACGACCATCCCAGAATCGGTGCTGCCGGAGCTGCACATCTCGGCGCACGAGGCATCTGCACACGATGGTTCGGCAAGCGATGGTTCGGATGGCCAAGCGTCGCCGAGCCAACCTGCGGAGACACCGTCCCCGTGCGTCAGCGGCTTCCTGCGGCAGGCGGGCGCGGTTGCTGGCGCGGCCGCGGCGGTCGCCGAACGCACCGTTCGCGAAGGCCGCAGCCTGCTGCTGGTTGGGGCCCACCTGGTGCCGGGAGCCATGCAAAAGGCCCTCCGCGAACGCGGCAGCAACGCCTACGTGCTGGAGCTGCTGCTGACGCTCGACGAACAATCGCTGCACCGCGCGATGATGCTGCGCCGGCTGCGCTCAAGTCCGTCGCAGCCGGGCGTACGTCACGTCCAAAGCTTTGCCGCGGTGCGTGCCTTGCAGGATGAACTGCGCGAGCTGGCGCAAAAGGCCGGCGTGATGTGGCAAGACCTTGCCAACCCCGAAGGGCTGACGGAGTGGATTGTCGACCACGCTGTCGCCGCGCATCGCGAAGGGCAGCCGTCGGTTGCCCTGCTTGCATAGCGGCGCTGCTTGCGACCGGAGCTGCGTGCCGCTTTGCGCGAACGCGTCGAACGCGGCGGCCTCGTCGGCGTCGGCGGCGCTACGAACCTACAGCGGCCGCAGCACGCCGTAGCCGCCGTCGACGCCGAGCACTTGGGCGTCGATCCAGTCGTTGTCCGGGTCAAGCAAGAACAGGATCGCGTTGGCGACGTCCTTCGGCGTGCCGATGCGACCCAGCGGGTTCTGCTTGGCGGCGGCCTCCCGCATGCCTTCTCGGGACAGCAGCGATTCGGTCATTTGGCTGTCGACAAGCGCTGGTGCGACGCAGTGAAAGCGCAGATTGCGGCGCACGTTGGAGGCCGAGGCGGCCCGCGCTAGGCCGACCAAACCGGCCTTGGCTGCTGCGATCGCTTCGTGATTGGCGAGTCCGAGGCTGGCCGCGACCGAGCTGCAGAAGACGACCGAACCGCCTTGCTTCATGACTTTGGGGGCGGCGGTCGTGACGGCGAATGCCGAAGACAGATTGGTTTCGAGGACCTCGTGCCACTCTTCAAACGACGTGCTTCGCGCCGGCTTGAGCAGCAGCGAGCCGATGCAGTGCGCGATGCCGCTGCACGGGCCGGCCTGGTTCGCTTCGAGCACGGCAGCCTGGATGGATGCCGGGTCGCTCGCCTCGAGCAGGGTCGTCTCGATGCTGTCCGCGCTGCCTGCCGCCGCCGCGCCGAGCTCGGCCTGCAGGGCGCTGAGCTTGTCGGCATCCCGGGCAATCAGCCGCAGCTTGGCGCCTCGGGCGTGCAGCCGACGGGCCAGCTCTTGGCCGACGGCACCGGTAGCGCCGAGGATGACGAAGGGGGGTAGCTCTGCGAAATCGCTTCCGGTCATGCGACACGCTTCGTCGCGGAGGCGCTGCGGATGCGAGGCTTGGCGGGAATGCGCGTCGCGGCTCAGGAGCTCTTGGCAAACGCCACGACGCGCTCGTAGGCGGCGGCGGATTCGAGCAGCAGGCTGTGGCCTGCCGTGGCAAAGCTCTCGTGTTCGGCGTTTGGCAGCAGCTCGGCGGTTGCTGCGACTTCGCGCGGCAGCGTCAGGGTGTCTTCGCCGCCGCTCAGGCACAGCGTCGGCATCTTGACTTCGGGGCACAGCGACTTGCCGTCAAAGGCCTGCAGGGCCCGCGCCTGGGCCTGCATGAACGCGCGCCCGGCGGCGCTGGGGCGCGTGCTGCGCACGATGTCGTCAACGACGCCCGACTTTTCGTTGAGGAACGTCTCGCCAAACAAGAACGGCGCCGTCAGTTCGCCAAGCCAGCGCGCGTCGATCTCGGTGCAGAGCAGCTCAAACCAGCGATAGACGCGCTTGCTGCGTGCCGTCGACAGCGCCGAGCTGCACAGCATGACGAGCTTGCTGGCGCGTTCTGGCTGCAGGGCGGCCGCCTGCAGCGCGACCTTGCCGCCGAGCGACGTGCCGACCAGGGTGACCGGCTGCGGCAGCTCGGCGGCAACCGCCAGCACGTCGCGAGCGGCTTCGGCGAAGTCAAAGATTCCGCCGGGCAGCGCGCTCGAGGGCTCGAGGCCGACAGGGTCGATCGCGGCGCAGGTAAAGCCGTCGCGGGCAAAGCGGCGCGGCATCGTGCCAAACAGGCGCGCCCCCGAACCGAGGCCCGGGACCAGCACGACCCCGGGGCCCTCGCCGGTGACGTGGTAGTGGATCGTGCGGTTCTGGCGTTGGACGGTTGGCATGGCCGAGCACCATAGCGCGCGGCGGCGCGGTCGCCAGAGCCAGCGAGTGGGGGCGCACGGCTGGGAGCAGTCCGCTAGCGCTGCTTTGTGACGTATTCGCGTTCGATCGCCGGCAGCATCGTCAGCACGAGGTCGGCCGTGATCTGCAGGCTCTTGGGGGACATGTTCTCGATCGTATCCATCGGCGTGTGCCAGTACGGATTGCCGTCGAGGTCGATCAAGTCGACCGCCGGAATGCCGGCGCGCAAGAACGGCGAATGGTCGTCGTCAGCCGCCGCGGCGCGCTGGTAGACGTTCTGCTGGTGGCCCGTGGCCACTGCCGCACCCCATACGATCTCGCGCATGCGTTCGGTCGAGTAGAGCTCCTCCTGGATGTGCAGGTCGGTGCGCCCGACCATGTCGAGCAGCACGACGGCTTCAATGCGCGCCTCCTCGCCGAGCAGCAGCGCTTCGCGGTGCTTGCGCGCAAAGCGCTTGCTGCCAAACAGGGCGCGGGCCGCGTCGTTCCAGTTCCAGTCGAGGCTTTCTTCGCCATCGAAGAACACCAGGTCGATGGTCGCTTCGCGCTCCTGCTTCTGCAGGATGGGGGCGAGCGCGAGCAGCACGGCCACGCCCGACGCGCCGTCGTTGGCGCCGACGAAGTGAAAGTTGTGGTCCTGCTCCGGGTGGCCCTGGGTGCACTTGGTGTCGTGGTGGCAGGCCAGCACGATGCGCTTTTTGCTCTTGCCGGGAATGGTGGCCCAGAGGTTGGTGAACGTCAGCAGCTCTTTGCGGTCGGTCCACGTGTCGCGCTTGCTCGTCAAGCCGGCCTTCTTGAGCTCGGCTTCGATCAGGTCGAGCTGTTTGGACCAGCCGGGGCGTCCGGCGTAGCGCGGGCCGAGCGCGACGATCTTCTCGGCGTAGACAAACGCCTGATCGCCGAGGTAGCTAGGCGCCTTGACCGGGTCGAGCGGCAGCGGCTTGCTGCGGTCGATGGCGCGATTCTGCTGCAGGCGCTGGTCGCCGCTGGTTGCGGGGTCTTGGCCACCGGCGGTGTCGGTGCCGCTGCCGCTGCTGCTGGCGGCGGCCGAACGCGTGCCGGTTGCGCCCGGCTCCTGGCCACGAGTTGCCATCAGGGCCGCGCCCACGCAGGCGCCGAGACCGCCGATCAGCACGAGCACTCCGAGTCCTATTCGCATCGTCTGGGCCCCGTTCACTTGCCTTTCTTCTTGCCGAGAACAAACGCTTCCAGCTCGTCGAATGCGGCCATCACCAGGTTGCCGGTGAACGCCAGTGCGCTGCTGCTCATCGCGTCGAGGTTGTCATCCGGCGTGTGCCACCAGCGCTCGTAGTTGGGATCTTCGATGCCGGGCGTGCGCCGCGCAAAATCGATCAGCAGCACGCTCGGCACGCCGCGCTTGGTGAAGTTCATGTGGTCGTCGATGGTGCCCCAGGCGGTCTGCCCCATGCGGCGCATGTTGTCGCGGTCCTGGTCGGTCGGGAACTCGTAGAGCCACTTGTCGACGTTGTTGTCCTTCGCGACTTTGCCGAACAGATCGATCAGCTTCTGCGAGCTGTTGCCGTCCTTGTCGATCTTGAAGTTCTTGCTGCCGATCAGGTCGAGCAGCACAAACGCCTTGACGCGCGGCAGGATCTTCTCCTTTGACAGCATCTTGCCGAACGCTTCGCTGCCGAGCAGGGCACGCTCGTCGTTCCACTTCCAGTCGATCGACTCCTCGGCGTCGATCCAATAGAGCCAGACGTTGCACTTCGGCTTCTTGTCCTTGATGGCGCGGGCCAGCTCGAGCAGCACGGCCGGGGCGCCGCCGCCGTCGATGGCGCCGACAAACGGCTCCTCGTGGGTCCACTCGGCGCAGCCGTCGGTCACCTTGGTGTCGTAGTGGGCGCCGATCATCAGGATCGGGCCGGCGTCCGGGTCCTCGCCGGGGACGACCGTGTAGAGGTTGCGGATCGTCTTCTTTTCGGCCTTGTGCTCGACCTCGTGGCGCAGCGGCTTGAGGCCGATCGCTTCAATCTGGCCGGTGATGTAGTCCGCGGTCTTGGCGAGGTTGTCCGAGCCAAACGGGCGCGGTCCGATCTCGACGAACTTTTCGACGTGCGCCATGGCGCGGCCGCCGTCCACCGGGCCGGCCAGCGTCGGGCCGCTGTCGCCGCAGCTTTGCAGCGCAGCCAGCAGCAGCGACGCGAGAACAAGATTGGGGGCAGGATGGGTGGATGGGGCAGAGCCGAATCGCATCGACAAACGGTAGCACGACGGCCCAAATCCTTCATGTCGTGCGTAGCAAGGACCGATACGAAGGGTAGATCCTCCTACGGGTAGGGGTGGTCTCGACCCAAAAGGTGCCGGTATGAGCGAACTCGATCTTCCGCGGTTGCTCCGCGACTCCCTCGACCTAGAGCAGTACCAGCAAGAGCACTGGGAGGGGTCGTTTCAGGAATACCTCAACCTGGTCCACGACAATCCGCTGATCCTGCGCACGGCGCACCAGCGGCTCTACGACATGGTGCTGAGCCACGGCGTCGACGAGATCGAAGTCGACAAGGCCAAGGTGCCGTCCTACCGCTTTTTTGCCGACCCGATCGAGGGCGGCCGCGACGGGATCTTTGGGCTCGAGCGCTCGATCCAGGATCTGATGAGCGTGTTCAAGGCGGCGGCGCACGGCTTTGGGCCCGAACGCCGCGTGCTGCTGCTGCACGGACCGGTGGGCTCGTCGAAGTCGACGATCGTGCGGCTACTCAAGAAGGGCCTTGAGGCCTACACCCGCTCGGACGAAGGCGCGCTCTACACGTTTTCGTGGGACATCGACGGCGAGATTGTGCCGTCACCGATGAACGAAGAGCCGCTGCTCCTGCTGCCCGAAGAGGTGCGCACCAAGGTGCTCGCGGACCTTCAGAAAAAGTCGCGCACCAGCTACAAGCTGCGGCAGGACTTTGACCTGTCGCCGGTCAGTCGTTTCTACCTCGAGATGCTGCTCAAGCGCTATGAGGGCGACTACAGCAAGGTCTTGGACCACGTCAAGGTGCACCGCCTGCTGATCAGCGAGAAGGACCGCTGCGGCATCGGCACCTTCATGCCGAAGGACGAAAAGAACCAGGACTCGACCGAGCTGACCGGCGACATCAACTACCGCCGGATCGCCGAACTCGGCACCGACAGCGATCCGCGCGCGTTCAACTTCGACGGTGAGTTCTGCGTTGCCAACCGCGGCATCATTGAGTTCATCGAGGTGCTCAAGCTCGACGTGGCGTTCTTGTATGACCTGCTGACGGCGTCGCAGGAGCACAAGATCAAGCCGAAGAAGTTTGCCCAGACCGACATCGACGAGGTCATCATCGGGCACACCAACGAGCCGGAATACAACCGGCTGCAGTCCAACGAGCTGATGGAGGCGTTCCGCGACCGAACCATCAAGATCGATCTGCCGTACAACCTGCGCCTCACCAACGAGGTCAAAATCTACGAGAAGGACTTTGGCCGCAAGCAGGTGCCGGGCAAGCACATTGCGCCGCACACGCTCGAGATCGCGGCGATGTGGGCCATCCTGACGCGGCTCGAAGAGCCGAAGAAGGCCAACCTGTCGCTGCTGCAAAAGCTCAAGCTCTACAACGGCAAGTCGATCCCCGGCTACACCCGCGACAACATCCGCGAGCTGCGCGACGAGGCGCCGCGCGAGGGCATGGACGGCATCTCGCCGCGCTACATCCAGGACAAGATCAGCAACGTGCTGGTGCGCGACATGCCGTGCATCAACGCGTTCATGATCATGAACGAACTCGAGGAAGGCCTCGACCACCACAGCCTGATCTCCGACCCGGAGACCAAGAAGCACTACAAGGACCTGCTGATCGTCGTGCGCGAAGAGTACGAAGAGATCATCAAGAACGAGGTGCAGCGCGCGATCTCGGCCGACGAGGAGGCGATTGCACGCCTTTGCGGCAACTACATCGACAACGTCAAGGCCTACACGCAAAACGAGAAGGTCAAGAACCCCTACACCGGCAAGGACGAGGAGCCGGACGAGCGCTTGATGCGTTCGATCGAGGAGAAGATCGAGATCCCGGACGCGCGCAAGGACGATTTCCGCCGCGAGATCATGAACTACATCGGGGCGCTCGCCGTCGAGGGCAAGTCGTTCGACTACAAGACCAACGAGCGCCTGCACCGGGCCTTGGAGCTCAAGCTGTTTGAAGACCAGAAGGACTCGATCAAGCTGACGAGCCTGGTTTCGACCGTGGTCGACAAGGACACCCAGGAGAAAATCGAAGTCGTCAAGGGACGCCTGATGCGCGACTTTGGCTACGACGAAGTCAGCGCGACAGACGTGCTCAACTACGTCGCGTCGATCTTTGCGCGCGGCGACACCAAGGACGAGTAGCGCCGCCAACCGTTCATCAAGGAGCTGCTGTGACTTCGCGTAGAATCGACCAGGACCACACCCGGTTCCGGAACATCGTCAAGGGTCGCCTCAAGCGCGACCTCAAGAAGTTCGTCAGCTCTGGCGAACTGATCGGCAAGCAGGGCAAGCGCTTCGTGTCGATCCCGCTGCCGCAGATCAACCTGCCGCGCTTTCGTTTCGGGGACAACCAGGGCAACGGCGTCGGGCAGGGCGAGGGCGAGGAAGGCGAAGCCGCTCCCGGCCAACAGGCTGAAGGCCAGGGCGAAGCCGGCGAAGACGCGGGCAAGCACTCGATCGAAGTCGATGTCGGCCTCGATGAGCTGGCGCAGATTCTCGGCGACGAGCTCGAGCTGCCCAACATCGAGCCGCGCGGCAACAAGAACCTGCAGACGCAGGCCGGCCGCTACACCGGCATCTCGCGCGTCGGCCCCAACTCGCTGCGCCACTTCAAGCGCACCTTCAAGGAGGCGCTCAAGCGGCAGGTGGCGGCGGGCACCTACGATCCAGACAACCCGGTGATCGTGCCCATCAAGGAGGACATGCGCTACCGCTCGCGGCAGACGCGCAAGCAGCCAGAAGCGAGCGCCGTGGTCATCTACATGATGGACGTGTCCGGCTCGATGGGGCGCGAGCAGAAAGAGATCGTGCGCATCGAAGCGTTCTGGATCGATACCTGGCTTCGGCATCAATACAAGAACCTCGAAGTCCGCTACATCGTGCACGACGCGGCCGCCAGCGAAGTGGACCAGCACACGTTCTTTCATTTGCGTGAAAGCGGCGGCACCAAGATCAGCTCGGCGTATGAGCTGTGCCTGCAAATGGTGCGCGACAAGTACCCGGCCAACGAGTGGAACATCTATCCATTCCATTTCAGCGATGGCGACAACTGGTCGACGCGCGACACCGAGCACTGCGTCGGATTGCTGAAGGACTCGCTGCTGCCGATGTGCAACCAGTTCTGCTATGGCCAGGTCAAGTCCGCCTACGGCTCCGGCCAGTTCAAAAAGGACCTCGACCAGATCTTCCGCTCCGACGAGAGCGTGGTGACGACCGACATCCTGGATCGCGACGGGATCCTGCCGAGCATCAAGTCGTTCTTGGGCAAGGGGCGGTAGGCCGGCGTCCGGGCTTGGCGTCTGGGCTCGGCGCCCGTGCAGCATCATCGGGCTGCGTTCCGATTCGAGCTCAGGCCCATACCGCAGATTGCCCGCCCGTTAGAACGCGCCGAGCTGTAGGCGGAGTGCGTTCGTCGTCGTGGCTGCGACGATGTTGCCCAGCGGATCTAGATCCAGGGCCAGGACCTGATGCTCGAAGCCGATGCCGGCAAGGGCCGGCATGTTTGGAATGCGCAAGCTGCTGGTCGCCGTACCGCTGCCGCCGTTCGTCGTCAGCAGCTGCAGGAAATCGGGGGCTGCCAGCGCGCTACAGCCAGGGAGGCCTTGCGGCAGCACGCCGGCGAGGGGCTGGTTGATGGCTGCGCCGTAGACGCCAACCGCAAGGGACAGCGTCGGCATGCCGGTCGCGGTGGCGCGGAACGTGGAACCGACCCATGGCATGGAATCCGCCGCAAGCACGTTGGTGCCCGCGGAACCCGAGCAGCCGCTGCCGACGCTTGTGACAGTCGCCTGGCAGTTTGTGCGGTAGCGGCGTATGGCGGGTTCGTACGGGTCGCTGAGTACCGGGGCGGTTCTGGCCACCAGCAGTTCGCCTTGGTGATACGCCGTCGCCGTCACACGCATCTCCCCGTCATACTCCAAAGCGGTCCAGCTCGAGCCGGTCCAGCGCGCCAGCTTGTTGGCCGGCGTCATGCCCGCCCAGGTGAGCCAGCCGGCCACAACGATGTCCCCATTCGGCAGCGGGGCGAGATGGAAGCCCTGGCCGTCGATCCCCAGTCCAAGCGGCGACCACTGCTGGCCGTCCCAGCGTGCGATCCCGCTTGCGAACTGTGTTCCTGCCCTCAGGAACGGGCCCGTTACGACGAGGTCGCCGTTTGGCAGATTCGCAGCGTCGTAGCCGGAGCTATCGAGTCCCATTCCCATTGGAGTCCAGGCCGCTCCGTTCCAGATCGCGACGTTGTTTGCGGCGATTCCATCGATCGTGGTGAAGCGACCGGTCAGGAAAACGTCGCCATTGGCTTGCGTGACCAGCCTTACGCCCCGGGGGCCTGTGGGGCTGCCGAGATCGCCGAGCGCAGACCAGCTGGAGCCATCCCACTCCATCACTCGATGCGTTGTCAGATTGCTGTCGAATCCGACGGCGATGAGATTGCCGTTGGCCCGTTCCGTCACGGCGTCGACGCTACTAAAGGGGCTCGCGCCGAGTGTGGACCAGGTAGAACCGTCCCAGCTGGCGATCCCGCCGGCCGGCAATCCGCCCGCGGTCGAAAACGTGCCGCATGCGATCACGTCGCCGCTGTCGCGAACGAGTAGGTCGAGCACCTGAAACGAATTCGAGCCCGACAAGCCAGTGCCGAGTGGGCTCCACGTGCTGCCGTTCCGGATCGCGATGTTGCGCGCCGCGACCCCACCGATGGTTGTGAACCGGCCGGCCACGACCAGATCTCCTTGCGGTGAGCTTGTGATCTGCTGGACCCATCCTTCGGTGCCGGCATTTGGTGCTCGCCACGCGGAGCCGTCGAAGACACCAAGGTGTCCGATGTCGGTTGCGCCAGCCGTGCGCGCGTCTCCCGCTGCCAGCAGGTTGCCGTTCGGCAACAGCTCGAAAGAGTAGGTCGATTCAAGGCGCAGGCCTTGGTCGATCCAGGTGCCGCTCGTGTTGTCCCAGATGGCCGCGCTGATGCCGACGGTGCCGGTGCCGTTCGAAAAGGGGCCGCCGATGATGATCGTTCCGTCGGCAAGCTGATCGATGCTGCGCACCCGGCCCTGGCTGATCGTGTAGGGCGAGCTCCAGCTCGTGCCGTTCCAGCCTTCGAGTGCGACGAACCCCGTTGCCCCGCTCAGCAGGTAGCCGCCTAAAAGTAGGGTTCCGGAGTTTAGGTATTTGACGGCATGCACGGTTGGGCTGGTGACTTGGTTGGTTCCGCCGCCTGGGTTGGACCACGAGCTTCCGTCCCAAACGGCGACGCCCGCACCGGGCAATCCGTCCGTGTAGCGAAAGTTGCCGCCTACCGCGATGTCGCCGTTGGTGGCTTCGTCGATACTGTTGACGTTGTCGTCGAAGCCGAATCCATACGTCGACCAGGTTGCGCCGTCCCAAATCGCAAACTTGCCTACGGGGAGCGTGCCGGCCTGGGTCAAAGAGCCGCCTACCAGCAGGTTGCCGGCGTTCGTAACTTCCAAGGCGTGCACGTCGCCCAAGACGCCGCTGCCTGCGAATGGCTGCCACGCAGCGCCGTTCCATTGCGCCAGCCCGCTCGTGTAGGTCGCGCCGGAGAAACGAAAGGTTCCGCCCGCTACGAGGGTGCCGCTAGGCAGGACCGCGAGGGCTCGAACTTCGAGGTCGAAGCCGTCGCCGAGTGGCGCCCACTGTTCGGTCAACGGATTGTACGTGGCAACCCGTCTGCATCGCGAGCTGCCGGCGCCGTCAAAGCGGCCGCCACAAACGACGACGCTCGGCAGGGGCCCGGCACCGTCGGGGTCCCACTGGGTGGTAGCCAGGATCGCCCGGTCTGTGCCAACGAGGCTCGTTGCCGGGCTCCACGTGCTGTTGCACTGAGACGTGAGTTCGGCCCCTGCGGCCAGGGCGAACGCGATCGCTGCGACGTTAACGAACTGCATCTTAGAGGGTTCCTAGGGTATGCGTCAGGGCGTTGCTGCTGGTCCACGCGATGATGCTGCCGGTTGCGGGGTCCAGCTCAGCCGTTACGAGCTGCTGGTGAAAGACCGCGCCGTTGATCGATGGGTTGTTGGGAATCGAGAACGACGCGCGCACTTCGCCGGCCTGTGGCAGGTAGGGAACGACCAGGTCCGGGCTGACGAGCAGGTCGCAGCCGATTTGCCCCATTGGCAGCAAGTTTGCGAGCGGCAGGGCGGCTGTTTGAAGGCCGCGGATTTCGAACACGATGGCGTCGGCGGTCGGCAGGCCGGTGCCGACGAACTCAAACTGCGTATTGAGCCAGGGAAGCGTATTCGCGGCCAAATTATTGGAGCCGCCGGAGCCGGCGCAGCCGTTGCCTAGAGTGCTGCTCGTTGCCTGGCAAGTGGGGTTGAGCAGGCTCACGATTGCGGAACTTTGGCCGCCGGCCCGCATGAACGTTCCTCCTACGAGCAAGCTGCCGTTGGGGAGTGCGGCGATTGCGAGACCTAGCCCGCCCGAGATGTCGAAGTTGGTCCAGGCGTTGCCATCGAGGCGCCGTACCTCAGAGTAGTCAATAATCCAGATGTCGCCGTTGGGGAGAACGGTGGCGTCTCGAACCTCCTGGGTCAGACCCGCGCCGGTGGCGCTCCAGCTCGTGCCATCCCAACGAGCGACGCGGTTGGCCGTGGTGCCGCCGATCGCAGAAAAATTGCCCGCGGCGATCACATCACCGTTTGGCATATGGCTCAGCGAGGTGATCGCGCCAAAGGCGGAGCCGGAGCCCAGTAGCTGCCAGGAAGTGCCGTCCCACCTGGCGGCCGGGCTTCCGGCGGAGCCAAGCGGTGCAAAGTTGCTGGCTGCGAGCAGGTCTCCGTTCGGCAGGATATCCAGCGCCGTCACCTTGCGGGAGCTGCCGCCGCCAACGGGGGCCCATGAGCTACCGTTCCACTGCGCGATGTTGCGGGCAACGATCGTTCCGGCGACTCCGAATTGGCCGGCGGCGACCAAGTTGCCGTTGGGAAGAACCGCCAAAGCAAGGACCTGATCTTCGAGGAAACCGCCGAACAGGCCATTGCCGAGCGCCGACCAGCTGGAGCCGTCCCAGCGGGCAATGTTCTCGACAGCGACTCCGCCCGCGGAAGTGAACTCGCCCGCAACGATGAGGTCGCCATCCGGCATGACGGCTAGATCGTGCACGATGCCGTCGATGCCGGTGCCCAGCGCGGACCACGAGACGCTGTTCCAATAGGCGACGCGCTGGACCGGGACACCGCCGACGGCGAGCACCTCGCCGGCGACATAGTAGCCGGCTACGCCATCGCTGATGATGGCCGTGACGGATCCGGTGGATCCCGGATGGATCGGCTGCCACGTGGCTCCGTCCCAGGCCGCGATGTGGCTTGCCCCGACCGCGCCGAGTTCTCGGAAGTCTCCGCCCATCACGATGACGCCATTCGCCAACCTGCATAGGCACAGCGCCTGACTATCGATTTCACCGCCAAGTTGGGTCCACGACTGCCCGTCCCACTGCGCGGCGATGCCCAGCGTGCTGTTGGTCGCCGTGGACTGGATCCCCGCGGCGATGACGTCGCCGTTTGGAAGTGCGATCAGGTCATTGATGTATCGTCCTAGACCTTGGCCCATCGGCTGCCAGGCAGTGCCGTTGAAGCGCGATACGTTGATCCCCGCGATGGTGTTGAAGTCGCCTGCCGCGACGATGTCACCATTGGCCAGCACCGATAGACCCAATATCCTGGCCCCATTGAGGGCGGCGCCTACGGCTTGCCACGAGGCGCCGTCCCAACGAGCGACGCCGCCAGCCGGCTGGCCGCCGGCCGTCGAGAACGCGCCGCCGGCAATGAGGTCGCCGTTCGGCAGCACGGCGAGGGCGTGGACGGTGTCGTCGGTCCCGACGCCGAGGTCCCGCCAGGTGGTTCCGTCCCAGGCATATACGTTGGGTTGGCCGAAGACCTGCGCACGGCCGGCCACGACGATGTCGCCGTTTGGCAGAAATGCGGTCGCGTCGATGGACGTAGGCGTCGGAAGCGGGGAGGTGTAGGGGCTCCATGTGGCGCCGTCCCAGCGTGCCAGGCCCGTGATCGGGGCGCCCGTGGAGCTTGTAAATCCACCCCGAACGAGCAGGTCTCCCGACGGAGAGACGGTCAGCTTCCCGAGCGAGGAGGAAGATCCGCCATCCATATCCGACCACGTGTCGCTCACCGGATCCCACGCGGCGATGTTGCGGACAGGAATGCTGCCCGCATGGACGAAGCTGCCGGCCGCAACGATTTGCTCCGGAAGCGGGCCGCTGCCGTCAGGGTCCCATGCGACCACGTCATTTACCCGGCCGCGGATGCCGGCCAGCCGGTCCCCGATCTCGAACTGTCGTTGGCACTGCGCCGTGAGTTCTGCGGGGAGCACGGACAGCAAGGCCGCGGCGGAGAGTGTCAGGAACAGGAGCTGGCGCATCAACGGAACCGGGCGTTGGGTGTGGCGCCGTGTCACGGGGTTTGTGGGAAACCATCCGTGTCGCGCTGAACCAAGCTGATTCCAGGGCGCGCTGCGGGCTGGGCGAGCTTGCGCAAGACACAGGCCAGCAAGAACTTTGGGCCGTTTCCGCAGCGTCTGGGCCTGCGCCTGCGCCTAAGGCGCCGATACGGCGTGCTGCACGATGCAGCCAAAGCGCTGCTCGGTGACGCCGTGGATCGAGAGGTCGGTCGACCAGCGACCGTCCTGCTGCATCTCGAGTTCGATCAGGGCGAGGTTGCAGCCAAGGAAGGGATGCTCTGCGTCGCTTGCGACCAGGTCGGCGTGGGGCTCGTGGTCCGTTGTTGGCTCCGTCGCGTGGTGGGCGCGAACGGCGAGGCTCGACAGCAGGGTGACGCCGCGTTCGGGTTTGCGCGTGATGCCGCTCGAAATCAGCTGCACGGCCTTTGCGCCGCTGTCCCAGCGGAGTTCGCTGATGGCGCCGAGGTGCACGTCGCCGCCGACCAGGATCAACTGTTGGTCGCGCGCGCGCTGGCAGTGTTCGTGCAGCAGCTTGCAGACCTGGCCAAACTCCTCTGCGAACGCCGGGTGGATGGCGCGGTCGGA
>JBGCDH010000092.1:0-22176 GCA_045105235.1 Planctomycetota bacterium | reverse complement strand
TTGCGGATGAAACCTGCGCGCGCAGGTAACCGTCGCTAGAGAGCCGCGCCTTCGCGAAGAAGGGGACGCCACAAGGTGGCGATCGGCAAGGGGTTGAATGGAGCGGGTGATCGGGATCGAACCGACGACATTCAGCTTGGGAAGCTGACGTTCTACCACTGAACTACACCCGCGAACTGTCGATGGCCGAGGCGCATCGTCAGGTCGGTCGCTCGCGTCGCCGTTCGCAATCGAGCCCCCATATCTGGGATCCCTCGCGCGCCAGCAAGCATTCGACCTCAAAAGCCTAGCCGCCCGTGGGGGCTGGCGCCACGTTCTGTCGGTGACTCGCCCCTTGCAGCCCCCACGATTTTGCGGAACTCCGCGGGGCTGAGCGGCACGTGTTCTTTGTGGCGATACAGACTCCTACCCGTCCTGGACGCCCGGCGACGCCGGCGGCCTCCCGCGCTGCGGTTGAATGCGACGATCTCGTCGACCTGGCTGCGATCCTCGACCCGGAGGTTCACGTGGCGATTTGGCGGCGGCCGGTGGAGTCGCGCATTGTCGATCTGCTGACGCGCGACGACTGTGGCTTTGGTCGCTATTCGCCTTCACGTTTCGTGGGGCGCAGTGCGGGGCTGGATCTCAAGCGTGACTTGATGGATCTGGTGCCTGCGGGGGCGCGGGCGGCGGATCCGGATGGGGCTTTGGCTTTGGCGGAGGATGTGTTTGGGCTGTGCGGGATGTTCTCGGAGCTGCTTTGCGCGGACGAGGTGATGGTGTCGCTGGAGAGTCCGGATGACGCGACGTGTCCTCGTTTTCACGTGGATCGGGTCGGGATCCGCATGCTGGTGACGTATGTCGGTCCGGGCACGGAATGGCTGCCGGACGAACATGTCGATCGCCGCTGGCTTGGCAGTGCGGGCATGGATCTCCCGGATGATGAAAACGGTCTGATGCGGCCTGGGGCGATGGTGCAGCAGGTCTCGCCGTTTGATGTCGTGCTGCTCAAGGGCGAGGCCTGGCCGGGTGCTGAGGACTTTGGTGCGGTGCACCGTTCGCCCGATCCGACGGGGCAGGCGCGCGTCTTGCTGCGCGTCGATATGTTGAGTCAGCGCGGCGTGAGCGCGGCCGAGAACCTGGGCGCGGACGAGAACAACGGATGAGCGATATGACCACGACAAACGACCCGCAGTCGGCGCAGCAAAAGCGCCTGCCTGTGACGGTGCTGTCCGGCTTTTTGGGCGCGGGCAAGACGACGCTGCTGCAGCACGTCCTCGACAATCGCGAGGGGCTGCGCGTCGCCGTGATCGTCAACGACATGAGCACGGTCAACATCGACGCGGCGCTGGTGCGCGACGGCAACGCCGCCCTGCACCGCACCGAGGAGAAGCTCGTGCAGATGGACAACGGCTGCATCTGCT
Source organism: Planctomycetota bacterium (assembly GCA_045105235.1). Classification (GTDB taxonomy): domain Bacteria; phylum Planctomycetota; class UBA1135; order UBA1135; family UBA2386. The sequence goes on along the minus strand of JBGCDH010000092.1, from coordinate 20,773 downwards.
GCACGCTGCGCGAGGATCTTCTGCGCGAAGTGGCGGATCTGGCGCGGGCCGGGCGCTTTGACTACCTGCTGATCGAGTCGACCGGAATCTCCGAGCCGATGCCGGTGGCCGAGACGTTCACGTTTGCGGACGAGGACGGCAAGGGGCTGTCGGATCTGGCGGCGCTTGACACGATGGTCACGGTGGTCGATGCCGGCGCGTTCCCGCAGGATCTTGGCCAGGCCGACGAGCTGTGCGAGCGCGGCATCGGCCTCGATGACGAGGACGATCGCACGGTTGACGACCTGCTCATCGAGCAGGTGGAGTTTGCCGACGTGCTGGTGATCAACAAATCAGACTGCGTCGACGCGAAAGAACTCGGCACGCTGCAGGCGCTGCTGCGCAAGCTCAACCCGGACGCCGAGCAGATCGTTGCGGAGCATGGGCGCGTCGACCCCAAGAGCATCCTGGCAACGGGGCGCTTTGACTTTGATCGCGCGGCGTCGATGTCGGGCTGGATGGCCGAAATGCGCGGCGAAGAGTCGAGCGAGCAGGACGAATACGGCATCGGCAGCTTTGTCTACCGCGCGCGCCGTCCGTTCCACCCCAAGCGGTTCCACGAGTTTATCCAGGAGGACTGGCCGGGGGCGCTGCGCAGCAAGGGCTTTGCCTGGATTGCGACGCGCCACGACTACGTGGGGATGTGGCACCAGGCTGGCGGCGCATGCTCGCTGTCGGGGGCGGGCTCCTGGTGGGCGACCGTGGATCGCGAAGGGTGGCCCGAAGATCCGGAAGTCCGCGGCGACATCGAAGCCAACTCGGTCGAGCCGTTTGGTGATCGTCGCCAGGAGATCGTGGTCATTGGCCAGAACCTCGACGAGGCCGAGCTGTGCCGCCGTTTCGATCAGTGCTTGCTCACCGATGCGGAGATGGAGCTCGGCGTCGAGGGCTGGTCCAAGTTTGAGGACGACCTCGTGCCGTGGCTGGCCGAAGGCGAAGAGGAAGATTCGGAGCTGGTCGGCGAGGCCGCTGCGGAGTAGCGCGGCGCTCTGGCTTGACGATTCAGGGCGCGACGCTTCAGAGCCGCGCGTCGGATCGTTGAGCGACCGTCCTACTTGTGCTCGTGCGGGTCGCTGCCCTTGTGGAACTTCAGCGTCTCGTCGCCGCCGGTTAGCGACAGGTGCTCGCCATCGAGCTTGCCCTTCCAGGCATCGCTCTTGTCCTTGCCGTTAAGGGCGCACTGGACGTTGACCTCGTTGGACTCCGCGTCAAACGTGTAGGTGCCGTTGACGTGCCCGTGCGAGCCGTCCTCAGCGGGCGCCGTATGCACCATGACCTTGTTGCTCTCGGAATCGAACTGCACGGTCATGCCCTTCTTTTCGGTGCCGGTCTCTTGGGCCCAGTGGCCTGCGATCGGGCCGGCGTTCGCATTCGCGTTGGCGTCGGCGCCACACGAGGCCAGGCCTGCAAGGAGAACGAGGGGGGCGAATAGTTTGTGGGTGCGAGTCAACATGATGGAAAAGTCTATCAGACAGAACGCTAGGCGCGGCAGCGAGTGCAGCAGCGGAGGTTGGCGCAGTGCGCGGTGACGAGCAACGCGCCGCCAATCAGGGTGATGATGCTCGCTGGCGGGATGTTGAGCGTTTCGGCCCCGGTCGCTTCGTCGACCACAAACGAAGGGCAGCATGCGTCGCAATGCTCGCAGCCGTCGGCGATTGGGGCGGACAGGTAGGGGAGGACGGCGCCGAGCAGCACCAGTGCAATCCCGATCCCGCCGATGGCAAGGACCCAGCGTCTGCCGTGCGTGCGAAAGCCGTTGCGCAGCGCGAACGCCGCCAGCGGCAAAACCAGCGATGCGATGGCGAGGTGGGACAGCGGGTGAACCCACAGGCCGCCGAGCATGGGGGTCGCAATCAGCAGGATGGGGGCGACGGCGCAGTGGATCGCGCAGAAAACCGAGGCGATCACGCCGGCTCGGTCGAGGCTTGCCAGAGCAGATGACATGCGTGGAAGGTGCCGGCCGAGGCCGTGAGTTCCCGGATTCTGTTCTCGATATGCGCCAAATCCGATCCTCATGGCCAGTCACGCGATCCGGCGAAGCGTTCGGTCGTTGTGCGACCTTGCGCGACGCGCAAAACTGCCGTTCCGCCGAAGCATGCTGTGCGGCGGCGCGTCGAAGCCATGGCCAGCACGTCTCTCCCCGCACTCGTCCAGCAGGTCCGCGCCTGCACCCTTTGCGCGGCATCGCTCGAGCACGGAGTGCGCCCGGTGCTGCAGGCCAATAAGGGCGCCCGCATCCTGATCGCCGGCCAGGCTCCCGGGCGGCGCGTGCACGAATCCGGGGTGCCGTTTGATGACCCGAGCGGCGAACGGCTGCGCGACTGGATGGGCGTTTCGCGCGAGGTTTTCTATGACGCGTCGCAGGTCGCCATCCTGCCGATGGGCTTCTGCTACCCAGGCACGGGCAAATCCGGCGACCTACCGCCGCGCGCCGAGTGCGCGCCGGAGTGGCGCAGCAAGCTGCTCGCGCGCTTGCCCGGCATCAAACTCACCCTTGTGATCGGTCAGTATGCGGCGCGCTGGCACCTAGACGCAGGCGGCACCAAGCTGACGGACTTGGTCCGGGACTGGCGGCGCTACGCACCCACACAGTTTCCGCTGCCGCACCCAAGTCCGCGCAACAACATCTGGCTCAAGAAGAACCCGTGGTTCGCGGCGGACGTCTTGGGGGAGCTGCGCCAGCGCGTTGCGGCGTCTCTGGCGCGTTAGAGGCTTTGTCGAAGCCTGTGCCGTAGTAGCCGATCACGAGGGCGCGGCGTGGTCGCGTCGTTTGGTTGGCGCCGGAGCTGTGCACGAGGCGTTCGTGGTAGCACACCGCATGCCCGGCCTCGAGCTGGAGCGAGACAGTGAGTGGGGCCTCCGCCTCGTCGATGGCGCAGCTGCGCATGCTTGCGTTCATGCGGTGTGGCCGAATCGTGTTCGCGAGATGCGATGTAGGAAGGACGCGCAGGCAGCCGTTTTGTTCGTCGGCATGGTCTAGCGCAAGCCACAGCGTCGTCGTGTGTGGGCGGGATGCCGGCCAAAACGCCCGGTCTTGATGCCATGGAATGCTCGCTGCCGACTGGCCAGGCGGTTTCGCATACCACTGTGCGTATGCAAGCCGCAGCGGCCTTGTCTGGCAGCGTTGCGCCGCTTGCAGGCAGCGTTCGAGCAGCGGTTCCAATGCTCGGCGCGAGGCGATTGCCGCGATGTCCGCGCGTTCGGCGACCGTTGTCGCCCCGGCGACTGTCGGGAAAGTCTGCCGGAGTTGGTCGAGTTCACAGGGATGTGCAAGCTCGCCGAGCGCCGCGTAGCCATCGGTTGCGAATCGATGCGCGGTGCGTTCGCGATCGGCCGAAGGTGCTGTTGGCTCGTTGTCCATGTCGGCGGGGCGGCGGAAAGCGAACGCCCGGGGTGGCGCTGGTGTCGGTTGCGATAGGATACGCCCATGAGTTGGTTCATGCGCGATGGTGCGGCGTCGATCGATCCCCTTCGTCGTCAGCAGGTGGATGGCGACGGCCCCGAAAACGTGGAGGTCGCGGATGGCGTGGTGATCGAGCGCCGCCGTCTGTTTTGGCTTTCGGCGGCGAGCGTGTCGGCGTTGCTGTTTGGCGCGGGTTCGGCGCGTGGCCAGGGGCCAAAGCCTCAGAAGGACTCCGAGCGGAAGAAGCAAGAGCGGCAGCAGCCCGCGTCCGGCGAGCTCGGCTTCGACGAGTTCCTGCAGCAGGTCTTTCCGCTCGCGCGTCGGCTTGTCGCCAGCGACGGCAAGGACGAGGACGCCTACCTGATGACGATCGCGGCGGCGTTGACGCGGTTGCGCGATCCAAAGGCGCCGCTGCGCGATGCGATGCGCTCGTTTGCGCGCGAGCATCGTCAAGACGGCGAACGCTTTCCGCTGTCGGCTGTGTCCATGAAGCTCAAGCCGGGCAAGGGCTTCGCGCACCACGATCACCTCGACTACAACGGCGTCATCTTTGGCGTCGATGGTGAGGCGCGGATCCGCAACTACGACTTCGTCGGGGACGTGCCCGCGATCGATTCGGGCGAGTCGTTCGAGGTCCGCGAGACCCGCGATGACCTGGTCCTGCCGGGGCGCATCTCGACGCTCGGGCGAACGCGCGACAACATCCACGACCTGGTTGCCGGCAAGAACGGAGCGCGGCTGCTGGACGTGTTCACGTTTTACAGCAAGAAGGCGACGTCGCGCTTTCTGGACGTCGAAGCCAAGCCGCGTGATGCCGAAGCGCGGATCCACGAAGCGAGCTGGCGGCCGCGCCGTCGCTAGCCGATGCGCCTGCTTTGCTTTCAGGCGCGGCACTTTGGCTGGCGCAGTTTCCTAAAGACCGTCGATGAGATTGGCGGGGAGCCAGTGCCGGACGTCTCCGTGGACGAGGAGGTGCGCGACTGCGTCGTCGTCTTTGCGCATGCGGAGCCGGCGGACGAGATCGACGACGAGTCGCGCAAGCGCGTCTTCAAGCAGTCGCTCAAGCACGTCAAGTGGCTCGCCAACAAGCGTTCGCTGACAAACGTGGTGCTGCACTCGTTTACCCATCTGGGGCCGGACAGCGCGAGTCCGGGCTTTGCGCGGGACTTGCTCAACGAGCTGGCCGAGCGGCTGCGCGCAACCAGCTATGAGGTGCGCTGCACGCCGTTTGGCTATTTGTGTGAGTGGCGCATCGACGTCTTTGGCGAGAGTCTCGCCAAAGTGTTCAAACAGATCTAGCGCGCCGATGCGCTAGGACAGCGTGCCGACGCGACCCGAGCGCCTAGTGACTCGAGCGCCTAGCGGCGCGAGCGCAGGCCGCCGCGGTCGCTGGCCTTTTCCGCCGTCTTTGGAGAGGTTTTCTCCGCCGTGCGGTAGGCCTGGTCGAGTGCCCGGCGGAAGGCCCAGGCGCGCGAGCGGGCGTTGGCGATCTCCGCTGCGTTTTCGCAGTCCGAGCGCAGCTCTTCGATCAGCTCGTTGGCGAGCTGGCCACGGCCAAGGCGCAGGAGCGATGCCGCCGCGATTTCGTAGACCGCGGCGCAGGCGCCATGCTGGCCTTCGTTAAACAGCGGCGCGCCACGCTCGACCGCGAGGTCGTAGATGCGGAACAGCTCCTGGTTGGCGTTGATGGTGCTGCCTTCGCTGCTGCGGCCTGCGATGCGCGCTTCGTCGCGGCCGTCGCTGCCCATGTCGCCGCCGCCTGCCGGCGCCGTGATGACGGAGTCGATCAAGTGAACGATCCCGTTTTTCGCTTCGATGTCGGCCTGAACCAGCGAGGCGCCGCCGACGGTCAGCTTGCGGTTGATCAGCTTGGCTTCGATCGGTGCGCCGAGCAGCGTGGTGAACTGTCGCTTTTGCAGCAGCTCGCCCGCCGTGATGCGGCCTGGGACAACGTGGAGGCCGAGGATGCTAGTCAGCTTGTTGCGGTTGCTGCGCTTGAGCAGGTCTGCGACGACGCCCTCAGGCAGCTTGGCAAAGGCGCTGTCCACGGGGGCAAAGACCGTCCATGGGCCGTTGTCGTCGAGCTGGCGATCCACGCGGGTGGCCTTGACCGCGGCGACGAGCGTGCGCAGCTGCTTGCTCTGCACGGCGACTTGGGCGATCGAGCGGGTCTCTGGGATGAGCACCTTGTCGACGACGTGCACGGTGCCGCCGTCGAATGCGACGTCGGTCGCGATCAGGCCGGCGCCGGCAATGGTCTGCGCCGCGAAGTCGATAGCGAGCTGCTGGTTGGCGAGCGAGGTCAGAGCGCGGCGGTTGAGCACGTCGGCCGAGCTGTTGCTGCCGGCAACCACGTGGTGCAGCAGGATCGTCTTGAGCTGGTCCTTGTTTTCGGGCTTGAGCAGTGCTGCGAGCGTGCCCTTTGGCAGCGCGGCGAAGGCCTCGTCGGTCGGCGCCAGGATCGTGACCGGCTCCTTCGGGAGCTCCAGGCCCGCGGCCGTGACGGCTGCGAGCAGCGTGTCGAGGCCGGCGGCCTTGGCGACGCTGACGAGGTCCTTGCCCGAGGCCGCGGCGGCGGCTCCGCCATTGCTGTCGCCTGCGCCGCGAGCGGCTGAGCCGCCGTCGCCGGCCGTGCCGCTGTAGGCGCGGATCGAGCGGATCTCGAGGGCAAAGGAGCCGGGCTTCTTGTCTGCCAACGTCACCCCGAGGGACTCGATCTTCTTCGGCTCGAGCTCGGGCGCGCGGCGAACGCGTCGGCCAAACGTGAACAGCTCAAACGCTTCGAAGGGAAGTTGGACCCGGGTCCATTCACCAGCCTTGGTTTCGAAGTCGGTTTCGAAGCCGCCGGCCATCATGCGAACGTTGCTGACGCGCAGGTTGAACTTGTAGGTCCGGCCATCGCCCTTGACGTCGAGCACGAGGCCATCGGCACCGGCCAGCGAGCCTTCTTGCACTGCGGTGCGCATCTGCGAGAAGCCGCCGTTGTTCTCCAGCGACAGGTCACCGGTAAAGCGCAGCATGCCCGGCTCCGGCTGGCTGACGCGGCCGGTAGAAAGGCCGCCCATCACGCCGTCGAGGACCGTGCTCCAGCTGCCAACACCGTTGTCGAAGTTGAGCTGGAAGTCCTGTGCGGAAACCAGGCTGGGGGTCGAAAGAGCAGCTGCGAGCAGCATGGACGGCGTCGAAATCGAAAGGCGCATGATTTGGGTGTGCTTGGCGTTCGCCCCGGATTCGGCGGAGCAGGGTGTCCGGAATCGAGGGCCACTCAGGTGTGGCGGCGCGGGGTTCGTCATCCGGTGCCTACTGGATGCGGCACCACGCAGGGGAAATCGCCTCGTTCGGCGTCGCGTGCCCTGCTGAGGGCCACGGGGCCGGCCTGGGGCGAATCCGGTACGTTCTCCGGTGCGAATCGAGGCTGCCAGGCCTCCGCGCCGTGCAAATCTGACGCAGGCGCGTCGCTCCGATCCCCGCTCCACCACGCTCTGATCCGTGCCCGAAGGCCCCGAAATCCGCCGCGAAGCGGACCGCATTGCCAAGGTCCTCCAAGGTGTGCGCGCAGAAGAGGTCTGGTTCGCCTTTGAGCATTTGCAGCCGTGGGCAAACAAGCTGGCGGGGCGAACGATCGAGGCGGTGGAGTCCCGCGGCAAGGCGCTGCTGACGCGCTTTGAGGGGGGCGTCAACGTCTACTCACACAATCAGCTCTACGGCAAATGGTATGTGCGCAAGCGCGGCGCCTTGCCCAAAACGACGCGGCAGCTGCGGTTTGCGGTTCACACCGAGTCGAACTCGGCCCTGCTGTATTCGGCCTCGGAGATCGAGGTGCTGCACGACGGAGAGCTGTCCAGCCACTCGTTTTTGCAGAAGCTTGGGCCCGACGTGCTGGACGGCTCGACGTCGCGGGTGCAGGTAGAAGAACGGCTGCGCGATCGCCGGTTCTCAGGGCGTTCGCTGGGGGCGTTGTTGCTCGACCAGGGCTTGGTGTGCGGGCTTGGCAACTACCTGCGCAGCGAGATTTTGTTCGTCGCGAACCTCGATGCCGATCAGCGCCCGAAGCAGCTGGAAGACGGCCAGATCGCAACGCTTGCGGATGCGATCGTGACGATCACGCGGCGCGCCTACCGAAGCGGCGGCGTGACCAATGACCTCGACGATGCGCGTCGCCTGAAGGCCGAAGGCGAGACGCGCAGCCAGTACCGCCACTACGTGTTTTCGCGCGCGGGCAGGCCGTGTCGCCTCTGCGGGGAGAAGGTGCGGAAGAGGGAGGCGGCGGGGCGGCGGCTCTATTGGTGCCCGGCGTGCCAGGGGTGATCGACGCCGCGTTGGCGATTCGGCGTGCAGCGCTTGTATGCTCGCCGGCCGTGAAGGTCTTCCTCGATATCGACGGCGTGCTGCTCGGCACGGATCGTGAGCGCCCGACGCGGCTGGCGTTGGCCGACCATGCCGCGACGTTTTTGCAGTATGCGACGCGGCAGTTCGACTGCTACTGGCTGGCTGCGCAGTGCCGCGGCAGCGCAGCTTCGGCGGTCGACCACATCGTGCGCCACGCCAAGATGAGCGACCGCGAGTCGGTGATGCGCTCGGCGGCCAAGATCCGTGCGACCAGCTACCGTGAGCTGCGCACCGAGGCGTTGCCGGCCGACGGGGACTTTGTCTGGTTTGACGATGGTCCGGATCCGGCGGAGCTGGCGGTTCTGCGTGAGCGAGGCTGGATGAACTGCTGGCAGTGGGTGGACACGCGGGAAGAGCCCGAAGATTTGCTGCGCGCGATGGAGTGGCTGCGTGCTCGGGTTCAGGTGGGTCGGGCTCGGGGTGGCCGGGCCTGAGGCGGCGGGGTTTTCGGCGACGGAGCGCCGAAGGCCTAGGGGCGCGGCGGCGCGGGGCTGTCGGTGCTTCGCTGTCGGTGCTCCGCTGCCAGCGCTCCGCTGCCGGTCGTCGGCTACTGGTATTCGAAGCGCATCACGTGCGCGATGAAGTTGGTGGCGTTGCCCTTGGCATCGTCCGGATGGCCTTCGACGAGGGCCATGTCGAGCGACGGAATACTCGCCGCAAGGGTCCACTCGATGGCGTTGCTTGTGACGCCTTGGCTCCAATCGAACCACTGCGTCGCCATGGAGAATCCGAGCGCCTGTGGGATGGCGGGCACGTTGAGTTCGACTGTTGCCAGGCCGCCGCGGTGCACGAGCATCGGCTCGGGATCGGGCACAAACGTCGTGGGCAGCATCAGGTCGATCGCGCCGAGTTGCAGCGAGCAGCTGCTGGGGGCGGGGAAGCCGAGTGCCTGGAGCGGCGTGCCGGTGGCCATGCCTGGGCCAATCATGGCGAACGCAAGCCCGCCGGGCTGGCCGTGAGCGATCATCTGGACGTAGCCGCCGGGCGTTAGCGAGCGCGGCGCCACGTAGCTCCAGCTGCTGGATGGGCCTCCGTAGGTGCCGCAGCCGCCGCCAAGATCGACGGTCTGTCCGGCGATGTCTTCAAAGGATGCGTCCGCCATCCACCAGCTGGCGTGCTGTCCGGCAATCGGCGTGCCGACGACATCGACGCACAGGACTCCGCCGGTGTAGGCGTAGGGCGTGGTCAGCGGGATGCGCACGGTGTTTGTCGGTGTCCATCCCGCGGTCGGCCCGCTTGGTGGCGATGTCGGGATGGTGACGTTGCCGTCGAATACCTGGATGGGCTGGCTGCCGACGTTGTTGGCAAACGTGGACGAGCATGAGACGGGGGCGTGCGGTGCGATCGACAGTGTGACGGTCATGTGGCACGTTCCGCCGGCAAAGGTCTCGCTGTTGGCGTTGCGGCGCAGCTCGATCGCGTGAATGGACTGGCCTGCCAGCGGCTGCAGGTGCGAGGCGCCCACCAGCGTTTGCTGCCGCACCTCGGCGTCGGCGCCGGCGATCCAGTTGAAGCTGACGGCGTCGCTGCCGGCGTGGGTGGCGGGGGCGGTGAGCTGTGATTGGGCTGTCGCTGCGCCGGCGATGAGCAGGGCTGCAAGCGCGGGGAGTGTCTGTAGGCCTGTTCGAGGTTGGGTGTGAAGCATGGCGATGGGTGGGCTGGTTGAAGCGGGTTTTGAGCGGAAGGTGTGGGGAATCGGTTTGGGGGATCCGTGTGGGGGATCCGTGCGGGGAATCAGACCGAGATCACCTCGACGAGGATGAAGCGGCGGCGTTTGCCTGTTCCGACCGTGATTTGGAGGATGGTGCCGGGGGCGACGGGCGGGACGGGGATGTCTACGACTTTGCCGGGAGGCACGCTGTGGTAGACGGTGTCGCCGGTCGCGCCAGCGCTGACGGAGACCACCGTGTCGTTGGTGCCGACCTCGACGCGCATGGTGCCGCCCTGCAGGACGGCGCTGCCGGTGCGGATGCCTTGGCCTTCCGGTGGCTGCGGCTGGCAGATTGCGATGCTGGGGAAAGACAATGCTGCCGTGAGCACGGCGGCGGCCGAGCGCTTTGCGCGGCTTGCAAGCATGGTGGATTCCTGTTTGGCGAGAGAGGCGGCATCGCCGGCGCGGCTGGCCGCGTGGCGCGGTAGGTCCTGCACGCTGCAGCGCGCAACGGCTGAACTCCTTCAAGTGGTAGGGCGGGGGGTGTCCGCGGCGAAATTTTCGTCGCGTGCACTGCTCCTCCAGGCAGCCTCTCTCATCGCGAGTTGCGATGGGGGCTTGCTGCCGCGCATTGCGGGCGCGGCCGTCGGTTGCCTGCCGGGCTGCCCGCAGTCAGCAGCCTAGGGTCGCTTGCGTCTACTGGTGCTCAAAGCGCATCACGTGCGCAATGAAGTTGGTGACATGGCCCGTAGCTTCGCCGGGCGTTGCTTCGACCAGCGACATGTCGAGCGTCGGGATGGCTGCCGCCATGGTCCACTCGATGGCGTTGCTGGTGGCGACTTCGGTCCAGTCAAACCACTGGGTGGTCATCGTGAAGCCCAGTGCCTGCGGGATCGCGGGGATCAGGACATCAGCCGTCGCCACGCCGCCGCGGTGCACGAGCGCCGGGTGCGGATCCGGAGCGAACACGCGCGGGAACAGCAGCTCCAGCGAGTTGAGGTGCAGCTCGCAGCCAGCCGGCGCGTTGAAGCCGAGCAGCGACAGCGGGGTGCCGGTTGCGCTGCGCGGACCGAGGGCGGCGATGGCCAGACCGTACGGCGTGCCGCGGGCCTCCATGTGCACGTAGCCGCCGGGGACGAGCGAGCGCGGCGTCACAAAGCTCCACTTCTTGCTGGGACCACCGTAGCTGCCGCCGCCGCCGCCGAGGTCGTTGACGACACCGGGGATGTCTTCGCAGCGGGCGTCGGCCATCCACCACTCGGCTTCCTGACCGGGGATCGTTGTGCCCACGATGTCGATACACAGCGTGCCGCCGGTGTAGGCGAACGGCGTCGTAAACGGGATGCGCACGGTGTTGTTGGCGGTCCAGCCGACGTCGCTCGCGCTGTTGGCTGGCGATGTCGGAAAGGTCACGGTGCCGTTGAAGACCTGCTGCTGGAAGGTGCCGACGTTGTTCGCCAGCGTCGAGCTGCACGCGACGGCCGCGTTGGGCGAGATCGACAGCGTCACGGTCATGTTGCAGCTGCCGCCGGCGAACGTGAGGTCCTTGGAGCTCCGCCGGAGCTCGAGCGCCGTCACGGCCTTGCCGACAAGGTTGCCCAGGTGCGATGCGCCAATCAGGGTCTGCTGGCGAACGTCTTGGCTGGCGCCCGCCACCCAGTTGAAGCTGCCGGCGTCCGCGCTGGCGTAGTTGGCCGGTACGACTTCGAAGTTTTGGGCCGTGAGTGACGCGGCGGCGAGCAGGATTGCCGTCGGGAGAGCGGTGTGAGTGAGGTTGGGCATGGTTCGGCTCTCGGTTAGGGGCCTAGGGATATGACTTCGACGAAGATGAAGCGGCGGCGGGTTCCGTTGCCGACAGTTACTTGAAGGATGGTTCCAGGGGGTACCGGGGGAACTGGAATAGATGCCGTTTTTCCGGGAGCTACGTGGTGAGTGCTCGTCACGCCGCCAAGTCCCGAGCTAACCGTGACGGAGAATTCGTTGGGCCCGACTTCGAGTTGCATCGTTCCACCTTGAACGACGGCTCCTCCGGTTCGAATGCCTTGCCCATCTTGCATCAGCGAATTGCCTGCAGCTCTTGCATGAGGCTGCCGTAGCGCTTTTCTCGCTGCGGGTCGCCGGCCATTTGTTGTCCAATCCATCTTGCGCTGAATCGGCGTTGCGTGAACTGCTCGTCTTCAATTACGGCGTTGGCGAGTCGGACAAGGCCTCGCCAGACCACGGGGTCGTCTGAGTAGCTTCGCTGAAAGACATCGATGAAGTCGTTCCGCTTCTCCACCAGCTCCTCAATCGGAGCCTTCACCGCTAGGCGGCGCATGTCGTCCAGCATCGCGTCGCCCGTAGGCTTCAATGCCTCATCGACCGCCGGAGCGGCAGGCGTGGAGCCATTCGACCCGGTTGTAGGCGATGGCGATGGCTCGCTCCCGCCGGCTGCGGATGTGCCGGAGGCCGACGTGCCAGCCGCATAGCCGCAGGCTCCACCGAGGCCGAGGCCGGCGATGAAGGTGCTGCCCGCGATCATGAACGCGCGGCGTGTCGGGACGGATGGCGGCTTCTTCTTGGGGCCGAGGAGGTAGACGGGCTCGAGGCGCATGGAGGACTTCCCTGGTGTGAGGTTGTCGCTGGCTCCCTGGCGGGGGGCAGCGAAAACGAGGTGTTGCGATTCTCCCCGGTCCGCAATGTCAGTCAAGTCGGCGCAATGACTCTGCTATGCAATTTCGCGCGCGGGGTTGCCGCCCCGCCCCCGCGGGGGCAGGGCACCGCCCGGTCGCTTTTCGCTGTAGGGATGCGCGCGGCGGTGGCGGCGGCAGGTTGCGCGCTGGGCACGGTTGCATGCCGCATGCCGCGGGCTGCGGCTCAACGTCACGCCGCCTGGCGCTCCGTTCTTAAGACTTTCCTTAAGATGCCCCGCCGAGTGCCGTGCGCTGATGCGGGCTCCTACGGAATGCAGCCTGGCGCTGGGGCCGAAGCTCTACTGGATCTCTCGCAGCGGCTGCGCGAGAGCTTTGATCGCCGGTGCAAAGTCCGGACTCTTCTCGATCAGCTGCGCAAGCCAGCGAGCGAAAATCGCTCGCTCAGGCACGGAGTCGTTGCGGAGCGTTTCTTTTGCAATTCGACCTATGCCGTGTCGCACGATGCGGTCGGTTTCATAGCTGCGCTGGTAGAGGTCGATGAAGTCGTGCCGCTTGCTCACGAGTTCTTCGATGGGCGCCTCTATGGCGAGCCGACGCATGTCGTCGAGCACCGCGTCGCCCGAGGGCTTTCGCAAGCCGCCTGCAGCAGCATCGTCTTGCCGAGGTGTGGCAGCGATGTCTCTGAGAGCTTCTAGAACCGCACCATATCGCAATTCGCGCAGAGGGTCCCGATCCATGATCTGCACTAGCCATTTCGATTGGATCCTTCGAATCGGGAAGTTGGGGTCTGCGACGACGACTTCGGCGATGCGCACCAGTCCACGCCAAACCACGTCGTCACTCGTATAGTGTTTGTGATAGTGCGAGACGTAATCGTCGCGCTTGTCGATCAGCTCCTTGACCGGTGCGGTTGTTGCGAGTCGCCGCATGTCGTCCAGCGTGGCGTCGCCAGTCGGCGGAGCGGCCTCGCCTGTATGGTGCCCACTGGCGGCATTGTGCGTGGCGGCATTGTGCGTGGGGGTCGCGGGCGTGGGGGTCGCGGGCGTGGGGTTCGCGGGCGTAGATGTCGCGGGCGTGGAGCTCTCGTGCGTCGTCGAGACTGGCTGGCCCGCGGTGGGGGCGCTGCTGCACGAAGAGACAAGGGCAACGAGCAAGGCGGTCGTTGCTGGAGCTGCAGGGGGCTTGATGCGCATAGGGTTCGGGTGGTCGTGGATGATAGTCTCATCGCCATGCAGTCGCTTCGCTGTCGTGCGCTTTTTGCTGTGGTGCTCTGTTTTGTCGGTCCGGTTGCCGCGCAGGGCGACGGTTTGGCAGGCAGTGCGCCGCCGCGCCCCAACGTTCTGATCCTTCTTGCCGATGATCAGGGCTATGGCGATGTCGGCTACCACAATGAAGCGGTCTACTCGCCGAACATCGATGCGCTGGCTGCCCGCGGCACGCGGTTTACACATCACTACGTGATGCCGCAGTGCACGCCAACGCGGGTGGCGCTGCTTACCGGTCGCTATCCTTCGCGTTTTGGTCCTCGTGCACAGCAGGCGAGCAATGCACTGGCGGTGCCGCTTGGTACGGTGACCGTTGCGAGCGCGCTTCGCTCGCTTGGCTATCGCACAGCGCTCGTGGGCAAGTGGCATTTGGGCTCCCGGCCTGAGCACGGTCCGAACCACTTTGGGTTTGAGCATAGCTACGGGTCTTTGACCGGGGCTGTCGGCATGTATGACCATCGTTACCGGAAAGGCGCGTTTGCGGAAACCTGGCACCGCGACCATGCCCCGTTAGAGAATCATGAAAACGGTGTGCACGCGACCGACCTGGTCGCGCGTGAAGCCGTGCGCGTGATCGAAGCCGGGGCAGGTCAAAACAAGCCGTGGTTTCTATATGTGCCGTTTCACGCCATCCATACGCCGTTGGATGAGCGCGGCCGCTTCGTAGATGAGCCGACGGCTTTGGATCCGGACAGGAAAGGGCGTTGGCGGCACGAAGATGAGATCGTTTGGTTCCATGATCCGGAGGGCCTCATCCAGCGAGAGAGTGATCCGGAGAAGCGCTTGCTGCTGGCGGCTGTGCACCACATGGATCACGCCGTCGGCAGGATCGTCGACGCGCTCCGTCGGACCGGGCAGTTGGAGTCTACGCTGATTCTCTATTCGTCGGACAACGGGCCGCAGGTCAACTGGCCCGGCAACGCCTACCCAGACGACCTAAAGCTGACGGACTTCAACCAGCCGATTGCGATGCGCGGTCACAAAACGCATACGTACGAAGGCGGCATCCGCGTGCCGGGGTTTGCGGTATGGCCGGGGCGAATTCCAGCCAAAGATGAGTCGATGCCGGTCCATATCGTAGATTGGATGCCGACGCTGCTTGCGGTTTTGGGCGGTGTTCAAGATCGAGAGCTGGACGGACGCAACATCTCTTCGCTGCTCGGCATCCGCGGGGTCGGTGGCGTAGCAGGCCGATCCACAGAGGAGCAGGGTTCGCTCCGGGAGCGCGAGCTGTACTGGGTCTGGAGCGCTTCGAGCAACCGTCGTGCGCTGCGTTGCGGGCGCTGGAAGATCGTTCGCTATGGCAAGGATGAGCCGGGGAGCGCGGGCGACTGGCAGCTGTTTGATCTAGAGCAAGATCCGCTCGAAGCCGCGAATGTGGCGGAGAGCAATCCCGAGGTGCTGCAGGACATGCACGCGCGCTTCTTGCGTCAGCGAAGCCGGGATCGTCTGCGTCGCGCGAACTGACCGGCGCGTCGAAAGCTTGCTCTTGGGGCCCGCGCCGTCGAACGTGGTGGCGTGCAGACCGTTGTGAAACTCCATTGGGCCGCAGCGGCGTCGCTGGCTGCGTGCATCTTCTCGTCGGTTGCTCCTCTACAGGCGGCGGCTTCGGCGCCGCAGGATCCTACTGCGGAGGCGGCCAGCGCGCCGAAGGCGTTCGAGCCAACAAACTGGCTGGATACCGCGGCGCCGGTTGACCAGTGCATTGCTTTTGCTCTTTATACCGTTCAGGCCGGCACGCTCAAGATGACGGCGCAGCTCTATCCCCTTGCCGACGGGGTGGAGCGCGAAGTGTTGCTCTTTGTGCGTCCTCGAGCAGGGGGAGCGCAAGCAGATGGCGCGTCCGAATGGCGGAGTGTGGCAAGCGTTGCGGTAGATGAGACGCTCTATGGCCACCCGCAGAAAAACGTAAAGAGGTGGTTGGCGCACTTCCGTGTCGCAGGGTGGGATTCGGCGCGCGATTTCGAATACCGCGTCGAGGCGGCGGGTGGTCGGGCTCGGTTCGAGGGCGTCGTTCGTCGTGACCCCATCGAAAAGAACGTGGTGTCGGTCGCCTCACTGTCTTGCAATGGCAACTACGATCGTGGTCCGCGCGCCGACATTGTGCGCAACCTTCGCTACCAGGATCCGGACCTCCTGTTCTTCGCCGGCGACCAAAGCTATGACCACAAGCGGCACTATGAAGCGTGGCTACTGTGGGGACGGCAATTTCGTGAAGTTACGCGCGATCGGCCGACGATCACCATCCCCGACGACCATGACATCGGGCAAGGCAACGTCTGGGGCGCGTCGGGCCAAAAAGCGGACAATGGCGCGGGCGATAGCGGTGGCTACCACTGGTCTGCGTCCTACGTCAATGCGGTCCAGGCTGCGCAGACTTGGCACCTGCCGGATCCCGCGGACGCGACGCCGGTGCAGCGCGGTATTGGAGTCTACTACACGTCGATGCGACTTGGCGGCCTTGGCTTTGCGATCCTCGAAGATCGCAAGTTCAAGACGGGGCCACGTGGCCTCATTGCGGGGCACAAGGGGCGCTCGGATCACTATCCAGACCCGGCGTTTGATACGAGGCGGTTGGACGTGCCCGAGGCCGTGTTGCTAGGTGAGCGGCAGCTTCGGTTCTTGGATGACTGGGCGCAGGACTGGACGGGCGTTGAGCTGAAGGCGGTGCTCTCACAAACCGTGTTTGCCAACGCGGCGCACCTGCATGGACCAGGGATCTGGGGCAAGACTGCGGCGGACGATCTCCGGGACAAACCCGGTCAGCGCCTCCATGCAGATCTCGACAGCAATGGCTGGCCGCAGACAGGTCGCAATCGCGCTCTGCAGGCCATTCGGCGCGGGTTTGCGACCATGTTGGCTGGCGACCAGCATCTGGCAACGCTGGTGCACCACGGCGTCAACGATTTCGGCGATAGCGGCGTCTCCTTTGTTTCGCCGTCCATCGTCAACTACTACGTGCGCCGCTGGGCGCCGCTGGAAGCCTCTCAGAATGCTCTGCAGGGCAGCCCACTGCCAATGTGTGGAGACTACCTCGACGGGTTTCAAAACAAGATCACGATGCTCGCATATGTGAATCCGGATCCAGATCGCGTCTTTTCGTCCGGAACGAGCGGGCAGGTGTGGGGACCGCGTGCCGAGGGATACGGCCTGGTCTACTTTGACAAGGCGGCTCGGACGATGCGCTACGAAGTCTGGCCACGTGGCGTCGATGCCGCTGCGCCGGGAGCCAAGCCTTACAAGGGCTTCCCCGTGACGAAGACGCAGGCCGATCAGTATGGGCGGGCGGCGCGCGCCTGGCTGCCGGAGCTGGTGATCTCCGGCCTTGAGCACCCGGTGGTTCAGGTGATCGAGGAGCGCTCCGCGAGCGTCGTCTACACAATGCGGATCCGCGGAACGCGGTTTCGACCGAAGGTCTTTGTGCCTGGCGACTACACGGTTCGTGTGTCTGGGCAGCCGGGGCCGAGCCGCACCATCAGCGGCTTGCGCGCTGCGCCGAGCCCGGTTGGTGAGCTCGTCGTCGACTTTTAGGGTTCTCTCTCTCCGGTGTCGGAGCGGCTGCGGTGTGGGCAGCGGCGCCGGTATCCGCTCCGCCGCAGGTGCATATGTCGTATGGTCTTACGAGATTCGATGCTCGAGGTGCCGGGGCTCGCTACGCATTGTTGTGGCGGCGGGATCTGGGGTGTTTCGAGAATTTCAGCCTCGCTACTTCCGCTTTTCGTCTGAACGCCGCCATAGCTCCTGGCGACACTTCCCTATGACTTCCCCTGCCGATCAGCCATGGCCCGAGGGTCATAACGACCGCGCAGCTCTAGATGAGCTGTGCCAACGTCATTATCCGGCGGTGCATGACCGTGTGCACCGGCTGCTGGCGCGTGACATCCGCCGCGGCCGCGGCTGGTTGTCGTCCGTGTTGAGTACGGGCGACCTTGTGCACGAAGTCTTCTTGGGGGTCGTTCGAGACTTCGACGGCTTTCGCGGCAGCAGTGATCAGCAGTTTGTCGCCTACCTTGCGCGTTTGGTGCGAAACCGGCTAGTTGACACCGTGCGTTTCCACGAGGCGGCGCAGCGCGATGGCCGGCGCAAGGCGGATATTTCTACTGACGGGCCTTCTTCCGCGCCGAGTCCACAGGCGGTCTTGATCCAGCGCGAAGACGTGCAGCTGGTGCAGGAGATCCTCGACAGCTTTCCGGACCGCGATCGCGCACTGCTCCGGGGGCGCATTGAGGACGGCGAACCGTTTGGTCGACTCGCCCATGCGCTTGGCTACGCCTCGGCCGATTCCGCGCGCAAGATGTTTCGCTCGATCCAGGCGCGTTTGCTGGCTCGCCTAGAACTTCGTCGCGGAGCGCAGTCGTGAGCGACCCGCGTGACGAAGATCGGTTGGCGGACATGCTGGCGGCAGCGCTGGAGGCCATTGACGCCGGTGAGTCGATCGACGTTGCGGCCCTGTGCGCGCAGCATCCCCACTTGTCGGACAGCTTTCAGGCGGCGCTGTCGCGGCTCGGCCATTTGCCCACAATGCACCGTGCGGCGGTTGCGGATGCGCCGGATCCGATGGCTGGCGTTCTTCTTCAGCGGCGTTATCTCGTCGAGGAGAGGGTTGGCTCGGGTGCAATGGGGGTTGTCTATCGTGCGCTGGATCGCGAGCTGCATCGGCATGTGGCAGTCAAGATTCTGCGGCCCGAGCTTGTTGTCGGTGAGAAGCTCGATCAAAGATTGGCGCGCGAAGGTGAGGTTCTCGCGGGCATCCGCCATCGCAATGTGGTGACGCTGTACGACCGAGGCCAAGCGCCGGACGGTCGCGCCTTCTTGGTGATGGAGTTGCTGCGTGGCAAATCCGCAGCGCAGGTGTTGGCCGAAACGGGTGAGGAGTTTGACCCTTCGTCGCAGCGGGAGCTGTCGGCGCGAGAGCGCTTGGAGGAGTTCCGTAATTCTCTGGGTGATGGCGCGGTGAGTTCGGATAGTGACATTCGCCAGGTGGTTCGGTGGGCCGCAGAGGCGGCCGCTGGGCTGCATGCAGCGCACTCGGCTGGGGTTGTCCATCGTGACGTCAAGCCGTCCAACCTATTTGTCGAGCACGACGGGCGTGTCGTTGTCCTGGATTTCGGCATCGTTTCGATGGGGTCGCACCTAACTGTTGGGGCTGACGGGTCGCCTTTGGGGACGCCTGCGTTCATGGCGCCGGAGCAGCTGGATGTCGGTCGCGAGCACGATCGGCGCACCGATGTTTATGGACTGAGTGCGACGCTCTATCATCTGTTGACTGGGGCTGCGCCGTATTCTGGGGCGCCGCAACAGGTGCTTTCGCAGCTTCTTCGTAGCGATCCACGGCCGGCTGATACGCGGCGATTGGGGCTTCCGCGCGACCTGGTTGCGGTTCTCGAAATGGGCATGGCCCGCGATCTGGGGCGCCGGTATCCGAGTGCGATGGATTTGCGTGAAGACCTGCTGGCGTGGCTGGATTTTCGTCCAGTCAAGGCTCGTCGTGTGTCGCGAGTCGCTGTGTGGTCGCGGCGAATGGTCCGATCGCCGTTCGTGCGCGGTATGGCTGCGGTTGCGCTGTTGAGTGCGGCTGGTGTTGGTTGGTGGGTTTGGCAGGACCGCGTGCAGCAAGCGGAGGTTGCGGAGCGAGTGGAAATGGAGGCCGAATGGTCCGAGCTGTTTCGTCAGGTGCCGCCAGCCTTGTTGGTGGCTCCTCCCTCCTACCGGGAGTCGAGTGCCGTGACGTCGGATTCCGGGGTGCGTGAGCGTCTTGATCGAATGGTCGCCCTGGGCGTGAACCCGGAGACGTCCTTGGCTTTGCGGTACTTGCTTCGCAGCGATGCTGGCGAGTTCGAGGCGGCTGCTGCGGATATGGATCGCCTTGCCGCGCTCGGGGGGGCAGAGTATTGCGTGGAAGCAGCGGCGGCTCTTCGGGAAGGACGGTTGCCGGATCGAGCGCTGAGGTCCCGCTCTGCGCCTGAATACGAAGCACTCGCGGATCGCTTGGCATGTGGTGTGAGTGCACTGCGTGC
Organism: Planctomycetota bacterium; assembly: GCA_045105235.1. GTDB lineage: Bacteria > Planctomycetota > UBA1135 > UBA1135 > UBA2386. The sequence goes on along the minus strand of JBGCDH010000092.1, from coordinate 1,376 downwards.
GCTGGAGCCAACTCCGGCGTGGGTTGTGACTCTCTTTGATCATGCCGGCGCGGGGGCGGATGGTCTTGCGAGTCTGATGGCCGTGGCGGAGATGTTGCGAATCGGTGGGATGCAGCCCCAAGATCGCGCGGAGTCCAGTCGTGCCTTGCTCGATCGAGTCGAGGGGCTTCGTGGCAAGTTGGGGGATTCCGCCATTCTGTGTCACGTGCGCGGCAACCTTCTCGTTCAGGGGCGTCGATTGGTTGAGGCGTTTGAGTCCGCACGGGAAGGCCTCGGGATGGCCCCGGTCGACGGCGCGCTCGCGGTCCTTGTCGGAAATACATGTGCCGAGCTGAGGAGGCTCGATGAAGCTGAGCGACTACTCAACGATGCGCTGCGGCTCCAGCCAAAGTCGATAACGGCGCATATGTCTTTGTTCGAGATTCAGTTGGCTCAATCGCGTGTGAGTGACGCCGAGGCGACACTAGCCGCAACGCCGTTTCCGAAGAGTCTGTTCGCAGATCGCCGCCAGGTTCGTGCCGAGGCATTGCTAGCATACTGTCGCTCGCTTTCCGCCGAAGATGAGGACACCCGCATTGCGTTTGCGGAGCGTGCTCGAAGTGGTTTTCGACGTCTCCGGCAGCGCGGAAAGGCTCGTGAGTTCGCGGAGGTTGCGTGCGACATTTTTGTGGATTCGACTCCCGATCTGCTTACTGAGTTGCTCGAAGTTTGGCGGGAGAGTCCCGTCGAAGTGTGGCATCTCCGGCAGATTCCGCTCCTGCTCAAGGGACCTCTTAATGAGCTTCAAGTTGAATTGCTTTCTGAGGTTGTTCGGGCGCAAGCCATCGATCTCGCCAAGCGTGGTTAATCGTTACCCAATAAAGTTCGTGTCATACAAGCACGCGGACACTCGCCGCTTCTGTTCCTGCATCCTTCAAGGTGTATCATGAAATCACTTCATATATATTTCTGTCTGTCCGCTTGCCTGGCACCTTCCGTTAGCGCTCAGGGTGTGTCATACACCCGGCCTGTGCGCGGGATGTTCGCTGGGGAGCAAATGCACTTTGTCGTCGACTACGGCGCGGGTCCATTGGCAACGCGCCCCTTGGCCGCCAAGGCTCCGGGTTTGCCCGGCTTGGTCGACACACCTGCCCTAATTTCGGGCATTATTCATCCGACCGTTGCGAAGCTCCAGGCGCGGTTGGATTTCGAAGCCGGGGCGAGCGTGCCGCTGGTCCTCGATGGTTTCGACGAAGGGAACTCATTGCTGCCAATCTTGCCGGCTATTGGTAATCCAAAGGCCGTTTTGAATCAGGTGACTGGCGAGTTGGTCTATCGAATGAACCCGCGCGGACCCGAGAACGCGCTAGATGGGTGGGCGGCGATGTCGATGACCT
>JBGCDH010000091.1:0-5368 GCA_045105235.1 Planctomycetota bacterium | reverse complement strand
CTTGCCCGCCTCCCCGGCGCGAGCCGCTTCGATGGTCGCATTCAGCGCCAGCAGGTTGGTTTGCTCGGCGATGTCCTGGATGGTCTCGACCACACGTCCAATCTCATCGGCCGCTTGGCCGAGGCCCGAGATCGCTTTGCTGCCGGAGTCCGCCAGCTGTTCGGCCTGCTGGGCCGTATCGGCCGAGCTGTCGGCTGCTCCGGAGATCTCCCCGATGCTGGCCGTGAGCTCTTCGATCGAAGCGGCAATGCCGCCGAAGGCCTTGGTGACTTCCTGGCTGCTCGATCCAATCTGCGCCAGCGCACCCGAAAGGTCCCGCGACGCACTCGAAGCCTCGGCCGCCTGCTGGCCGGAATTGCTGGCTGTCGTGCTGGTTTCACGCGCCACATCCTCGACGCGATCGACCGTGCGGCGAACGTGATCGACCCGGTCGGCCACGCCGCGGACCAGCTGCTGGGCCTCGTCGAAAAACTGATTGCAGTAGGTTGCGAGCTGGCCGAGTTCGTCGTCGCTGCTCGCATCGAGCCGCGTGTTCAGGTTGTGCTCGCCGTCGCGAAGCTGCTGGATCGCGCGTTCGATCGGCTGCGCCACTCCACGTCGCATCACAAAGGCCAGACCGATGAAGCCGAGCAGGCCGACCACCGCGCCCACGCCAATAATGAGCAGGGAGCCCGCACGTGCGCTGGCGCGGATCGGCGCCAGCGGCGTGCGCACCTCGAACGCGCCGTGGACGTCGCCGGCGTGCCAGTTCTCCATCGGGAAGCCCAGTGCGTCGTGGCCGTCGCCGGTTGGCGAGTTGGCGGGATCGCCGTGACAGGTCAAGCAGCTGCGCGAGAGCAGAATCGCCTTCTGGAAAACCAGCTGGTCGTTCTCTTCGTCGACGCGCCAGATGAAATCGTCTTCGCCGTTCTCAACCTGACGGGTCAAATCATCGAGCAGCTTGCCGCGGAACGCACCGGCCGCTGCGTCGGTATCGGGGTCGTATTCGGGGTTGCGGGCATCGCGCGCCGTGACGCCCAGGTCCAGCTGCGCTTCTTCCGCCGCGCCCTGAGCAGCGGCGAGCCCGGCCACAAACGGAATGGCGCCAAATGCCGGCGTGTCCCGGTGGGCAACCCCCTTCTCCGTCATCAACAGGCGCGACTCTTCGAGCAGCTTGTCAAACTCGATGACGCCGGTATCCCCGAGGTCGGCAACGTGGTCAAAAGCTCGCCCCGCGGCCCCCACGACCGCCGAAGATCGCTGAACCGACTCGTCAAGCGCCATGTCTTGCATCTTGCCGTGCGTGACCCACGCACTGATCGCCAAGATAAACGTGATGGTTGTGCCGGCCGCAATCAGCAACCGCGTTTGAATCCGCATCGTCCCCGCCTCTCCCCTTTTTCCCATGCATCATTCGCATCGGTCATCCGTGACCTTCAGCCGAATGCGTGCACTGTTCCAGCCCTATCGCCACGAGCAGACGGGTAGATGCACCCTAAGACGTAGGTCTCATTGCCGGAGAGCGCGGCGCCGCTTGAAGCAGTTCGCGCTAGGGAGAACCCGTGGGTCTGCAGATGCGCGCTAGGCCCGACCGAGCTTGCCGCCGCGGCGCGCAGGCGCGGGGGTCTCGTCGCGGCTGCTAGCCAATGCTGCCGGTCCCCGAACTGCGGCGAGACAGCTGCTCGCGAGCCAGGGCCTTGCGCAGCGAAGCTTCCGCCTTGAGGAAGTCGGCGCTCTTCTTGTCGAGGTTCGCGAGCTTCTCACGCGCTTCAGCTTCCTTGGCCTTGACGCGCTCCATGTCGATCTCGCGCGCATACTCACCCGCTTCGCACACCAGCGTCAGGACGTTGTTTTGCACCTGGGCAAAGCCGTCGCTGACAAACAGGTCGTGCGACTTGCCGTCCGTCTCCTGGATCATCAGGTAGCCAGCTTCGGCAATGCCGGTCATCAGCGGCGCGTGATTGGGCAGCACGCCGTAGCGCCCGTCCGTGCCGAGGAACGACACCGACGAGACCTTGCGATCGATGATCGTGCGGTCCGGAGTGACGATGCGCAGGTGCAGTTCAGCCATGGCTTGGAGCGTTCGTAGCTAGGGTTTCGAGGTGCCGCTTGGGCGCTGGACCGATCAGTCCTTGTTCGAGCGGGCGACGACTTCGTCGATGCCGCCGCACATGTAGAACGCCGACTCCGACAGCTCATCGTGCTTGCCTTCGAGGATCTCCTTGAAGGAACGCACGGTGTCTTCGCGCTTGACGAACTTGCCGGGTGCGCCGGTGAAGGCTTCTGCCACGAAGAAGGGCTGCGACAGGAAGCGCTGGATGCGGCGCGCGCGCGCGACCACCAGCTTGTCCTCTTCGCTCAGCTCTTCGATGCCCAGGATGGCAATGATGTCGCGCAGGTCCTGGTAGCGCTGCAGCGTGCGCTGCACCTCACGGGCGACGTTGTAGTGCTCTTCGCCGACGATGGCGGGGCTAAGCATCTTCGACGTCGACTTCAGCGGGTCCACGGCCGGGTAGATGCCGAGTTCGGCGATCTGACGCTCGAGGATGATGGTCGAGTCGAGGTGAGCAAACGTCGCAACCGGCGCCGGGTCGGTGATGTCGTCAGCAGGCACGTAGACGGCCTGCATCGACGTGACCGACCCCTTCTTGGTCGACGTGATGCGCTCCTGCAGGGCACCCATTTCGGACGCCATGGTCGGCTGGTAGCCCACCGCGGACGGCAGGCGACCGAGCAGTGCCGACACTTCCGAGCCAGCCTGCACAAAGCGGAAGACGTTGTCGACGAACAGCAGCACGTCCTTGCCTTCTTGATCGCGGAAGTACTCCGCCATCGTCAGGCCGGTCAGCGCCACGCGCAGACGCGCGCCGGGCGGCTCGTTCATCTGGCCGAACACGAGGACGGCGTTGTCGAGCACCGACGACTTGTTGCCGTTGGCGTCGGTGTATTCCGACTCGGCCATCTCCAGCCAGAGGTCGTTGCCCTCACGGGTGCGCTCGCCAACGCCACAGAAGACCGAGAAGCCACCCTTCTCAACCGCCGTGATGCGGATCAGCTCCTGGATGAGCACCGTCTTGCCGACGCCAGCACCGCCGAACAGGCCGATCTTGCCGCCCTTCGCGAACGGGCAAAGCAGGTCGACCACCTTGATGCCGGTCTCGAAGACCTCGGTGATCGCTTCCTGCTCGTCGTAGGTCGGAGCCGCACGGTGGATCGGCAGCGTGTTGCTGCGATCGACCTCGGGCATCTTTTCGCCGGTGCGCGGGTGCGCCACGCCGACCTCGAGGGCGCGGCCGAGCGTGTCGAACAGGCGGCCCGTCGTCACGCTGCCCACCGGCACCGAGATCGCAGCGCCCGTGTCGTTGGCCGGCATACCGCGGCTCATGCCGTCCGTAGACGACATCGCAACGCAGCGCGCGGTCGAGTTGCCAAGCTGCTGCGCAACCTCGAGAACCAGGTCCAGCCCACGCTCCTTGTCCACGACCGTGATCGCGTTGTAGAGATTGGGCATGTGGCCCTCGGGGAACTGCACGTCCACCACGGGGCCGAACACCTGCAGGATCTGGCCTTGAACTTGCGTTGCGGTAGTCACTTCAGTTGTCCTCAGTCTGCGTCAGTCTTGGTATGCGGTCGGATTGGTTATTCAGTCTTTGCGACCCTGCGAGGTGTGCTTCGCAGCGGCCGTCGCGGCGCCGTGAGCTAAGCGGTCTTAGCTAACAGCACTCGCTCCACCCACGATGTCGAGCAACTCCTTGGTGATGCTCTCCTGACGTGCGCGGTTGTAGATCTTCTTGAGGTCCTTCTGCATGCGACCGGCGGCGTCGGTCGCCCCCTTCATCGCCATGCGTCGGGATGCGTGTTCGCTGGTCAGCGACTGCAGCATCGAGTCGTAGACCACCGTCTCGAGGTAGCGCGGCATCAGGTCGTTGAAGACCGTTGCGGCGTCCGGCTCGATCAGGAAATCGAGTTCGATGCTCTTGGCTGCGGCAGCCTCTTCGCCCACGCCGATCGTCTCGATCGGCAAGAACTGCGAGTGTGTCGGCACAAACTTGGCCATCGACAGGAAGCGGGTGCTGTGCACCATCATCTCGTCGACCTGGCCGGACTCGAAGGCCTCGACGAGCTCGTCCGAGACCATCTTGGCGGCGCGGAAGTCGGCCTTGTCGAGCGCGGGCTCCACGAAGAAACGGTCGACTTCGTAGCCGCGACGCGTCAGCCAGGCATAGCCCTTGCGGCCGTAGCACCAGAACTTGACGGCCTTGCCCTGCTCCTTGAACTCCGCGAGCTTGCGCGAGAGCGCCATCAGCAGGTTGCTGTTGTAGCTGCCGCAAAGGCCCCGGTCCGACGTGATCAGCAGGATGCCAACCGTCTTGACGTCGCGCTTCGTAAACAGCGGCACGTCTTCTTCGCCGGCAATTTTGCTAGCGATCCGCTGGATCATGTCGCGGATCTCGCCTGTGTAGGGCGCAAAGCCTTGGGCCTTGGCCTGCACCTTGCGCAGCTTCATCGACGCGACCATCTCCATCGCGCCGGTGATCTGCGCAATGCTGGAGACCGACTTGATGCGGCCGCGTAGTTCCTTGAGGTTCGCCATGGTTCAGACTTCGATTCGGTGCTTAGCAGGGAAGCTGGACGGTGCTAGCAAGCGGGACGGTGTATCCCGCGTGCTCGACAACGTCGCTGCGGACGCTACGCCAGGAACTCTGCCTTGAACGTCTTGGCCATCTCGTCGCACTTCGACTTGATCTCGTCGGTCCACTTCTTGTGGTCGCGGATCGAGGCGAGCACGTCGCCGTGGTTGGCGCGGCAGAAGGCGATGTACTTCTTCTCGAAGTCACTGACGCGCTCGTTCGGGACTTCGTCAAGAGCACCCGACGTGCCGGCGTAGATCACCACGATCTGCTCCTCGACCGCCATCGGCTCATACTCGGCCTGCTTGAGGATCTCGGTCATGCGCTGGCCGCGCGTGATGGCATCCTGCGTGGCCTTGTCCAAGTCGCTGCCAAACTGGGCGAACGCCGCAAGCTCGCGGAACTGCGCCAGCTGGATGCGCAGGCCACCCGCGTTCTTCTTCATCGCCGGGATCTGCGCGGCACCACCCACACGCGACACCGAGATGCCTGCGTTGACGGCCGGGCGCTGGCCCGCGTTGAACAGCGACGACTCGGCGAAGATCTGACCATCGGTGATCGAGATCACGTTGGTCGGAATGTAGGCCGACACGTCGCCTTCCTGCGTCTCGACCACCGGCAGCGCCGTCATCGAACCGCCGCCCTTGGCGTCCGACAGCTTGGCCGCGCGCTCGAGCAGGCGCGAGTGCAGGTTGAAGACGTCACCCGGGAAGGCCTCACGACCCGGCGGGCGACGCAGCAGCAGCATGACCTGGCGG
>JBGCDH010000090.1:0-7144 GCA_045105235.1 Planctomycetota bacterium | reverse complement strand
CATGGAAGTCGGGGTGCGTGTTGGACGTCGGGGAGAGTGCGTTGGTTCCGTCGGGCTGTAGGGGGCGGGCGCTAGGGGCCGGTGGAGATGATTTCGATGAAGATGTATCTCCGCTCGAGACCGTCACCTATCGACACGGATAGCAATCCAGAAAAGCCGGGTGGTGCTGGGAAAGAGGTAAGGCCGTCAGGCCCCACCGGGTAGGAGACTTCGTTTTGCCCCCCAGTTGCAACCTGGATGGAGCTGGGGCCACCAGAGACTTCGACAGTGATTGTCGCTCCCTCTTGCGCAGCGGGCGGGCCGGTCAGTACTCCAGGGTCTTGCGTCAACGAACGCTCCGTAGGCCTGGAATGAGTGATTGGAGGTCGCTGGCGAGCTCGGTCGAAGATTGCTCAATGACCTGTGTTAGCCAGCGCGATGCGAGTCTGCGATCGGCATGAGGCTCACTCGTGATTAGGTATTCTCCGAGGCGTTTGGCGCCTCCCCAAAGCACGGGATCGTCGAAGTAGCGCGTACTTAGTAGGTCCAGAAATGGACGCCAGCGTGTGAAAAGCTCCTCGATCGGCGCAACCACCGCAAGCCGGCGCAGCTCGTCAAGCTCCGCATTCCCGGTCGACTCCGGCATCGTCGATCCGCTTGTCTTGGGCGTGTTCTTTGGCTGCCCAGCGTCCTTTTCGCCATCGTTCGCGCCAGCATCACTGCGCCGAACGCCAAGTCCGTAGCCGCAGGCGCCGCCCGCCGCCGCGCCAAATGCGAACGCCACTCCAGCCAGCATGAACGCACGGCGCCGAATCATCTGCGGTGGCTTCGGGGCGGGAGCTACGAGGAAGATTGGATCGAGGCGCATGGGTGCAGGTCGTGTGGCAAGTTCGAGAGGAGAGCAGGGACGAGCCCGCTGCTGTCATTGTTTCGCCAAAATGGCCCCCGGGCAAGACTCCGCAATCAGCGGCAGCAATTTCTTCTGCTGCTTTGCAGGCAGGGCCGTCGCGTCATGTTTCTTGTCGGCGCAAGTAGGGATTGTTGTGCTCGCTTTCGATGCAAGCGGAGATGGAGGTGCGGTACTGCGTACTGCTACATCCCCCGTCGAAACTCGACCACCACCGGATAGTGATCCGACACCCGGTTTACCGCGCCTCTACGCGCGACCGATGCATGCACCGTCCGTTCTGCAAGCCTCGCGCTGCCGAGCACAAAGTCGATCCGTCGCCCGTGTGCGGGAGGCGTTCGCGATTCTGTGCCAAGCAGGCCGGTCGGAAACGTCCAACGCCGATCGCGCGCCTGCTCCAAATACGGGAGCGCTACGTCGTGTAAGCCGGCTGCAAAGAACTGGCTCATGACGGAGTAGTCGATCCGCTGGTCGCGAAGGTTCTCGATGTGGCCGTGCTTGGCATCACTGTCCTGCAGGCGTGCGAGCAGCTTCGGTTGCGCCAGCAGGAGCTCTTGGTCGGCTGCGCTGCTGGCATTGAAGTCGCCGAGCACGAGCACCTCTTTGCCTTGCTCAAGCAAAGGCTTGACGCACTTGAGGATATGCGCGGATTCCGTCGTTCGCTTGCGCCATTCAAACGGCGAGAGGTGCACAACAAAAATGTGCACCCCGTCGATCCGCACATGCAGACAGCCATGATGAAGCTCGGGGCCAGTGAGGCGATCCAGCACCTCGATCGGCAGGCGACTCGTGATCCCGACAGAAAAGCCGCTTTCCTTCAGTAGCGCAGAGTGCTCGTGCCGCCATCCAGCGGCCATCTCGCGCAGCTTGTCCGCTGTGGTGTTGGTCAACTCCTGCAGCGCGACGATGTCGGGCGCTCGGTGGCCGAGCCAGCGACTCGCAGCGACGATCTGCGTGCTCTTGTTGAAAATATAGAACGTGTTGTAGCTGATGACGCGCAGCGTCGCTGCGTCTGCCCCGCGCTGCGGGCTCTGATCCTGCACGTGTTCCTGGGCCACTGCTTCCTGCGTCATCGCGCCTTGCGCCATCGCTCCCTGGGCCATCGCCGCGTCATCGCGGCCTGCGCTTTGATACGCCTCCGCCATCGCGTGCCCGAGCTTGAGCAGCCCGGCGCCATCAAAATGCACCGTGTCGCCATCGCGATACCCGTCGCGATCGTCGGCATGCGTCGTGTATTCCGCGTTGGTCGCCACGCATGCCACGTTGCGCAACGCCTCCGGAAGGCGCATCTGTGCAGCGCGGACAACACTGCGATAGGGGTAGCGAGCATGTTTCTTGTTTGCGGGCTCAGCCTTCGGCAGCACCTGCCCCAACACAAAGCGCGCTGCCGTCGGTGTCGCGCAAACGCCGAGCGCAACCAGTCGGGCTCGCAGGCGCACCACCAAGTTCTCGAGCCTGGATGCATAGGCATGTGCTTGGTCCACATCCTTGGCGTCCGCCTCGCCTTGTTGCCAAAAGATGCCGCGAACAACCGGCTTCAGACCCTGTGCGCGCAGCCCAGCAAAAGCCCTCTGCATCAATGCATCGAGCGCCGCGTATTGTTTGCCACCTATCGGATCCCAGCCGCGCGCCAACGACGTGCCGCCAACCGCGTGCTTGATCAGGTAGATCGGCTGCCCGGTCTGCCTCGCAAGGTCGGGGCCGAGGGCCATCTCGACCCCAAAGCTACCGCCAGGTATCCCTTGCCATCCCGCCGGGCACAGCGGCAGCCACTTGTTGTCTTGCCCACGAACTCCAACCGAGCGACTGTGGAAAAGGAAGCCGTTCGCAGCCACGCGAGCTGCCGCCGGATGTTCGGATACGCGGCCAACGCCTTCCATGTTGGACTGCCCGGCGAGAACAAAGACGTGCGCTACTTTGCTGCCGCCGGGCCCTTGTGGGGATGCGGCAGTGGCGGCCGGCATAGCCATTGCGACAGCCATCGCAATGGCCGCAAAAAGCGCGAGGCATCGAACGGTGGAAAAGGTGTGCGTCATGTGAGTCGCGGGCGTCCGGTAGCAGGCCACGGTTCCGCCAGATCGCGAATCACCCAGCCATATCGCTACACCTTACGCGTTCAATTCACGGGCAGGCGTGCTTGCTGCTGCCGCCGAAACGGCTCTTGCAGGCAGGATCAGCCCTACCAGTCCATCGCCGGAAGCGCGACGTCGAGCCGGAGTTCTTTGCAGTCCGCGTCAACCTCGGCCTTGCCCTGCGCGGAGACCGTGGAGTCATACTGCCGGTGAAGAGTGAAGTCGTAGCGTCCGGGCAGCAGTTCGACGGTCGCGGGTTGCCATCCATCGCGCCCGAATGCAAACGAGCATGTGGTGCTTGCGCTGGCTGCATCGCCTTCGGGGCGCCAGCGGACGTCGATGTTCTGCCCGATGGTGCCGTCCGGTAAGCGCAAGTGGATCGTCTGAGGTCGCGGCAGCGAAAGCTGCGCATCGGTGCCGTCAAGCGGCCGCTGCACGACGCGTCGCAGCGTCTGTCCCCCGAGCTGAATGAGGACCGCTAGATCTGCTGAGCCAGCCGGAGCGTTGCGGAGCACGTGCCGTGTCGCGATCGCGTCTGTGCCCTGCTGTTTGCGAATGGCCCACGGTCTTGCTGTGCTCAAGTGCGTGTGGCTGGCTGCGTAGTCGATGCGCAGGGAGGCGCGGACCGGGGCGCCGTCACGATCGGTTAGGCAGACGGCCAGTGGGGTAGCCGGTTCGAGGGTGATGTCGATGCTGTGAGTTCCTGGCAGCAATCGGATCGGCATTCGCTGCAAAACCGCGCTGGGTGCTGCGACGATCAGCTCAGCCGAACGGCCGCTGGCGTGCAGTCGAATCTGGCATTCGCCCGATTCGTCTACGTCGACTTGTAGGTCGCGGTTGCCAGGTGTGCGGCAGCAGACAACAGTGTTGCGCGCAGGTTGGCCGTCGAGCAGAACGCGTACACGGTGCGTGCTGAAGGACGGTGTTCCTGCCAGCTCAATGCGCGCCTCCTCTCCCCATTCTGGTGTGATGGAACAGACTTCGGCGAGTCGTTGATGGGTAGGATCTTCCAGCCATGCGGTGACTGGCACACCTGGCGAAAGACCGACCAAGACGATTTCACGTGATTCGGAGAGGGGCAGCATCACATGAGGGGGCGAGCGATCGCCGCCAGTCCTCCAGGAAAGTCCTTCGGTCCCACCTGCGGCCTTGTGTAATTCGGCCGGGCCCCAGGCGCGTTGTTGATCTGGGTGTCGGGTGGGCGGAAAGATCGGGCCTTCGCTGTCGATGCCGAAGCGCAGCTTGCTCAGTCCGTCCGATGGAAAGCTGTCGGGGACAGCAATCACCAGCCGGTTCGCGCGATGCGTCAACTGAAGGCGCAGCGGATCGGAGGCTGCGCCTTTGCCGCCGATCGCCTTCGCTTTTTGGGCGCTCCATCCTGGCCCGGCGACCCAGATGCTGTCGAGCTTCGATTCTGTGAGTTCGAGGGTTGTGCGTCCGTTTGCGTCGGTTGGCTGCGATAGGTCTGCTTGTAGGAGCGCTTGGATCCCTGCCGTGGGGCTGCCTTTCGGATCCACGATCTGAACGACATAGCGGTGAAGGGGCTGCACCACGACGGTGCCGAGATCGATCATGCGGCCGCGTTCTAGCTCCGCGAGCTGCGTGCGTGTCCAGCGCATCGGGGTGGGGGCTGCGTCGGGGTGAGCCACGCGCAGTTCTAGGTATTCGGCCAAACTGCCTTCGGCATCCCGCCCGCGCTCTTGTTGCCACCAGCTGCCAGGGCCACCGGTTTCCGACGGAAGCAGCGCCCGATCGATTCTGCCTTGCGCGTCGGTTAGGCCGCCTTCGTGGTGGTTGCGGCTTCCGTCATGGAAGACCGTGCGCAGCTGCATGCGGCCACCGGCGACGGGTCGGCCATCGGGGAACACAAGTCTGGCCCGCACCGACGGCGCCCGGAGCAGGTCGATGTGCAACGCCTGGTGCCCTGTGGGCACCTTGTAGGTGGCTGCAATGGGTTTGTTGTCCGGGCCCATGAGTCGGTAGGGGCCTTGCGGCGCCGAGCCACGCCAACCGATTTGGATTTCGTTGAGATGCCGGGGCTGCGCGCCGCGGAGCTCGAAGCGTCCGCTCGGCTCGACGACGGCGATCGCGCGCCAGTCGTAGTTGGGATACAGCCAGCCGCCCCATGGCGTGCCAAACGCGATCGCCTCTTCGAGTGTTGGCGATCGGTTGCCCAGATGACCCCAGCCCTGTGGAAGCTCCGGCCGCGGGCTTTCGGCTCGCCAATGCACGGTAAGAACAATCGCTTTGCCTGGCGGTTGACCGTCGACGGTGACGGTGCCCTCTACGACCGGGCCGTCGGGGAGAACGACGGAGTGTTCGCCTTGCAGCGTCGGAAGGAGTTGGCGAAACGGTGCTCGGTTGCGTGCCCAGACCCAAACTTCGCCTGCCTGTTGCCAGCCAGCGACCTGGAGCGTGCCGTCAGCATGCGTCATGCCGAAGCGCGAGGGTTGGCCTTGGGGGCCGCAGTGCACAACCGCGCCTGCGATTGGGGTGCCGCCGCTGCTCGCGACGGTGAGCATGAGGTCGCTTTCGGCTGCTGTGTTGCCGAGCACCGCAGCGCTTTCTCGATGAGGATCGGCGGCATCGTTGGCCGCGGGTTCGGCTGGAAGTTCGCCGTGCGATGCTGCGGCGCTCGCCGTTGTCGTGGGGTCTGCAGGGAGCGATGCGGGATCGGGAGACAGGAGCTGCCATGACCACCAGACGCAAAGGAGTGCCGCAGCGACGGCTAGTAGCTTCTTCATGATCATCAGTCCCCCGGTTGTGGTGGCCGCGGTGCCGGCCGCAAGGCCATCGATCTTGGCGCCGCTTGGCGCGATTAGGAGTGGTGCAACCGCCGTGCGCCAGCCGTGGCCATCAGGCTGAGAGTCGTCGTCAAGCCGCTGTCGCAGCATCGCAAGTGCACGCCTGTGCTGCTGGCGGACGGTGGCCCCCGACACACCCCGCTGCCGCGCCAGCTCCGCCAGCGTGAGGTCATCGAGGTGGTGTCCGACGACCACCGTGCGATACGGCTCCGGAAGGGCTAAAACGGCCGCATTGAGCCGCTGCTGTGCCTCGAGGCGCTCCGCGACCTGGTCTGTCTCCGGGCCGTTTGGGTCGGCGAGATCGGTCGGATCCAGCGGAGACTGCCGTGACTTCTTCGTTCGCAGCGCCATCGCCCGACGCTGAACGACGGTCGTCAGCCAGGCACGAATGCTGCGCACGGGAAGACGCTGCTCTAGCAGCGCAACCGCCCCATCCTGGACCAGATCGTCCGCGAGCTGCGCATCGCCACGGGCAAGCGCCATGGCAAGGTCACGAAGCCATCGCAGTTCGCCGACCAGTGCTTCGGAAGTGTCGTTTCGCACGCCTAAGGAGTGTGGGGGAGATCCCAAGCGTGACAGAAATCATGGGATTCTGTGGGAGCCAGGGGGGCAGCTTGTCTCATGTCGCTGGCGCTGGGCGCGAAGGTCGGGCTGGCCGCGGTCGCTCGCGCAATCGCCTAGGCAGGCTGGCTCACTGATCGTTCTGCAAAGCAATGCGTTCGGCCGCGAGCTGCTTTTGAACGAACGGCTCCGCAAATCGAATGCACGGAAGGGTTGCCGCCCTCTTCATCGCGCGCTCGGGCAGGTTGGGCGTCTTGAGGATGTGCCGCGCGAATCGACCCAACCCACTTGGGAGATATTCGTCCGTTCGGTAGCTCTTGCCGAAAGAATCCAGGAAGTAGAGCCAATTGTGCGCCAGCTCTTCGATCGGAGCTTCGAGCGCCAGTCGCCGCAGCTCGTCGAGTTCGGCGTCTCCGGAGGATGGTGGCAGGCTTGGTCTGCTTTGCGTGAGATTCGGTTCGGCTCGCAGCGAAATCGTTTGAGGCTCGGAGTGCGCGTCCCCTTTGGCATAGCTGCAGCCCCCGCAGATTACCGAGGCACCCGCCAAACCCGTCGCGATCCACGGCAGCGCGTTGTTCCGGCAGATGTCTTTCGCGGTGTGCTTCACGCGCGACCTGGCCGTTGGCCTACTGCGGGTACTCAAACCGCATCACGTGACCCATGTAGGGGGTCGCGTTGCCTGTCGCGTAGCCGGGGGTGCCTTCGATGAGCGCCAGGTCAATGCTTGGCGCGGTGGTTGCGATGCTCCACTCAATCGCGTTGCTGGTCGCGAGCTGCGTCCAGTCAAGCCACTGCGTCGTCATGGTGAAGCCATACAGCAT
>JBGCDH010000089.1:0-3332 GCA_045105235.1 Planctomycetota bacterium | reverse complement strand
CATCCTGCTGCTGGCAGCCCTGGCTTCACTCCGCGAACTGCCCGCCCAAAAGCTGCGGTGGGACCTACCCGAAAACGGCGCGCACACCTACCAGCGCACGACCCAGCGCTTCGAAGTCCGCCCGCCGCCGTCGCGCCTGCGCTCCGTCTCGGCCATCGCCGATGGCCACGCCGCCACGCCGCATGCATGGCGCTACTTCGCGTGCCCCAATGGCCGCGAGCCCGACGGCTTTGCCGACGCGAGCTTCGACGACAGCTCCTGGCCGCGGGCCCCCGGCGGCTTTGGCCCTGCGCCCAACAAGCCCGGCAGCGGCAACCACCGCATTGCGTGGACCAGCGCCACGATCTGCGCGCGCACCACCTGTGATCTCGGTCGCTCGCGCCCCAAAGCGCTGCTGTTCGAGATCGACCACGATGACGGCGTGCGGGTCTGGCTCAACGGCCAGCTGGTGCTGGCCGACGACGGCTACGGCGTCGGTCGGCGCTACATCGTGCGCGGCAAAGCGCTCAAGGCGTGGCGGCGCGGCGACAACACCATCGCGGTTCGCTGCAGCAACATCGGCGGATCCCAGTACCTGGATGTAGCGCTCCGCTACTTCCCCAAGCTGCCGCGAGGCATGCGCACGGATGAGCAGCTTCATGCAGCCCTGCGCGCCGAACAAACCGCGGCAAGCCGGATGTCCCGCAAGCTCTTCGGGCCCTACCGCCCGCCCGCCATGCTGCTGCAGGGCGAGCTCGACGAAGAGCAGCAGCACGTCATGCACCGGCCCGTGGACCTGCGCGAGCTCGCATGGTGGGTCGCCACCGACCTGCGCTGCGGCGCGCTAGGCGGCCGCATCCAGCTCGACGCGCGGCGCATCTGGGAGATCGGCGACATCAAGATCCGCGGCCGCGCCGGCGCCATCGATCCGGACGGCTGGCAGACGATCACAGCCAAGCTCGAAACCCTGGCGGAGCCCGCCCGCGGCCAGGACAGCGCCGCGTTTCTACGATCCGCCGTGCTTCGCTTCGTGCACCACGGCTTCGCTGCCGACCTCAAGATTCGTCGCCGCATCGAAGTCCGCGAGACGGGCGCGCGCGTCGCCGAATTCGAAAGCGAGCTGGTCGGCCAGATCTTTCAGGGCCGGGAGTCCAAAGAGATTGCGGCGGGCCTCGAACAGCGCGAGCGCTGGCTGCTCCAGGCCACCCACGAGAACCGCGACACAGACTTTCGTCTGCTCGTCAAACGCGCCATCGAGAAAGGCACGGCGAGACTGCTCGCGCAGCTGGCCTCCCCCGCCAAGACGAACAATCTGAAGAAAGACCGCGAAGGCTCGAACCGCAGCTACCACTCCGGCCGCCTCGCTCTCGGCCTGCTCGCCCTGATCAAAGGCGGCGTGCCCAAAGACAACGAGGTCGTGCAGCGCTGCCTGAAAGAGCTGCGTGGCCGCACGCTCGTCGACACCTACACCCTCGGCAACGCGCTGATGGCGCTCGAAAGCTACTACCAGCCAGCCAGTGAGATCTCGATGCTGCGCTCGGGTACGATCGATCGACCGCGCAAGCGCGAGGTTCCGGAAGAAGACCGGGCACTGATGAAGAAGTGGGTTGGCCGCCTGCTCAAGAACGTCGATACGCGCGTCGACTCGGCCTACCTGCTGCGCTTCAACTACGTCGAAGGCGGCCGTTTCGACAACTCCCTGCAGCAGTACGGGCTGTTGGGTCTCTACGCCGCACACCTATGCGGCGTCGACATTTCTTCCACCGCGTGGGAAGCCGCCGCCAACCATTTGCTCGACGTGCAGCAGGAAGACGGCGACAAGCACCGGCTCGAGCTGATGGACTACCGCACGCATACGCGGCTCGACTTTGACCCCGATGCTCCGGTCACCGTGGCCCAGCTCAGCACGCGCGCCAACGGCTGGAGCTACTACGAAGCTGGCGACCACGGCGCCGACCACAGCATCTGGGGCAGCATGACCTGCGCGGGCATCACCGGCCTCGCCATCTGCCAAGCCGCCCTGCTCGACTACGAAGGGCAGACCCGGCGCAAGCTGCAGAACAGCGCAACACGGGCCCGCAACAACGGCTTCGCCTGGCTCGCGAAGCACATGACGGTGCGCTATCACCCCGGCTCGATGATCCGCCAGCGCCGCTGGCTCTACTACTATCTCTACGGTCTCGAGCGCGCGGCGCTGCTGTCGGGCGTCGCGCTGATCCAAGGCCGCGACTGGTACTTCGAGGGCGCGATGATGCTGGTTCTCAGCCAGCTCGAAGACGGCAATTGGCCCGGCGAACTGCAGGGTGACGAAGCCATCGAGCGCACGGCCATGGCCGTGCTTTTCCTGAAACAGAGCACCAACCCGGTGCTGACGGGCAAATGATGCATCGCCACACCTCTGCCGCTCCGCGTCGCTGGCCGGCGACGGCCTCGCTCGCGCTGGCGCTCGCACTTGGCGCCTGCTCTGCTCCGACGCCGACGCCGAAGCCTTCGCCTTCGGCCCAAGCGCCGGCAGCGGGACCGACGCCGAGACCGCAGGCCGCCTGGCGCGAGCTGTTCGATGGCACGTCACTCACCGGCATGTCGCCGACCCGTTTCGGCGGCGAAGGCGACGTCCAGGTCCGCGACGGTGCCCTGGAGCTCGACTACGGCAATCCGATGACCGGGGTCACGTGGACCGACGCGCAGCTAGCGCCGAACGATGCCCAACCCGGTACCTACGAACTCGAAGTCGTCGCAGCTCGCCTGGAAGGCATGGACTTCTTCTGCGGTCTGACCTTCCCGGTGTGTCGCGGCGGCGATCCCGAGCACCTGACGCTGGTCCTGGGCGGCTGGGGCGGCAGCGTCTCGGGCCTGTCCAATCTCGACGGTGCCGACGCAGCCAGCAACGAAACGCGCACGGTGCGGGGCTTCGAAAACGGCCGCGACTACCGCATTGCCGTCCGCGTCACGCCAACGCGGGTCGCCGTCGAAGTCGACGGCGAGCCGTTCTTGCACGCCGAACTCGAAGGCCGCGAACTGTCGCTGCGACCCGAAGTGGATCTCTGTCGACCGCTCGGCCTGTGCTGCTTCGCAACCCGCGCCCGCGTCCGCCAGCTGCGCTGGCGCCCGCTGTAAGAGCGGGATGCGGCTCATGGACCCGCAGGTGCGCCGCACAACGACTCAGGTGCGGCGCTGCAGATTGCGGCGCCGTCCCTTGGCCCGCTCCATGGCTTTTTGCGCGGCCGTCGGCTCGCTCTTGCCGACCTGCAGGTGCTTGGCCAGCGCCCGCACGGTGGTGAAGCGGAACAAATCCGTGACCTGCAGCTGCACGGAGAGCTGCTGCACGATCTCGCGGTGCACCTTGACCGCCA
>JBGCDH010000088.1:0-46678 GCA_045105235.1 Planctomycetota bacterium | reverse complement strand
ATCGTGCACCGCGACATCAAGCCCTCGAACATCGTCATGGACGGCGACAATCCGTGCATCGTCGACTTCGGCTTGGCCCGCGACGGCCAAGACGTGGTGCGCACCACCATGGACGGCCACGTGTCCGGCACGCTGCTCTACATGTCGCCCGAACAAATCCGTTCAGGGGGATCGACGATCACGCTGGACGGCCGGACCGACATCTATTCCCTCGGGGCAACGCTGTTCGAGCTGCTCAAGGGCAAGCCGCCGCACGAAGCACAGAACCCCGGCCAGGTCATCCACGAGATCCTCGAACGTGACCCCGGCCAGCCAACCAACGAACGCGACCTCGCCACCATCGTCACGCGCGCGATGGACAAAGACCGCGAGCGACGCTTCGTCACGGCACTCGAGATGGCCGAGGATCTCGAGCGCTACCTGCGCCAAGAGCCGATCTTCTCGCGTCCGGTAGGCGTTACGACGCGCGTCTGGAAGCTCGCGAAGCGCAATCGCAACGCCTCGTTTGCCGTCGGCGCGGCCGCCGTCGTTGCGATCGGTCTGGGTAGCGTTCTGTGGTGGAACGTGGAGCAGCGCGCAGCGGCAAGGACGGAAGCGGTGCAGCGGGTCGAGGAGCAGATCGATCTAAAGATGTATGAGACTGCCGAAGGGCTGCTCAACGCAATGGTCGATGAAGGGCCCGGTCCCGATACCCAGCGAATCGAGAACATGCTGGCAGCATGCCTGCAGCTCGAAGAACTGCTCGACGAAGTGCAGTGTCGGACGGAGGACGTCGACCCGAACTACCTCAGCAAGCTGATGGATGTCGATCGGAGCGCCTTGCCTGTCGACCGGCTCCCGGAAATCGAACTGGCGTGCCCACTCGCCCTGGCACTGATGGAGCGCAACCAAGATGCACTGACACAACTGCGCAAACTGCCACCAAGCGACGGCCGCAACGCGCTGATCGCTGCAATTGAGGATCCCAACGGAGACTGGAACCTGGCTCCAGCGGCACAGCAATCGCCAGTCGATCGACTCATGGTTGCATTGGCGATGCGTTTCGCGCGGCGCCCGCTTGCCGAACGTCGAAGCCAAATCGACGGTGCCCGCAAACTAGACGAACACAACGCCAGACTCTCGCTACAAGACGCGATCCAGGTCATGAACGAGGGCGACCACAATACCGCCTACAAGTTCCTCCAGGGCCAAGCCAGCTCGGTTGGCCGTCGCCGCACGCTCCAGCGGCTGCTCCTTCGTGAAGCAATCTATGCGCCGCGATACCAAAAGGATGTAGGCCCCCGCGTCGAAGCAATGATTGCCGACCACCCATGGCAAGAGTGGTCCCCCGCGGACGCAGGCACGGTGCTCGACGCACTGTATTGGCTAGAAGACAAGCCGTCCGAGCGCACCAAGGAACTGCTGAAACGGGCTTTGAACCGCTGGCCAAACGATTGGTACCTTCAGATCCAAACGGCCCTCAATCTGATGGATAGCGACCGACAGCAAGCGGAGAAGCTGATCGCCGGCAGCTATGCCCTTGCGAAAACCGTGGAGCAACGCGACGAATCGTTGGTCACGTTGCTATCGCAGCGAGTATGGCAAATCCCACTGATGCTCGTTCCTTGGCAACGAGATCCGAGCGAAGAGGAGACTCTCGCCCTCGAGAGAACCCAGATCGACGCTCGGCAAGCGCTCAAGAAGGCTTCTACAAAAGCCGCCGTTCGTGACATCACAATCGTCCTCGCGCGGGCCGCGCTTACACTTGGCGACATCGAGGAAGCAAGGAACCTCGTCGAACAACTTGATAGCAGCGAAGTCGCTGTTGTGCTTGAGACAAGCCAACAGGCCGTCGCCTACCTTTGGGCGACCTCCGGGACATCCGAGTGGCAAATTACGTGTCGGCGCGAAGCAGAACGAGTGGTTCGCCGAGGCTACCTTGAACAGCTTCAAGTCGCGCGAGTCGCTTTGCTCGACATCCAGCACCGCGTGACAGCAAACAATCGATTCCTCGGACGACGCGCGGACTTTCACTACTGGCTGCTCCGGACGCAAATCGCGTTCGGATGCGAGGATGCGAGCGACGGGCAAGTCGCAGTGCGCAAACTCAAAGAGATCTTGAAGGAATCTCCAGCCTCCGGCTACGAGGCGTTGATCAACTTCCTCGCGAAGCAATTGGAGCGCTGAAGATCAGCGCCCGGCGCGAGCTGGCCCGTCTCTATCTGACAAGTCCAGCGACGCCCTGAGGGCTGCGCGGCCGGCGACGTCATCGATCGCCGGCCCCCTCATTCATGGCTATGGAAACTGAATCGGCTGCTGCGTCGCAACGTTGAGGAAGTCCACCATGGTTCCGTTCTTCGCACCCAGGTCAGAGTTCGGATCGAAGTTGCTCGGCACCGGTATGCAGTACAAACCCGGCTTCGTGGGACTTGCGACGGAAGTAGCGGCGACCACTTGACGCTGCAGCACGCCGTTCACACGGATGGGGAAGAGCACGAAGAATGGGAAACGAGCGTTCGAATCCGACCAGTAGAAGCGCTGACCGGGAACCATTTCGCTCGAGTCGAGACGGTGGTATCCGATGTTGTGCTCTTGCGGAGGAATCACCATGAACTTCGAGCCGGGAGACATCGACACCTCAGGAGGTGGCCCGTTGTCCCAGATCTTCGGGACCTTGAAGTCATCGTTCCAGTTCGCCGGAGGAACCTCAACGCGGGCCGACAGCACCTGGATCACCAGAAGCAACCGGCTGCCGTTGAGCATGTGCGTCCAAGCCGGCGAGTTGAACAATGCGGTTGCAGCATTCAAATTGCCGGTCGTGAAGAGGCAATGCTCCAACAGGGCATAGCGAACACCACTGTAGCTCGAGAAGATGTCGGGGTTGGGCCCATCGACCTCTTCCATCGCTCCCGCCCACATGGTGTTGCTGACGCCACCAGCAGGCCAAAGCGGTGGCTCCGCCGTCCAAACCCGTCCGTTCTCTTCGAGCACGTTATTTTGGCCACCTGACAGCGTAAGAATCGGCTGCAGCCAGTTGGTCGCGCCAGCAGGATTTGGCTGCGGCGCACCGTTCGTGAAGCCGAACGTCAGCCATCGATTCATGCTCAGGGGCTTTTGCACGAGATGATCAACCCCGACGAACGGCGTCCCGTAGTTGTTGACTGCCCACAAGTTGCTGGCGCCAACGACCGGCCCTTGGTCGTTGAGTAGCCACTGGTTTGCCCGAAGCCAAGTCGGAGTAGTCGACAAATTTGGGTCGGTCGTCTCGCCTGGATGCAGCACCAGTTCAAAGTCGAAGACCGGGCGCACCCATGCGCCTTCGGGCCCACGAATCTGCATTCGCACGCTCTGGTCATAGATGTTGACAGCTTGGCCCGACACCGGTGACACCCAATCGGACTCAATGGAGGGCACGCCGGGGATCGCACCGGGGTGAAGCCGAACGGAGATAGGTCCTTGCGCAGGCAGCGTCGAGGCCGCGGCTAGGAGACAGGCGGGAAGCTTGGTCATCTGGATTTATTGTCGATGAGGAATGAAGGCGACAAACAACTCGGCGACACGCGTGCCACGCGTGTCACAACAATTCTTTGCGACACTCCGGTTTCCGGACATTAAGCCCCGAAACCTACCCCAAGAAACGACTTGGCACATACGGCGAACTGCGAATCCGACGTTGTCGGACCCTCCAGACACGCTCCCCCGCAAATATCCACGGGAAAAGTCGGCCCGAAGCCGCCGAAGACCGCCCCACCGAAATACGGTCGACCCTGTCCTCATCGACAGAGCAGCTCGCGCCGCCAGGCCGCCAGGACCGAACGCTGAATCCGTTGGGGACGGCTCGGCTCGCCCCGCACAGAGAATCCAGCAGTGCTGGCCACAGGATTGGGCCGGCGAAGGCTGGGCTCGGTGCACGGTTTGATGCGACTCCGGGCCGGGGAAGAAAGAAAGGGGTCAGGCAGACTCGCCGCCGCAAGGGCATGCGCGTCACGGGCTAAGGCGCCATCGACAGCCCTCCGTAACGGGGAAAGACCCGGAACCAGGCCGCGGTGACATGAGCGCACCGCTCGCGGAGCCCGGCCGCCCTGCCATCCTGCGATCCTGCCATCCTGCGATCCTGCCCCCTCCCCCAGCCCCCCAGCCGCCGAGCTTGCATCGATGCGACGTTGCATCACCAGCGAGAACCGGACAGGGTCTGCGCTGCGCGCATGGCCACGCGCCCGCATCTCGCATGGCAATCGACCCAATCGACCTGTTCCTCTTGGTCGCCTACCTGTTGGCGACGATCGCATTTGGTCTCTGGATGGGCCGCGGCCAAAAGTCCGCATCCGACTACCTGCTCGGCGGGCGCGATCTGCCGTGGTGGGTTTTGCTGCTGTCCATCGTCGCGACCGAGACCAGCACCGTCACGTTTCTGAGCGTGCCCGGACTGGCGTTCGGCGACGGCCTGCCGGGCTCCACGGGCGACCTGCGGTTTCTGCAGCTGCCGATGGGCTACGTCATCGGCCGCGTGCTGACCGCGACCGTGCTCGTGCCGCTTTACTTCCGCGGCAAGCTGTTCACTGCCTACGACGTGCTCCGCGATCGCAGCGGCCCGCAGGTGCGCACCATCGCCAGCGCGCTGTTCCTGATCACGCGCACGCTCGGCGACGGCCTGCGCCTCTATCTGACAGCCATCGTGCTGCAGATCATGTTCGGCTGGGATCTCTCGACGGCGGTCGTCGCACTCGGCGTCGCGACGGTTTTTTACACGGTGCTCGGCGGCATCAAGGCCGTGGTCTGGACCGACGCCATCCAGTTCGTGGTCTACATGTTTGGCGCGCTGTTCGCGTTCTACGTGCTGCATGATCGACTCGACGGCGGCTTTGGCGCAGCTCTCGAACTCGACGGCGTGCAGGATCGCCTACGCATTTTCGTCACCGAGTGGGATCTCGCGCAGCCCTACACGCTGTGGGCGGGGCTGATCGGCGGCATCGTCGTCACGCTCGGCAGCCACGGCGTCGATCACTTGATCGTGCAGCGCTATCTCTGCGCTCGCTCTCAGCGCGACGCGCAGAAGGCGCTGATCTGGAGCGGCCCCATCGTGCTGGTCCAGTTCGCGATCTTCCTGCTGCTTGGCGTGGGTCTATGGGCCTTCTACCAGCAGAACCCGCCCGATCAGCCGTTTGCCAAGACGGATCGCGTCTTCGCCGACTTCATCGTCCACCACCTGCCCGTAGGGCTCGTCGGAATCGTCCTCGGCGCGCTGTTTTCGGCCGCCATGTCGACGCTGTCGAGTTCGCTGTCGGCGTCGGCATCCGCGCTCGTGAACGACTTCGTGCTGCCCTGGACCAAGCGCCGACCTGACGACCCGTTTGCGCTGCGCGCCGCGAAGTTCGCCACCGTGCTGTTCGCGGGGCTGCAGATCCTGGTCGGCACCAGCGGCCTGGGCGGCGGTTCGGTCATCGGCCAGGTCCTCGCGATCCAGTCGCTGGCACTCGGCGTCATCCTCGGGCTGTTCGCCCTGGCATTCGGAAAGCGCAGTTCCCCTACCGCGTCGCTCATCGGACTCGCCGCGGGCATTGTCGCAACGATCGGCTGCGGCATCGTGCTGCCCTATTGGGTCGACGAGGCCGGCTCGCCGGTGCTGCAGATCGGCTGGCCCTGGCGCGGCTTGATCACCCTGACCGCGACCGCCGGCGTTGGCATGCTGGCCCAGCGCTTCGCCGCGCCGCGGACGCTTGCGAACTAGTGCGAGTGCTAGCACTAGCGCAGCGCGAACGCCTGCATGCGCGCGCAGGCCCGCTGCAACGCCTCGTGATCCGCGCGATAGCCTTCCAGCGTGCGGCGCTTGCCGGCGATCACGTTTTCGAGACCCTGCACGCAGCGCGCCCAGCGCGCGGCTTCACGGCGATACTGCCCCGCTTCCAGGCGGCGCACCGCAGCCTGCTCCTGCTGCTTCGCTTCGTCGTGTTTCGCGATGCGTTGCTCGAGACGCAGCTCGTGCGTAGCCATGTTCTTTTCGATACGCGCCATCGTGCGACGCAGGCTGCTCATGCGACGATGGGCGTCGGCGTGGCCGACAAACGCCAGCCGCAGCCGTCGCTGAAAGGTGTCGCGGACCGTGTGCACTCCTAGCAGCCAATCCTCCGCATCGTCGGCGCAGAGCCCACAGTCCCGCAGCGCTGCGGCAAGCCCCAAACGCTCCAGTCGGGCCGCCGCTGCCACGCCACCGCCTTGGACCGCCTGCACGAATCGGCGCAGGCAACGCCCGGCTTCGCGCTTGGCGCGGTCGTGCTTCGCCAACAGCACAAGCCCCAGCAGAAGATGGTGGCAGGGATCCTGCGGCGCGAGCTGCGCAAGTTCGCGCGCGACGCCCTCCATACGAACGGCGTCCTGGGCGCGAACCGCCGCCGCAAAGCGACGATCGCAGTCACCGGTATCTGGCTCGAGAGCCGCTGGTGCAGGCCCATCTTTGAGATCGGCTTCCGCTGCGTGATCGGCCGCGCCATCGACTGCGAAAGCAGCGTCGCCAGGCAAGACCGTACAGGCGGCACCGGGCCCAGCCCGATACCGCGGGCTCTCGCATACAGCCGCACCATCCAAGCCAAGCGGCACAGCGGCAGTCCGCCGCGAACTTTCCGCAGGCGACAAAGCCGTAGACCAGCGGTGCCTTTCCAGAATCGGCGGCGCAGTCACGATGGCGGCATCCGCCAACGCGCCGCCCGCAATCGCGACGCGCGCTTCAACGAGGCCAAAACGCTCGTGCCGCACCTGCACATCGAGACACTTGGTTGTCATCAAGACACCCACAAGCACCTGTGCGCTGCCGAGGTCGACGCCAAGCCACTCGACATCGCAGGCAACCGCACCATCGCCGGCGGCCACGAACCACGTCGCTTCGCTTGCGTCGCGCGCACCGACCGCGCTAGCAGCTCGATCCGCGCACGCTCCCGCCCCCGACCGTTTGCCGGGCATCGCGCAGCGCGTCACGAGCACACTCATGGTTGCCCCAGCCCCCTTGCCAATGCGCACCGCGCGCAGGCACTCCGGCACCGCTGCGAGCAGGCGCTGTCGCCACGCAGCGCGCAGCCGAGCCGCCGCTTGCTCTCTCTTCACGGTCCGCCCGGCGACGTCCTGCACCGCACCATCGACAGAACGCACCGAGTGCGCTTTGCGGGGCGCAAGCTCGGCGGCATCCGCCAGCTGGAAGCCGTCCATGACCTTTGTACCTGCCACCGCCAGCACGGCGCCGGTGCCCAGCCAGAGGAGCCGCCAGGCGAGCCGCCCCATACTGCCACGACGCTGCGCGCGCGAGCGCCCCTCGCGTTGCTGCGCCAGCAATTGCTGCAAGCGAACGCGCTGCGCGGGCGACGGTACGCCGGCCCCCACCGCAGCAGGATCGTCACAGCCAGCCGGCGGCGCGCTGGCGAGAGCCGGCACGCAGCCGTTGCCGCCCGGCACGCCGGCATCCTGCAACGCAGCCAGCAATTCACGCGCGTCGACAAATCGATCCTCAGCCGCACGCTGCGCGCAGCGCCGGTAGATCGCAGCCAGCGGCCCATCGAGACCCGAACCACCTGAGCCTGCTGAGCCGTCTGAGCCGCCCGGCGGCAGCGGCAGGTCGTTTTCGTAGACCCAGTGCGCAATGCGCCCTGGAGGCCCCGGCGGCACGGCGTGGCGCCCCGTCGCGGCATAGAAAAACGTAGCCGCCAGCGCCCAGACATCGGCCGACGGCTTGACCAGCGGTGTGTCCCACTGCTCGGGCGGCATGTAGCGCGGCGTACCGAGCACCGCGGCAGTCGGCCCAACGAGCGTGCGCCCCTGCTCGTCCACCGCGTAGCGAGCCAGTCCAAGATCGGCGAGCTTGACCCGGCCGTCCGGCGTAATCAGCACGTTCTCCGGCTTGACGTCGCGGTGCACGATGCCCAAGGCATGCGCCGCCGACAACGCCGAGGCGAGCGCCGCGAACAGCGGTGCGGCCGCGTCGCCAAGCCCGCCAGCGGCCGCGACCCGAACCGGCAGGGAGTCCCCCGCCACCAGCTCCATCACAAGAAAGTGCAGGCCGCCGCCGCCTACGCGACTGCCGCCGAGCAGCAGCGCACCGCCGCGAGCTTCCTGCGGGGACTCGCCCAAGCCGCTCTTGCTACGGTCGCCCGACGCGTCTCCTTGCTGACGATGGCGGCGCGCCCGCCCGCCCGTTTTTGAGTCAGCGCCCGGTCCCGGCTTCGTGCCCAGCTCCGGCCCACGCTCCTTGCCCAGCTGGCACCCGATTTCGAAGACGCGCACAATCGACGGGTGCGTGATCCGCATCGCCAATCGAGCTTCCCGGCGAAAGCGCTGCACATAAAGCGCGTCCTGCGCCAGCTCGGGGTGCAGGATCTTGACCGCGACTTCCAGGCCGTGGTCGAGATGCCAGGCGCGAAAGACCGTGCCCATACCGCCACGTCCAATGCAATCGAGCAGCACACAGCCGCCCAGTATGGGACAGCCGTCGAGGTGTGGAATCCCCGACAGCAGGCGCGAAGCCTCGTCCGCATGGAGCCGTTGCCGTCCCCCAATGTGCCGGGTCTGCATCGAACCTCCGAGTCGAAAGTGTGAGTAGTGGCAGAGACGCTAGTCCGCCGCGTTTTCGACGTAACAGCCAAGCCGCTTCTTCCCGGCTCGAGTGCGGGCATCCGATGCGGCAACTCCAGGAACGGCGAAATGTCGCACGCCCCACCGGCGTTGCTGTTTCATGTCGCGACTGCCGCTGCCCGTGGACACGCCAACTTTGGCCGAGATCGAAGCGCTCTTCGCCGAACTCACGCCCGCGTCGCTGCCCAACTGGGGTCGCATGGACGCTGCCCAGATGGTTCGCCACTGCCGCGGTTTTGTCGAACTCTGTCTCGGACGCGTCGCGACCGGGCGCGCCGTGCGAATCGCCGCCCGTATGATCGGCCCACTGCTGCTGGCACGCATGCTGCGCAAATCGCCAAAGGCGGCGCCGCGCAACCTCAAGACGCTCAAACCGCTGCGCACGGCACAGCAGAGCGGCTTGGACTTGGCGACCGAGCGGGCGCAGTTTTTCCGCGCGCTACGCGAGCTGGCGGCAGCCCCCGACCCGATGCCGCACCCGCTGTATGGCGCCACCGCAAGAGAGCAGGTCATCGGCCTGGTGCGCCACCACACCGCGCATCATTTGCACCAATTCGGCCTGCTCTAGTCCAGCGTCGTGCTCGGATAGCGGGGGCCTCCTGCGGGCGCGCAGACGCTCGTCACGGCGTTGCAGCTCCTCGGCAGGAAGGCTTCTCGGAAGAAAATACGGAACATGCATTCGTCGCAGCGCCTTGCGACGAACGCCCCTCGCATCCCGGATCAGGCCCCGTCGTCTACCAGACGCACGACACTAGCGACCTGCTGCCAACCCAGTAGCGTGTCGGGATGATGAACGCAGTCCGTGCGACGAAACTCTGGCGCAGCGCGCTGACCGCGGCGATCGCGATCGCCGTCGCCGCGACGGCAAGCTTGGGCCCCCGCCTGCTCGCGCAAACGCCAGCGGCCGCAGACGGAAGCGCACGCACCGACGCCCCCAACCGCAGCAAGGTTGCTACCGGCATCGACGTGCTCGCCGCCGACGGCTGCCGCCAGCTGCAGGGCCGCAAGGTCGGACTGATCACCAACCACACCGGCCGAACCGCGGACGGCCGCCGCACCGTCGACGTTTTGGCGGCAGCCGAAAACGTGCAGCTGACGGCGTTGTTCTCCCCCGAACACGGCTGGCAGGGAGTCGTCGACGAGAAGGTTGGCGACACCGTAGATGCGGCAACAGGGCTGAAGGTCTTCTCACTCTACGGCAAGACTCGCACGCCGACGGACGCGATGCTGGCCAACGTCGACACGCTGGTCTTCGACATCCAAGACATCGGCTGCCGCTTCTACACGTACATCGCGACGATGCGCAACGCCCTCGAAGCCGCGGCACAACACGGGCTGCGATTCGTCGTGCTCGACCGCCCCAATCCGATTGGCGGACTCGCCGTGGCGGGGCCCGTGCTTGCGGCCGACAACCGGGACTTTGTCGCAGCACACACGGTGCCGCTTCGCCACGGCATGACCATCGGCGAACTCGCGCGTATGATCGTCGGCGAAAATGGGCTCGCCGTCGACCTCGACATCGTTCGCTGTCGGGGCTGGCAGCGAGCGGATCTGTGGCACGACACGGGGCTGCCGTGGATCGATCCCTCGCCCAACATGCGGCGCCTGTCGCAAGCCCTAACGTATCCCGGCATCGGGCTGGTAGAAGGAACCAACGTCTCGGTCGGGCGCGGCACCGACACGCCGTTCGAAATCCTCGGCGCCCCGTGGATTGACGCGCGCGCCTTGGCCGCAGAACTCACGGAGCAACAGCTGCCCGGCATCGCCTTCGTGCCGGTGCACTTCACCCCGACGGCAAGCAAGCACCGCGGCGAACGCTGCGGCGGAGTGCACATCCTGCTGACCGACTGGCGAACGTTCGAGCCGGTGCGCACCGGCATCCATGTCGCCTGCGCCCTGCACAAGCTGTTCGCGGCATCGTGGCAAACCGACCGGCTCAACTGGCTGCTCAAGGACCAGTCCAGCTGCGACGCCATCCTGAACGGGGATCCCGCCGACAAGATCCTGGCGCGCTGGCAGCAGGGTCTGCGCCTGTTCGGCATGCGCCGGCGCCCGTTCCTGCTCTACGAGTAGCGGCTGGCTCGACGACTCGCGGCGCAGCCTTCCCCATCGCAGAAGCGGCGCTACGCTGCTGCTCGATGCCTGCCGCCAAACGAACTGTGCAAACCGGGTTGGATGTCGCCCTGCTCGACCCGCACCCCATCCTGCGCCAAGCGAAGGCGTTTGGCTACGTCAGCAACCAGGCCTCGGTCACCAGCGCGCTGCGCCACGGCGCCGACGCGCTGTGCGAACGGTTTCCCGAGACCCTGCGGACGCTGTTCGGACCGCAGCATGGGCTTTGGTCCACCGAGCAAGACAACATGATCGAGACCGGCCACGGCAGCTACCGCGGCCGACCGGTCTGGAGCCTCTATTCGGAAAGCCGCGAGCCAACCGACGAGATGCTTGAGGGGCTCGACCTGCTCGTCATCGACCTGCTCGACGTCGGCACCCGCGTCTACACCTACGTCTGGACGCTGGTCCTGTGCATGCGCGCCTGCGCCGCGCGCGGCATCGACGTGCTCGTGCTCGATCGCCCCAACCCACTCGGCGGCGACATCGCCGAAGGCGCACGGCTCGACCTCGACTACCAGAGCTTCGTCGGCATGGCGCCCATCCCGATGCGTCACGGGCTGACCCTCGGCGAGCTCGGCAAATACTGCAACGACGTGCTCGAGATCGGCTGCCGCCTGCACGTGCAGGAGATGCGCGGCTGGGATCGCAGCATGCTGTGGTCGGACACCGGCTGCATCTGGGTGCCCCCATCTCCCAACCTGCCGCGCTTCGAAGGCGCGCTGACCTATCCCGGCCAAGTGCTGCTCGAAGGCACCAACGTCAGCGAAGCGCGCGGCACGACCACGCCATTCGAACAGTTCGGCGCCCCCTGGCTGGACAGCGACAAACTGCGCGAATGGCTGAGCGCCAGCGGCGGCGTCGCCGGGTGCGTGCTGCGCCCGGTGGCCTTCGAGCCGACGTTCCAAAAGCACAGCGGCCAGGTATGCCGCGGCCTGTTTGTGCACTGCCTTGAGCCGGCGATCTATCGCTCCTACCGCATGACGCTGCTGATCCTGCGCGGCCTGCGCGAACTGCACGGCGAGGACTTTGCCTGGCGTCAACCGCCGTACGAATACGAACACACGCGGCTGCCTATCGACATCCTGACCGGCGGCCAAGACGTGCGCCGCTACGTCGACGGCAGCGCCACAGAGAGCAACAGCAGCGAGGCTCCCAACCGGCGTGCGCCCAAGCTGGACGACCTCGCAGATGCCCCGGCCGATTGGTGGCCGTCCACCAAAGCGCACCGGCTCTACCCGCGATGACCTCCACGTTTCCCAAGGAGCCTGCCGCCGCACCGCTGCGAACCGGCTCGTGGCACTATGCGGTGCTCGCCGCCGCGCCGGCCGTGCTGCTGCTCGCATTCCAAGCGACCTACACGTGGCCGTTCTTCTCGGACGACTCCTTCATCTCGCTGCGCTACGCCGACCGGTTGCTCAACGGCCACGGCCTGACGTGGACCGACACGGCCGACGGCGCCAACAGCTTCGTCGAGGGCTACAGCAACTTGCTCTGGGTGCTGCTCGTGGCCGGCGTCGGCGCCCTTGGCTTCGAACTCGTCGAAGCCGCCCGGCTGATCGGCGCCGTCGCAACGATCGCCGCGCTCTACCTACTCGCACGCGCCCAGCGACCGTCGGATCTTCGCAGCACCCTGCTTGCCGCCATCGCACCGACGCTCGCCGCCGCATCCGCCCCGCTCGCGGTTTGGACGCTCGCCGGCCTCGAAGGCCCGCTCGTCCTGCTGCTGCTCGCATGGGGCTTCGGCGCCATTGCCTACCGAACGTTCGTGCATCCCGATCCGCGCCAATGGGGTGCCGGACGACTGCTGGCGATCGGCCTACCGTTCGCCCTGCTTTGCTGGACCCGACCCGACGGTCCGCTTTGGGCGTTGACCTGCGGCAGCGGCCTCGCCGCCATGGCCCTCAACCGTGCGACCGGCCCGAGCACCAAAGGCGCCATTGCCTGTGCGTTCCAGTTTGGGCTGCCTTCGCTCGTATTCGTTGCCGTGCAGCTGGCGTTTCGACTGAGCTACTACGGCGGCGAATGGGTGCCAAACACGGCGCACGTCAAAGCCGAATTTGACCCCGCCTCGCTGGCCCCCGGCTGGCGCTACGTGTCCGACGCAGCCGTCGCGATGCCCGGCCTCGCAATCGCCGCCGCGACCGGCGCCATCGGCATCCTGCTGCGCAGCCGCCCGCGCTCGTTCTTGCTGGTGCTGCTGCTGCCGCTCGGCGCATGGATCACGTATCTGTGCGCCATTGGCGGCGACCACTTCCCGGGTTTCCGGTTGCTGCATGGCGCGATGGTGCCGCTCGCCCTGCTCGCCGCGCTCGGGCTGCGCGCATTCGCCGCGCGTCGCATGGTCGGCGCCGTCGTGGTCACAACCGCCGCGCTCGTCGCAGCCGGCGTCGACGTCTACCGGACCCGGCAACACCCACGCACGCTCGAGGCACGCGGCGAAGTGTGGGAGTGGCATGGCAGGGTGCTTGGCCAAGCACTGCGCAGGGCGTTCGCCGATCGCAGCGGCGCCGAACGACCGGTGATCGCCGTCGACGCCGCTGGCGCGCTGCCCTACTACAGCGAGCTGCCGGCCCTCGACCTGCTGGGTCTCTGCGACCGAACGATTGCGACCACGCCGTTTCCCGATTGGCTCGCCACCGTCAAAGCAGGCACACCCAAACCACCCGGGCACATGCGCGGCAACGGCGACTACGCGATTGCGCAGCAGCCGGACCTGATGCTGTTCGTTCGGCCACCCGGACTGCCGCTGGCAACGTTCGTCAGCGCCTGTGAATTTGAGGATGATCCGCGCTTTCTCGATCACTACCGCTGCGTGCTGCTCGACCTCGGCACACCCGAGATCTTGCCGGGGCTGCGCGAGCCGCACCTGGCGCCGCTTTGGGTGCGCACCGAGGGTCGAGCCGGCGTCCGCCGGCAGGCCGACCGCATCGAAGTTCCGGCGTGGCTGTTCGGGGCGTTCACGATGCGCGGGCCGGTCACGCGCCGGCACCAGCCACCGACCGGCGACCCGGCGATCGATACCGCGCAGCAGCAGCAGCTCGCCGAAGCCGTTGCGTGGTTCACCGCGCGACGGATCACCGCGACCCCCAACGAAGACGGAGCATTCGCCACCTCGCTGCCGGCGGGGCAAACGCTCAAGCTCGAGCTACCGCTGCCCGACGGCACGTGGCGTGCGCGAGTCGAGCCAGCCGACGGTGGCGCGCGGTGCACGTTTGCGAGCTCGAGCACCTCCACCTGCAGCCACCCAGGCGGTATCGCCGTCCTCCGCCTGGCGGGAACCGACCGTCTCGCCGGGGCGGCGGCGACACGGATCGTCCTCGAACCGCAGCGCTAAGACGGCCGCCGCAACGGCGTGCCGGCGCGATCCCGTAGAGCGAGATTTCGAGCGCAGCGCCCGGAGCCGCGGGGACGCCCCAGGGCCGGCGCCAAACATCTGCGGCCAACCGGAAACCGACTTCACGGTTCCTTCACGATTTGCTGATCGGTCTTCGCAAACAGTCCGCGAAACTGTCTGCATTCATTGTGGCGGCAATACGTCGCCCGACACTTTCCCAAACGCCCCGATCTCCATGCAACGATCCACCCTGCTGTCGTTCTGCGCTGGCGCGCTCTTCGCAAGCACCGCCGCCGCCCAGGTGTTCACTCCTGGCAACATCGTCGTGCTCCGCGTCGGTGACCCGACGCTGACCCTCGGCTCCACCGCGGCTCCCGTGTTCCTTGATGAATGGGACACGACGACCAACACCCTCGTCCAGTCGTTCGAGATTCCAAACAGCCAGACCAACGCGTCGCCGTCGTTTTCCCAGCGCGGCTTCTCGTCATCGGAAGGCTGCCTCAACCTTTCGACCGACGGCCGCTACCTGATCGTCGCGGGCTACGACCGCGCCATCGGCGACACCGACCCAAGCGCGGAGTCGGGCACCACGACACGCCGCATCATCGCGACCGTCGACACGCTCACGGGCTTGGTCGACACCACGACGCAGCTCGCCGACGCCTACGACGGCAGCAGCTTCCGCGGTGCAGCTTCGATCGACGGCAGCGCCTTCTGGACTGTCGGCAACAGCTCGAACGGTTCGGTGCGATACGCCACGCTCGGCGCTAGCACCTCGACCGACATCTCGCTCAGCCCGACCAACATGCGCTGGATCGGGATCCGCAACTCCCAGCTCTACGGCACCTCGGCTTCGACCGGCGCGCTGTCGCAGGGTGTGCTCGAAGTGGGCACGGGCCTGCCGACGATGGCGGGTCAAATGACCACGCTGCTGCCGGGCTTCCCCACCGCCGGCACCTTCTCGGATGGCGCTCCCTACGACTTCTGGTTTGCCGACTCGAGCACCCTCTACGTCGCCGACAGCGCCTCGAACGGCACCACCGGCTTCAACTGCGCGGGCGGCGTGCAGAAGTGGGAACTTGCCTCTGGCACCTGGACCCGCACGTGGCAGATCTCTGGCTTTGGCGCCGACTGCGTGCGCGGCCTGACGGGCCTGGTCCGCAATGGCGTCGCCGAAATCTGGTTCACCGCCGAGCCAAACGGCTTCACGACGTCGCTGTTCCAGCTGATCGACACGGGCCCGAACTCCGTGCCACAGCTGATCACGACCGAGCAGCCTGAGACCGATATCCGCGGTGTGCGAGTCATCGGCTCGACGTTCGCACGGATCCCCGCAGGCTGCGGCGCCTCGTCGCTGCAGGTGCAAGGCAGCGGCCTGCTCGGCACCGACGTCGAAGTCGAGATGGTCAACGCCGCCGGCTTCCCGCTGATCAACTACAGCACCGCCCCGCTCGGCCTGCCCGTTTCGGGCTGCAGCTGCACGATCGTCTACGACCTCGGCGTGCTCGCCGGCAACGGCACGATCAGCATCCCGAACCAGCCGGCTCTGGTCGGCTCGTCGCTGCGCCTCCAGGGCCTCGACCTGTTTGACCCGAACACGACCTGCGTCGGCCCCGTCCCGGGCCTGCCGCTGTCGCTGACCGACGGCATCGAAGTCCAGCTCCGCTGATCCGGCCATGCGAACGGGCGGCCGCGTCGCCATGCGGCGCCCGTTCCTTCTCGCCTGTGCGGTCCGAGTGTCGCGCCTCTGTTATCGGGGGCATTCTGCCGGCACGAAGACGCCGGTCACGGCATGGCTGCTCCTCGCGCCCTTGCCTCCCGGAGAATACCCCGTCTACCAGATGCACGGCACTAGGTTAGGCTTTGGTGGGGTAGCCCCCGCGCATGCAGAGCCGATCCAAACGATTCAGCCGCCGCCACCTGCTGGCCCTCGGCACGTTCCTCGTTCCGCTGGCTCTGCTGGCAGTGCTCGGCTGGGACGAGCTGCGCCGCAGCGGCGAGTCGGCCGAAGCCTCGCTGGAGCGCGAAGCGCGGCAGTTTTTGAACAGCGCGCGCCAGAACATCGAGCAGCGCATCGACCTCCAGGTCGCGAGCGCGCTCGGCGCCGCCGAGAAGCTGCTGGCCGAGTATTCGCCAACGCGAACGGCCCTGCGGCTGCGCAACGAAGAAGGCATCACGTCCGCCCTTGACGTCCTGCTGCTCGACGAGCAGGGCGGCCTGGTCTCGCCAACGCTGCCGACGTTTACCGTCAGCCTGCCGTTTGTCCGCGAACCACAGGACGGCGTTCGCGGCCGCCGCATGCCCAAGCTGTCCGAGGCGGAAGCGCTGCTCGCCCACGGCGAATACCAGGCGGCGATCTACCTGCTGACGGACCTCGCCGAGACGCTGACGCGCGCCAACCCGGTCATGGAAGACGGCAGCCACCTGTGGCGCCGCGACTACCTCGAAGCCGAAGTCCACGCGCGCTTCCGGCTCGCGGCCGCGCTGCGCGCGATTGGCAAGACGAACGAGGCCAGGGCACAGTTTCTCAAGGTCGAGAAGCTGTCCGGCTCGACCCGCGGCTCGTTCCGGCGCAGCACCGACATGGCCGCGATCCAGCTGCTGGCGCTGAGCGCGATGGCCGATCTCGGCCCCCCCGAAGACCGCCTCGACCTGCTGCGCTCGATCGCCGAGGACGAGCACAGCTTTGTCGCCGACGGCCTGGCCGGCGCGATCGCCGAACGGCTGGCGGCGACCTTTCAGGAGAGCGACCCACGGCGTCCTGAAGTCGACCGCTTCCTGCTCGAGGAGAACCAGCGGGCCGGCACGCGCGAGTTTGCCGGCTCCTACGAGCTGCTGCTGCGGCGCTCGCTGGGCGGCCGCATGCTGAGCCTGTTTGAGGCGAGCGGCTCGCCGGCCGAGCGGCCCGAACAGC
The DNA here is from genome assembly GCA_045105235.1 of Planctomycetota bacterium. GTDB lineage: Bacteria > Planctomycetota > UBA1135 > UBA1135 > UBA2386. The sequence continues at coordinate 29,723 of JBGCDH010000088.1, read as the reverse complement.
GCGTCATCGAGCGGTTCGTCGACCACACCCTGCTGCTCGCGCTGCGCCTGCTGCCCGAGGAGCAGCAGCACCATCTGCAGGCCGCCTTTGTCGCCGTGCACCTCGACCTCGACGTGCTGCTGCAGCCGGCGTTCGACACATTCGTGCGTCGGGACGGCAACTACGTGCTGGCGGTCGCCCACGCCGGCGGCGGCGAGATCCTGCCGAAGCCCAACGACACGCCATCATCGTTCGAAGCGCCCTTTGTCGAAGCGTCTGGCCTCGTTTTGCGCGCCTATCCGGCGGACATCAAACGCCTGGTCGCCGAAGCGGACTCCGCGCGGACCACGCGCATCATGCTCGGCATCGCACTCCTGGTCGCAGCGATCTGCGGTGCGCTATGGTCGTGGCGTTCGGTGTCGCGCGAGACCGAACTCGCCGACATGAAGATCGACCTGGTCTCACGCGTCTCCCACGAGCTCAAGACGCCGCTTGCCCTGATCCGGATGTATGGCGAAACGCTGGGCATGGGCCGCGCCCGGGACGGCGAGCAAACGCGCGAGTTCGGCAGCATCATCGCGCGCGAGTCGGAGCGACTGACAACGCTGATCCAGCGCATTCTCGACTTCTCGCGCCAGCAGGCCGGCACGCTTACCTACTCGACGGCCCACCACGATCTCGGCGAACTGCTGCGCGAGATGTCGTATGCCTACGCGCCACACCTGATGTCCAAAGGCGTGGTGCTCATCGACAGCCTGCCGCTCGGCATCACGGCCCCTTGCGACAAGGACGGTCTCGAGGGCGCGATCATCAACCTGCTGGAGAACGCCGCAAAATACGGACGCGACGGCGACGACGAGCACGAAGTCGATCTGCTGCTCGAAAAGCAGGGCGATCTTGCCGTCATCGAAGTCCGCGACCTCGGCCGCGGCATTCCCGACGGCGAGCATGACAGCGTCTTCGAGGGCTTTTACCGCGCGAGCAACAGCGGCGAAGTCCGCGGGGCCGGACTCGGTCTTGGAATCGTGCAACACTTCGCCCGCGCGCACGGCGGCGACATCGTAGCATTGCCGCGCAAGGGCGGCGGCACGATCATGCGCATGACCTTGCCCATCCGTTCGGCGGCCTCCCCCTCCGCCGGCATGCCCGCTTATACGCCTGCCGACACACCTGCTGACCCCACCAAGAAGGAACGCACCTCGTGAGTACACTGACGGATACCCAGATCCTCATCATCGAGGACGAGCCGGACCTGCGCGCCGGTCTCCAGCACAACCTCGAACTCGAAGGCTTCACGGTCTCGGTGGCTGCCGATGGGCGCGAGGGCCTGCGCAAAGCGCGCGAAGGCCAGGCGAGCATTGTCCTGCTGGACCTGATGCTGCCCGAAATGTCCGGGCTCGAGGTTCTGCAGCACCTGCGCGAAACGGGCCATGAGACGCCGATCATCATCATCTCGGCCAAGGGCCAGGATCGCGACAAGGTGCAGGGCCTCGAGCTCGGCGCCGACGACTACCTGACCAAGCCGTTCGGCCTCAGCGAGCTGCTGGCGCGTATCCGCGCGGTGCTGCGCCGCACGCAGACGGGCGCCAAGGCGGGCGTAGGCGATAAGGCCACGGCCGCAGGCGTGATGAAGTTCCCGAACCTGGTGGTCGACTGGCGTCGCTTCACGGTGACCCGTGACAACACCGAAGTGCAGCTCTCGCGCTACGAAGCCGAGATCCTGCGCATGCTCATCGAGCACCGCGGCGAAGTCGTCAGCCGGCAGGATTTGCTGCGCAAGGTGTGGGGCTACGTGCACCTGCCGACAACGCGCACCGTCGACAACCACATCGCGCGGCTGCGCAAAAAGCTGGAGACCGACGTTGAGAACCCGATCCACGTCGTGACCGTGCACGGCCTCGGCTATCGATTTGAGTCCGAGCTGCTGGAGGAGCTGTGAGCACCCCAAGCCGCAGCGCCGCGCGTGCAGCACGCCGACGACGCTTCTCGCCGGTTGGCACCGCCCTGCCGGCACTCGCGGCGCTGCTGGCGCTGACGTCCGCCGGTGCGCTCGCGGGCCAAGAATCGGGCCAGCGAGCCCCGATTCCGCGCAAGCGGACCTCGTCGGCTTCGATCGCGCTGCACGAAGCCTGGATCAAGGAGGTGCTCGACCTCGACCCGCGCGGCGCCGTGCAGGGCTACGATCGCATCCGCCGCAGCGCACCTCGCAAGCAGCCGGAGCGCTGGCTCGCCATCACCCGCATGCTCGAGCTCGACCGTCTCGGCGTCACCAAGCCGGAGCCAAGCGTCGTGCCGCGCAACGCCCCGAGCCGCGTCCAGGACGCCCTGCAGACACTCGAAACGCCCGTGCCGATCGAGGATCTGCTGGCCGCCCCGGGCACCGAAATCGAGCTTCCGTCGCTGCGCGCCGCCACCCGCATGGTGCAGGAGTGGGTGCGCGACCAGATCGGCCCCACGGCATCCGAGCGTGTGCGTCTGCTGCGCGACCGCCAGGCCCGCAGCCAGCCGAGCCGCTCGACGACCTCGCGGGATCCGAGGTCCGCCGCCCGCCTGTCCAACTGGCTGGCACGAGCGATTCTGCGCGTCGAGCTCGAAGGGCGCCGAAGCCAGGCTGAAGCGATGCGCCAGGTGGACTTCCCAGGCTGGCTGCCGCCCGCGATCGTCGACGACGCTGCGACCGTGCGCCGCCGCGCGGGCGAACGCCTGTCGGCATGGATCGACACCGAAGACTCCTCACGAACTCGCCTGATGCTGATGGAGCTGCAACGTTCGTTGAAGGACTCCAGAAGCGACGAAGAAGTGGTCGCGCTCCTGCGGCGCCTTCCGATCATTGGCGAACGGCTGCTGACGCAAGGTGCGAACGCGCAGCCAGCGGCCAGCGAAGCAGCCAAGCCGGGCAGCGGCAAGGCGACCGGCACGGGCGACAAGAAATAGTCGCGCCCGGCAGCGATCCTCTAGGGCGTCACGCCCGACAGCTCGGCCCCGTGGGACAGAACCGGCCATTCGGCATGGGCATCATCGGCTTGGGCATCATGCAAGCCAGGCTCTGCCGGCTCGCAGCGCCCCGCCCTACTGGCCTTCTGCCTGCGGGACCAGCTCGCCCGACTCGGCGTCGGTGCCTTGCTTCGCGCCTTCGGCCCAGTTGTCGAACCAGGTGCCTTGGTAGATGTCGAGCGGCATGACCTCGGGGCCATAGGGGTGCAGCTCGGCGGCACCGTAGAACAGGCACAGCGGCAGGTCGACCAAGTGCACGATGCCGTAGATGCCGTGTTCGAGCGCGTGGTAGAAGAAGGTGAAGGGGAACGCGGCGACCTGCACCGGCGATCCGCTGCCGAGACCATCACGCACCTCAAGCGAGGTTTGGTAGCCGTCGGTGGCGCCGCCGTAGATCATCAGGATAGGCGTGCCGACACCGAGCATCAGGTCCTTGCCAGCACGGTTGAGCGTGCCGCAAGAAGCGAAGGTCAGCGTCAGAAGGGCGAAGACGGAGAGGAGGGCGTTGCGAGCGTTCACTCTGGATACCTCGGAGGGACGGTCCGCGCGCGCCACGAGAGAACCCGATGGGCAAAAGGCGCGAACGGTGGGATTCGAAGGGGCTGTCTCGACCCAAGATGCAAGCGCAGTGGCTGGCACAGGACAAGCCTCCCCCACAGAAATCCCGCTGCCAAGGTCCGCATCTGGGCGAGGCTCCGTCAGGCTTTCGCGCCAATCCCAGCGTTCGATCGCTATAGTCTCGCGTCCGCCGGGTCGAAGAGATCCCTAGCCGATGACAGAATCGACGCCCGAATCACTCCTCGAACCCGTCGCAGGGACGCCCCCGCAGCGGCCTGCGGGAAACGCACCAGCCGCTGCAGGGTTCACCGCCGCAGCCAGGTCGATCGCCGCCGCAGCTACAGCCGCAGCCCTTGCGGCGACGCTGAGCGCGCAGATGCCCTCGCCGGAGCCCGCCCAGGTGCAGCTTCCTGGCATTTCGTCGCCGGTACGGTCGACCGCCGGCTCGTCTGCCGGCGGTAGCACGCAGGATCCCAGTGGCTCCGACGGGCGCGCCGAGCGCAGCTACCAGGGCAGCTACAGCGCCTCGCATAGCCGCGAGCTTTTCCGCTCCTGCGATGACAACAGCGACGACCGGCTCGACGTTTTCGAGACCAGCGACGCCTTCGAACTGGTGCCGTCGCCGCGCGACCACGAAAGCTACGCGCGGTTCGACACCAACCGCGATGGCTTCGTCAGCTGGCCCGAGTTTGACCAGCGCTTCCGCAGCAGCATTGCCAACGGCGGCACCTTCCGGGTGCGCACCCGGCGCGAATTTGTCGCTCCCGAGCCGCCGCCGCAGCCCGTCACGCGACTGCAGCAGTTTCTGCGCCTGCACGATGTCGACGGCGACGGTGGCCTCAACCAGGCCGAAATCCAGCAGCTGCTCGAAAAGTCCAACCTGCCGCAGTCGCTGACGACCACGCTGTTGAAGAGCGACGTCGACGGTTCGGGCAAGGTCGAAGAGGCCGAGCTGGCACCGTGGTTCCAGGCCCTGCCGATCCTGCCGCTGCCTGGCCTCGACGCCGCCGCAGCGGACAATTCGCTGCCGTCACCCTGGCTGGGCGCAGATGCGGACGCCGACTCCGCGATCAACAAGGAAGAGTTTGAGAGCGTGCTGCGCCGCCTCGATCCAGCCCTGCTCCGCTGGACCATGCCGATGCTGCAGCGCCTCGACAAAAACGCGGACGGCAAACTTTCCGCAGCCGAGCTCCTGCCACCCCCGCCCAAGGGCGCCGGCAAGGGCAAAGGCAAAGGCCGCGGCCGAGAGGTCGGCCGCGCCGAGCGCGACTGAGCACGCCAGCCGGGCGCCCGCCGAGCGGCAGCCGAGCGGCAGGGCCAGCCAAGCGGTGAAATCAGCGGCGGCAGCGGCGCGTTCTTGACGAACTCGCGACCAGGAAGCGCGGCGGTTTCCTTGCGGGCTCTCCCGCGACCGCTACGACAGGGATATGCGCACCCTCACGAGCCTCGCTCTGGCCGCGTTCACCACGCTGGCGGCCCTGCCGATCCAGGCCCAGCAGAGCCCTAGTAAGCCGCAGAATCCCGGCAAGCCGCGCAGCATCCCCGAAGCAAGCGGCCACCAGCGTACTTCGACGGCGGCCGACGTCGAACGCTTCATCAACGCCTGCATCGCCATGCCGCAGGGCAACCGGCTGCGGGTCCGCATCGCCGGCAAAAGCGAACAGGGCCGCGCCATGCTGCTCGTGCGCGCATCGCTCCCGGCCGCAGCGGAGGAGCCCAAGCCCGAGCGCCTGCGCGCGCTGGTCATCGGCAACATCCACGCCGGCGAGGTCGAGGGCAAAGAGGCGCTGCAGCAGCTGATGCGCGAGTTCGCCAGCGGCGAGCATCAAGAGCTGCTCGAGCGCTGCGACGTCTGGATGCTGCCGATCTACAATATCGACGGCAACGAAGCGATGAAGAGCGGCAACCGCCGCGGCCAAAACGGGCCCGACATCGTCGGCCAGCGCGCCAACAGCAAGGACCTCGACCTCAACCGCGACTTCATCAAAGCCGACGCCAAGGAAACCCGCGTGCTGCTCAAACTGCTGCGCGAGATCGACCCGCACCTGTTCGTCGACCTGCACACAACCAACGGCTCCCGCCACGGCTACCACCTGACCTACGCGCCGAGCCTGTCGCCAAACGTCGATCCGGCGATCGACGCCTGCGGCCGCGCGCTGCTCGAACGCAACCGCCTCGCGCTGCGCAAAGATGGCTTCGAGACCTTCGACTACGGCAACTTTGCCACCCGTGACTGGGATGGCGGCGGCGCCCCCTCGTCGGCTCCGGACGTGCGCGGCTGGTACACCTACGACCACCGCGGCCGCTATGGCATCAACTACTACGGTCTTCGAAACCGGATCGCGGTGCTCAGCGAGGCCTACAGCTACGCCGACTTCAAGACGCGCATCGCCGCGACACACGCATTCGTCACCGGCCTGCTGACCCAGCTCGTAGAACACGAAGACGACGTGCGGCAGGCAATCGCCAAGGCAGACACGCGCCCCAACACCGGCCAGCCGCTGTGGCTCGGCAGCGACTCTTCGTTCGCAACGCCCGAGCAGCTCGACGTGCTGGTGGGCGCCGTCGAGCGCATCGAAGGCGAAAACGGCCGACCGCTGCGCTTTGCCCGCCAGGACAAGGCGGAGCCGGAATCCATGGCCGTGTTCCGCCGCTTCCAGTCGCGCCGACGCGAGCGCATCCCGGCCGCTTGGGCGGTGGTCGAGCCGCCGCTCGAAGTCGTGCAGCGACTGCGCTGGCACGGCATCGAGTTTGAGGCCATCCGCAGCGCGCAGCGCATCGACGGGCAGCGCTTTCGCTGCGACAAGAAGCGCAAGCCCAAACGCCCCTATCAGGGCCACCAAGAGCTGGTTCTCGACGGCGCCTGGCTGCCCACCGAGCCGCTGGACCTTGCCCTCGGCACGATCATTGTGCCGGGCAACCAACGCCTGGCGCGGCTCGCCGCGACGCTGCTTGAGCCGCACAGCGAAGACTCGCTGTCGTCCTGGAACTTCTTCGAAGCGCAGACGGACAAGTTTTACCCGGTGCTGCGGCTCAGCAAGCAGCCGTAGCAAATTGCAGCCGCGCAAACAGTAGCCGCGCAAACAGTAGCCGCGCAAACTGCAGCCAAGCGAGCAGCAGTCTAGCGAGCAGCCGCCTAGCGAGCCGTGCGCCGCTTGCCCGGCCCGCCGCGGCCGCGGCCGCGGCCACCGGCAGCCGGACGCCGACGCTGGGCATCGCGCTTGGGCATTTCGAGGTCGATGATTGTGCCGTCGGCCGTGCAGCACAGCACGCGTGACTCTTCTTCGATGCGCACCGGCCGCATCGAAACGCCGCGCGTGCACAGCTCGCGCACGCGCTCGCCGTCGAGCGGCACCGAGCGGTAGAGCTTCGGCATGCGGAACTTGCAGTCGTCTTTCCAGCGCGAGCAGCCGTAGGCCTCGCGGCCCTCGATGACGTCGGCTTGGCAGCGCGGACACGGGCCAAAGCCATTGCCGGCTTCGACGCGCGGCGACAGCCAGGTTTCGATCAGCGCCTGGATGCGCTCGCGAATCTCCTGCATGAAGTCGTCACGCCGGCGCGCACCGCGCTCGATTTCGCCGAGCTTGTGCTCCCACTCGCCGGTCAGCTCCGGCGACTTCAGCATCGGGTCGGCGATGATCGCAATCAGGTAGCGGCCGAGATCGGTGACCCGCAGCGCCTTCTTGTCGCGACGAACGTAGCCGCGCTGCAGCAGCGTCTCGACAATCGAGGCACGCGTCGCCGGCGTGCCAAGCCCGCGCCCCTTCATGGCCTGGCGCAGTTCGTCATCGTCGATCCACTTGCCGCAGGTTTCCATCGCTGCCAGCAGCGTGTTCTCGGTGTAGGGCCGCGGCGGCTTGGTCTTACCCTCGTGCAGCAGCGGCTTGTGCGGCCCGGATTCGCCTTCTTCGAATGCCGGCAGCTCTTGGCTCTCGTCAATGTCGTCGCCGGCCTTCTTGCGCTTGGGCTTGGGCTTCGCCGCGGCCACGCCGCCGCTCGCCAGCGCGTCGAGCGCACTCCAGCCCGGATCGACCAAGACCACGCCGCGCGCGCGGAACGGCACTTTGTCTTCGCCGCCAGCGGCAGCGCCAGCGAGAACTTGCACGCTCGCATGCGCGGTCGTCACATCCTGGATGCGGTTGCCCATGAAGACCTGCACGAGCCGCGTCGCCACCGCATCGAAGACCTTCTTCTGCTCCCCGACCAGCGCCGGAACCGAGCCGGTCGGCACGATGGCATGGTGATCGGTGACCTTGTTGTCGTCGAACACGCGCTTCGAACGAGCCTTCGGGCCGCGCGTGCCCTCGGGACCGGCCTGCACCCACTCCGACAGCAGCTTGAGCGCCGGTTCGTTCCAGGCGCGCAGCTTGCCGAGCGTTGTGCGAATGCCGTCGACCATGTCGAGCGACAGGTGCCGACTGTCGGTTCGCGGATAGGTCAGCACCTTTTTTTCGTAGAGATCTTGGGCAACCTGCAGCGTCTTTTGCGCCGACATCCCGTGCCGCAGGTTCATGTCACGCTGCAGCTGCGTCAGGTCGTAGAGAAACGGCGACGGCATCGACTCCTGCTTCTTCTCGACCCGGTCGATCCGCAGATCCTTACCGGTGATCTGCTGCAGCAGAGCCTCCGCCGGCTCATGCTCGCGGAAGCGGTCCTTGGCGTAGCGGAACAGCGCTTTGCGGTACTTGGTGCGCAGCTCCCAGAACGGCCGCGCATCAAACGTGCGGATCTCGTCATCGCGCTGCGAGATCAGCGCCAGCACCGGCGTTTGCACCCGCCCGAGACTCCACAGCACGCTGCCGCCGCCGTAGCGAACCGTGTAGGCACGCGTCGCGTTGAGGCCAACGATCCAGTCCGCCTCCGACCGCGAGCGCGCCGCCGCGTGCAGGTTCTCGTAGTCGGCGCCGCTGCGCAGCGTGTCAAAGCCCTTGCGGATCGCCTGCTCGGTCAGCGAACTCAGCCACAGCCGGTGGTGCGGCCGCTCGGGGCAGCCCGCGTATTCGAGGATGTAGCGAAAGATCAGCTCGCCCTCGCGCCCCGCATCCGTCGCGCACGTCAGCTCGCTCGCCTCTCGGCACAGCTTGGCGACGAGGTCGAGCTGCTGCTTGCGGTCCCCGCCCTCATCGACGGCCTTGAGCTCGAACTTCGACGGCACAAACGGCAGCCGATCGAGCGACCAGCGTTTCAGTGCCGCATCGTACTCGTCCGGCGTCTTCAGCGTCGCGAGGTGGCCTAGCGCCCAGGTGATCTGGTAGCCGTTGCCTTCGATGTAGCCATCGAGCCGCTTGTTGGCGCCAAGGACCCTGGCCAGATCTCTGGCAACGGATGGCTTCTCGGCAACGACGACGTGCATGGCCGCAACAAGCTAGCGATCGTGCTGCCTGGTAGCACCGGGGATTTGGCGCACCGGGGATTTGGCGGGCCCGAAAAGCTAGCGCGACGTCGATCGGCAGCAACACAACGTCCAAGACGAGATCGAGCGGCATGCTGAGCGCGAACAGGGCGAGCACCAGCGGCCGACAGCGCATTAGAACGCCGACAGCATGCGCTCTGCCCTTGCGCCGACCTTCGTGTCACCGTGCTTGGCGACGAGCTTGCGCAGCTGCTTGCTGACCTTGGCGAGCTTGCCTTTGCGCATCGTTTTGACGATCCGGGCGAGCTTCTTGGCGGCCGCGAGCTCTGCCTTGCCCTGGACCGATTCGAACGTCGCCATCAGCGTTGCGATGTCGGTCGCCCAAGCCGCGCTGCGCCCCGCGCTCGCCTTCAGCTCCTTGGCGAGGCCGAAAGCCTGCTGCCAGTGGCCGCGCTCCTGCAGCTGTGCAATGCGCTTTTTGGCCAGCTCGAATCGGCGGTCGATTTCCGCCTGCAGCGCGGCCTTCTCTTCGCCGTCCGCCATGCCGCGCACGATGGCCTGCGCCGCGTCGAGCTTGTTGCGGCCGTAGAGCTGCGCCCGCGCCTTCTTCGCGTCGGCGCTGGCGCCCCAGCCCTTGCGGACCAGCTGCAGCTGCTCGGCGATCAGTTCGTCGAGCTTGGCGGCATCGCGCAGCGGGTTGCCCGACCACAGCAGCGTGCCATCCACCGAGACCAGCGAGGCGTTCGGCAGGCCTCCCGTTCGCGGCAGCGGCAGCCACACGTTGACGCACGACAGGCATTCGTTGGTCGGAAACTGCTGCCACAAGAAGCGCGCCAGAGCGTCCGGCGTCGCCCCCTGGCTTTCGACCAGGATCGTCGTCAGGCCCTTCTCACGCAGCTCGAGGTCGTGCTGGATCGCGCTCGGCACGGAGCGCGAAAGGCACGGTGGTCAACGCGTGCCCCACTTTTCGATCAGCAGCGGCCCGCCATAGAAGTCGCTGAGCTGCTGCCGGCCGTCGTCGTTGAAGAACTGCGGGAACGACGCGTTCGGCACCGCTTCGCCGACGGCGGCTGGCTTTGGCGGCGCCGATTGCTGGCCTCGCTCTTGGCGCTGGCCTGGCTCTTGGGCCGAGAGAGTGAAGGTCGCTAGCGCGCTCGCCAGCAGGATCGGAATCGTTCGCATGGGCCTCGTGTCGGGGACAGGCGGCAGGATAGCGCCACCCCTGTCGCAAGCATGTCTCGCCTACCGAACCTGCGCTTTTGGCCCCTCTCACTGCCAACGGAAGATCCGCAGCGCCAAGCCAAAGCACAGCGCACCAATCGAGACCAAGATGAGCATCGGCAGCCAAACGTCGCCGAAGCCACCGGGCTCTAGCACCACGGTGCGCAGCATCCGGTTGACGTGCGTCAGCGGCAGGCATTCGGCAATCCAGCGCGTGACGCCCTCGAGGTTTTCGTTGGCGAAGAACGTGCCGCCCAGCACCCACATCGGCAGCTGCACGGCGTTCATCAGCCCACCGATGGTCTCGGTCGAGCGCGCGCGCGACGCACACAAGACGCCGATCCCGGTAAAGACCCAGCCGCCGACCAGGATCACCATCAACAGCGCCAGCCAGCTGCCGCGCAGCGGCACATCCCACAAGAACACGCCGAACAGCAGGATCGCAAACGCCTCGGGCAACACCAGGATGGAGCGCCCAATCAGATAGCCAGCCAGAAACTCACTGTGCTTCATCGGCGTGACGAAGATCCGACGCAGCAGGTTTTGCACCCGCATTTGCACGAGGTTGAAGCCTACGCCCCACATGCCGGCGCCGAGCAAGTTGAGCCCGACCAGGCCCGGGATCAAAAAGTCGATGTAGCGAGCGCCCGGCCGGTCTTCGTCCTCGGTGCGGATCGCGTCGTTGCTCGGCAGTTCCTGACCACGCGGCTGCGCATCCGCGCGCAAGGCGCGCTCCACCAGCAGGCGCGCCAGCTCCGCTTCAGGGCGGGTCGGATCGCTGCGCAGAACCGGCTCACGCGCGTCCTTGTCAAAGCGCAGCGACAGCGCCACGCGGCCGCGCGCCAGCGCCCGATCGGCTTCCGCGGGGTCGAGCAAGCGCACGTCGAGACGCGCACTCTGCTCCAGCTTGTCAACGAATGGCGTAGCGCCGGCCGACGCCACTACGGCCACGGGGACCGGCGGCGGATCCGATGGCCGAAACGCGAAGCCGAGCACCAGCGCCATCATGATCGGGAACCCATAGGTCCAGAACACGGCCGCCGGGCTCCGCCAAAACTCGAGGAACGCGATCTTGGTGACCGCCTTGACCACGCGCCATCTCATGCCGCACCACTTTCGCGTAGCTGCCGACCGGTCAGATGCACAAAGACATCTTCGAGGGTCGCGTGCCGCGTCGTCAGGCCTTCGATGGCGCAGCCATCGCGTTCGAATCGATCCAGCATCGCGGGTAGTGAGGTATGCACCGAATCCACGGTCAGCTCAATGCGCCGCTCTCGGCGCTCGATGGCGGCGACATCCGGCAGCGCCAGCAGGACCTCGTCCGAGGGCACGCGGGCAGCGTCCGCCACGTCGACAACCACAAAATGCTCCGCGCCGAGCGAACGAATCAGCTCCGCCGGCGAGCCGAGCGCGATGACCTTGCCGCGATCGACAATCGCCACGCGGTCGCACAGCTGCTGCGCTTCGTCCATGTAGTGCGTCGTCAGCACGACGGTGCCGCCGCGCTCACGGTAGTCTCGAACGACCTGCCAGAGCTGTCGTCGCGACTGCGGATCGAGACCGGTCGTCGGCTCGTCGAGAAACAGCAGCTCTGGATCGCCAAGCAGCGCGGTCGCCACCGCAAGCCGCTGTCGCTGCCCGCCGGAAAGCGACTTTTGCCGCGCACCGCGCTTCTCGCCGAGCGAGACCAGGTCCAGCGCCTCGACCACCGAGCGCCCGTGTTCGAAGCAGGAACGAAACAGCTCCAGCACTTCCTGGACGTTGCTGTGCTCGTGGAAGCGCGTCTCCTGCAGGCACACGCCAATGCGTTCGCGGATCGCATGGTCGTCGCCCGCGCGCCATTCGCGACCGAGGATGCGAACCAGCCCTTCGTCCTGCACCGTCAGGCCTTCGCAGATTTCGACCGTCGTCGTCTTGCCGGCGCCATTGGGACCGAGCAGGCCAAAGACCTCGCCGCGCGGCACGAGCAGATCGAGGCCGTCGACGGCAACGACCGACTCGCGGCCCTTGCGGTAGGTCTTGCGCAGCTGCCGCAGCTCGATCGCCGGAGACTCGCTCGCAGAAGAATCAGAAGCCATGATCGCCGCGGATCATCGCGGGAACGCCGCCGCGACACCACCGTCGATCGGCAGCACCGCACCGGTTGTCGGCGTCAGCTCGCGCGCGAACCACGCCACCGCTTCGCCAACGTGGCGCGGCGTAACGGTCGCCTTTAGCAGCGAGCGGTCGCGGTAGTAGCTGCGCAGCCCCGCCTCGTCGAGACCGCGCGCGCGCATGCGGTCGGGCCCCACGTCCTGCCACAGCTTGCTCGGCACGACGTCGTCGCCAAACACCGCATCGGCATTGATCATATTGACGCGCACCCCCATGTCGGCGAACTCGAGCGCCGCAATGCGGCCGAGCTGCAGCGCCGCTGCCTTGCTCGCCGAATAGGCGCCAAACGATGCCCCTGGCGCAAACACGTTCTTGCTGGCCTGCAGCACCACCGAACCGCCGGTGCCCTGCTCGCGCAGCACGCGCTCGGCTTGCTGCAGCACCAGCATGGTCGCCGTTGTGTTGACGTCGAGCACCCGCCGCAACTCCTCTGCACGCATCTCGCGCAGCGATCGCACCAGCGCAACCCCGGCATTGGGCACAATGCAGTCCACGCCGCCGAACGCGACCGCGCACGCCTCGAAGACGCGCCGCACGGCATGCTCGTCGGTCAAATCGGCAATCGCGCTGGCGATCCGCCCCCCTGCCCGGTGTTCGCGGCGCAAACGCTCGACGACCGACTCAAGCCGGGCGCCGTCAACGTCGGTCAGAAAGACACACGCGCCGTGCTCCAGCAGCACCTCTGCGATTCCCAGGCCGATCGCACCAGCTCCTCCGGTCACCAGCGCGACGCGGCCGGCAAGTGGTGCTGGCGCCTTCTTGCCGAGCTTGGCGACCTCGAGCGGCCAGTATTCCATCTCGGCCAGCTCCCGGTCGGAAAGCGGAACGAAGCCGCCCAGCGCGTCGGCCTCGGCTTTGACACGCAGCGAATGCTCGGCGATGTCCGCCGCGATGCAGGCAGCCGCTTTGCTGTTGTGCAGCGCGACCAAGCCAAGCCCGGCGAGCACGCACACGATCGGCTTGGGCGAGTGCATATGGTCTGGCGAGATTTCGCAGGCGCTCGCCTCGTAGTAGCGACGGTAGGCCGCTTCGTACTGCGCGACCCGCGCGCGGACGACGCGAAGGTCCGACCACTCCGATTCGTCCAGGTGGAGGTAGGGCCCTTTGGTCCGGATGACGTGGTCCGGAGTGATCGGGTTGCTCTCGCAGAGTCGGCGCGCATCCGCGTGCGTGCCGAACGCCGCCATCTCGTCCGACAAGCGGACCTCGGCGACCGTACGCGTGCACACGCCGAGCGATGGACTCTCGGCACACGCTCCGCGCAGCGTCGGCAGCACCTCGGCAATCTTGGCGACACGCTCGAGCGCGGGCACGGTGATGAAATCTGGGGACAGCATCTCGACGGAACCACCGAGCTGCTGCGCAAGGTAGCGCTCCGCGCGTGTGACGATGTCGATCGTGCGTCGGTAGCTTTGCTCCGCCGTGTCGCCAAACGTGAACAGTCCGTGCTTGGCCAGCACGACGCCGATGCAGCTAGGATGCCGCTCGTAGGCGTCGGCCACGGCCTTCGCGAGCGGGAAGCCGGGCATGATCCACGGCAGCACCACGACGTCGAGCGGCTCACCGAGCGCATCGCCAAACGCCGCCCGCACAAAGTGCTCTGGGTCCTGCTGGTCGGTCAGCGTCAGGATCGCGTTGGCGTGGGTATGGTCGACGAATGCATGCGGCAAGAACGCGTGCAGCAGCGCCTCGACCGACGGGTTGGGCGAACGGCTATCGAGCAGCGTGGCGCGCACGGCCTGCACCATGCCTTCGTCGGGGAGCGAGTCGAGCGTGCGCAGTTCGCGCAGCTGCTCCAGCCGGCACGCCGGCAGGCCCGGTGGTTCGATGTCGACGAGGTCCCACCCGCTGCCTTTTACGCAAAGCACCTCGACGTCGCGCCCGAGCAGGTCTTGCTGCACGGTCTTGACCGACGTGTTGCCGCCACCATGCAGCACAAGCCGCGGATCGCGGCCGAGCAGCCGCGACGTATAGACCCGCTCGGCCACCGGCGCGCCGGCGTCGCCAAACTCGTCCAGGAACGCGCGCGCTTCGTCCGCGTCGTAGAGGTCGTTCATTTCTTTGGCGGGCTGCGGTTCTCGCGCAGCCAGGCAAGCAGGGATTCGATGTCTTGCGGCAGCGAGGACTCGATCACGAGCGGCTCCTGGCTGGCCGGATGCTCGACGACAAGGCGACGCGCGTGCAGGCAGTGACGGCCGGGGTCTGGTGCCTCCGCGGGCACGCGATCGTGCTGGCGGCGGCGCGAGCGGTAGACTCGATCGCCGACCAGCGAGTGCCCCACCGCCGTCATGTGCACCCGAATCTGGTGTGTGCGGCCCGTCTTGGGCCGGCACATGACGTGCGCCATCCCCTCGAAGCGCTCGACAACCTCATAGTAGGTTGACGACTCGCGGCCGCCCTCGTCGACGACCGTCATGCGCTCCGGGTGCTTCTTGTCGCTGGCAATTGCACGATCGATCCAGTCGCTCTCAAAGCGCGGCTCGCCGTAGACAATGCAGCGGTACTCCTTCTCCGCCAAGCGGTCCCGAAACTGCGCCCGCAGCGAATCAAACGCAAGCTGGCTCTTGGCGATGAGCATCACGCCAGAGGTCTCGCGATCGAGTCGGTGCACAATGCCCGGCCGATTGGCGTCGGGCACCGTCGGCAGGTCGCCGAAACGCGCCTTGGCCCAGCTGGCAACCGTGTGCGCCGGCGGCGCGCGACGCGACTCCGGCGGGTGCGCCGACAGCCCCACCGGCTTGTCGATCGCGCACAGATCGGGGTCGTCGTAGAGCACCTTGATCTCGGGCACCGGCAGATCAGGCGTCAGCGGGTCCGCTCGCTCGCGCGGGTCGAGCGAGAAGCGCACCACCAGCCCAGCCTCCAGCGTCAGGCCCGGCCGCATGCGCTGGGCATCGGCGCGCTGGCCCTCGACCGCGACCAAACCATGGTCGATCATGCGCCGCGCTTGGCTGCGGTTTGCGACCTCGGGCTGGCCGCTGAGCCAGATATCAAGCCGCGTGCCGGCCACGTCGGCGGCGATGGTGCGGGAAAACGAAGTCTGCTCGGCCATGTGTCGCGCATTCTGGACGACCGCACGTTGGACGCAATGGAAGAACGTGCGCATCGCAAAGACGATTGCGCGAGCGTGCCAGCTCGGCACGGCTGCCGGGCGCATCCAGCATGCGGCGCATCGCATCGTTCGGTCGCGCCGGACCAACGCCTGCACACGTCGTCGCGGACACAGCGCGTGGGCCATCGGCAAAGGAACTGCCCGGCTTCTAGCTCCCATGACACGGGATTTGCAGTAGCGACGGATATCCACAACACGGCGGCCTTGGCTACTTCCCCCAAAACCAGGATTGAGTGTTGAGTACCTGGGGAACACGTGGAAACTTGTCTTTCAGATACGGCCCTCCGAGAACCTCCCGGTTTCCCATGCATGAGACCGGCGACACCAACCATGAGACTCAACGAGGCATCTTGCTCGTGGCCCGAGCGTGACGGCAGCAACCCGTCGCTCGAGCATTTTCGTAAACGCCATCTCCCACAACCACAGGCCAACCGCAAACCGGGCTCACGACACAGAGTCCTGATTGTTGACGATGAAACGCATGTCCTTCGCGGACTCGCCAACGCAGTGATCTCTTCCGGCTACGACGTCACCTGCGCCGGATCGCTGGCGCAAGGCGTCACGTTGCTACGCAACCAGAAGTTCGACCTCGTACTCACCGACCTCTATCTAGGCGACAACGCGCTCGGATCGACGATCGCCGAAGTGGCACAGTCCGTGCGGCCTGCGCCGCCGGTCATTGTCATGACGGGGCGACCCTCGTTTACCGGTGCACAAGCGGCTCTTCGCAGCCATGTAGCCGACATCGTGGTCAAGCCGGTCGACCCGCAGATCTTGCTGTCGACGTGCCAGCGCGTAATGCAGGAAGCTGCGCTGACGCAGCGCAACCGCGAGCTGGAGTCGATCAACGAAGTGCTGGCGTCGATCATCCCGCGAACCATCGAGATCAAGGATCCAACCACCAGCGGCCACGCCGCCCGGGTCGTTGGCTACACCGATCGCCTCGCCGAACGCTGCGGCGTCTCGGACGAAGATCGCGCGTCGCTGCGGCTCGCGAGCCTGCTGCACGATGTCGGCAAGATCGGCATCCCGGATCAGATCCTGCAAAAGCCGGGACCGCTGACCGTCGACGAGCGCGAGGTCATCAACCGGCACCCGCAGATGGGCTACGAAGTTCTCGAGCGCCTCGGCGATCAGGAGAACGTGCGGCTGTGGGTCTACCAGCACCACGAGCGCTGGGACGGCAAGGGCTACCCCAACCGCCTGGGCGAAGAAGACGTGGCCCTGCCCGGACGCATCCTGGTGCTCGCGGAGGTCTACGATGCGCTCGCCGAAGAGCGCAGCTACAAGCCGGCTTGGCCGATCCCGAAGATCGTCGAGTTTTTCCGGCACGAAGCCGGCCGTCAGTTTGATCCGCACCTGGCCAACATTGTCGCCGACGGACTCGAGCGCATGGGGCCGCGCTACTTCGCGCCGAGCTCCGACATGCTGTTCTGAGACGCGCGCAGCTCTGAGGCTGTGGGAGCGCCCCGGCCCACGAGCCGCAGCCAGCGAGCGGAGAGGCCTCGCGGAGGGGGCCTCGAGCGGGGATCATCGAGGCGGTCGAGAGGCAACCAGCAAGGGGGTTGCCGCTTGACCGTTATCGATGACAATGGAGCTCGGATGGTCCTGTCGGGCTTGGCCCGATAGACTGCGCGACCCCTCCGCAGACATTCGGCCCGCGTTCTCCCCCTCAAGAGCGGGCCTCCTGCCTACCCCCACGCCGATGCAATCGAACTCGCTGCGTACGACCCACATGATGGCGTCGCTATTCCTCGCACCGTTCCTCACCGCAGTCTGCAGCACCACCAGCTGCCGGGCGCAGAGCGGATCCGCCATCACGCCGCCTGGCTCCAAGGCCGAGGCTGGACAGGCCGGAGCCGGCCAAAAGGACGACATCCCAGGCTTGCCCTCCTTCTTGCTGAAGGTGCCCGGCGGCAAGGTGAAGGCCGGACTCGAGGTCGACGCATTCATCAAGGCGGCGTCCGAGGCCGCCTTTGAGTTCAACCCCGATCAAGCCGTCAAGGCCGCCAAGGTCAAGCTGATCCAAAACATGCGCCGCACCGGCGCCTCGCTCGGTCGCAAAGAGGTCGAGGTCGAGACCTTCTACCTCGGCAAGTGGCCGGTGAAGAACAGCGAATACGCGACCTTCGTCGAGGCCATGCAGAAGGCCAAGATCGAGATCCGCGTGCCGTACCACTGGTGGCGCTACGGCTGCAAGGACGACTATGAGAAGCGCCTGAAGGAAATCCGCAAGGAGTTCCCGAAGATCGAAAACCCGGCGCTGCTGTACTGGGAGCGCCACGGCCACGAGCTGCCGTTCAAGCTGAATGACGACAAAGGCCAGCCGATCGAAGACCACCCGGTCACCTATCTCAACTGGCGCGAGGCCAACCGCTTTGCGGCACAGCTCGGTATGCGCCTGCCCACCGAGCTTGAGCTGACGCGCGCGATGCGCGGCGACGGCGAGCACACCTGGCCGCTCGGCGAGCAGGGCAAGGACGTTTACTCATCCGACCTGCTCAAGAAGCTCGGCATGGGCAAGAGCTCGGACTACCACACCAAGCCTGTCGGCACCGTCGCGGCCGCGACCGGCCCCTACGGCCACCTCGACCTGTTTGGCCAGGTGTGGCACTTCGCCGGGGACCTCGGCTACGAGCCGCTGCACGGCGACATGGACGATTGGCTGAAGTTTTGGAAGGCGCTGCAGAAGGACAAGGTCGGCCGCCTGCTCGAGAAGAAGCCGCTCTGGGCGGTTGACCGCGCCATCGCTCGCTGCGGCTCCTACCTCTCCTACGGCGAGCCGATCCAGCTCATGATCGACGCGCGCGCGCCGATCCAAACAACCGACGTGCTCGAGAGCCTCGGCTTCCGCCTGGCCAAGAGCCTGCAGCCCGGCTTCGACTACATCTATTCTCTGCGCCGCGTCGAGTTCAACAGCGGCATGCTGAAGAAGGACCAGAAGCTGGCGATGAACCGCACGGT
The DNA here is from genome assembly GCA_045105235.1 of Planctomycetota bacterium. Lineage (GTDB taxonomy): Bacteria > Planctomycetota > UBA1135 > UBA1135 > UBA2386. The sequence continues at coordinate 11,388 of JBGCDH010000088.1, read as the reverse complement.
CGGCGGCGAGCGCTACGACCTGAGCGACAGCGGCTTCCCGACCGCCTACAACGCCGTTGCGTTCGCACCCACCAACTGGCTGCTGAACGACAAAACGCGCACGGTCAAGGATCTGATCGAGAAGACGCAGACGACACCCGTTTTGATCGGTGCGCTTGCCGCAACGGCCAACATTGCCGAGGGCGCCGACACCGGCATGTATGGCGTCGCCTACCGCGCCGCCGGCATCACCAAGGAGCTGCGCGACTCCGTCAAGCGCGGCTACAAGGAGCTCACCAAGGAGCTCAAGGCTGCGTCCAAGAAGAAGGGCAAGGCCCCCAAGAAGGACGACAAGAAGAAGAAGGAAAAGAAGAAGGACGGCAAGCAGGGCAAGGTCACGAAGTGGCGCATCGTCGTCGAGAAGTTCGGCCTAACCGAGGAAGACCTCATCGACCCATCGGCGGCCAACGGCGACTGCGGCTTCATCCGCATCGACGACGTCAAGATCTCCACCAAGACCGACACCTTCATCCTGATGAAGGACGAGAAGGCCGTCGGCTACCTCGTCGGCACCAAGCGGTCGCCGACCAAGGGCAAGACCGGCCCCGGCACCCTTGAGATCAAGGACGGCGGCAAGACGCACGCAGGCAAGGCCATGGCCGCATTCGTGGTCTCGGTTCCGATGAAGTCCGGCGACGAAAAGAAGGCCGTCATCTTCGAACTCAACGTCCCGCTCGACCTGCCGACGCCGTCCGCAGAAAAGCCCTGGCGCCAGCAGTAGCCAAGCGCGGGGCTTGCCCAGGGCGAGGTCGCGTGGCGCGATGCCGCTTTGCGCGGCGTGAATGCTGCTTCGCGCGTCGCAATGCTGCTTCGCAGTGCGCGACGCGGCGTCACGGGCCTCCCGCCGGAAGCGCATGCCGAAGGCCCGCTTTTTGGGGCGCGTATCGCACGCGGATCGCCCCAGCCCCCCAAGAGCTCAGCAGGCCGCGCGCGCACCCCACGCCCCCCCTTGCCACCGAGCGTAGGCGAACGAACCGCCGCGTTGCACGGCCTGGCGCCACACGCCAAGGCCGCACCGGCGCGGCATCGGCACCGCATGGGCGACCGATCGAAAGCCAACAACCGCTGCGGACCGACTTGACTGCCTCGCGCCGGATAGCCGATCCACAACAAGAGGGTCGCGCCTAGCCGCGCAGCGCGCCATCATCCTGGCCTCTTCCTTCGCCCTCGAAATAGACGTGACTGCACACCAACACCCCGACCGCAAGGCGACCATCCAGGCCAAAGCCCAGGACGCCTTTTTCGTCCAGGACTACAGCGGCTCCCAGCGCATCGACGGCGTCGAAATCGTCGAGCTCAAGCGCTTCAACGACGACGGGGGCGCCATTACCGAACTCGGCCGCCTAACCGCCGGCATGCACAAGCAGCTCAAGGGCTTCGAAGCGCGCCAGATCAACTACTCCGAAATGGAGCCGGGAGCGGTCAAGGCCTTCCACATGCACTTCCGCCAGACAGACGTCTGGTACGTGCCGCCAAGCGACAAGCTGCTGCTCATCCTGCATGACTGCCGCGAAGGCTCGAAGACCGAGGGACAGACGATGCGCTTCGTTCTTGGCGACGGCAACAGCCGCCTGGTGCGCATCCCTCCGGGCGTTGCGCACGGTGCGCGCAACATTGGGCAGGCTGTTGGACGGATCATCTACATGGTGGACGTTGAGTTCTCTGTGGATGAGAAGGAATGTGATGAGGGGCGGTTGCCTTGGGATTACTTGGGGGCGGAGATTTGGGAGATTGTGAGAGGCTAGGTTGCTGACCAAACAAATGCTGCTCGGCTCGGCTCAAGCGGCGCCCGCATGAATCGCCGTGGTGCAAGAAACGCGGCGAAAGCAGCCAAGACTTGAGGCTCGCGTGCCACTACTTGCTCAGGCTCTCTTTCGATGGCCTGGCAAGGAAAAGCATGACGTTCTCCCCGCCGCGGTGCCCCAACACCGCCTGCAAGTGCCACGAATCGCCTGAGCCTCGGTTCTACAAGAAGCAGGGCCACTATCACCCCATCTGCCGCAGCGAGCCAATCCAGCGGTTCATATGCAGGTCCTGCGGGAAATCGTTCTCCGAGCAGACGTTTCGACTCGACTACCGGGATCGACGACCGGACATCAACGTCGCGGTTGCAAGAATGGCCGTATCCAGCACCGGGCAAAGGCACATCGCAAGAGCCCTTCGCGTCCGGCTCTACACGGTGCAATGCAAGCTAGCGAAACTCGGCACGCATAGCGCAGCGCTGCAACACAACTTCGCGCGCAACCTTCCTAGCGAACGCACCTACATCCTCGACGAGCACGAGACCTTCGAAGGGACGCCAATCCACCCGCTGACGGTTCCGATCATCATCGAGCAGGAATGCTGGTTCATCGTCGCAACAGCCGTCGGCAGCATCAGGCGGCTCGCGAGGCGCGGCAGCAAACGCCGCAAGCAGCAAGACCTCGACGAGCAGATCAACGGCAAGCGCAACGACGAGAGCAAGGCACGAGTCGCCGAAACGCTTATCGGCCTCGCAGCCAAAGCCCCACGCGGAAAGCTGCAGCTGCTAAGCGATGAAAAGCGCACCTACCAGAGCTTGGCACGGCGCACGTTCGGCGACCGCGTCGAACACATGACGACATCGAGTAAGGAGCCGCGCACGGCATCCAACCCACTGTTTCCGATCAATACGATGATCACGACAGCCCAAGACAACTGCGGCAGATTGCGCCCAAAGAGCTGGCTCGCCACCAAGAAGGCGGCGTGCCTCGCCGCGCACCTCCACCTGTTCACTGCGTTTCGCAACTTCATCCGAAGACGCTTCAACCGCGACGGCGAGAACGAATCCCCAGCACGCTTCCTGGGCTTGATGCCCCGGGCACTTCGATGGATCGAAGCTCTTCGGTGGCGGCAAGACTGGGGGCCACGTAGCCCTCACCCCCTAAGCCAGTCCGGCTCGCGCTCCGCGGCGGAGCCGGCCCAAGCAGTCGAGCAGCCGACCTAGGGAGCCGCATCCCGCTGTAGCGACCGCCGCAAAATAAACGGCGAGCCGAAAGCCAGGATTCAGCACAAGAGACACACTCAGTTGGTCAGTCGTGCAGTCACCGGCAGGCGCGTCGTGATCGGGTCCTCCCCATCCACCTCAAACCGCCCCGAAAACACAAAATACTGGCCCAGCTTCGCGTCCCGCCCAAGCGGCCGGTCAAGATAGAAAGTCGCCCCCCTGCCGGCCGCCACGGCCACCGCTGCGTGCGACGAGTAGGCTAGCAACTCACGTCGCTCAGCCGCTGGCTCGACGTCGCCACCATCGACGCCGCCACCACCGCCATGGCCACCGCCATCAAGCGGCCGCAGCCAGACGTCACCGATTGGGCCAACAGAACCACCGGCGTCAGGCCCAAGGCGAACTTCCAATGTCTGCTCGCTCCGATTGTCGACAGTCACCAGGATCCGCGCCTCCTCGGAGCGCAAATCGATCGACACGTCGGCCCCAAGAACCTCCCCGCCGTAGCGGGACGGGCCGAGGTCGAGCCATTCGGTTACGCCGTCGAGCTGATAGCACAGCCAGTTGCGCGGCGGCGGCGCGTTGCAGGCGGCGAAGATCAGCAGCGATACCAGCGGCAGGAGCGGGCGAATCGAGGTCATGTGCGCCAAGGATAGTGGCGCGGCCCCTCGATCCAGCAACGCAAAAGAGCGTCGATCGCCGTTCGCGGGGCAAGGCCTTGAAGCAACTAGCTGCACGGCTCCCCGCTGCCGGTCATCCGCGCTTCCTACTGACGCACGCTTGCCTTGCCTTGCTGCAGCTGGCGATCCCCTTCGATCCCCAGTGGAGCGGCGCCGCTCAGCGGCCTTGAGCAAGGCCTGCTCTCGCGAAAGACAAACGGCCGCCTGCGCAGCGCGCAGACGGCCGTTGTTTCCATTGGAGCCGATGATGGGATTCGAACCCGCGACCTATGCTTTACGAAAGCATTGCTCTACCACTGAGCTACATCGGCGCGCAGTCGGGCGAGGAAGATTAGCGACCATCCGCGAACTCGTCCAGCGATTCCTTCCCGAGAGTCTCGGTCCGAGCCAGCTCCTGCGGCGCCACACCGCATCGCCCGCGAATCCGCGCGCCTCTCTACGCGGCGGCGACGGACCGACTCCGCGCGCATTTGTAGGCTGGATGCGGGGTGCGCCGGGCGCAGGACGCCCGATCACAACGCGCCGGAAGCCTAGCGGGCTGCCCAGCGGGCGCCACGCGCGCCCGGACGGTGCGGGTGCGGGCTGGGTTAGCGCGCGTGGTCTCGCGCTCGGGGGCTCGCGCTCGGGGGCTCGGGGGCTTGCGCTCGGGGGCTCGGGGGCTTGCGCAAGGGCCAGATCCAACGAGCCTTGTCGAACAACTCTCCCGAAACGAAAAACGGCCGCAGCGAAAGCTGCGGCCGTTTTTCGTCACGAAGCGTGCGGGCGTGGGCCTTAGCCCTCGTCGCTGCTGCCGGCCACGCGGCTGAGCTTCTGGAGCAGCTCGAGCTTCTTGCTGGCGTCGATCTTTGCCTTGCCGAACGCTGTGGCGATGGCCATGCGCAGGCCGCCTTCGGCGCTGTCCATGGCGCCCATCAGCGCGGCGCAAACTTCCTCGGGGCAGCTGCTCATGCGGGACAGGACACCGCCCATGGCGTGTGCTGCAGCCGTCTTGAGGTCTTCGCTGCCGTTCTCGAGTGCGCCGACGAGGGCGGTCAGCTGGCCGGCGCCACCGGAGAGGCCGATGGCCTTGGCGGCAGGCACGGCAACGCTGTCGCCGCGGTTCAGCTGCATGGCGAGGTTCGACAGCGCACCGCCGATGTTGGCCTTGCGGCCAGCCAGGTTGAGCAGCGCGGCGCTGGCCTTGCTGGCAAAGCCTTCGGCGCGGGCACCGGCGCGGTCTTCGACACCCTCGAGCGCCGTCGCAACGGCAGCCTGCAGGTTCTCAGAGGTCAGCGGGCCGGCGATGTAGCCGACCTCGTCGCCGAAGCGCTCGGTCGCGGCTTCCTCGTCCTTGGTCACGATGACGATCTTCATGTCCGCCAGACGTGGGTCCTTCTTGAGGTTGCCGATGATGTCCTCAGGCAGACGATCGGGTAGCACCTCGTTGATGACCACCACATCGATGCTGGGGTTGGACAGCAGCGTGCTCATGCCGGAGAGAGCACTCGCGTCGCGAAGCACACCCATACCGCGCTCGGACTTCGCGACCTCCACCGCACCCTGAGCATCGCTGCCCGGAGCGATCACGTGGATCATGTTGACCTTTTCCTCGGTCACGGCCTGCGCGAGCACGTCGACAACCTTGGCGGCCTGCGGGATGTTGCCACCGCGGCTGGCGGCGACGATTGCATCGGCGGCTGCATACTTGATGCGCTTGTCACCGCTGTTGAGCGCGGCGAGCAGCGAGCTTTCGCCGATCGAGTCGATGACCTCCGCGCCGGCCAGAGCGTGGATCGCGCCGATGGCGACGGGCGCCATGCCACCGCGAACACCGGCGTCGAGGGCGCCGCGCAGGGCGTCGGTGCCCGTGGCGAGAGCGGCGACCTTGAGCTCTTGGGCCACCGGGCCGAGCTCGGCAGTCGTCTCGTCACCCGAAGCGATCGACGTCTCGATCAGCTGTGCCTGCGCCAGGTTGGCGGCGGCGAGCCAGCTGCGGGCGTCCTTGCTGCTGGGCGCGATGCGCACGGCGTCTTCGGCGACCGCCTTGGCGAGCTCGGTCGGGTAGAGGATCTGCGGCACGTCGGTCGCAACCAGAGCGCCATCCTTGAGCTTCCAAACGACATCGCTATAGCCGCCGGTCGGCACGTTGCCCTTCAGGTATTCGACCGTCTGGCGCGTCATCAGCGTCAGCGCGTCGCCCTTGGCACCCGTCTTGGCCAAGAACTTCTCGGCGATCGTGCGGATGTTGGCGCGGTCGTCGTTGGCCAGGTGCGCCATCATTGGCTGCGCCCGGTTGTCGCCGATCATCAGCAGCGTGGCCGCGGCGTTTTGCACCATCAGCTCGTTGTCGCTCTTCAGCACTTCGATGAGCGGCAGAACGGCCGTCACGTGCAGCTGCGAAAGTACGCTGATCGCGTGGATCTGGCTGTCGACGTCGTCGGGGTTGCCGATCTTCTCGACCAGTGCCGGCACAGCAAACTCACCGTGCTCGCCGATCAGCTTGTTGATGGCTGCTTGGCGCGTGCCGTAGTCATTCGTGTTGTCGGTCGCGGTGCTGACCAGATCGCCGATGGCGTCCATGTCGCGCGAACGCTCACGGCGCGTGACCTTGGCCCGCTCGAGAATGGAACGCGCGATCTTTTGGATCTCGCCTTCCTGCGTCATCAGCAAGAACCATTCGTCCTGCGAGACCGAGCGGTAAAGCTCATGAGCATCCTCATTAGAAGGATCCGACTGGATGATCTCCTTGAGCTTGGCGATGGCTGCTTCCGAGTTGCCGACACGAAGCATGGTGACAGCTTCTTGCAGTTCAGATTGAGCGAGAGCCGAGCCGCCGACGACCATAGCGACGACGGCAGCAAGGAGAGACTGATGGAACGAGCGGGCCATGAAAGCGGACTCCTTGGGAGATTCGGATGCGGTAGGGGTCTGGAGAGGGCTCGGACTGCCGTAACGACACGCAGGGCATCGTGGCGATCAGGCGTCGGAACACCCAAGCCGCCCATCAGGGTCGGAAGGGGCTGTCGAATGCTATGTTCCGTCGCTTGGTCGTCAAGTAGACGGCCGTGCCGGTCAGGTATCGAAGAGAGGATACCCCGACCGCGGCCAAGTGCTTGTCTCGCTTACTGATCGGCCATTCCGGCGGCCATAAAAGGCCGCTGCCACGGCAAAATCCGGCCCGACTTTTTGCCCAACAGGGCCCCCGCACCCCCTCGACAACGGCCCACCGCCAACCGAAACGGTCCGAGCGCATCGCGACAAGTTCTGCCCGCAGCGGCAACAACTTGCCCCCGGGCCGCCCTGGCAGCCGTCGCCCCGCCGCGCAGAGAACCTGTTCCCGGCCCGAAAAGGCAGCTACAACCGCGGCCCATGAGCGAACGCGCGACCGCAACCGTTCTGATCGTCGATGACCACCGGGCCGTGCGCGAGGAGCTCGCGTTCGCCCTCGACTTCGACGGATTTCAGACCCGCGAAGCGGAGGACGGCCCCACCGGACTCGAAATGGCGCAGGATCCAGCCGTCGACCTGGTGCTCCTCGACGTCAAACTGCCCGGCATGGACGGCCTCGAGGTCCTCCAAAAACTGCGCGAGCTGCGTGCCGACGTGCCCGTGGTCATGATCAGCGGCCACGGGGATCTCGACACCGCGGTGATCGCCGTGCGCCGCGGGGCCTACGACTTCCTGCAAAAGCCGTTTACCAACGACCGCGTGCTGCTGTCGCTGCGCAACGCCCTGCGCACCCGGCAGCTGGCCGTCGAAAACGAAACCCTGCGCGAGACCATCGCCAGCGAGCAGCAGCTGCTCGGCTGCAGTGAGCAGATCGAACAGGTGCGCACCACGATCCGAAAGGTCGCCCCCACCGAAGTCGCCGTGCTGATCACCGGTGAAAACGGCACCGGCAAGGAGCTGGTCGCGCGCCAGCTCCACGTGCTCAGCAAGCGCAGCAAGGGCCCGTTCCTGGCGGTCAACTGCGCGGCAATCCCCGCCGACCTTGCCGAAAGCGAGCTGTTTGGCCACGAGCGCGGCGCCTTTACCGGCGCCCAAAAAGCCCGCGCCGGTGCGTTTGAGCAGGCCGACGGCGGCACGCTCTTCCTCGATGAGATCGGCGACATGCCGCTCGCGATGCAGGCCAAGCTGCTGCGCACGCTGCAAGAAAACGTCGTGCAGCGCCTCGGCGCGCAAAAGCCCATCGAAGTCGACGTTCGCGTGCTGGCGGCGACCAACCAGGACCTCGAGGCCATGGTGGCCGAAAAGACCTTTCGCGAAGACCTCTACTACCGACTGCACGTGGTCCGGGTCCACCTGCCGCCGCTGCGTGAACGGCCGGACGACGTAGCCACGCTCGCCGACCACTTTCTGCAGCTGGCGACCCAGCGCAACGGCCTCGGCAAGCGCCGCCTGCACAAGAGCGCCTACGACTTCCTGCGTCGGCAGCCGTGGCCCGGCAACGTGCGCCAGCTCAAGAACGCCCTCGAAGGCGCCGCCGTGCTCGCAGACGAACCGGAGCTACAAGGCGAAGACCTCCAGCTGCAAACGGCACCGCTGCCGGCCCGAGGCGGCGACGGCAGCACCGACTGGTTTGCCTACGAGAAGCTCGAAGACTTCCGCGCCGCGACCGAGAAGGAGTTCTTGCGGCGCAAGCTGCTCGAGTTCAGCGGCAACATCAAACGCACGGCCGAGAACATCCAGCTGCAGCGTAGCAACCTCTACAAGAAGCTCGACCGCTACGGGCTCAAGTAGGTCCCGGGAGGTACAGGAGCGCGCGGCATTCGCGCGAACGGTCGGGGCGCAACGGTTCGGGGCGCAACGGTTTGGGGCGCGATGGTTTGGGGCGCGATGGGTTGCGGCACGATGAGCTGCGGCACGATGGGTTACGGCACGGCGAGCGGTATCGCATGCGACGGCAATCTTCGGCCGTTTCGCGAACCGCTGTCGCAGCAGGGAATGGGGCCGCTGTTTGCCCCCACTTCTTCGCAACGCAACAACCATGTCCGCAACTGCTCCGCTCGGCCTATGCGCCGCCCTGTTTCTATCCCCGCTCGCCCTTAGCCAACGGCAGGTCGCTCCCAACGACGAGGCGGCAGCGCTCGCTGCCGCCCAAGCGCGCCACGGTGTCAGCGTCCTCGACGACGACGTCGTCGGCCTCGCGGGACCGCTGAAGGCCCACTTCGACCAGGGGGCCGTGACCTTCACCCCGGCATTCGGAGCCGCAGCGCCCCAGACCATGCCGTTCACGCTGACCTCGCAGAAGGTCCTGCGCGGCAGCGCGACGGTCGCGACGATCGCGCAGCGCAGCCGCCGCGTCCAGGGCGGCCACCGCGTCGAATACGACCTCGGCGGCGGCATGACCGAGCGCTACGTCACCCGCGGCGACGGCATCAAGCAGAGCTTTCTGTTCAACCAGCGCCCGGCAGGCACCGGCGATCTCGCCGTGCGCCTGGCCGTCGACACCCTGCTGGACTGCCCACCGACGCAGCACGCGCAGCAGCTGACGTTCTCAGCTGGCGATCTCGGCTCGGTGCACCTCGACACGATTGTCGGCATCGATGCGCTGGGTCGGCGGACCGAGGGCTTCATGCGCTTTGACGGCGTGCATCTCGACCTGGTCCTGCCCGGCGACTTCGTCGATTCGGCGACCTATCCGCTGGAGCTCGACCCGGTCGTCAGCGGCATCATCAATACGGGAGCCTCGTTCAACGACAACGATCCCGACATCGCCTACGACCTGACCAATCAGGTCTACCTGGTCGTCTTCGTGCTGCAGATCTCCTCGACGCAGCGTGAGATCTACGGTCAGCGCATCTCGTTCCAAGGCGCACGCATCGGCGGCCTGATCGCGTTCACCAACCTCGGCAACTGTCGCCATCCGAAGGTTGGCAACTGCAACAGCACGAACAACTTCTTCGTCGCGTGGCAGCAGTTTGAGAACAACAGCTGGAACATCTTGGGTGCGAGCGTCGATGCCGCCAACGGCACCAAATCGGCGAACATCACCATCGCGAACGCGGCCCACGACGAAGTCACGCCGGACGTCGGCGGCGACAGCTACGACAGCTCACCCGGCCTCGGCCTGTGCCTGTGCGTCTGGGACGACACCCAGGCCGGTATCCGGAGCTGCGTCGTGCGCATGCACAACGATCCGCCGACTGCCGACGCATACCAAACCGTCGTCGCTGGCGCCGACCCGTTTCGCAACAACCCTGCGATCACCAAGGACGGCCGCAACGTCGGCCGCTGGTTCATCGCCTACCAGCACGACCCGCAGTTCTTGTCGGTGATCGGCCTCGACTTTCTCGGCAACCTGGTGGGCGTGCCGACGACGGCTGCCTTCAGCGCGAACGATGTGGTCGACAACCCCGACATCGATGGCGACGGCGAGAGCTTCTCGCTCGTCTTCGAGCGGGACGAACCGGGCTCAACCACTGTCGACGATATCTACGGCGCCCACGGCACCTGGGACGGAACCGCGATCCAGATCACGCAATTCGGCTCGCCGATCGAAGCCGACGCCGGCCAGGACGAACAGACACCGTGCATCTCACTGATGGGCACCAAATATGTTGCCGGCTGGATCGGCCCGCAGCCAGGCGGCACCCGGATCGAGCTCACCAACCTCGAGCTCGACAGCGTCGCACGCTGCGGCAACGAGCAGATCGTGTCCGCGCCCGGCACGGGGCTCACCGTGCCAGCCTTGGTCTCGCGCCGCTCCGCAGGCGACACGAGCAGCGAATCCGGCCTGCTGAGCCACCGCCGCTTCCTCGTGACCGGCCCGTCCGCCGGCAATGCGCTGCTCGACTCCCGCCTCTACCAGACGTTCGGCGACAGCCTGATCACGCCGATTCCCGGCACGGGCTGCGGACTCGGCGGCACCATCGGAACCAGCGGCGGCTCATTCGCCATCGGCAATGAGAACTTCGCCATCACGCTCACCGGTGCAGATCCGGCGGCGACGCTGGCCGTTTGCATTCTCGACGTGTCCGGCAACCCGCCCTTGCCGTTCTGCGGTGCCGGCTGCGGCGTGATTGCGCCGTTCTTGACGACGGTGGTTACGATGAGCGGTGGCAACGGTGTCCGGCCCCTACAGCTCAGCTGCGACCCGACCAACCTTGGCTTCCAGCTGGACGCCCAGTGGGCCGTGGTCTCGTCGGCACCCGGCGGATGCGCCGCTCTGCCGCTCTTTCATCCTTCGGACGCGATCCGGATGGTGATGGTCAACTGACGCGGAAGGACTCGCTGTTCGCTGTCACGGCGAGCCGTGCCCGCTAGCGGGCATGCACATGATTCGTCGCCGCAATGCGGCAGTATGACGAAGCGATACAAGTCGGAATGGTGAGCCCTGATCGCGATGCAAGAAGAGAGCAGCCTGACCGTGCGCGAGTTCGCCGAGCTGCGTGGCATCACGCCAACGACTTTCTATTGGTGGCGAAGCGAGGCCCGTAGGACGTCGCGCCGTCGACTGCGTGCGCCTCACGACGTAGAGGCCTCAACCACGATGCCGGATTACGGATGCTCCGGTCCGCCGCAGGCTAGATAACCCAAGGAGTCGAAACGACGAGACTACTGATGAGCAACGCAGCGACGGCCTTCGCCGACGCTAGCCGGCCTGCTTGACTCATGTAGGCTTGAGCGTCGACGGTTTCCGCGCAGCCATGCTAGCGAACTTCCGCGTCTGGGAAGGTCTGCTGGAGCCGGGTCACGCCTTCTTCCGGCAGGCCCTGCGGCAGG
>JBGCDH010000087.1:0-77745 GCA_045105235.1 Planctomycetota bacterium | reverse complement strand
CTACACGCTGACGTTCAGGGTCGCCGCGGACGACGGTACGACCACCACCTATGACACGGTAGTTGTCACCGTCAACGCGGACGATGATGCGCCGACCGCTAGCGCCGGGCCCGATCAGAGCGTCAATGAAAACGACACCGTCACCCTCGATGCAACGGGCTCAACCGATCCCGAAGGCCAAGGGCTCACCTATGGCTGGACACAGACGGCCGGACCGAGTGTTGCGCTCGAAGACGCCGACACCGCGCAGCCCAAGTTCTCGGCACCCGAAGCTGCGGGCAGCTACACGCTGACCTTCAAGGTCGCCGCGAGCGACGGCACGACCACGACGTATGACACAGTCGTCGTCACCGTCAACGCGGACGACGATGCGCCGACCGCCAACGCCGGGCCGAACCAAAGCGTTAGCGAAAACGACACCGTGACGCTGGACGCAACGGGCTCAACCGACCCCGAAGGCCAGGGGCTCACCTATAGCTGGACGCAAACCGCCGGACCGAGCGTTGCGCTGGACGATGCGAATGCCGCACAATCTACTCTTTCGGCGCCGGAGGCAGCCGGCAGCTACACGCTGACGTTCAAGGTCGCGGCGAGCGACGGCACGACCACCACCTATGACACGGTGGTTGTCACCGTCAACGCGGACGATGATGCGCCGACCGCTAGCGCCGGGCCGAACCAGAGCGTCAGCGAAAACGACACGGTGACGCTCGACGCAACGGGCTCAACCGACCCCGAAGGGCAAGGGCTCACCTATAGCTGGACGCAAACCGCCGGACCGAGCGTCTCGTTGGACGATGCGAATGCCGCACAACCTACTCTTTCGGCGCCGGAGGCAGCCGGCAGCTACACGCTGACGTTCAAGGTCGCCGCGAGCGACGGCACGACCACGACGTATGACACCGTCGTCGTCACCGTCAACGCAGACGACGATGCGCCGACCGCTAACGCCGGAGCCAGCCAAACCGTGAGCGAGAATGCCACGGTCAAACTCGATGCAACGGGCTCGACCGACCCCGAAGGCCAAGGCCTCACCTATACATGGACACAAACGAGCGGCCCCGCCATCACGCTCGATGATCCGAACGCGGCGCAGCCGACATTTGTCGCACCCAATGCGACGGGCAAGTATCGAATTCACTTCCAGCTCGACGTCTCCGACGGCACCACTACGACCAGTGACATCGTCGCTGTAACCGTATTCGGCTTCGACGATGCCCCTACAGCAAACGCAGGACCGGACCAGACCGTCGGCGAAAACGACACGGTCACCCTCGATGCAACGGGCTCGACCGATCCCGAAGGTCTAGGTCTCACTTACACCTGGACGCAGATTGCAGGGCCGAGCGTGTCGCTTGATGACGCGAATGCCGCACAGCCGACGTTCTCGGCGCCGGACGCCGCCGGCAGCTACACGCTGACATTCAAGGTCGCGGCCACCGACGGCACAACGACCACCGAAGACAAGGTCACCGTTACCGTCAAGGCTGACGATGATGCGCCAACCGCAAGTGCTGGACCCGACCAGAGCGTCAGTGAAAACGAAACGGTCACGCTTGATGCAACCGGGTCGAGCGACCCCGAAGGCCAAGGCCTGACCTACACATGGACTCAAATCGCCGGGCCGAGCGTGTCGCTTGATGACGCGAATGCCGCACAACCGACGTTCTCGGCGCCGGACGCCGCCGGCAGCTACACGCTGACATTCAAGGTCGCCGCGAACGACGGTACGACCACCACCTATGACACGGTGGTTGTCACCGTCAACGCGGACGACGATGCGCCGACTGCCAACGCCGGGCCGAACCAGAGCGTCAGCGAGAACGACACCGTGACGCTTGACGCAACGGGCTCAACCGACCCCGAAGGGCAAGGGCTCACCTATAGGTGGACACAGACGGCCGGACCGAGCGTTGCGCTGGACGATGCGAATGCCGCGCAGCCTAAGTTCTCGGCGCCGGACGCTGCGGGCAACTACCGGATGTACTTCCAACTCGAAGTCTCCGATGGCACCACGACGACAGGCGATACTGTCGTTGTAACCGTGTTCGGAGACGACGATGCCCCAGCCGCTAGCGCAGGGCCAGATCAGAGCGTCACGGAAAACGACACCGTCACGCTCGATGCGACCGGCTCGAACGACCCCGAAGGCCTAGGCCTCACTTACACCTGGACGCAGACTGCAGGGCCGAGCGTTTCGCTTGATGACGCGAATGCAGCCCAGCCTTCGTTCTCCGCGCCCGATGCCGCCGGCAGCTACACGCTTACGTTCCAGGTCGCCGCGAACGACGGTACGACCACCACCTATGACACGGTGGTTGTCACCGTCAACGCGGACGACGATGCACCGACTGCCAACGCCGGGCCGAACCAGAGCGTCAGCGAGAACGACACCGTGACGCTGGACGCAACGGGCTCAACCGACCCCGAAGGCCAAGGACTCACCTATAGCTGGACACAGACGGCCGGACCGAACGTTGCGCTGGACGATGCGAATGCCGCGCAGCCCACCTTCACAGCACCGGACGCCTTCAACGACTACACCCTCACGTTCCAAGTCGACGTCAACGACGGCGAAACGACGACATCAGACACCGTGAGCATTCAGGTCGATGCCGGCATCGCACCACCCGCTGCCAATGCCGGACAACCTCAAAGCGTCACGGAAGGCGAAACCGTCACCCTGGATGCCAGCGCCTCCAACGATCCACAGGGGCTCGACCTCGTCTTCCAGTGGACGCAAATTGGCGGACCGCCGGTCACGCTTGACGACCCAGCATCCTCGACGCCGTCGTTTGCCGCACCAGAATCCACCGAGCCCTACACGGTCGAATTCCAACTAACCACGACCAACGGCACGTTTGCACAAACAGATTCGGTTTCGATCGCAGTGGACGCGGACGATGACGCCCCCATCGCGGATCTAGGTAGCGACATGCGCTCAACGGCCATGGAGACCGTGACGCTGAGCGCCATTGGCTCCTACGACCCCGACGGCGCAACCCCGCGCGTAGAGTGGGTTCAGACAAGTGGCCCAAGCGTCACGCTCGACAACCCAAATGGTATGGAACCGTCATTTACGGCACCGCTATCGGCTAGCGACTACCGCATCGAGTTCCAACTGCTCGTAGACGACGGCCAATCGATCAGCACGGACACAGTCGCCATCGATGTCGCGTCCGCAGTTACGCCGCCGATCATCAACGCAAGCTCCTCACCGTCCATCAGCAGAGGTGGCATCGTTGGCCTGGATGCCGCGCGTAGCAATAGTCCGATGAACCTTCCGATGACGGTTCAATGGGTACAGAGCGGTGGGCCGGCAGTCAACTTGAGCAACGCCAACGACTGGAGCCCGACGTTCGAAGCTCCGGACACACCAGGAGGCGAGGGCTATACATTGTCGTTTACGGTGGTCGTGAGCGATGGCTTCACAACGACCAACGAACGCGTCGTCGTCGAAGTGCCGCCAGCGAAATCCACACTACAAGCCGAACATGTCGCAACCAATGCCACCGATCCGGCAAGCTCTCGTGCCAACGCAGCAGGCGACGCCGAGACCGAAATCGGCAGCAGTATCACGACATCTGAGCCGCTGGAAGAAGCCCCTGTGGCAACACCTACTCAATCGCTGCCCACACCTAGTTGGCTGCCCACGAATAGCGATGCGCCCTTAGAGAACATCCCTAGTAGCCAAGACGGAGCCCAACCCGACCGCCAACTCCGAGCCGGCAACCGACCCGGAACGCAGGCAGAAACCGACAGTTCATCCCATCGCGACGTAGCACCGAGCTCCGTCCCGCCGAGCGAACCCATCGACGTCGATGCTGGCGGCGACACGTCTGCACGCGCCGGCGACTACGTGGTGCTACACGGATCGAGCGATGTTGCCGCCGGCGCCAACTACGAATGGCGACAAGTCTCCGGGCCGACGGTCTCCATCGAGAACGGATGGCGGGCAACGGCAGGCTTCACCGCCCCGGCAAGCCTAGATGAAACGACGACACTCGTTTTCGAGCTTAGCGTACGCGAGAACGGCGTCACCGAAACCGACACGGTCCGCGTAGCCGTTGACCCCGCCGCGCCCACAGGACCACCTATCACCGTATTGCCAGCGGTAGAGTCCGGCCGCGAAGTCATCCTCACGCTGCCCGGATCGGAATCCAGCGAGCCCAGCACGGCCATCGACTGGCGGCAAGTAGGCGGCCCCACGGTCGAACTCGATAGCCGGGGATCCACGGCACCAAGCTTCGTCGCACCGCAGGTCTTCCTAAGCGAAGTACTCGAGTTCGAAGTCGCTACCAGCGCTGGGAATCGGGAATCGGTTGAACGCGTGCAAATCCGCATTCAACCAGTCGCGATCGTCAATCTCGCCGAACCGGACCTTGCTCACTGGACCCAAACAACTAGCGAAGCAGAAGCGACGCCTAGCGAAACCACGAGCCGCGGCGGCATCGGACGGATCTGGGCGGGGCTGCTCGGCATTTTCACGATTGGCGGCTGGCGAGACTTGCTGAACAAGCCCAACCGGCGCGACTAAGGACACGACGACAGTCAAGTCCCAAGCAGCCGGGCAACCGCAGCAGCCGGGCAAACTCAGCAGCCGGGCAACCGGAGCCCCGTGTCGAGAATGTCGACACGGCCCACACACCTGCGCGGTGGAGGCGTCGAACGGCATTCAGAACCGCCATGCCATCTGCCGATGAACGCCACAGCTCTTCGTCCGCCCAGACATATGAATGCACGCTTCGACCTATCCTGGCTGATGGCCCTTGCAGCAAGCGCCTGCCTGCTCACTGTCGCCATGGGTGACACCCGGACCGAGCCGACAATGCCGGCGGCCAGCAGGAACCGCGGCTCCGCCACCCTTGCGCAACAGCCGCTCGTCGGGCTTACAGCCCCGAGCCACCTCGCTGCAATCGCCGCAGAGCAGAGCGGCACCATCGTCGAAATGTCCGTGGAAGACGGACAGCGAGTCGAGCCGAACGACGTGCTCTTCCGCCTCAGCAGCAAGCTTCAGCAGCTGCAAGTCGATCGCCTGCAGGCCACCCTTGACTCAGAGCTTGAGCAACAGCGAGCCCAAGCAAATGTAGAGCACGCCCGCAAAAAGGCAGAGCGAGTGCAGGCTCTTCTAGAGAAAGAAATCTCTGCAGAAGCCGCCGCCGCCGAAGTTCAACTCGAATCGCGGCTCGCCACCATCTCGCTAGGCACGGTCGACTTTGAACGTCAGCAGCTCAACAACGAGCTCCTTCAGGCGAAAGAACGCCTCGCCCAACGCACGTTGCGCAGCCCGCTCAACGGCATCCTGACGCGACGCTTCAAGCGGCTTGGCGAGACCGCTGACCAGCTGGAGCCTGTTGTGGAGGTCATGTCTTTGGACCCGCTCTGGATCCAGTTCGAATGCCCCGTGGCAAGGGAACACGACTTCCCGCTAGGCGGGGCCGTTCGCGTGCAGCGGACCGTCGGCAAGCACCGCGTTCGCACGGCAACGATCGAGCATGTCTCCCTTCAAAGCGCAGTCGCCAGCCACACGTTTTTGGTGCGAGCCTCCATGCCCAACCCCGACTACAGCTGGCGGTCCGGGCTCAAGGTGAGGATCGAGCCAACTACGACCCCAGCAACCCCCACCGGTAAGTAGTCATGCATTCCCCACGAAACGCAAGCTCTCATCGCGCCGACCCAACGGCCACGGCACAACGCGAACAGCTCCTCGAAGAGCTGCAGCTGGCGACCGCAAAAGCGCCCAAGTCTGGCGGCGCTGGCACGGCAGCCAACCATCCCGTAACCGTACGCCCGGCAAACTCGATCGAGCGCATCGCCGCCCAAACAGAGGGCACTGCCGCCATATCACAAGGGCGGGCGCTGGCAGCGGAGCTGCCGCTGCCGATCACGGTCGGTAGCTTCTACGAAATCACCCTTCACGCTCATCGGGGACGTGACATCACGGCTTTCGCGCGTTGCGACCAGGTCACGATGACGGCCGAAGACAAGTTTTCAGCACGACTACAGCTCCTCGAGCCACTCGATCTTTCGCAGTGGAACCAGCAGGCTGCCAGCTAGCCGCTCCGGCTCCGCCAAGCAGCCAAACGCCACCTGCCGACCGAGAAACATGTCGTCAACGGAAGAAGTATTCGCACTCGACGAATCTGACCCGAGCTGGGTCAGTGTGTCGGATCTGCAATGCCAGCTCCGTGCGCAATTCGCCACGCGGCCGGCCTTCCGCGCAGCTGCGACAGCCCTCGAATCGATTGCTCAGCTGCTCCAGGCGGACTACGCCGTCGTTCACGCATGCGTCAGTTCGCGACCGCTGAGCGAAGAGTGGTCCCGTCCGGGTTTCGCGCTACGCGAGGCACTGCGCGAGCACGTCAACGCGGCGATGATCAAGTCGCTCGAGCTCAATCAATCGAGCTGCGTCCGCCTGACCAGCAACGATGGCGAGACCGCAGTCGTCATGGCTGTCCTGTATGACGGAATGGCGGAGCAGATCGGCTCGATCGGCCTCGTGTTTCGCCACGCGAATCGCGCTCACGCCTACGAGGTGCTCGTCCAGCTCGAGTCACTTGCCGGCTTCTTGTCCCTGCTTCTGAGCGACACCAAGAGCGCCAATACGAGCTCCGTCCCAGACATGCTGCCAGGCGAAGCGAGCGACCCCAATCGCTTGATGCTTCGCCTCGCGAGCGAGCTCACACAAAAACACGGGCTCGACCAAATCGCGCTCGGAATTGTCGAACGTGGTCAAGTCCAGGTCTTGCTTGTCAACAGCGACCTCGACATGAGGGCCTCGAATCCCGGGGTCACGCAGATTCGCGAGGCCATGACGGAATGCCTAGACCTAGAGATTCCAATTCGCGCCAACGGCGACGAAAGGGAGCCGAGCTACCGCCTTCACGAAGCATGGCGCAACCAGCGGGGATCCGGCACGGTCGCCAGCATGCCGCTAGCGATCGACGACAAGACGGTCGCGATCCTGTCTGCCGCCAGCAGCGGCAGTGACGCACTCCCCGAAGCCGCGCTCCGCAACATGCAGGCAGAAGCCGCAGCGTTTGCCCCGCTGTTGCCGCTGACCAGACTTGCCTCACGCTCGCTTCGCGAACATGTCAAGGACACGGGCCGCAGCGTCTGGCGACGACTGCGCGCTCGCAAGCGCAGGCTGCTGTTTGCGAGCGCCGCCGCGCTGGCCACCGCTTCTTGGCTACTCTTCGGCACGCTTGAGTACCATCTGACAGTGCCCTGCGTTGTCGCCGCTCGCGAGCCACGCACCATTGCCTGCCCACGTGACGGCGTATTGTCCGAGCTCTACGTCAGACCCGGAGATCGCGTTCGGCGCGGCCAGCTGCTGGCCGAGCTCGACAGCCACGACGATCAGCTCTCTCTGGCCGAACTCGAATCTGAGGCCATCGCCATCGATGCCCAGATGGATGTTGCACTTGGCGAACACAATACGGGCGAGCTTCGCGTGATCGAAGCTCAGCGAGACGGCCTTAGCGCAAAGATCGCGATCGTCAGCAAACGTATCGAGCGCGCTGAGATTCGATCCCCGCTCGAAGGCGTGATCTTGGCCGGTGAGCTGCGAGAACAGCTGGGGGCCCGGCTTGCTATGGGCGACGCGCTGTTTGAAGTCGCACGTTTCGACGGCGGCCGCATCGAAATGCGCATTCCAGAACAGCATGTGCTCGACGCACAAACGTCTACCGCTCAGTCGTTCCGCCCGCACGCCCGCCCAGATGTGCAGCACGAGCTCAGCGAGTTTCGACTGTCACCTGCAAGCTCCGTAAAGGACGGCAAAAACGTCTTCGTCGCCGAGGCGTTGGTAGACACCACGGTCGCCGGCATGCCACCGGGAATGGAGGGGTTTGCAATCATTGATGTCGGTCGGAGATCCGCCCTCTGGGTGCTGTCGCACCGGCTTGTCGACTGGCTCAGGCTGAACTTCTGGCTGTGAGAGCTACAGGATGACTGCCAGCACACTGCCTGCAGAGCCAAGCCCGGCCGCTCCGCCCCCGAGTGGATCTCTGGCACAACAGCTTGGCTCCGTCTTCGCGACGACCCGTCGCGACCTTTCGATCCACCGCCAGAAGTTGCGAGGCGAAATCGTCTATGTGGTGCATGACCCCGTTGCGTTTGCGAACCATGCGCTGACGCCTGACGAATACCTTATCCTGTGTTCACTCGGCATCCGCACAACCCTCGGCGAGACGTTCACGGTGCTTCGCGATCGCGGCGTTCTCGAAAACGATGACGACGAAGAGTTCTACGAGTTTGTCCTCAACCTGCATGGCCTCGGGCTGCTGGTGGTGCCCGGAATCCCGGTCGAGGTAACCCTACGACGCCGCGAAGACCGCTTGCGCAAGCAGCGGAGAAGCCCGCTGACGCTGCTGATGAGCGCACGGCTACCGCTAGGCAACCCGGATCGGATGCTAGACCGTATCTATCCCTGGGTCAGCTGGCTCTTCCATCGCACGGGCCTTTTGCTTTGGCTGGCCATGCTCGCAATCGCGTGCATTTCATGCGGCGACCAGGTCGGCGAACTATACGGCGACGCGGCCAATCTACTGAGCCTGCACAAGCTGCCGATCCTCTGGATTTCGATTGTCGTGCTCAAGGCCCTTCACGAACTCGGGCACGCCTTTGCCTTGAAGCGGTTCGGCGGACGCGTGCCAGACTTCGGCATCCTGTTCGTCTTCTTGACGCCATGTGCATACGTTGATGCCAACGCATCGTGGACGTTCGCCAAACGCTGGCAACGCGTCGTTGTCGCGCTTGCCGGAATGTATGTAGAAACGTTCATCGCATTCGTTTTTGCGATCCTCTGGGCAAGCACGCCGCCGGGCCTTCTCCACGACGTGTCCCAGAGTGTTGTTGTCCTTGCGACGATCACAACCATCGTGGTCAACATCAACCCGCTGATCAAGTTCGACGGCTACTATGCGTTTTCGGACCTTGTCGGCATCTACAACCTGCAAGAACGGGCTCGCGCCAATCTGCGCAGCCATGCCGAACGTCTGCTGCTTGGTATTCCGTTGCCGCCGAGCGAGGCGCGTCTCGGCGAGAGAGTCTTGCTGTGGCTGTACGCACCGGCATCCCTGCTCTACCGGATCTCGCTCGCCTTCGGCGTGACCGCGCTGATGATGACCGCCTATCCCGGGCTCGGCCTCCCCCTCGGACTGGCGTTTACCTGGCTGCTCATTCTAGGTCCCATCGTCCGGCTCGGACGCCACATGTGGACCAGCGAACGGCTTGAGAACGTGCGCCTACGGGCACGCATTGTGACCGTGCTGCTGCTCCTGGGCGCGACGATCGCGGCGTTTTCCGTGCCCATCTCGAAGAGCGTGATTGCACCCGCCGTGCTGGATCCTGGCGTCAAATACTCCGTCCGGGCACCAAGCAGCGGTTTTATCGAGTCGGTGGAAGTCGCCGACGGCGACGTCATCGCGCCAGGCGACTCGCTCTGCAGTTTGTATGACCCGCGCCTGGAAGAGCGCATCCAAGACGTCGAGAGTGAGCTGCAGGCGACCCGCGTCCATCAGGACGCCACCGAGGTGCTCGACCCACCCACGGCGCGGATGCTGGCAGCGCGCATCGAAAGCCTCGAACGCAGACGTTCCAAGCTGTACAGCCAACAGACAAGCATGACGCTGCAGTCGCTCGATGCCGGCACGGTGGTCGCCACATCCACGCCGACGGCAGCCGGCGCTATTCAGCCGGGCGCATTCGTTCGCGAGGGAACCGAGTTGATGCAGGTTCACTCGCAACACCGCTTTGTCCGGGTCGTGCTGCGCGGCGACCAAGTGGACCGGACACGACCACAGATCGGCGACGAAGCCCAGCTACGCTGGTCGTGCGCCCCGCTGACGGAAGTCCGCGCGGTCGTATGCGAAACGCGACGCTCCGCATCACGCAATCGGGTGCCGGTGGAGCTGCCGATCGCGGGAGGCGCCGAGATCCTTGCGCGCGAGATCAGCGGACGTTTCGAAGCCGACCAGCCCTACCTGCATGTCTTTCTCCGCGTGGCCGAGCAACCCCTGCCGGGCGCAGGGTCCGGCTTGACAGCCCGCGTGCGCCTACCGGCGCGCAGCCAGACCATCGGCGACTGGATTCAGCGCAGCGTCCTTTCGTTCTTCTACAACTGGCGTCAAGGCTCGTAGGAAACGACGCCTCGCCGGCAGCACCTGCCGCACAGCTGCTTCAGGTAGACCTTTCGCAGGCCTTTCGCGGCGGGACCAGCCATTGGGGTCGCCAGACTGCAAGCACGGCGTAAGCTATGGGTCTCGCATCCCCATCGATTCGCCCGTGAAGAAGAAAGCCTCAATGTCTATCGGCGGCGTCATCCTCGCCGTCATCGCAGCCCTGTTTTTCAACAAGGGCGACGACTCGAACGCCAATGGCAACACGACCAACGGATCCGGGGGCACGCAGGTCACTGCGCCCGAGTCCGGCAGCGGCGGCAGCAACGTCACCAAGAAGGTCAGCAAGCCGATCAAACGGGCTGCATCCGAAGGCAGCCCGGCATCACAAAAGCCAGCATCGCCAAAGCCGACTCCGACAAAGAAGACGGCCCCGAAGCAAACACCGACTCCGAAGCCCGCAACCGACGCCCTCCCGGCCAGCAACAGCCGAGTTGGATTCACGTCCTATCGATCATGGCAGTCGCACTTCGACAAGCACGGCAACGAGTTTGGCCGGATCGACGCCGACGAGTATCTCGCCCGCGCCAAGGCGCTTCGCGACGCGCCCGTTTCCCGCCGCGTTCTCGAACAAGTGCGGCGCGACAAGGTCATCACACGCTTCGACCGCACGCTGGGCGATTTCATTGCCTTCCACAAGGACAAGAGCATCCGCACGTTCTTTCGCCCCAACGACGGCGAAGCCTACTTCCGCCGCCAGGCCCGTCGATGAGCCCTCAAGAGAACGCTGAAATGAACGACCAGACCAACGTCGATGCCCTGCTCCGAGCTTGGGAAGCATTCTCCGACTCGCTTGAGACCGGCTTCGAGTTCGGCCTCGACGACTATCTCAACGACGTCGATGCACGCCAACTGATCGCCAACGCGCTCGCGCAAAAGAGCACGGCCGGCACACAGGCCGTCGGCGACAAGTTTGACGCGCGCCTGCAGGCTGCCGACGATCGCGTTCGCGCCAACACCGAGATGAGCGGGACGTGCCTTTGGGGCACCCGCAACGAAGAGAAGAACGGCTGGACCGCTGACGACAACTGGTGGTACTACGCCGTGCCGCGTGAGCGCGAACGCGAGTTCAACGAAGACCTCGAGCACGTGCGATAGGCGCGACTCAGCTCGCAAACGAGAGCTTGGCTTTCCAGCGAATGGCGCGCGCGGCAACGGCAATCGCCGGCTCCAACCACACATGGTGGTGAAAGTTCGGAGACTCCCGACTAGCATCCGCCGCGTCGAAGGTCGGTCAGGACCTGCGACGGCCTCGAGCCCCGCGGGCAGAAGGCAGCGGCGGCGGAGGCGTACCTGCGGACGTAAGACATTGCCATCAGGCATCTTGCACCGCACCGACGCAATGTCGCCGCACCCGAGCTGGGGCCCGCCATCGGCGAGCCTCAGCCTGCGACATCCGTACTGCAGACCTACAGAATGACCACATCGTCCGAGCAACAGGATCTGTTCGCGAACGAAGCCAACAGCGACACGATGGCAGCCAAGAAGAACACGAAAGCCGAAGGTTCCGCGAGCGCTAGCACCTCATCGCGCAGCAAAACGGTCAACGCCGAGACGATGGCGAAGCGCCAGCGCGAAATCTCGGTCAGCGAGTTCTTCACCAAGAACCGCCACCTACTCGGCTTCGACAGCCCGCGGAAAGCGCTGCTGACTGCCGTCAAGGAAGCCGTCGACAACAGCCTCGACGCTTGCGAGGAGGCCCGCCTGCTGCCGGACCTCAAGGTCACGATCAAGCGCATTGGCGACAACGATCGCCAGTTCGAGATGATCGTCGAGGACAACGGACCGGGCATCGTCAAGGCGCAGGTTCCGCACGTCTTTGGCCGGCTGCTCTATGGCTCGAAGTTTCACCGACTGCGGCAGTCGCGTGGCCAGCAGGGCATCGGGATCTCCGCAGCCGGCATGTATGGCCAGCTGACCACCGGCCAGCCCGTGCGCGTTCGCAGCAAGGCGGGCAAGCGCGCCCAGCCCACCGAATACACGATCCGCATCGATACGGCCAAGAACCGGCCCGAGGCGACCGACAAGCCTATCGAGTGGGAAAAGAAGCAGGGCACAGAAGTCTCGATCCCGATGGAGGGCGAGTACCGACGCGGCCAAAAGAGCATCCAGGAGTTCCTGAAGCTCATGGCGATCTCCAACCCGCACGTCAACCTGACGTTTACCGAGCCGGACGGCACGGTCACCGAATACGTGCGCAATACCAACGAGCTCCCCAAGGAGGTCGAAGAGATCAAGCCGCACCCGCACGGCGTCGAGCTTGGCATCCTGCTCAAGATGATCCAGGAGAGCGAGAACCGCACGGTCGCGGCGTTCTTGCAGCAAGACTTCTCGCGGGTCGGCCCATCGGTTGCCAAGGAGATCTGCGACAAGGCTTCGGTAAAGCCGACGACCAACCCGCGCCGACTCGAAACCAAGACGGTTCAAAAGCTCAAGGACGCGATCGAAGCCACCAAGATCAAGGCGCCACCGCTGACGTGCATCGCCCCGATCGGCGAAGAGCTCATCATCGCCGGCCTCAAGAAGGAGGTCGAAGCGGACTTCTACCAGGCAGCATCGCGTAAGCCGGTGGTCTACCGCGGCCGACCGTTTGCCGTCGAAGTGGGCATTGCCTACGGCCGTCCCGGCGACACGCTGGAGATGACGGACAGCGGCAAGATCATGCAGAAGTCGGTCAAGAAGAACGACGAACTGCTGATGGGGAACGCCGACGAGCCCGTGCGGCTGATCCGCTTCGCCAACCGCGTCCCCCTGGTGTTTCAGCAGTCGGCGTGCGCGATCACCAAAGCCGTGGTCGGCACCAACTGGAAGAACTACGGCCTCTCGCAGCCGCGCGGCGCCCTGCCGATCGGCCCGATGGTCATCTTCGTCCACATCGCTTCGGTTTGGGTGCCGTTCACCAGCGAGTCGAAAGAGGCCATTGCCGGCTACGACGAGATCATGGACGAGCTCAAGCGCGCCCTGATGGACTGTGGCCGCAAGCTCGGCACACACGTGCGCAAGGGCAAGAAGCTCGCCAATGAATTCAAAAAGCGAAACTACATTACGATGTACATTCCGCACGTCGTCGATGCGCTTAAGGACATCCTCGAGCTCGAGGAAACCGAAGTAGAGAAGACGACGGAAAACCTGACCGACGTGCTCGAGCGCAGCCGCAAGCTCTAGCCAGCCGCTGTCGGTCCAGGTGCACTGTCAGTTACAGGTGCGCTATCGGTTACGGGTGCGCTATCCGTGACCGAGCCGCTGTCGGCTTCCGGGCGTTGGGCAAAGGATGCTCGGGCGCGGCGGCGACGCGGAAAGCCGGATCGCTATGCTGCAAGCATGTCTGAAGGCGAGCGCGTGACACCCCACCCAGCTGCGTCCGATTCGGCCGGCGCCGCAACCGATTCGGAAACCGCTCCCTCACAGTCTCCGCCGCCGCGGCGTCGCCACACGGCGGTGTTCGTGGTGCACGGCATCGGGCGCCCCAAGCCCGGGGAAACGGTAGACGCCATTGTCGACGGCCTCGCCGCGCGCAACGGCGCCATGCGCGCTTCGCTGCGGCGCGAAGAGCTGCCGATGCCGGACTACCGACTGCGCGGGGAGTTTTCGCAGCGTTCGTTTCCGTGCCACGTGCGCCGGATGTCCGACGGCGAACACGGCGGCGGCGACTTCTCATTCTTCGAAGTGTGCTGGACGCGCAATGCGTCGGTGCCGGCGATCGCGATCGCCGCGATCGAGCTGGTCCGCGCGTGGATCGGCTTCTTGGTGGGCCTGCGCACCGTCTTCCACGCAAGCCGCGGCGACCACGACAGGCCCGTCTATCGCGGGCTGCTGCACTGCGCGACGTTCGCTTCTATCGCGCTGATCGGGCCGGTCTACGCTCTCAACCTGCTGCTGCTGATTGCCTACGCAGCCCACTCGCTCTTTCACCTCCTCGGCATGACGTCCGGGGCACGCTGGTTTCTGCTCGCAACGGGCGCTGTCGCCGCAGCGATCGGAATCTGGCGGCTCGCCGTGATCGGCGAACGGCTCGGCGGCAAAACCTTGCCTGAGCGGGTGCGAGCAGCGTGCACAACACGCTGGATCCCTCTGCGGCGCCCCCTCTGGCTATCGATGATCGTTGCCGGCTTCGCACTGCAGATCGACAGCCTCGTCTGCGGCCTCGGCTGGCGCGAATGCACCCAGCACATTGGCTTTGCTCTGCTCGTCTCATTCGGACTCGCGGCCGTATCGCTCGCCGCAACGATTGTGATCTACACGGCCTTGCGCGTGCTGATGCCCGGGCGGGCCATGGCTGCACGGCTTGAAGCGGTCACCATGTGCGCGGCGCTGCAGTTCGGCCTGTGGGTCGTGCTGGTGCCGAGCCTGTGGTGGGTCTTGATCCAGATCACGCCAAAGAACGCACTCGGTCCGATCGCCGCCGGCCCGAACGGCACACAGACGCTGCCTAGCGAAATGCTGGCCATGGTTTTGAAGACCGACGGCGTGCAGTGGCTGCTGACGGCTCCTGTTTTGCTGGCGGCAATCGCCACCGCCCTGCTCCACCGCGCCCGCCCCAGCACCCGACTTGTGCTGCCGAGCGTCGTTTCCTGGACGCTGCTGCTCAGCGTGGTGCTCGGCGCCTTGGCGTTTGTGCAATCCAACTACGGCGGCCTGCCGCAGTGGTTCGACCTAGCGGCGCTCGCTCGCCGCATCGGTCTCAACGAACACCACGGCATGTTCTTTGGCGCCCTGCTGCTCGCTGCTACGGCGATCCAAACCGGACTCCGGCTCGCCGATGACGTTCTGGGCTACCTGCAGAAATACACTGCCGGCAGCGCCATTCGGCAGGAGCTGCCGATTCGCTCTCGGTTTCGCCGCGTTGTCGAACATGTTCACAAGCATGAGGAGTTTGACGACGTATTGATCCTGGCGCACAGCCAAGGAACGATCATCGCGCTCGACGAACTTGCGGCACGCGAACAGGACGACATCAACGCGTTCCAAAGGCCGATCGGCGCGGCGACGCGCACGGCCTACGACGAAACGTTTGATGCGCGCAAGGCGGTGATGCTGACGTGCGGCTCGCCGTTTGAGCACGTCTACCAGCACTACTTCCCGCAGCACTATCCAACCCTTGCCGACGACCGGTGGCACCAGCTTCGCCAGCGTCTGCACCTCTGGCACAACGTCTACCGCGAACACGACTACGTGGGCCGCATCATCCAGTCAGCCCCCGGCGTGCCGAACTTCCCCATCAACCACTGCCTCGGCGCAGGCAGCCACGCGGACTACTGGAGCGACGTGCGCTGGCTGCGCTGCGTCGAAAGGCTGCTGAAGGGTGAAGAAGCGGCGTGGCGAAGCGGCAGCGGCAAAGACAGCGGCGGCAGCACATCCAGCCCCAACGCGGATACCGTGACGCCGTGAAACCATGACCCGCTCGCTCTCAACCTGCGCCAAACCCTTGCCCGCTTTGCCCCGCACCGCCGATCGCACGTGAGCGTTTCGTTTGATGAACACGGGCGGCCGTTTTCGGACGTCTATGGCGACGTCTACTTTTCCGGCGACGGGGTCGCCGAAACCGAACACGTCTTTGTCACCGGCAACGACCTGACCCAACTCTTCGCCAAAGCGAACGCCACGACCGTGGTTGCCGAAACGGGCTTTGGCACGGGCCTGAACTTTCTGGTGACGTGGCGCCACTTTGCGCAACATCGCGCGCCTGGCCATCGGCTGGTATTTGTCAGCACCGAACGCCATCCGATGCCAAGCGATGCCCTGCGCCAGGCGCACGCGGCGCTGCCTGCCGCGCTTCACGAGCGCGCCGCCCAGCTGCGCGCAGCACTCCTGGAATCGCAAACCAGCGACACGCTCCCCAGTCTTCGTGCCGCATTCGAAGACGGCTGCGTCAGCCTGCACCTGTTGCACGGCGACGCCCAACAAAGCCTCGCTTCGCACACTTTCGAGGCGGACGCATGGTTCCTCGATGGCTTCTCCCCGGCCAAGAATCCTGCGATGTGGTCGGAACCGCTCCTGCGAGAAGTCGCGGCGCACACGACCCCAGGCGGCACGTTCGCGACATACACGGTAGCGGGAGCCGTGCGCCGCGGCCTTTCGGCAGCAGGCTTCGAACTGTCGCGCCGACCGGGCTACGGCCGCAAGCGCGAGATGCTCTGCGGCACGCTCACGCAGCGCGCGAACACAAACATCCAGCCGTGCCGCTTGACCACTCCCCCGCCACGCTCGGTGCTCGTTCGCGGCGCGGGCATCGCAGGCACGTGCGCGGCCGCTGCATTTGCGCGCCGCGGCGCTCAGGTCACCCTGCACGACCCGCAAGGACTTGCGGGCGGGGCATCCGGCATTCCCGCAGCAGCCGTGCGTCCACGGCTATGGCTGCCCGCCGAGCAGTTTGTGCCCGACGCCGAGTTTGTCGCGACGGCCTTTCGCTTCACCAGCGAATGGCTCTCCCAGCACAAAGGCGCGTTTCGCCGATGCGGCGTGCTCTTGGCGGCGACCAGCAGCAACGACGAACGCGACCTGCAGCGGCGCGCGGCCAACCCTGCAACCTCGGACCTTGCGCGCTGGCTCGACGCCGGCGAAGCGCGTGCGCACGTCGGTGCCAAGCTGCCGTTCGGCGGTGCCTGGATCGAGCGCGGCGGCGTCTGCCATCCGCCCAAGCTGATTGCAGGCCTCGTCCACACCCATGACATCGGACTGCAAGCCGACGGCGGCGATCGGCTCACGGCGGATTTGATCGTGCACGCCACGGGACGCCCCGACGCCGAAGCACGCGACGACCGCGCCGATAGCGACGCCGGCAGCGGCAGCGGCAGCGACATCGACACCTGCAACCTGCGAACCGTGCGCGCGACGCGCGGCCAGGCCATGGCCGTGCGCTGGCCCGATGCGCAGCAAGCCCCAGCGAGCGTGCTGTGCACCTCGGGCTACCTGAGCCCATCGCAATCGGCCGGCATCAGCTGGCTAGGCTCAACCTACAACCGCGGCGATGAGGGCGATGACGTGCGCCGGGACGACGACGAGCGCATCCTCGCGAAGTTTGCATCTGCGCCAGCCGGCGAATGGGGCGAAGCGCTCCGACGCGCCGACATCGTGGCGCGCTTCGCCGCGGTGCGGGCCACCAGCCCCAATCGGATGCCGCTCGTCGGCTACCTGAAAGCGGCAACCGATCCGGCGCGGCCGCGCGCTGCCGTATCGCTGGCGCACGGCTCGCGCGGCCTCGTTTCGGCGCCGCTCGCCGGCGAGCTGCTCGCCTGCGTTGCGTTTGCCGAACCGCTGCCGATTGCGCGCGAACTGTGGCGTCGGCTGGCGCCCGCAGCCGACTAGCACTAGCACTGGCGGCGCCTCAACGCCGTTTGGAAGCGAGCTCTTTCCGAAACGTCCACAGCACTTCGCGTGCTTCCCACGGCGCCGAATCCCAACCGTCGAGTTCGGCATCAAAGATGGCGTAGAGCGGCGCCAGCAATTCGCGCGGCAGGTCGGGACCTTCGCTCAAACCGCGGAGAACAGGGCTCCTATCCTCCCCAGCTAGAACGGCCGCAACCATCGCAATCTCCGCGTCGCTGCGGAGTCCCAAACGACACAGTTCGCCTAGCAGCTTCGCGCGAACACCAAAGTCCTCGCTGCGCGCAAGCCAGCGACGAAGGTCCTTGCGCATCAGTTCCGGATCCAAGCCTCGCACCGTTTCCCAAACAGCGCCACGTGCCAACAACGGCTCCAGCAAGCTCAATTTCAGCGTCGGCGGCATCTTCACCTGTTGGACAAACGCCTCTTCGGCGCCCGTAAGCCGCACACTTCCGGCGAAGGGGCGCACCCCTGGCTTTTCCGCGTGGTTCGCACAGATGCGAGCGAAGACAGCCGCCACATGCTTGCTGGCGTCACTGCGACTGATCAGCCAGCCAAGCGCCGTATCAGCCAGCTTGTGGTTGTCGAGCAGCTTCACCAATTGCTCCGTCGAGACGCTGGCGTCATCGGCCGTACGCAGCGCGCGCAGACCGAGCGCTTGGATTTCTGGGTCTTTGTCCGCAAGCCACTCGCGCATCAGATCCGGCGCCGTTTGCATCAACCGTTCGAGCACGCCCTCGACGCTCACGCCGTAGCCCACATCCAGCAATGGCTGCAGTAGCTCGCCCCCTCCGTCGCGCCCCTCATCCGCAATCGCTAGCCAAACGCCGCCCGCCGTCGCATCCGACATCTCCAGCATCGCCAGCTTGTCCGCCAACGTCATGTCTTTGGGTACAGCTCCAAGCTTGCGAAGAGCGGCCAGCAGCCGTGGCGGCTGATCTTCGTATTGGGATCCACGCATCCGCTTCTGCATCTCGGCGCGCATTTCCGCATCGACACCAGCGCCACAGCGCCCCAAGACATCGGCCGCGAGGGCACGAGTGATACGGTCTCGGTCGGACAGAAGCGCAAAGGCACCGGCCGCGGCAACGGCGGCGCCTTCCGGGGCGGGATCGAAACTACTCACGGCATAGAGCGCGCTCCGCCGGTTGCGACGAGCGTCCTCGAACCGCTCTACCAGCTGCGCTGTTGCCGGCCGGGATCGCTCGCCCAGCACCGCCAGCAGAGCTAGCAGTCGCCCGCGCCCAGAGCGCGATTCCGTCGTGGCCAAGACATCGCCGACGACTTCGGCCACATCGCGATCCGACGTGATCAGGACTCCAGCCGCTGCGGTGCGATCCCCCGCAAGTGGGGACGCAGCCAACAAGCCGGCGACCACTCGCACGGCGTCATCATTCGCAACAAGCGAGGATCGTCCAAGTCGAACGATTGCGCGCTGGACATGCACCGGCCCCTCGACCAACAGATCGCGCAGGCACGACTTGCCGGCTTCGCCGAGTCGCCAGAGACCCGCGACAATCGCGTCGGTCGCATCGCCCGGCACCATTTCCTCCAGCAACTCGTCCCGGCCCGGCTGAACGAGCAGCAACCACGCCTCGCCCCGCTCTGGCGCATCCAGTCCGAGGGCAACATGGTCCAAACGCTCGTCACGCACGCGCAGCACAAACAAAACGAGATCGTGCGGATGAAGCGGGCAGCACAGGTCGTCGTTACTCGAGAGATCTCGCGGGTCGGCAACCATCAGATCGGTGCTTCGCCGATAGACCGTGTCGTAGATGAACGTGCGAACGACGGCACGCGGCTCGGTTGGATTGGCGCGCATTCCCACCGCGCCGCGCCCAATCGAATACGTTGGCAGTTTCCCCTGCCAATCGCGCGAGAGCACGCGCACGAGCGCGGGAACATCAACGGCGTCGGCTGTCGCCAGGTTGCGCGCAACTCGGTTGCGGACCTGCCAATCGCCGCTCTCAAGATCTGCCACGGGGCTCTGCGCCATGGCCATAGCCCCGATCCAAGCAGCTGCAAGGAGACTCCTCATAACCGCACACTAGCAGGCTCGCGCACGCGAGGCATGCGCGAACCCGGCCCAGAAACCAGGCCAGAAAGACGGGTAGCGGCGTCACGCCGGCGGACCTAGGATGCTGGCGCAGTTCGGTCAGGAGCTGCCGCGGGCGCTTCGTCAACCCTTGGCGAGGCAACGCGTGAACCGGGAGCACGACGACATGGCAGCCAAGAAGAGCAAGAAGATCACCAAGAAGCCGGCGGCGAAGAAAGAGCGCAAGCCGATGACTAGGCTCGACACGGTCACGGTCGGCGAAATCAATCGCTGCGCCGAATACGTGTTCGGGCGTATCCAAAAGCTAGACAAGCCGGAGCTGAAGTTCCCCGAACGCTCGCTGAAGAACGCGCGCTACGACAAGAAGGGCGGCTTCCAGATGGGCCGCAACCGCATCGAGCGCACGCTGACGGTCAACACCGTCAAAACGTTTGCGCAGACGCTCAAGCTGATGTCGTTCAGCAAGGACATGGTCGAGAACGACGACTTCGCAACCAAGCGAGAGGCCTACTACATCTCGAAGAACTGGGGCGAAGCCAAGTTTAAAGATCAGCCCGAGTCGGACACGGTGATGGACGACATCGAGGCGCTGTTCAGCCTCGAAGGCGTCGCGCGCGAGCAGCTGCGCTTCCGCCCGGAGGACCACGGTGGCTCGGTCGCCGGACCGCTGGTGGTCATCGACCGCGACCCGGAAGACGGCACCGTCATCCGCCACGACTGCACCCGTATGGGATCGAGCGCCTACCAGATCCCGCGCTCGGTCGAGCCACTCGCGTTTGAGTCCACGGCCAAGTTTGTGCTCGTGGTTGAGACCGGCGGCATGTTCGACCGCCTGAGCCACCACAAGTATTGGCGCACGGCGAACTGCATCCTGGTGGGCACATCGGGCGTGCCATCGCGCGCCACGCGCCGCTTCATCCGCAAGCTGTCGGACGACAAAAAGCTGCCCGTCTACTGCTTCAATGACTGCGATCCCTACGGGATCTCCAACATCTACCGGACCCTCAAGGTGGGCTCCGGCAACGCGGTGCACCTCAACAAGTTCTTCTGTGTGCCCAACGCGCGCTACCTCGGCGTCACGCCGCAGGACATCATCGACTTCAACCTGGAGCAGGCCACCCACCCGCTCAAGGAAGTCGACATCAAACGCGCCAAGGACGCCCTCAAGAACGATCCGTTTTTCCAGGCGCACAAGGAGTGGCAGAAAGCCATCCAGCAGATGCTCAAGATGGGCGTCCGCGCCGAGCAGCAGGCGTTGGCCAAGTGGGGCCTCAACTTCGTCATCGACGAATACCTGCCGCGCAAGCTCAAGGAAGCGAAGAAGTTCCTGCCGTAGCGACCGGGCCACCGACAGCTAGCGCTGTGATTCCGACAGATGCAGGGAGGCCAAAGCGTCCCGGCTCCCCGGCGCACTGGAGCGCCTGCTGCCGCCGCGCTCTGGAACAGCGACGGCAAGCAAGGGACGATGCCAGTCATGCGAAACCTTGCAGCCGGCCTGATTCTCCTGGCCCTGACCGCGTGCAGCGCGATGCGGTATGACCTCGATGCGGTGCCCTTTCCGGTGCACGCTGACAGCGGCCCCCAGTCAGCTGACGCGGGCGAGGCCTTCGATCTAAAGAGCAAGTATGTGATGTACCTACACGGCCTGCTTGAGGACAAGCAGCCGCAGGTCGCGGCGCTTCTCAACGAGCACTGTGCCGGCGCCAAGGCGATCACCGACTTTCGCGTCGATGCCGGCACATCGATATGGGACTGGCTCGGCACACACCTTTCCCTTGGGCTGGTGCGGCTCAAGACCGTGCGCATCCGCGGCCGGGTCTTTCGCTAGTAGGCTTCGGCAGCCGAGTACTACTTGACCGTCGGCAAACGCAGCCGCTGCGTGCTCACGAAGTCAAAGTTGCCGCCACCAACCGTGTGCCAACCCTGCATGTAGTAGGTCTCGATCGGCAGGCTCTCGGGCAGCGGCAGATCCCAAGAGACGTTCGCTCCAACGCGCAAATCGAACAGCCCCAAAAAGTTTGGGCCCGTGTTGGCAACAAGCAGCCAGCAACCGTTTTGGATCGGTGGAATGTTCGCCAAAGGCGCGCTCGCCGTAGCGTTCGCCAGCACGGCAACGTGGATGGAGTCGCTGGCCGCACCGTTGACACGAACTCTGCCGAACTCGGACCCGATCTGCTGCGACCCAACCCAGTCAATCTGAGCGGGGCTGCAGGAGATTCCGCTGCTCGTTGCCGAGGACACCGTGGGATAGACAAAACGATTCGTCGCAGTAAAGCTGCTAATGACCGAGCTATAGCCATAGGCAATCGCGAAAGCGTTGTTGATCGAGTCAAAGGAAACGCCACCGAGCACGGTATTGTTGAAGCTCGCTGCGCTGAAGACCTGATCGACGCGCATCGACTGGCCGCGGTAACCGCAGACGTGCACGTTGATGTTGTTGCTGGCCGTGCTGCGAAACAAGACCAGCCAGTGGCTCCGGCTGTTGCGGTCAAAGCCGACATCTCCGATGTCGATGATGTTGCTCCCTGACGTTTGGATCGACGTCGCGCCGTACGGAGTCGAGCCGGAACCTCCGTTGGGCCAGTCGATCCGCGCGGTCCGCAGAGCGCGCCCGACGGTGCCGGTTGGCGCACCGAACAGCCCAATGGGGGCGCCGACGAAGGCACACAGGTAGCGACCGCCACCGCCATCGATTTTGGGAGCAAACTTGTGGCCGACGTAGGCATTGTCCACGGCGATCGGGGCACTCACCACGCCGTTTCTATCGATCTGCCTAGCAAACAGGTCGAGATCATCGTTGCTGATCAGCAAGCTTCGCGACTGGTAGGCAACGACCCAGTGCGGGTTGCCGCCGAGGTCGGTCGACGTTTGATTGATGCTCGGACGCTCGTTGTCGGTTGCCACCGACGAGATGATGGAGACCGGCGTACCGAACGAACCCGCCAGAGGATCGTAGGTGACCGCGTAGATTTCCGAGCTGCTCGTGTTCTGGAAGGCGCCCGTCGCTTCCAGCTGATAGGCGATCATCACATCGCTGCCCGCAGAGTTGCTGCGGGTGCCGCCGACATCCGTGCGCCAGACGTTTTCGACGGTGTTCAAAAAGTCGACCGAACTGTTGAAGACGTAGTCGTTGCGCAGGTGTGGGTGCACGCGAATGCGCCGCGTGCTGTTGGACGAGAACAAGCGGTCGAATGCGCAAACCGTGTAGTTGGTAAACGCGTTGTAGCCCATCGATGGACTGCGCGAAGACCAAGACCCGGTGATGTCCGCAAACGGGCCCGACCCGAGCGTGCCACCGTCTTCCCACCGCCGGACGTAGACATCCGCATCGGTGCTCGAAGCGAACTCACTCCATGCCGCCCAGTTCGGCTGCACGCTGACTTCCGCCTCGCGCACGAGATCGAGCTCGTAGCGAGTCGAGCCGGAGACCAGCGCGCCAGGTCCCACGATGGGATCGACAACGACTGGGAAAGACGCGCCATCGAGCCATGCGGCGTCGAGACGGAGGCAGATCTCGCCGTTCTCAAAGCTGGTCGTCATGGCGCGGCGTTGGCCGAGCGCATCGACGGCGGTTGCCGCACCGTAGGTCACCAGCTCCGCGCCGCGATGATCGCGAAACGAAAGCGACTGATGAGCCGCGGCAACAGCGGCCGAGCTCAGCATCGTCGCGACGCGCCCCCGCACAACTAGGTCGCCGACGCCGTGGCGCTGTGCGATCACAAACGTCTGCTCGACTCCGCTCGAGCGAACGTCCCATGCCTCGATCGCGGAGCCCAGTTCGTATTCGGCACGTTCCCCCTCGTAGCGCAATCGTCGCTCGGAGACGGCACGTGTTGCCAGCTCCACACTGCCCATGCGCACGGACGTGGTGGTCCAGGACCACGGCTGGTTGTGCGGGTAGTCCTTGCCCAGATACGGAATGAAGGTCGCGCCATCGTGGAACGAGATCTTGTAGCGAGCCCCCGCCGCCCAAACTCCGTAGTCGTGGCCGGCGTCAGCCGCAGCCGTATGGATCGGCACGCAGCGCTCCAGCGCAAGATTCTGTGGTGCCGATTGCGACGGTGCCCCGGCGGCGTCGGGTTCCGAAGGCGCATGCATCGGACCGTTTTGGAAGGCCTCTTGCTGGGAGCTTGCACCCGTTGCGGCAAGAAGCATGGAAAAGCCCGCGACGATGCGGAGCGGCGAAGGAATGGCGTTCATCAAGCCCAAGGGGAAAGAGAAAAGTTGTCGGCAGCCAACGGTGGCTGCCCCCTCGACAGCGGCAAGCGCCCCGCGATCCCAAGGCTCATTCCTGCGAATCCGGCTCGGCGACCGAGAAGCCCACGGCGTTTTCGCGACCGATTTTTGTGACGACGCATCCACGTTTGCCGCCAATACCTTCAGCGCGCCCTTCGTGCGCACCATCCCCGCCGCCGTAAGCAACACCACCTCCATCACCCATCCGAATCCGATGTCGATGC
This sequence comes from Planctomycetota bacterium, assembly GCA_045105235.1. Classification (GTDB taxonomy): domain Bacteria; phylum Planctomycetota; class UBA1135; order UBA1135; family UBA2386. The sequence continues at coordinate 53,725 of JBGCDH010000087.1, read as the reverse complement.
AGAAAAAGCTCTATATGACGCGCGTGATCCGCGTCGTCACACTGCTGCTCGCCACGCTCGCTGCGCCCACCGCCGCGACGGCTCAGGACAACGCCCTGATCTCCAGCGGGAGCAGCAGCAGCAGCAGCATCGCTTTCAGCCCAACGGTGGAATTGCTGCGGGCGCCGTCATCGACCCGCCTCGACATCGAGGGCCTCCGCCTTCCTGAGTAGCAGCAAGACGGGAGGCGGACCACCACGACGCCGGCCCACTTCCGCGACCCGCAGCGCCGTCGCCCAGTCGTCGCCGCGGATGTAAGGCGCCTTCTGCGGGCGCAAAGGCGCCCGTCACGGCGTGGCTGCGAGCAGCGGCGGCACGCGCTTCGAAGCCTCGTCAGCGGCGGCGCGCGTCGCCGAGAAAGCCGGCCAGTCGACGATGAAGCGAGCACCACGCCCATCACACACCGGCGACTCCAGACGGATACTTGCCCCATAGCGCTCGACGAGTTTGACAATGATCGCGAGGCCCATGCCGGTGTTTTCGCTATCGCAGCGCGGCGCCAAAGTCTCGAAGGGCTCAAAGATCCTCTGTTGGTACTCTGCCGCAACACCTGGCCCATCATCCGTCACAACGATCTGCACGCCCTGCCGATCGGCGGTGGTGGCCCTGACAGTGATGTTCAGGCGGCAGCGCTCACCATCGTGATGACGCACAGCATTGCTGACAAGGTTGCCAAGCACCTGGGTCAACGCAATCGGCACTGTCAAAAGGGTCAGCGAATCGTCGCAGTCAATTACCGCCTCGTGTTGTTCCGTGGCAACCATTTCCACCGCGTCCTCGATCTGCCGCCGGAGGTAGACTTCTTCGATCACTCCCTCGGCCTTTGTGCAAACTGCGAACGTATGCAGACTGCGCAGCAATGCCGTCATGCGCGCAGTCCGCTCGCGCACGCGCTGCAGATTTTCGCGCGCCTCATCCGGCAGGTCCGTTTCCTCCTCGAGCCAGCGAACCAGCATGCCGATGGCGCGCAACGGCGCTTTCAAATCGTGCGAAGCGACGTGCACGAAGTTGTCGAGATCGCGGTTCGCCGACCGGAGCTCCACAATCATCGTTTCACGCTGCTGCGCCATTGCGGCCGTCTCCGCCAACAGCTTCTCCGTGAGTGCGTTGCGCTCCTGCAACTTCTGTGCAGCAGCAGCCATTTCACCAATCTCGTCGGTTCGCGACAGCCCTGCGACTGCGACCGAATCGCCGCGCGTCAACCGTACGAGCGTTTCCGTCACGGCCTCCAATGGACGCACGACATGACGCCCAATGACGGCGCACGCCACAATGCCGAGCAACACCGTGGCAATCGAAACAAGGCCATTCCACCACTGAAACGCCTGCTGGCGCGAGCGGATCGATCGCTGCAGTTGCATGACTCGCGCTAGCGCGGCTTGACGCATCTGCTCTGAACGACGCAAGAACTCAACGGCTTCTGCGGCCATGACCACATGCACCAGGTGCAGATAGCTTCGCGTCGTACGTCGAATATCCGTAAGAACGCGGCCGAAACCGCTGCAGACCTCCCCACCTTCCCTGCAGGCATCACCGGCTTGGACATGGTCGACAGCAAGCCTTGCGAGCAGGCGACGCGCTTGGATCAACATCGCTCGCGACCGATCGAGAGCCGTGCTATCCAGCTGCGCCAAATACTCGTAGGCGCCCTTCTCGCAGTCTAGGAAGCACGTGCGCAGTTCACGGAGCACCGATGCTTGCGCACCCGCTTGCGTTTCCGCCAGCGCTCGCAGCGAAGCATGCAGCGAGGCGACGCGACGGCGCACATTCGGCAGCGCTTCGCGCACGACCGCCTCACGGCGCGAACGGTCCGCAATGGCAGAACGGAAATTCTGCGCGTAGTCATCGAGGATCGCCTGCATATCGTCCATGCCGGCGCTCAAGTCCTGCGCGCCTCCAGCACGAACGGTGTCGAGCGTCGCGAGGAGATCCTCGTAGCCACGCTCCGCGCGCAGCGCCAAACCGCGGTTGCCGGAGAACGTATAGCCCTGCACGTTGCGCTGCAGCTCGCCCACTTGGCGATCGATGGCAAGCGTCTGCTGGGTCAACGCGTTCGCCGACTCGACCGCAAGCAGGTCTTCATGCGCTCGCTCTTGACCGACGTGACCAAGCACCGCAACCACAACGTGCAGAACCAAAACCGCTAGGAAACCCAGCTCGATCTTGAGAGCGAGCTTCATGCCGACAAGAACTCACTCCAGCGCAGCAGCGTGTATTCGTAGGTAGCCATCACCGTGTTCCAAACCGCAACTTTGGAAAATCGTTGGCGATACGAGCCGCCGCGGCGCGATTGCCCTTTGCGCACGACAACACGCCCGTCGGGCCCGGGTAGATCTCGGCGAGCAGGCTGGCCTTCGTACCAATAGTCCCACTCGTCGGCGTGCAGATGCGCACGTGCACGCTCCGGCGTCGAGATGTAGTAGCCCTGTCGTGCAATCAAGGCGCCGGGCCACCCCGACAGCCACCAGTTCATGAACGCATAGGCGGCGTCCAAAGTCTCTTCACGCACCTGCGACGACAGGCACATCACGCCATGCCACGCGCGATAGCCTTCGCGAGGCGCCGCATAGTTCACCGGCACGCCATTCGCTCCGAGCTCCGCCGCCGCTGGGGAGAACATGCTCTCGATGACCACGCGACCATCCGCCATGTATTCGACGGACTGCGGCACAGATCGCCAGGCGCCATAAAAGTGGCCCTGCCGCTTCTTCTCGACCAGCACGTCAAACAGCTGGTCCACCTCTTGACGCGTCATCGCACCGATGTCGTCGAACTGCATCAGGCCGGCCGCCTCGCACGCCAAGGCCGCATCGAAGAGGCCGATCGTAGGCTCGTTGGCGAGCGCAACCCGGCCGTGGAATCGTTCGTCTAGCAGCCAAGACCAACTCTCGTCGACATACGGCTCGGCAGCCGGCATGCAGTCGGCTCGGTATCCGAACGAATCGACGTTGTGGGCATACGGAACAAAGCTGACCTCGTCGCTTGGACTGCTGCCCAGGCGTCCATCCGGCTGCACATGTAGCAGCAAGTTGGGCGCGTCGCCGCGGCCATAGCTAGCCTCGGAATGCAGCCGCCCTCGCTTGGCAACGTCATTGACCTCATCCCAGAGCTCGATGCGACCGGTGTCGATGCCCCGAATGGCCTTCGCCTGCCAGAGGACGCGAATGCTGTTCGACCACTGCTCGAAGATGTCGAAGCTTTCGGGCCGCGTCGAAGCGGCCTGCAGAATGGCCGCGTCGCCACCGGGCCGAAACTCAAGCCGGATGCCCAAGTCCCGCTCGGCCTGCTGCCGCACGTCTTCGCGCAGCGTCACGTGCGTGCCGAGCACCCGCAGCAGCGGCGGCTTACGGACATGGAAGAACGGGCCGCGGGCAAGCGCAGCAGCGGCACAGCCGGCACCAGCACGCAAAACATCCCGCCGATTCCATCTCCCCATCCCCTAATTCCAAGTCTCCGACAGCAACGGCAGTAGCGGCGCATGCGCCCCAACAGATGCCTGGCAACAGGCCTCCCCACCCGATCGCCATCGACGCAAAGAAGCCCGCTGCTTAATCCCAGGAGCCCCAGACGACCATCAAGCAGGTAGCATGGGCAACCTACCATGACGCTTTCTCGCAGCCCCGACGAACAAGAACGTCTGATCGAATGTGTTCGCGAGGCACTCGCGTGCATGGATCGCGGCGAAACCGTTGACCCACACGAATTGTGTAAGCAGCACCCGCACCTCGCGGGACCGCTTGCCGAGGTTCTCGGTCTAACCGATGCCCTGACGGGCCTGCAGCAGGAAGCACTGCGGGAAGACCCTCTCGCCGGCCTCTTGCTCGCCGACCGCTACCAGCTAACCGAATGCCTTGGCCGCGGCGCCATGGGCGTCGTCTACCACGCCGACGACAAAGAGCTTCGTCGCGAAGTGGCGGTCAAGATTCTGGATGCGCGCCTGTTCCGCGACGAGGCCGCAGAACAGCGCTTCCAGCGCGAAGCAGAAGCCTTGGCGACGCTCCAGCACGCCAACGTCGTCGCCGTCTACGACCGCGGCCGCACCCCCGAGGGAATCCACTACCTCGTCATGGAGCTGCTGGCGGGCTGCACCCTGGCATCCCTGCTGGGCGAATCCGCACTCGGCGACGCGGGCGAGGTGGATGCCACGACCACAGCACTCGCCGTCGTGCAAGAGCGCATGGCACACAGCCAAGCCGAGTCCCACTGGCCCCGCCTCGTGGCTCGCTGGGGCATGGAGCTGGCGCACGGCCTGGAAGCCGCGCACGCGCAGCAGCTCGTGCACCGCGACGTAAAGCCATCCAACGTGTTTCTCGCCAAACCCGGCCGACCGGTGCTGCTCGACTTCGGGATCGCAGCACGCCACAGCGACGAGCGACTAACGGCAACGCAAACGACGCTCGGCACGCCGTGGTATATGCCCCCTGAACAGGTATCGGCGGCAGCCGGCGGCCAACAAGCAGCACAACCGACCCTCGACATCTACGGCCTCGGGGCGACCCTCTATCACCTGCTGGCCGGACGCCCACCGTACGAAGGCGACGCGACCGCCGTGCTCGCAGCACTCGCCAACGAGGACCCGACTCCGATTGCCAAGGTCCGTCCCGACTTGCCGCGTGACTTGGCCGCCATCGTCGAGAAGTGCCTGGAGCGCGATCCGGACCGGCGCTATCCGACCGCAGCGCAACTGGCCGACGACCTCGATGCGTTCTTGCGACACGCACCGGTTCGCGCCCGACCGCTCTCTTCCATCCAACGCCGCATGCGTTCTTGGCGCCGTTCGCCCGCGCGCCCCATCGCCGCCATCGCAGTGGGCCTGGCGATGCTGGTCGCGGGCATCGCACTGCCGATCCTGATGGAGAAGCGCGCCGAAGCCTTCGCGGCGCAGAAGCACGACCTCTACCGAAAGCTGCCGAGCGTTCTCGCCATCGAAGGCTGGCCCGACGAGCGCGTCCTCAAAGAGCTGCACGGCGAACACGAGGCGGCCATTGCCCAATTGGACGCCATCCTCGCCCTCGATCCCGACGACCTACCGGTTCGGCTTTGGCGAGCCTGCTTGCTTTTCGACCTCGACCGACGCGACGAGGCGACACGCGACCTGCAGCAGATCGCCACGCAGAACGACAGCGTCTACTTTCGCCAGCTCGCGGCACGGTACGCCGAGAGCGATCGCGGAAAGGTCGGCGCTTTCGCCGTCTCGGTGGCGAGCTTGCCACAGCCTGCAACCGCACAAGAACGCTACGTGCAGGGTTTCCACGAGCTGCGCAACCGCCACGTCAAAGGCTACGGAGAACGCGCCGACGCTCTGCTAGCCGAAGCCGCCGATGAATACCTACCGGCACGAGACCTGCGTTTGCTGTCGCGTGCGGTCACGGCCGGCGCCGGCAAGACGCAAGCAGAGAAACGCCAGCGGCTGCGCGAACTCTACGACGAGACGGTCGCGCTCGAGGCCATCTACGGCGGCCCGACAGCACGCACCCAGGCCATGCAGGGCACGGCGCTTGTTCTGCAACGGCGCTACCAGGACGCGCTCGAGCCCCTGCACCGCTCGCTGGAACTGCGCCCCGAACGACACGGCCCGCACCAGAACCTCGGCAACTGCTACAAGCGACTCAACGAGCTGGACAAGGCCGAACACCACCTGCGCGAAGCGCTGCGGCTGCGGCCCTTCGCCTGGAACTCGCGCTACATCCTCGCCCAGGTGCTGCGCGAGCGCCGCCAGTTTGATGCCGCGCTCGAAATCGTCATGGGCCTGTCCGACGACGGCGGACACGCAGCCAACAACGCGCGACTGACCGGCAGCATCTACTTCGACCGGGCCATGCACCTGCGCTCGGTCGATATGGAGCAAGCACGCTCCCAGGCAAAGCTGGCCGCCAGCAGCTGGCGGAAGTGGCTTACGCTGAAGGGCACCGCCAAGGCACAGCAGCAGGTCGCGATGGCAGAGGCCTTTGCTACGCCAACCCTCGAGACGCGCTTTCTACCGTTTGCACAGGCTATGGCCGGGAACACCGACAGCGCCTGGACCCTGGCGAACCTGGCGTTTCTCGTCCCGGACCGCGACCTCACCGAAGAAGAGATCGGCTGGATCCAGATCCTGCTGCGCGTCATGGCCCGCGAGCGCGCCGGCGACGACCAGATCCTCCGCCAGCAACTGGATGCTGAAATCGACGCCACCTTGGCACGCTTTCGGTAGGCGCAAAGCCGCTTTTCTTGCGATTGCACCTTGGGTTGCCGGCGTTGGCTACGCTACTGCCACCATGGCCCAGCCAACCATTCGCCCCACTCTCGTCGTCCTGGCAGCCTCCTCGCTGCTCGCCGCGACCGCCGCCCAAAACAACGAATCGCGCGGCGTGCTCGCTGGCGCGCCGACGACGGTGCTCGTCGACGGCGCGAGCCCAGGAGGAGCGGACGATGGCACCACTCTGGTGCACCCGAGCGGATTTGGCCAAACGCCTCCGGTCCAGTTCGGCCCAAATCAGGCGCTGGCACCGGACCTGCGCCGCATCGTCACGGCCTACGGCGCGTCGCCGGATCTGGATCTCGACGACTACAGCAGCGGCCGCGACGATTTGCTGATCGACTCGGAAGGCGTGCTCGATATCGATCCCCATGAATGGAGCATCTGGTCGTTTTCGCTGCGCGACGGCGCGGTGGGTGTGCCCGGGTCGCGCATCGCCGAACAAGCAATAGAAGGGGACGTCGGTGCCGCCCTGTTCTCGTACGTGCTGCCGGGCAGCGGCCTGCCCCCTGAGGTTGTCGGCCGCGTGGAACGCTCCCATTCGCGTCAGGACCTCGGCCTCGCCGGCGCCGCCAGCCTCGACGTCGACGGCATCGACCAGCCGATCGTGCTGGGCCTAGACCAGGCTTCGATTCCCACCGGATTCTTCGCCGCCACCGAACCAAACTGGAGCTCGCTGCTCGGCCAGCCCAAGCTCTACTTCACGGTCAGCAGCGCAACGGTGCATCTGGTTCCGACCAGCTGGTGGGGCGGCACGACTCCCAGCGGCGCGACGGTCTTTGTCGTTCGCCCGGCGGCCACGACTGTCGGCTGGCTGCCGCCTGTCGTCTTCCGCAGCTATGAAGAGCTCGGGCTCGATCCGGCTGAAGACATCGACGCGCTCGCCATCGATGAACCCAACGAGAAGATTCTGTTCTCGGTCGTCGGCACGGCGCGCGACCAGTTTCTGTTCCTGCAGCTCGGCGCCGACGGCACGCCCACGCCCATCCCGGTAGTGAAGACAGACGGCACAACGGTCGGCTCGTCCGTCGGCAAGGGCGGCGACGACGACGTCGATGCCGTGTGCACGCTGGACCCGAATCTCGAAACGTTCAACGTAGGCAATCCCGACGACTTTGGGTCGAGCTGCGGCGCGCCGCGCAACCCCTACCTTGGCGTGACGCCGGAGATCAGTGGATCCGCCTTCCGTCGCTACGAGAACGGACAGATCTTCTTCGACAGCTGGATGGTTGGCTGGCCGGACGCAACGGGTCCCACGCCGAGCCTGTCGTTTGCGCTTCTTACCTCGGTGGACCTGTGGAACCCCGTGATGATTGCGCTGCCAACAGCACGCAACCCCAACGACCCGATCCCAGGCAACCCGCAATCTCTGTCGCTAGCCATTCCATCGGCGCTCTCGTTGAGCAGCGCGCGCCTATCGATTCGCTGGTTCCACTACGACTGGAGCCAGGGCGTGAGCGAAGCATGGCCCGTGCAGATCTTCCTGTAGCAGATGGCCACCGTGGGCCAGGGCTTCTCAATCAAACAACGCAGACGCAAACAGGAAGCAGCGCGATGGAAGGCAACTGGGAGGAATTGAGCGCCCGCATTGTGGCGGCAGCCGCCGGCGACACGGACGCCTGCGAACAGGTGGTGATGCACTGCTATGCGCCGGTCAAGCGCCTCGTGCACCGCGATCTCGAACAGGACTTTCGCAAGCGGCACCGCTGGATCATGCCGCTGTTTAGCACGCATGACGTGGTGCACGAAGTGCTGGCGGCCGTGGTGCGCGACCTGACCGACACGTCGTTTGCGGGCCCCGAGAAGTTTTATGCCTACCTCGGCACGCTCGTGCGTCACCGCCTGCTGGACGCCGTTCGCTTCCACGAAGCGGCGCGCCGCGACGATCGTAAGAAGGTCGCCGAGCCGACGTCGGGCATCTCAGCGGTCGCGGCCGCACCCGATGGCCGCGAGGAAACGCCGACGATGGCCGCATCGCTGGGCGAACGCGCTGGCCTGGTCCGCGACGCCCTGCAAGAACTACCCGAACGCCAGCGCCGCATGCTCGAGCTGCGGTTGCTGGAAGACAAAACGTTCCCGCAGATCCGCGACGCCCTCGGCTACTCGTCGGATGAAACCGCGCGGCAGGCGTTTCAGGACGCACAGGCGCGGCTGCTCGTGAAGCTGCGCGTGCGCGGCTTTGGCAAGACGCTGTCGTAGCCCTAGTTCGTCAAATCCGTCGCCGAAACCGTCGCCGCAACCGTCGCCTCGTAGACATCGACGGTGTCGTGCACGTTCTTGCCGTAGCCGCCGCCCATCACGGTGACATGCGGCACGTCGGCACGCCGCAGCTCGCCGAGCACAAACTCGTCGCGCTGCCGCAGCCCCTGCTTGCTCAGCGAAAGCTTGCCGAGGCGGTCGCCGACAAACGGATCGGCGCCGCTTAGATAAAATACGAACTCCGGCTGCGACCGCCGCCACGCATCGGCGAAGCCTCTGCGCAGCTCGCCGAGGTAGGCCTCATCTTCCGTGCCGGTCGGCAGCGCGATATCCAAATCGCTGTGCGCTTTCTGCGACGGGAAGTTCTCGTCGCCGTGCATCGAAAACGTGAACACCGACGCGTCCTCGGCAAACACCGCCGCCGTGCCATCGCCCTGGTGCACGTCGGTGTCGACGACGAGCACGCGGCCGACACCGTGGTCGCGCTGGAGCACGCGCGCCGCCACCGCACAATCGTTGTAGACGCAGTAGCCGGCCCCCCGGTCCGCACGCGAATGGTGCGTGCCGCCGGCCAGATAGGCGGCCCGTCCCTGCTGCAGCGCGATACGCGCCGCGGCGATCGTGCCGCCGCAGCTGCGCAGCGATCTCTCGACCAGTTCGGGGCTCCACGGAAAACCGATCCGGCGCACGGCATCGCGGTCGAGTGTGCCATCGCGAAAGGCGTCGAGGTATTCGTCGGTGTGCACCAGCCGCAGTTCGTCGTCGAGGGCACGCGGCGCAAGCTGCAGCTCGACGCCCGTGCTCGCCGGCCAGGCGGCGATGCGGTCTCGGAGCAGCCGGTACTTCTCGAGCGGAAAGCGATGCTCGGGCGGCAGCGGAAACGTGAAGGGATCGGAGTAGAAAACGAGCACGGCTTGCGGCGCCGCGAGCGCGCGACGTGTGTCGACAACTTTCGCGGAACGAACCCCCAGGATGCAAGGAGAGCGTGCTAGCGACGCTTCGCGCGTCGGCGCCAGGCCGGATCGTGCACGGTGTCGGGCCGATCGCACTCCTCATCGTCTTCCTCGTCGAATAGCAGCTTCCCGCATGCGTAGAGCGGCGACAGTGCGCAGTCGATCAGGAGCGTAAGCGGCGTCAGCGCGAGCCGGCCCCAGAAGTCGGAATCGCTCCCGCCGCGCCGCGCAGCCTTGATTTCGACATAGCGATACATGTGCTGCTTCCGCTGGCACGTTGCCGGCACGCAAAGCGAGCCACCAAGCGAACCACCAAGCGACGCATGGTGCGGAATGGCCCGGGACCGCTTGGCCACGGGCACGAGATCCCAGTTTGAGCGATGGATCAAACGACTGCCCTGCGGCGCCAGCATCGTGTAGATCCAGGCACGCGCCATGTCGATGCGAAACAGCTTGCGACGGCCGGCCACGCGGAGCTGGACGAGCAGCGGCGAACGCTGCAGCTCGGCAAGGACCGCCGACGTATCGATCGCCGCGTCGAGCCGGCGCTCGCGCCCTTCGCCGCCGCCGCCGCCGCCGCCCGCCGCGGCCGCGGCCGCGAACGGCGCGAGCTGTGAATCAACATAGGTCGCAAACAGCACCGTCGGTTCTTCGCTGAGCGCCAGCATCCGCTGCAGCACAGCTGGCGTTAGCCGCCTCGCCGCCGTCGCGCGCAGCGGCGACCAGCTCGCAGCCATCGCCTGGAACGGATCGACCGCCGACTCCGTCAGGGCCACCCGCGTCGGCCCAGGAACCGCCGCGAGATCGACCTCCGCCGCCAGCATGGCGCGCGGCAGCGACACGCTCAGGCCGAGGAGGGTCCGCTCCGAAAACCTCTCGCCATCACACCAAATCGAGTCGTATGCGATCTCGGCCGACACCCGTTCGATCAGCGCTCCGCAACAACCCAGCAGCGCGACCGCATCAGGCGCTCTTGGCCCAGGCACCAGACGCCATAGTCCTTCGCCATCGGCTCCGCGCATCAAGAGGCCGTCGCCCACGACTTCGAGTTCGCCCTCGTCGTGCCCGATGTCTTCGCCGAGCCACTCGGTTCGAAACCGCGCGGGCGTACCGCCGTGTTCGACCCGATAGCGATCGTCGTCGCCGTTGTCGTCCAGCCCCCAAAGCGCTTGGGTGACGCAGCTGGGCAACGTTGCGAACAGCGCCGTGAGCAAGACGGCGCCGAGCGGAACGCGCCCGAAGCCCGCATTCTCCCCGGCCAAAAACCACCGACTCCCGGCAGCGTATGAGGCTGTTGGCATGTGCCGCGAGCGCAGATCCGCTGCCGGCGTGGCGCCACCCCTGCCCCCGGCAACAGCCCGCCGGCAAGAATCCGGCGCAGTCCGATGTCAGGCCGGACTAGCCCCCATGCCGATGGAAGGATAAGCCTGATGACTGAACCCATGACTGCGACATCCCCCGCCCGCCAGCTCGAGGAGAAGATCCGCACCCGCACCGCCACAATTGGCGTTGTTGGATTGGGATACGTCGGCCTCCCCCTCCTGCGCGCGTTCTTCAAAGCAGGCTTTCCCGTGCTCGGATTCGACGTCGAGCAGGCCAAGATCGATCAGCTCAAGCGCGGCGAATCGTACCTGAAGCATCTCGGCACCGACTTTGTCGCCGAAATGGCCACGTCGAAAGCCTTCGATGCGACCAACGATCCGTCGCGGCTCGCCGACGCCGACGTCGTGATCCTGTGCGTCCCGACGCCGCTGGGCGGCCACGGCGAGCCGGACATGAGCTACATCGAGCGCTCGACCGAGATGGTCGCCAAGGTTCTGCGCAAGGGCCAGCTGATCACGCTCGAGTCGACGACCTACCCTGGCACGACCCGCGGCGACTGCCTGCCGATCCTGGCCAAGACGGGCCTCAAGCCGGGCGAAGACTTCTTCGTTGCCTATAGCCCCGAGCGCGAAGATCCGGGCCGTCAGGATCACTCAACCCAGACCATCCCGAAGCTCGTCGGCGGCATCGACGCCACCAGCGGCAAGCTCGCTACCGACCTGTATGGCGCGGCGATCGCGGAAGTCGTCCCGGTCGATTCGGCGGAGATTGCCGAAGCTGCCAAGCTGCTCGAAAACATCTACCGCTGCGTCAACATCGCGCTCGTCAACGAGCTCAAGCCGGTGCTGGCATCGATGGACATCGACATCTGGAAGGTCGTCGACGCGGCGAAGACCAAGCCGTTCGGCTTCCAAGCGTTCTACCCTGGGCCAGGGCTCGGCGGTCACTGCATCCCCATCGATCCGTTCTACCTGACGTGGAAGGCGCGCGAGTTTGGCCACCACACCCGGTTCATCGAGCTTGCCGGCGAGATCAACAACGCGATGCCGAACTACGTCGTGCAGCGCACGATGGAAGGTCTCAACGAACTTGGGCTCGCCATGCGCGGTGCCAAGGTGATGGTCATCGGCTTGGCCTATAAGCCGGACGTCGACGACGTGCGCGAGACGCCCGCCGCCGAGATCATCAAGCAGCTCTTTGAGCACGGCGCCGACGTCAGCTATCACGACCCGCACGTGCCGCTGTTTGCCGGCATGCGCAAGTACATGGAATACCGCATGCACTCGACGCCGCTGAGCGAAGAGGTGCTGCGCGAGGCCGACTGCGTGCTCATCGTGACCAACCACAAGGCCATCGACTGGTCGTTGATTGGCAAGCACGCGCGCCTGGTCGTCGACTCGCGCAACGCCCTGGCCGAGCAGCTGCCGATCGACGGTCGCTACCTGCAGGCCTGATGGGCCGGCTAGCCGACGGCCGCTAGCGGCGCGACAAGAAGTCCGCCAACGCGCTCCTCAGAGCGTTGCCGCCACGGGCAGCCCAAAGATCGACGTGCCCCGCGCCGACGACATCGTGACGAACCTTGTCGCGGGCCGGTGACGCCGCCAGCAGCGCTTCGCTGGCGCCGGAACCAACCTTGCTATCGCGATCCCCGCACGCAACGAACAGCGGCGCATCGAGGGCGGCGATGGCCGACACCGGATCGAGCGCGTCGGCATCCACGGATAGCAACCACTCAGCGCTGGCGACGATTGGGTACAGCAAGAATCCCGGCAGCCCGAGCATGCGCGCCGACAGCGCCGCGCGGATGTCGCGGTAGCAGGCTTCGAGCACGACGAAACGCCAGGCCAGCGGAGTTTGGCTGCTTGCGCCCGCTGCGCCAGACGCGCCGGCGCGCACTGCCGTATAGACCGCCGCCGCCGCGCCAAGCGACTGCCCGTGCAAACCAATCTGCACAAAGCCACGCCCGCGCAGATCGCGCGCAAACGCGAGCAGGTCCAGCGCCTCGTGATAGCCCATTGCGATGCGCGTCGGCTCGCTCTCGCCCGTCCCACGCAAGTCAACCAGCAGCGTCGACCAACCCCGATCGAGATAGAACGGCGCGCGCGACTGCATGGCGCGGCGGTCTCCACGAATGCCGGCCGCAAGAATGACGCAGCGCTTGGCAGCACTTGTGGACGGCAACTGGACGTCGGCCTCGAGCAACCACCCGCGCGCCACGACGCCATCGCGCGCACACACCTCGACCGACTCAACCGGCCGGCCGAACAGGCGCTGCCTCGGCGCAATCTTGCGCGGGTGCGGCGACGTCGCGACGTCGGCGACCAGCAGCCCGACCGCCCACCAAGCGGAAAACACTGCGATCACGACCGCAGCGATCCGCGCGCGGCGGCGGATGACGCGCCGAACAAGCGGCTTGTCGTTTCGCGCAGGTAGCGGTCGGGAGAGATCAGGCACGGATCGGACCAAAGAATCGCAACTGGCCCGCTAGTTGCCAAGTGTTGGAAGCGTGCGCAGTCGCCGCGCGGCACCAAGGAGATCCCAAATGCACCACCGCATGCTCACATGCGCACTCGGTTTGTTCGCGCTGCTAGCAACCGAAACGACGCTCTTCGCCCACGGGGGCATCTATCGTGGCCCCGGCGATGTCGTTCGCCCGCCCGGCGGCTCCGGCCGCGGCCCTGCCGCCGCCACCGGCCCGCGTGGCCCCGCCGCCCCACGCACAGGCGGGCCTGGCAGCCCGTCCGGTCCGTATCCAGCGGGCCCTGGCGGCACGCCGACGACCGGCGGCGGACGTCCCGGCGCTGGCTCGGCCGCAGCGACGGGCGGCCGCGGCATCCCGATGGGCGACGACCTCGCCCGCTGGAGCTTCTGGTGGGAGTTCAACAAGTATGGCTACCTGCGGCTGCGCGAGCAGCTGAGCTCGGCCGTCATCACGGGTTCGGACACCATGTGGCTCGGTGCAACGCGCAAGAAGGAAGCCGTCGACCTGCTGCGGCCTACGGCGCTTCAGATCCAAAGCGAAGTGCTGCCCGCGCTCAAGCGAGCGCTCGATTCGACGACGCAGCGCGACATTGTCTCGTCATGCATGATGGCCTTGGCCAAGATTGGCACGAACCACGACACGTTCGAGCTAGCCGAAACGCTCCGCCAGCGACTGTCGCGCGACAACCAAGAGATCCGCGAAACGGCGGCCCTGGCGCTTGGCATTGCCGGACTGCCGGATGGCAACACGCTGCAGCTGCTGTGTGATCTGGCCCTCGACAGCAAGGCCGCGCGCGCCCTCGCCGAACGCACCATCAGCGTGCGCACACGATCGTTTGCCATGTATGGCATCGGCTTGTTTTGCCGACAGCACGATGACGTCGCAACCAAGCAGACCGCGCTAGCGACCCTGCAAGAAGTGCTGCGCGGCACTTCGCGAAGCAACCGCAACCTGAAAGTCGCGGCGATCCACGCACTCGGCCAGATGTCGTTCGACCGCGACAGCGCTAGCCACAAACCCGTGCTCGATGAGACCATCGACACGCTGCTCGAATACTACGGGCAAGACGTTGGCATCAGCGAACGCATGGTGCAGTCGCACTGTCCTGCAGCCATCACCAGGCTGCTGGGCAGCGACCACGAACGCAGCGACGCGTGCAAGCAGCGCTTTGCTGCAGAGCTCAGCGGCAAATCCGCCAAGCGTCGCAAGAGCAACGATCACCACCGTTCCAGCGCCCTCGCGCTCGGTCAGCTGTGTGGCCCGCACGACGACGACAAGAGCGTCGACGCCAGCTACAGCAAGCTGCTGCTGAAAACCGCCGTGGGTCATCGCGACGCGCAGACCCGCTACTTTTCGCTGCTGGCCCTCGGACAGATCGGCGGCAAGGCCAACCGCAAGGCGCTGCTGCGCGTGCTCCGCACCGGGCAGAAGAGCCTCGAACGCCCGTGGGCAGCGATCGCGCTGGGCGTCATGGAGCATACGCGCCAGGAGCGCGTGCGAACCGCCGATGACGGCGCGGCCGCACCGGTCGACAACTTCGTTGGGGAAGCGCTGCACGAGCAGCTGAAGAGCGCAAAGAACCCCGAATTGGTCGGCGCGCTCGGCGTCGCCATCGGTCTGTGCCGCTACCGCGAAGCCGCCGACACCATGCAAACGCGCATCGCCAACCAACCGCAGAAAGCGGAACAGTGCGGCTACCTGTGCCTAGGTCTGGCGATGACCAGAGCGCCCGGCAGCAAGGAGCTGATCTATCAAACGATGGCGAACTCACTGCGTCGCCCGCAGCTGTTCACGCAGGCTGCTGTCGCACTCGGCCTGCTCGGCGACCGCCAAGCCGCCGAAGTCCTGCACGAACGCCTCAAGGGCGAAACGCGCAACCTGGCAACGATCGCGGCAGTCGCCAGCGCCCTCGGCCAGATCGGCGACCGGCGCTCCATCGCCCCACTGCGCCACATGCTGTTCGACGATTCGCTGGGCGACCTGCAGCGAGCCTTCAGCGCCGTGGCTCTGGGCGGTGTCTCGGACCCCGCGCTCGTCCCCTGGCACGCACACATCAGCCGCGACACCAACTACCGCGCGGCAGTGGAGACACTGACCAACCAGGTCAGCGGCGTGCTCGACATCCTGTAGGCATCCGCCGCGCGCGCGGCCGCAGCCTTGCGCTTGCCGCCGCCGCGCCGCCGCCACCCCTATCGGCCGACGGCATCGGTGCGACGATTTTTCGGCAGCCTACGAAGCGCTGCCGAGCGGGCTGCGCTTGGCGGCGGCCCCAGACGGAGTGGATCCGCCTTGGGCGTCACGATCTCCGCTAGAATCTCTGCCTATGCGCCGGCTCGCCCCTTTCGCTCTCCTGCTCGCCACCCCGCTCGTAGCCCAGCGCTTCGAACGCCCCTTTTTCCGCGGCGGCGTCGGCTTTGCGGGCGGCCAGTATGGCTTTGATTCGAGCCAGGGCGGGTTCGACGATCGCACCGACGCCGGGCTGTTCCTCGCCGAGTTCGAAGGGACGTCAAGGTATGGCTACGGCGGCGGCTTTCGCTTCGAACGTGAGATCACGCGCAACGACGACGGGCTCTTCCGCACGAACGACCCGTTCGATGAGGGCACCGAAGCGCGCAACGCGACGTTCTTTGGCCACTTCACCTATCGGATCGCGGAGCACCGCTTTGCGATGCCGATCCGCATCGGACTGCTGTTCCACTCGCTCACGCTCGAAGACACCAACAACGTCGACCCCGACGCGACCTACTCGACACTCGGTCCCTACTTTGAGATCGAGCCGGAGTTCACCATGGTTCGCAGCCGGCATTTCCGCTGGAGCCTGTATGGCCTGTTCGGCGCAGGTGTTGGCGGCACGGCAATCGACATCGACGGCGACGCGCGCGACTACACCTCGTCGACCGGCTTCCTCAGCGTCGAGGCCGGCACGCGCATGAGCTTTGGCCCAGCCGAACTCGGCGTGGCCTTTGTCGGCCGCTACCGCAGCATGGACGACAGCGAAGTCGAGTTCGGCCAGTTCGTGTTTGGCTACGACGACGACTTTCAGGGCCTGCTGGTCACGCTCGGCGTGCGCTTCTAGGCGGAGCGTCTGGCCCCGGCCGCTTGCGTCTGAGCCAGCCATCGCAGATTGCGGGCTTGGTCCCAAGGGCCTGGTCACCGCGAACCGCGATCGCGGCCGAAGTCGAACTCCGAGTCACCTGGCGGTCGCCGCGCTTCGGGCACCGAGCTGGTCGCGTGACCGCGGATGAGTTCATCCGCAAGCAGGCCCTCGTCGCAGTGCATTTCCACATCGCTCGGCGCACTGTGCCACTGCTGCAGGATGCCGCCAATCGCGCCGCACAGCACGAAGGCCGCCAGCGCCGGGTCCCGAACGGCGAGCGATCCATCCTGCACACCGGACTCCAGCAGTTCGCGCAGGCGCGCGCGCAGCCAGCGTTGCTCCTGCCGCTCGTCTTCGCGCAGGCGGGACGTAAATCGCCCGCGCAGTTCTGTGGTCAGCACTCGCAGCAGGTGCGTGGCCTCCGGCTGGCGCAAATGAAAGCCAAGGTAGCTCGACAAGAAGCGTCGCAGCACATCCGCCGCGCGCTCGCGCGGCAGCGTCTTGCCTTTGGCGATGGCCACGCCCGCCGGCGACGGCGACGCCGGCGCAATCTGCAGCTCGCCGCGCCGCTCGCTGCGCCAGTGGTCGAGCACCGCGAAGAACAGCGCTTCCTTACCGGCAAAGTGGAAGTAAAGCCCTCCCTTGGTGACGCCAGCGCGCGCCGCGATGCCGTCGAGCGTCGCCCCAGAGTAACCTTGGGCGGCAAACTCGCCGGTTGCAGCGACGATCAGTCGGTCGCGCAGCGTCGGATCGGCCGGCCGTGGCATGTCAGCAAAAACGGCTACGGCGACGGCGCGCGCTAGTGTAGTGCATCTGGTAGACGGGGAATGATCCGGGATGCGAGGGCGTTCGTCGCAAGGCGCTGCGACGAATGCATGTTCCAGACTGTCTGCCGGCGAGCCTGTCTGCCGAGGGGCCTGTCTGCCGAGGAGCCTGTCTGCCGAGGAGCAGCAACGCCGCGACGGGCGTCTTCGCGCCCGCAGAATGCCCCTGGTATCAGATGCACTACACTAGCGGAAGAACCGCTCGCGGGTTTCCTGCGGCAGGTAGAAGTCGAGCAAGAACGGGTTCCAGGCGCGTTCATCGGCCGAGAATTGGTCCATCTCCGTGTAGCGCTCGGATGGATCGTAGAAGTAGTCGTCCTGCCCATCGATCGGCTGCACGCGCATGCCGACGCGCTCTTCAAACGGCACCAACGGCAAGATCTTGCCCTCTTCGCCGTCGTCGATGCGGAGCACAATCGAGCGCGAGCGCAACAGCATGTAGGCCCGCCGCCGCTCGTCGTCGCTGCGCTTGAAGAGTGACGCCATGTGGATCGAGAACACCTCGGAGTTGGTCGTCAGCTTGCGCTGCATCTCTTCTTTGATCTCGTCTTCGAGCTGCTCGTATTCGTCCACTTCGCTGAGATCGGCAACCGTCTCAAAGAACTGTCGAAGCTGCTGGTCGCCAAGCTGCATGTCGCCGCCGAAATCGGCAACCTCAGAATCGGTCTCATCCTGTGCATCTTGGCTCGCCTCTTCGTCGAGCTCGCTGCGGTAGCGAATGATCGCGTCGAGCACGCGATCCGAAACGCGACCCGGATCAAACAGCCCGCGCAGCACCGGCAGCGACGCCGTATTGATGTTGACCTTGACGCCCAGTCCTTCTTGGCGCGGAGGACCTTCTTCGCCGTTGGGCGCGCCGGTCTCGCCGGGCGCCCCGCCCCCGCCCTCTTCACCGCCCGCCGGATCGGCGCCAGGCTCCGCAACCGACTCGCCGCGCGCCTCGGCGACCGCTCGCTGACGCGCCATCTTCTCTGGATCGCCCGGATCGGCGCGCAGCGAAGTCCAAATGGTCAGCACGGACTCAAGGCCAAGGTGCACGCGCTCGTCGAAGACACGGTCGAAGAAGAGGTCTTCGTCGATGCCATCGATCATCAACAGTTCATCGAGATGCAATGGCAACACGAGCTCGCGATCCAAGTCGCTCAGCGACTTGAGCTCGGGCGTCGGCATCTCAAGGGTGCTCGAACGGCGCCCCCAGTCCACGATGCGCTGAACGATCACCGACGCATCCGCCGACGAAACATCGAACTCGGTGTCTTCACGCAACGCGTCAATCAACCGCGACAAGCCCTCGCGGGACTCCTGTGCATAGTCCTGGTCGGGACTCCAAACCGAGAGGATGTTGAACTTGCGGTTCTCGTCTTCGATCCAGACGTAGGTCGTCAGGTCGTTGTCTGGGTGCCCAACCGGCTCAAACCAGGCGTCGCGGCTCGAGTCGCAGTTGGCGGACGGGTCGGTTTCTTCCTCGCCTTCGCCGCCTTCTCCGCCGCCGCCAAGGCCGCCCGCTCCGGCGCCGGCTTCGCCCAGGGCGCCAGCAAGCCCTTCGCCGCCGCCGCCCAAATCGCCGCCCTCGCCTTCGTCACCGGCCATATCGGCGAGCAGCTTGTCCTCCGCTTCACCCAGCTGGTAGGTCATCTGCGTGCGCATGCGCGCAAGCAGGGCGTCGTTTTCACCGGTCTGCCGCACCATGCGGCTCGACACCACCAGCTCGGCCACCAGGATGTAGAGCAGGATCGAAAAGATCAGCGCCAAGATCAGCGCGACGCCTTCCTCGTGCCGATCGGCTTGCGGCCGAACGAAGCGGGCGGCGTCGGGGGCTGCTTGGCGATGCGGTTTGTGGCGGTGTGTGTGCATCAGCGGATCTCAGACGAACAGGATACCGCGTTCCTTCCCCGGAGTGCCGGCCATCTGGCCCGGATCTGGCAAGGGCTCCCTCGGCCGGTGCGATGGGCGCTAGTGTCGTGCATCTGGTAGACGGGGTGCGATACGGGATGCGAAGCCTTCCTGCCGAGGAGCACCAACGCCGTGACGGGCTTCTTCGCGCCCGCAGAATGCCCCCGATATCAGAGGCACGGCACTAGGCTCAGAAGCTGGGACCGATGCCCGGCGAGCCGCGATCCGTCACGATGCGCGGCGTGATGTGGAACTCGACCGTGGTCTCGTTGCGCACCTGCGACGTCGAGCGGAAGAGGTAGCCGAGCACCGGGATATCCCCGAGAATCGGCACCTTGGTCTCGCTCTCGAACAGGGTCTTCGACTTCAGCCCACCGATTACGAGCGTATGGCCGTCCTTTAGATAGACGGTCGTGATGGCGCTGCGGGTGCTGGTAATCGGCGTCACAATGGGCTCCGTGTCCGCAAAGCCCGTGATTGCCGAGACGTCTGCAAAGACCTGCAGGATGACCGAATCCGTGCCGGCAATGACCGGCAGGATGTTCATGCGGACGCCCACCGGACGAAACTGGATGTCCGTCGCGACTTCGGCACCGAGCTGCGAGAACTTCGCCTTCGGGAACGGCACGTCGGTCAGCGTCGAAATGGCGGCGACATCGCCGTTGCGCACCACAAGCTTGGGCGAACTGGAGATGTCCGCCAGGTTGTTGGCCTCGAGCGCCTCGATGACGGCGCTCAGTTCCCACGCGTCGTGGATGCCGCCAAGAGCGATCCGACCGAGGTCAGCGACCGGCGTCACGCCGACGATCGGCTGACTCGCCGGGAAAGACGACGTGTAGGAGCGAACCAGCTGGTTGCTGGTCAGGTTACCCAGGATCGGCGTGTTTTCGTCGATCGTCGAGATGCCAAACGACAGCGCGTCGGCCGCGTTGTACTCGACCACCAGCACGCTGATCTCGATCTGCGGAATGCTCGTGTAGAACAGGTCGAGCGCCGCTTCGAATGCGGCGAGTGCCGCCGGCTGCGCCGTCACCAGGGCGAGGGACACCGTCGGCGCATTCTGGGTCGTGATCTGCGGCGGCGTGCCGGTAACGGCCGGCTTTTTCGGATCGTCCACCAGCTTCATGCCGCCAAGCACCTCGAAGTCCGGCACGAACGTGATCTCGACCTGGTGGTCGCGCAGCATGCGTCCGAGGATGCTCTGGGCTTCGGTGCCGCCGATGCTGGTGCCCGGCTTGGGCACCGGCGCGTCTTTGCCCGTCGGCGGCTTTTCCGGCGTGATCGGCGTGATCAGCTTGAGGAACGTGGTCGCAAGGTCACCCGCCAAGAAGTACTGCTTGGTGACTTCACCGGCCGTGCCGATCAGCACGTTGCTGCCAAACTGCAGGCGCAGCCGCGCATCTCGCTGCTCGGCGCTCTCGGGCCGATCGTCCTGCGGATCCTGGCCATAGGAGGCATCGAGCGGACGGGGCTCCGACCGCAGCGCCCGCGCGCCGAGATCACTGCCCAGCGACCACGCAACCGGTCCGTTGGAGGCGGCTGCTCTGCCGAACACTTCACCTTCGACCCGGGTCTCACCCAAGCGCTTGGGTGGACCGGCACTTACGCAACCCAGCGCGGCGAGCATCAGCCCCCAGCAGGGTGCGCGCAGAACGACCTGAAGAAACGATCGTGGCACGGACTCGGATTGTGGCGCAGACAGCGTGACGGTGCGACGACTTTCGCCGCTTCGCATCGCTTCGGCGGCGATCGCGATCGCGGCCGCGGCCGCGGCAGGCACTTGGGGGAGAAAACCGCAGGGTGAGCGTCGGCTGGGAGCACGACGGCTCAGAGCAAAGAAACGCAGGAACAGATGCGGCGGGGGCGATTGCCGCAACTGCTCCGCGCGGAGGCCCTACTCCTCCAGCTTGTCGACAACCGCGTCCGTCAGGTCTACGACCTCGCGGCCACGGTCATCCTTTAGATCACTTTCTCGGGTCACGAGATCCCGACTCTCCGCATTGGCAACGCTCTGAACGGCCTTGCGGATGCGTTTGTTCATCTTGCTGATCAGCTGGCGGCCCCGGGCAGAATCCGGATCGATGCCGTTGGCCTCGATCTTTTGCCACTCGGGCGTCGCTGCTCGCAGCTTTTTATGATCCACCGTCGCTGGCGCGCTCGTATTGGACGCGCTGCCGCAATACACGACAGCCCCCTTCTTGAGCGTGACCTGAGCAGCTAGATCGGGCGCAAAGGCCAAAGCTGCCAGGATGGCAGCAGGCAAAGCCGCAGGAAGGGCGGCGACAAAAGACAGCTTGCTCATAGTGATGGACCCGGCATGGATGCCGGCAGGTGTTCGCTCTTGGCGGGCTTTCCGTCATGGAAATCGGCCAACAGCCGCATGACGGATGCGCAAGCATCGGTCCAAACTTTTGGCCATCTTGAGCCACCGGCTCGGAACGAGAACCCCGACAAGGCCTTACGTCCGAGGAATTATTATTCGGCCATGCTGCCGAGCGATCGTGGATGAAAGTCCACAAGCGCAATTATTGGTCATCAGCTTTTTGGCCGCCAGCACATGGCCGATAGAAGGCTCCACGCCTCACGCCAACCCGCTCCACAAAGCCATTCTCCACAAGGATTTGTAGATCTCGCAGCGCAGTCCGATGGGAAACCCCGCATTCGGCCATGTGCTCCCGGGTTGTGTAGCGTTCTGCCGCAAGAATGCGAGCAAGCAGGCGCTGGAGCCGCGGCGGCAGCCGCTGAGGGTCGCTCAGCACCGGCCGATCCGAGACATGGAACTCTTGCTCTGCCGGAGATCGGCCGGCGGCGCCGCCGGCGGAGGGATCCGGCGAGCTTCCGGAGTCGCGCTCCGCCAAAGGCGCACGCTTCGGAATCTCGACGGGCGGCCAGTCCGCGTCGGGCCCACCCTGCTCGCCAGGCGGCGAATCGCGCAGGCTCTCTGCATTTTCGGAAGGGCGAACTTTTGCGTCTCGCGATGTGGACTGTGCTGCGCCCAACTCCAGCGGCTGCGCGCGCGGCAGCACGAAGGCTGGGATGGCGGACTCTGGGTCCGGCACAACCGAATCACCCGCGCTAGGGCTCGCGGCACGAGCAACCTCGCCGTCGCGAGCCACAACGCGTGCCGAAGAGGACGCCGCGACCGCCGAACCGCCGGCCGCCGAACGAGCGGGGGCATCGAATCCGCGAACGCCAGCAGACAGTGAGGGACGATCGACGAGCGCGGCCTCGACGTCGTGCTCATACACAAGCTCACCCTGAGCTAGAACCATGGCGCGGTGCACGACCGTGCGCAGCTGCCGCACGTTGCCCGGCCAATCCTGGCGGTAGAGAGCGTCGAGCGCATCGGTCGACAGCACACGATTCGCGGCATGGGTTGAGGCGACGATCTCACCGCGGAAGCGCTCAACCAGCTTGGGCAACTCCTCGCGTCGCTCGCGCAGCGGCGGCACCACCACAACCATGCCCTGCAGGCGGTAGTAGAGGTCTTCGCGGAAGCGCCCATCCGCCACCATCTGCTTCATGTCGCGATTGGTTGCAGCCAGCACGCGAACATCGACGCGCACGGATTGGCTGCCCCCCACCCGGTCGATCTGCCCCTCTTGCAGCGCGCGTAGCAACGCAACCTGGACCTCGAGCGGGATCTCGCCGACCTCATCCAAAAACAGCGTGCCCTCATGCGCCTGCTCAAACCGGCCAATCTTGCGCCGGTCGGCACCGGTGAACGCGCCGCGCTCGTGGCCAAACAGCTCGCTCGCGAGCAAGGTTTCCGACAGCGAAGCGCAGTGGACCTTGACCAGCGGACCGGCGCTGCGCCGACTCCAGCGATGGATCAGGTCCGTCAAGACTTCTTTGCCGACGCCTGTCTCCCCCTCCAGCAGGACCGGCAAGTCGGTCGGCGCCACCCGACGCAAAGCACTGTAGACGGGCCGCATCGCCGGACTCACCGCCGTGACCCCGACACGCAGCAAGCTGCGATCCGACTCCGCTTCGACAGCTTCTCGATCGGGGTCGGTCCGCAGCCGCGCACGCACGGCCTCAAACAAGAACTCGCTCGACGCAGCCTGCTCGGGACAAAGGGCAAGCGAACTGCGAAACGTTCGCTCGTCGACGTCAAAGCCGCCGTGACGCGCCATCGCCCGCCAGTCGTTGCCCAGCTCTTGCCGCACCCGCTCGGCTTCTGGCCCATCGCTCCCCGGCAACACCGCGTAGAAGGTGCCGCTACCCTCGCCGCGCCCCAGCGTGGCTTCGGCCGGCAAACGATCGCGCAGCAGCCGCGCAAACCCCTGCAGGCGCTCGGGACTGCGGTTGCGTTCCTGCAGCTGGAACCCGAGCAGAGCCAGCGAACGCTGCTCAAACTGCGATCGAGCGACCTCATCGACAACCCGGCGATGGAAGTAGTCCGGCGAACACACCCCCGTGACCGGATCCATCAGCGCGAAGCGCTGCAGCTGCGAGCGTTCGCAAGCGCCCGCAGCCTGCGCAACAACCGTCGTCAACAGATCCAGGTCGACGTTGGTTGGTTCCGCAAGGTCGAAACCGAGCAAGACAACGCCGCGCGCCTGCCCGGCAAAAACGATCGGCAGGCCAAGCAGCGAGCGACTCTGCGGCAGCGCCTCGCGCCACGGCCGCGGTAGATCGCCGCCGCCGCCCGCGATCGCCCGGCACGAGAACGGCCCCTGCACCGCCACGATTGGCCATCCATGGAGATCGACCCTCTGCGCACTCTCTTCGCCAGCAGCCCGAAGCAACAGTGCCCCGCCATCGTCGGATAGCATCGTCGTGACGACCGCATCGGCACCGGTGTGGGTCGCGCAAAACCTCCGCAGGACTTCGATCGCACGCGCTTCATCGTGCTCGGCCGCAAGGTCCGCCATCGTGCGATTGAGCGCCTGCAAGTCCTGCAGGCGACCCTGCAGATCTTCCGCCATCTGGTTGAAGGTGCGCGTCAAACGCCCGACCTGCCCACCTTCGTCATCAGAAACACGCGCATCGAACGACCCGCGCGCCAGCGCCTGCGCACCGGCTTCGAGCTTTTCGATCGGCCGACTGATCCGGCCGCTGACGACGAAGGACAAGAACACCGCCAGCACGATCAACGAGCCGGCGACGAGCAGAAAGAACGCACGCACCGGAATCCGGCCGATGGCAAGATCCAGCGTTGCGCGTTCGTCCGGCTGCGCCACCACCAGCAAACCGCGCGGCGTCTCCTGCAGATCGCGCAGCACGCTGGTGCCGACCACATAGTCGCCAGACGGCGTCGACTCGCGCAGCACGACGGCACGCCGCGTTTCTTCGGCCGTCGCGAGGGAACGCTCCCGCTCCGCCATGGTGGGCGGATTGCTGGCTTGTCGCCGCAGGTCGGCAGCCTGCTCAAAGCTGTCGCTCGCCGCGATCGGGTAGCCGCGCACGTCGGTCAGCAAGAGATCGCTACCCGGCGCCAAAGCGCCAAGCAAGCTGCCGTCAAGCGGCCGCCCAGCCGTCAACGTAAACGTGTCGTCGCCGGCCTGCTGCTCCGCACGCACACCGAGCATCAGCTGCCCCCACTGCATGAACAAACCAGGATCGAGTCGCGCCGGTGCCTCGACGCGCACGAAGCGCTCGTCACCCGCAACCAGCACGACGGGATCGGCCGCACCGCTGTCTAGCTGCCACTCGAGACGCAAAAAACCGCCGCGCCACTCCGGCGGCAGCTGACCAAGAAGCAACTTCTGCAGCTCTTCCTTGATGGCGCCAACCGACGGCGCTTCCCCGTCTCCGGCATCCAGTCGCCGCTCGACCATCGTCGCCAAATCGCGCAGCCACTGACGCGCCGACGCCTTGACGCCGTTCTTCTGATCCTCGAGCTGCGTCATCGCACTGTTGACCGTGGCGCGCACGCCGTCTTCGACCTCGCTGGCATGGCCGCTCTCGAGCACCTGCACAAGCACCAGCGACAGCACGCCAAGCGGCACCAACGACGCCACCGACATGACGGTCATCAGGCGGAAACGTAGGTTGGCAACAACCGCCAGCAGATCGCTGAGCAAGAGCAAGAGAAACGGCGTGCTCAACAGACACAGCAGCAGACCAACCCGACTGTGGTCCTGCTCGGCGGCCGCCCATTCCTGGTCCGTCGACGAAATCGCGAGCACGGCGCCATCCCAACCATCGCCTCGCAGAGGAGCAAACACCGACAGTCGACGCCGGCCGCCCGGCAGCAGATCCGCCGTCTCCGTCGATTCCGCGGCCCCCACCGCGCGCGGCAGCGCCAGAACCTCTTGCCGATCGCTCGACCCCAGCGTCGACTCGCTCAGCTGGCCGTTGCGATAGATCGAGAGCACCACGTCCTGAAGCTCGGCCAGGGCATCGGACGACAGCCGTCGCTCGATGCCTTCGCGCAGCAGCGGCGAGTCCGGCGGATCCTGGGGCGCGACGGCCTTCTCGTTCTCGAACACAACGGACCGGAAACGCACGCGATAGTCCGACAAGTTGCGGAACTCGATCGCCGACAGCGCGGTGTCCGTGGGCAAATCGAGCACGGGGTAGCCGAGGTTGAGGTGGCGTTCTTGGCTCTCATCGACCCAGGTCAAAGCAATCGACGCCGGCGAATCGACCGGGGGGTCGTCGCGGGTGTTGTGCACGGCGAGTTCGTAGAACATCGACACCTGGTGCTCGAGCACGATGCTCCGAGCCTGACGGCCGTCGGCGAAGTGCAGCAGCACCTCGGCAACACGCGCACCGGGGTTGGCGGTAGGCAGCCCCGGGTAGACCGCGCGGTAGAACAGCCAAAGACGCTCCGGCGACTCCTCCTGCTCCGGGATCGTGACCTTGGCCGCAGCGCCAGCCCCCAGCTCCACACCAGCATCCTGCGGATACGGCCCGCGCAGGTCGGTCAAGACGCCGGCGCGTGATGGCTCGCCCAGCGAAACCGGCCGGATGCTGCCTGGCTCGGTGCCTTCGAGCGAGATCCCCACAAGCCGAAGCTCCGGGTCACCGCTGCAGCCAACCGCGACCGAGCGAAGCTCGCCGTCGAGTTCGAGTTTGAGCACGCAGGCCTCCCAATACTCGCGGCCAAGTGGCGACGCGTCGGCGAACGGCAGATCGAGCACGATTGTCCGCGACTGCTTGTCCTCACCGACGTGGTCGAGCTCAAGATCCAGCGTCGCCGGCTCCGCGGTGGGATCCCCCGTCAACGGCAAGGCGGGCAGGTAGGGGCGCGCCATGACCAGATAGAGCCAGGTGCCCTGCAGCGGCGGGTCGAACTGAAAGCTCGCGGGACGCTCTTCGGGCAGCGGCAGCCAGTAGCTGCGCACCGGCAAATCGTCGAACGAACGCAGCGGCGGGCCGAACTGATCCGGGACGACGTCGACCAGCGGGCGATACGTCGTGTAGCGCTGCCGCTGGATGGAACGGCCGCTAACAAGATCGATGACGGCGCCATCGCGACTGGCACCCCGATAGCTGGCTAGCGAGCCAACCTCGAGTCGCCCGAGAGCCTCCTGGACCTTGACGAGCTTGCCGTCGAGCTCGGCGCGCTGCTCTTCGGCCCGCCATCCGGTCATCAGACTGGGCAGCCAAAGGCCGACCAAGAATGCCGCAATGCCGACAAAGACGAGCGCAGGGCGGATCCACGGCAAGCGGTCGCGCATGCGCCCCCACACGCGCAGCAGCAGCACCAGCAGCGCCAAGGCCAACAGCGGCACCAGCAGGTATGGCAAGTCGACAAAGAGCTCTCCGGAGAGCAGCGACTCGCCGCCACCATCGTCCGGCGCCAGCAAGCCCGGCGCGTCGAGCAGGAGCCGACCCGCCAAGGGCCCTTCAAACGGATCGCGCCCGCTCCACGACATCCGGGTCGCACCACCGCCACCGACCACGTCGTAGTCGCGGAGGACCAGGTCAAAGCCCAGCACCCGCGCGCCGGGCCGCAGGTTGGGGAAATGGTGGAACGGGATCGCCGCCTCGAAGGCAAAGCCACCGCCGTCGCCGGGCAACGCCGCGACCTGGATACCCGCCAGTTGGGTAACTGGCTGCAGCGGCTCCTCGGAGGTGGCACGATCGCCACTCCACCAAGCCCACCGCCGGTGCGCCTGCAGCGGGAAGAGCCGCAAAACGCTTCGCTCACCGGCAGCTGCGGCGGCGGCAGCGGCGGCGTTGGCCGCTTCGTCCCCCGGCTCGACCGCGCCAATGTGAAGCTCTAAGCAGTCGAAGCGATCCTGCCCCGCCAGCTCGGTCGACGTGCGCTCGTCGTCTCGGACAAGTCCCGCCAGATAGAGACGGTTGTTGTCCCACGTGACCGAAAACTCGCCAGACGCGTCTTTCCCGCCCTGCCAGCGCGTCGCTCCGTCAAAGATTTGGTCACGACCGAAGCGAATGTCTCCAATAGACTTCCATTCGCCAAGGTCGCCGTCCACGGTCGCCGTCGCGGCCTCGATGGCCAATTGGGGAGAGGCGCCGGCGGCCCGGGGGCCAGCCTGAGCAGCCAGCTCGACCGCGGCGAACGTCAGGAGCGAGAGCAGCAGCAGCGGCAAAATGCGTGGCATGGGTCCGCCGCCATGCTAGCGCCGAACCGGATCGACGCGCGACCCGCAGTTGCCGGTCGACCGAAGATGCCGGCCCCGGCAGCTCTGCCCCGCCCCGCAGCATGGGACGTGTCGGCAGCGGAGCTCAGGGCCAAGCCATGGGCTCCGGCGGGGCTTTTGCAGCCTTGGGGCAGTCGATCGCCGCACAGGCAGAAGGTGCCGCTATCCGGCAAGATGCTGCGGTCCGGCAAGATGCCGGGCGCGCGGAAAACGGGCCTGGAGCGAGCCTGACCCGCCTAGCCGTCAGCGGCCGGCGGCGCGGCCAGCCGAGCCGGCCAGCCAGACGAACTGGCCGGCTCAGCCGCAAGCTGCGCGCTACCGCCGAGCTCAGCGGCGGCGGCGGCGCGGCGGGCGGCGGGAGCCTTCGTCGCGATCGTCGCCAATCACGCTATCAATCGACTCCAGCTCGCCATCGAAGGTCGACTGCTTGGCGGCCGGGCGCGCCTCATCATCGAACTCGCTCATCGGCATCGACGAACGGCGGGAACCGCCGCGGCCGCGGCCTTCTTCGCCGCGGTCATCGCGCGACGAGGAGCGGCGCGGACGGGCGTCCGCTTCGTCGACCTCATCGGAACGACTGCTGCGGCTGCGCCCGCTGACGGAGCGGCTGCGCGGGCGATCTTCGTCATCCGAGCTGCTGTGACGACCTCGCGACGGACGGTCTTCACGGCCTTCGTCACGACCGGCTTCCTCGCGACCTTCGTCGCTGCGGCTGCGGCGACGAGGGGGGCGCGGGGAGTCGTCGCGGGAGCCGCGACCCTCCAACTCATCGTCACGTGATACCGGGCTACGGCGCGGACGCGACGGCCGATCGTCGTCCTCATCGCGGCTACGACGCGGCGCGCGGCTTTCGAACCGAGCATCCTCGCTCTCGCCACGACTGCGGCGAGGGCCACGGTCGCCACGGTCGCCACGATCACTGTCGTCACGGCCACGGCGCGGCGGGCGATCGCTGTCGACATCATCGTCGCGGCCAGCAGAACGGCGCGACGGGCGATCGCCTTCGTCGTCCCTGCTATGGCTACGGCGCGCGGGGCGACCACCACCAGCATCCTCGTCTCGCGACGAGCTCCTGCGGGCGCGCGGCGGACGCTCTTCGTCGCCATCGCGGTCTCGCTCGGACCGCTCAGGACGATCGCCGCGGGCACCACGTGTGGCGCCGCCGCCAGCGTCCCCTTCGGCGTCCCAATCGCGGCGCGGGCGGCGCGGGCGACGAGAATCATCCCTCGACTCGCCGCGATCCTCACGCGGCTCGCGCGGCTCACGCGACTCACGCGACTCACGCTCTTCGTCACGGTCACGACGCGGGCGGCGTGGCGCACGTTCCTCCCCCGCTTCGTCACTGCCGCGGCCGCGGCCGCGACTGCGCTCTGGGCGCTCGCTGCGCTCAGGGCGTTCGCGACGCGCCGGACGGCGCTCTTCGCCATCTGGCTCGGCGCCATCGCCGTCACCGCTCTCCGTCGGCGCCTGGTCGCCACCGCCTTCGAGGAGAGCCTTGCGGCTCAGCTTGACCTTGCCGAAGTCGTCGATCGCAATGACCTTGACCTCGACCTCATCGCCGATGCGAACAACGTCGGTAACCGCCTTGATGAACTCGTTCGACAGCTCGGAGACGTGCACCAAGCCTTCTTGACCTGGCAGGATCTCGACGAACGCGCCGAACTCCTTGATGGCCGTAACCCGACCCGTGTAGGTCGTGCCCATCTCGATCTCGGCGGTCATCGACTTGATGTGCTTCAGAGCCGCTTCGACCTTTTCGCCGATCACGCCTGTGACCGTGCACATGCCGTTGTCCTCAATCGAGATCTTGACCTCGTACTCCTCCTGCATCTGGCGGATGTTCTTGCCGCCAGGGCCGATGATCAGACCGATCTTCTCGCTCGGAACCTGGACCGACTCGAGACGCGGCGCGTTCGGGCTCAGCTTGGTGCGCGGTGAACGCAGCGCCTTGAGCATCTCCCGCAGGATGTGCAGGCGGCCTTCGCGCGCCTGTTCAAGAGCCTCGGCGAGGATTTCGCGCGTCAGCCCTTCGCACTTGATGTCCATCTGCAGCGCGGTGATCCCGCGACCGGTGCCGACGACCTTGAAGTCCATGTCGCCACAGCCATCCTCACTGCCGAGGATGTCGGACAGGACCGCGTAGTCCTTGCCCTCCATGATCAGGCCCATCGCAATGCCTGCGACTGGCTGCTTGATCGGCACACCGGCGTCCATCATTGCGAGCGTGCCCGCACAAGCGGTCGCCATCGATGACGAGCCATTCGACTCGAGAATCTCGCTGGTGACGCGGATCGTGTAGGGGAAGTCTTCCTTATTCGGAAGAAGGTGCTCAAGACCGCGCTCGGCGAGTGCACCGTGGCCAATCTCGCGACGACCTGGAGCCAGCACGCGCTTGGTCTCCCCCACCGAGAACGGCGGGAACGAGTAGTGCAGCAGGAAGCGCTTGCGCGGCTCCGGCATCAGGCCATCGATGATCTGCTGGTCGTCGGTGCCGCCTAGGGTCACCACACCGAGCGCCTGCGTCTCACCGCGGGTGAACAGCACCGAACCGTGCACGCGAGGCAGCACGCCCACCTCGACGGTAATCGGACGAATCGTGTCGCTCTCGCGACCGTCGGCACGCACGCCACGATCGAGGATCGAATCGCGCTCGGCCTGCTTGACCATCGAGCCGACGATGTTCGAGACCTTCTTGTCCCAGGCCTTTTGCTCGTCGGCCGACATGTCGTCGTCGGCACCAAAGACTGCGAGGACCTCGTTTTTGGCGGCCTTGATGGCCGCCTGGCGAACCTGCTTGGGCCCGACCGTTACCGGTGCGTCCGCGAGCAGCTTGCCAAACTTCTTCTTGATCGACGCTTCGAGCTTCTTGTCGGGGACCGGAACGTCAAAGTCCATCTCCGGCTTGCCGGCCTTCTCGCGGAGCTCTTCGACCATGTCGACGACCTCCTTGCAGACTTCGTGGGCGAGCGCGAGCGCTTCTAGCATCGTCTCTTCTGAGACTTCCTTGGCGCCGGCTTCGACCATGACGACGGCGTCTTCGTGGCCGGCGACCGTCAGGTTGAGCTTGTTGGCGTCACTTGTCACCTGCGACCAGGTCGGGTTGACCACGAGCTCATCGTCGACGCAGCCGATGCGGACCATGCCGAGCGAGCGACCGTGCGGCAGCGAGCTAACGGCCAGCGAGGCAAAGCTCGCGATCGCGGCGACCACGTCTGGATCGTTTTCGCGGTCGGTTGCGAGCACCTGCGACAAGACCTGCACATCGCGACGGAACCCGTCTGGGAACATCGGTCGCACCGAGCGGTCAATGATGCGGCAGGTAAGGATCTCCTTGGTGTTCGGACGGCCTTCGCGCTTGAAGAAGCCACCCGGGATGACACCTGCAGCCGACGTCTTTTCGCGGTAGTCGACCGTGAGCGGAAAGAAGTCGAAGTGGTCCGGCGCCTTGTTGCTGTTGACGCAGGCCAGAACCATCGTGTCGCCGTAGCGAGCGAGGACCGCACCATCCGAGAGCTTGGCCATGCGGCCGGTCTCGAGGCTCAGCGTGCGGCCAGCGATCTGGCGCTCGACGACGATGCGTTCGCCGCTGCCGACGGGAGCATCCGATGCGGCGCTCTTCTTGCTCGACGCCTTTTTGCGTGTCGACGTCTTCTTGGCGGCCTTCTTCCGCGGACTGCCGCTGGAAGAGCTGCTGCGGGAGGAACTACTGCGCGCTTTCTTTGCCGGAGCGCCGTCGGCCTTCTTCTTGGTTGCCATAAATATGGAGGCTTCTTGTCTTCTTCGTTTCAAACAGCCGACTGCTGCTCACCGGGCACCCGCTTTCTTGCCCCGCTCCTCGGGGCCCACATCGGGCGATCGATCCGGTGACTCATAGAACACTCAGCTGAGCGTCGAGCAGCCGTAGAGGGCGTGCGCTACGGGACATTCCGCGTCCGGCACGCCTGAAAGGGGCCACGACGCGCGACGACCGCCACTTGGGGCATCCGCCAATGACGCTCTCCCCTTTCGGGAGGACGCCTTTTGCATCGAGGCGATGCCGACCCTTCTTGGGGCTCGGCTGGGTGCTCGGGACAGGGCCGGTTCCTCCGGCCACTCTGCCCTGCACTTGGTGCCGACGTCGCGCATGGCGCTCGCCGGCGATTGGCACCCCAATTGGGCTGCCGATTGTATGGGATAAACTCCTGATGATGGTCCGTGCGCGGCTGCTCCAGCAATCCTGCACCAGCATGGCTGCTTCAGTATTGCTGCTTCAGTATTCCTGCTCCCGCATCGGACGCGTCGAGATCAGCGACGCAGACCGAGCTTGGCGGACAGCTCCGCGTGCTTTTTGGGGTCGGTACGCCGCAGATAGGTGCTCAGCTTGTTGCGCCGGTTGACCTTGGCCAGCAGTCCGTGACGGCTGTGAAAGTCCTTCGGGTGGCGCTGCATGTGCGTCGTCAGCTCTTTGATTTGAGCTGTCAGCACGGAGATCTGCACCTCCGGGGAACCACTGTCCGATTCGTGACGGCGGCTCTCGGTGATGATCTGCTTCTTGGCGTCGTTGGCGATAGTCATCCCTGTTTCCTCGTAGTGAGTGTTTCAGAACCTGCGCGCCAGAAAACAGGGGTTCCAGCTGCGCGGTCGCCCCCGCCACATTGGCGGGGAAGCCGGGCCGAACCCGGATTGGGCGGAGAGAATAGCCAAAACTTCCCCTCGCCTGCAAGGACTAGGACGATTCGTTCTACACGAAGTCCTCAGAAGCCTGCTCCGCGCACCAGGCGCGTCGAGAGCGCGGCACATCCGACACGACCGGATCCAGACTCCCCCCCAGCCATCACCGGCCGCCCGCCCGCGAACCACGCCTACCGAACAACACGCCTACCGAACAACACGGTCGGGCAGGCGCAGCAACAGCTGCCGGACCGAGAGCTCCACGCAGCTGCGCGCCGCGGCATCTTTGCCGATGGGAGCTGCGCCGGCCCCGCCCGCCTTCACGGTGCCTTCCAGGTCGCCGCTCCAAAGCTGGGTGCCATCCTTCGCGACCAGCGCCGCCTGCAGGCGGAATCGGACGCGCCGGTTTGCCAGCAGGGTCGATTCGTCCCACCGCTCTACGCGCACGGCGAAAACGGCGTCATCCGGGCCCGCCGCCGCGACACGCTCAAGGCTCGCCGGCGTCAGGATCGACTCCGACAGCGATGTGCTGCCGCGCAGCGACGCATCGACCCACTGCTCGGTCGTCGCCGCATACAGGCGATCGCTGAGCTGGCGACGCAGCTCTTGCCGCATAAACGTCAGGTGGCGCGAAACCGCACCGCCGCTGCCGTCCTCAACTGGCAGCACCGAAACGACGCCCGGGCTGCGCTCGGCCAGAGCTGGCGACGCAATGAAGTTGCCGTCGACGTTGACCGGGTTGACCGTCCGGCAACCCGACACCAATAGGAGGCCGAGCAAACCCGCGGAGGAGAGCAGCTTCGCGCTCACGAGGCCGCGCATACGCGGCAGGAAGGACCAGTTGACCATGTGACCGTTTCGATGCAGACGTTCGGCACGACCATAGCAAAGCCGAGCCAATGGTTACAGCGTGCGCGCCGCCTACTTCGGACGGCGGGCGAGGGGACGGCGACTACTTGCGACGGCGGCGGCGCCCCTTGTAGGTGCGGTGTGCCGACTTCTTAAGCTTCTTGATCGCTGCCATCGCGGTCTTTGCCGCCTCCCAATCCTTCTGCAGCAGAGCGTCTTCGAGGTCCAACACCAGCCGCAGGTTCTTGTTCATCTCCACCTTGTAGGCGGCGAGGAAGGCTGCCCGCTTCTCTTCGGGCTGCTGCTCTAGGGTCCGCGGCGGATGCTTCTTGGCCTCCTGCAGCGCGGCTTGGGCCGCCGCAACCTGCTGCATCGGCGCCGCACCGGCCGGCTTCTCGAGGAAGGCAGCGACGGCATCCAGCGATTCGTCGAGCTTCTCCATCTCGACCTTCACCGGCGACTTTTTGCGGGTCTTCCCGGAGTCCTCCTGGGCCTGGAGAGGAGCGACGAAGCCGACCAGGGCGGCGAGAAGCAACGAAGTCAGAGCCTTGTTCATGGATCGATTCAGGGCTGCGCGTCGCCGAGATCAGACCGGCGGCGGAGCCGCCATCATTCATACCTTGGCAGCGGCAGCGGACAAAGCAAACGTCGCCTCCACACCTCCGAGCGCGACAGCAAACGCGCCGGACAGCAACTCGGCAAACGCACAACCGCATCGCCACGGGCAGTAGCAACTTCTGCTGCAGGTTGTCCGCGGGGGCTGCCGAAGAAGCACGGGAGCAGAGGCGACACCCAGCCGCCCCTGCCATATCGCCCAGTCGATTGGAGAGACGACTATGAGTCTGAAGAGCAAGCTAGTCCTGCTGATACTGCTTTGCGGCGTCGTGCCGATGTCCGCAACGATCACTTTTGCGCACTTCACGGCGCAACAGACGAGCGACGATCTCGTCGCACAGTCGGTTGCCTCGCTCGAAGAGGAGTCCGCGCAACGGCTGAACGGCCTCTTGGAAGGCCGCGCGGCGCATGTGCACAGCTACTTCCAGTTCATCGAAGAACAGGTGAAGTCAACGGCCGCCAACCCGAGCGTAGTGGCGGCGACGGAAGGCTTCGCAACCTCCTTCAGCGGCATCGCTGAGGGTAATGGGCTCGACGAAGAGCAGGCCGCCGAGCTGCGCCCAGCACTCACAAGCTACCACCGCGCGAACTTTGGCAAGGCCTACGAAGAGAACACAGGCGACCGCACTTCCATCGAGTCGATCGTGCAGGCCAGCGACGCCGAGACCATCGTCGCACAGCACTTCTACCTCGCCGCGAACCCGCATCCGCTCGGCGAAAAGCAGCGACTGACCCGCGGCGACGATGTGTCGGCGTACGGCAACCTGCACGCGCAGTACCACAACTGGTTCCGCCGCTTTCAGGAAACGTTCGAATACTACGACGTGTTCCTGATCGACACGGAAGGCCGCGTCGTCTACTCGGTCTTCAAAGAAGCGGACTTCGGCACCTCGTTGACCAAGGGCGCTTGGAGCAGTAGCGGCCTCGGCAAGCTCTACCAGAAGCTGCGCCAGAACGACGGTAACGGCGCGACGTTCACCGACTACGAGCGCTACGCCCCATCCTACGAAGCACCGGCATCGTTTATCGGCGCGCCCATCACAGCCAACAACCGCCGCATTGGATACCTAGCGTTCCAGATGCCGATTTCGCGGATCAACGGGATCATGGCGTCCGCGGCAGGGCTCGGCGAAACCGGCGACATGTTTCTGGTCGGATCCGACGGCTTGATGCGCTCGGACTCGCGCCAGCACCCCGAGACGAACAGCGTCATCGCCGCGTTCAGAGACCCTGACGCAGCCGACCTTGGCCTGCCGCAAGTCGAACGAGCTAGCAAGCACAGTGAATCAGGCATTGAGACACGCGAGCGCGAAGACGGATCACTAGAGATCATCGCGTTCAGCCCGTTTGAACTGCTCGGCAACACATGGTGCGCCATCGGGCGCATCGACCGCGACGAAGTCGCAGCAAGCGCAGACGAGATGCTCGTCAAGAGCGCCGCGGCTTCAAGCTCCATGCTGACGTGGAACATCGGCCTGGTCGTCGGCGCGGCCCTGTTGCTCGCCAGCTTGGCGAGCATTTTCGCACGCGCCTTCCTGAGGCCGATCAAGACCACGTCCGACGCCATGCGCGACATCGCCGAAGGCGACGCCGACCTGACCCGACGCCTCGACGACTCCTCCAAGGACGAGGTCGGCGAATTGGCGAAGTGGTTCAACGCATTCGCCATTCGCATCCAGAAGTCGATCACCGAGATCGGCGAGAAGACCACCAGCGTGACGGGCTCATCCAACCAGCTGATGAACGTCGCCGGCGAGCTTGCTTCCGGCGCCGACCGCACGCGTCAAGAGTCGGCGACCGTCTCGTCCTCCGCCGAGGAGATGAACGGCAACATGAACACCGTCAGCAACTCCAGTGACAGCATGGCTGGCACGATGCGCACGGTTGCCGCCGCCGTCGAAGAGATGACCGCGAGCATCGGCGAAGTGGCCACCAACGCCGAATCTGCAGCCAAGGTTGCCGACCACGCAGCCGAGCTGACGCGCTCCAGCAACAGCCAGATCTCCACCCTCGGTTCGGCGGCAAACGAGATCGGACGCGTCATTGAGACGATCCAAGACATCGCTGAGCAAACCAACCTGCTGGCACTCAACGCAACGATCGAAGCAGCCCGCGCAGGCGAGGCCGGCAAGGGCTTCTCGGTTGTCGCCAACGAGGTCAAGGATCTCGCTCGACAAACGGCCGAAGCGACCCAAGACATTCGCCAGCGTATCGAGCGCATCCAGGAGACCACGCAGGGCTCGGTCGACGCCATCAGCGAAATCGACCAGGTCATCTGCAAGGTCAACTCGGCATCGAAGTCGATCGCAATCGCCGTCGGCGAACAGCGCACGGCCACGCAGGAGATTGCCAGCAACCTCAGCGCCAACACCGAGACGTTTGAGGTCGTCAACCGCAACGTCGCGGAGTGCGTGCGAACGAGCCAGGAGATCGCGACCGCGATCCAAAGCGTCGACCAGAACACGCGACAAACGGCGGCAGCCGCCGAGAACACCGAGCTTGCAGGCAAGGAACTCGGCACGCTCGCAGCAGAGCTTCACTCCATCGTTGGCCAATACAAAGTTCACGCGAACGCGCAATGAGCGAATCCCAAGAGGACTTCCAGGACCTGATCAGCGACTTCGTTGCGGAATCGCGAGAGCACATGAGCACGGTCGAAAGCGACCTGCTCCGGCTCGAAGAAGGCGATGGAGACGCAGACACCGTCAACAACGTGTTTCGCTGTGTGCACAGCGTCAAAGGCGTTGCGGGCTTCCTAGGACTGGAGACCATCCAACGCCTATCGCATGCGATCGAGAGCACGCTCGATTTGGTGCGCAAGGACAAGCTGCAACCGGTCCCGGAGCTAATCAGCTGCCTGCTGTCGTCGATCGACGGCCTCAAGGAGCTGGTAGAGGAGCCAACGGAGTCCAATCAAGCGGACATCGAAGGGCACATGGTGCAGCTTCAGGTGTTCCTCGATCAGTCCGAGCTGGCCGCCACCGCGCCGCCCCCAGCAGAGGCCGCCGCCGCCGTCAGCGATGCCGATGCGCCCGCGGCAGAAGCCGCTGACGCGACGGCGTCGCCCGAAGC
This sequence comes from Planctomycetota bacterium, assembly GCA_045105235.1. Classification (GTDB taxonomy): domain Bacteria; phylum Planctomycetota; class UBA1135; order UBA1135; family UBA2386. Next base: position 16,930 of record JBGCDH010000087.1, on the reverse strand, counting down.
TGCCGCCAGCCCACCTTCGAATGCTGAGCCCGCCGCGGAGCAGCCGACGCCGGCGGTCTCCGCGCCCGCCGCGCCAGCATCTGCATCTCCCCCGGCCAAGAAGAAGGCCGCCGGCGCTGCAGCAGGGAAAGCCGAGACCGACAAACCAAAGGCTACCCGTCAGGCTGACTCCATCCGCGTCAGCGTCGACCTGCTCAACCGACTCATGACGCTCTCGGGAGAGATGGTGCTCGGCCGCAACCAGGTTCTGCAGTCGGTCCCAACAAGCGGCGAACGAGGCCTGGGAATCGCCGTTGCGAACCTCAGTCAGGTCGTCAGTGAGATGCAGGAAGCGATCATGCAGACGCGCCTGCAGCCCGTTGCGACGATCTTCCAGAAGTTTCCACGCGTGGTGCGAGACCTCACCTCCAAGCTCGGCAAGGAGTGTCGCCTCAACATCACGGGCAAGGAAGTCGAGCTCGACCGCTCCATCCTCGAAGTGCTCGGCGACCCGCTGACGCACCTGGTGCGCAACGCTCTGGATCACGGTATCGAGACGCCGGCAATTCGCCGAAAAGCCGGCAAGCCAACCGAAGGCACCATCGATCTGCGTGCATTCCACCAGGGTGGCAACGTCAAGATCGACATCAGCGACGACGGAGCGGGAATCGACCCGAGCAAACTCCGCGCTCGCGCCGTCGAGAAAGGTGTGATCAGCCAAGAAGCGGCCGACACCATGGGCGATCGCGACGCCCGCATGCTGATCTTCGCGCCAGGCTTCTCTACCGCAGCCGAGCTGTCCGACATCAGCGGCCGCGGCGTCGGCATGGATGTTGTGCGCAGCAACATCGAGAAGATCGGCGGCAACGTCGACGTGCGCTCCGAAAGCGGCGCAGGCACCACGCTCATCATCACGATACCGCTGACGCTGGCAATCATGCCGGCGCTCGTCGTTACGTGCGCGGGTCGCCGCTACGTCATGCCGCAGAGCAACGTCACCGAACTGGTGCGCATTCGCACTGCCGACGCCGAGCAGCGACTCGTCAAGATCAAGGATCGCGACGTGCTGCGATTGCGCGGCCGCCTGCTGCCCGTGCTTCATCTTCGCGAAGCCCTCGGGCTGACCGAGAAGGACGAGGAAGAGCGCCGCAACTTCAACATCATGGTCGTGCAGAGCGGCGCGCTCGAATACGGGCTGGTCATCGACGAGCCGCCGGACACCGAAGAGATCGTCGTCAAGCCGCTCGGCAAGCACATCCGCGGACGCCAGGAGTTTTCCGGCTCCACCATTCTCGGTGACGGCCAAGTCGCGCTCATCCTAGACGTCGCCGGACTCGCCTCATCCTCGGACCTTCGCTCGGTCGAACCCGTCGGCGAAGAGAGCCACGGCCGGGACGCCCGCGACGGCTTGGAATCGGAGTGCTCCGACTTTGTCATCTTCCGCAGCAATCCGGAAGAGCTGTTCGCAGTGCCACTCGGGCTCGTAAGCCGCATCCAGCGGGTCGAGCGAGAACAAACCCTGCGCATCGGCGGGCGGCTCGTGCACCAGACGGAAACCGATGTCCTACCCATCGTCGAGCTGGACCAGCACATTGTCGCGGAGCCGATCCCCGACACCGGTGAAACAGCATCGCTGCTCGTACTGCGTGTCAAAGAGCACGAGTTCGCGGTGCTTACCTCGAGCATCGAGGAAATCCATCGCACCGCGGTGCAGCTGGATGACCAGACGCTCGCCGGCGACGGCATCATCGGCAGCTTCCAGATGCACGAGGATACGGTCCGCTTGGTCGACTCCACCGAGCTCGCCCGCAAGGCGCTGCCTCAGCTGCTCGTCCATGATGACGAGCCAACCGCCAAACCGGCCGAAAGCAGTCGCCCCGGCCGCGTGCTGCTTGCCGAGGACTCGTCGTTCTTCCGCAAGCACGTGCAGCGCATCATCGGCGACGGCGGCTTCGAGGTTGTCGCCTGCGAAGACGGTGACGTCGCATGGGAAGCGCTGAACAAGCCGGGGGCTGAATTTGACCTAATCGTCACCGACATCCAGATGCCGAACTGCGACGGCCTCGAGCTGACTCGACGCATTCGCGCCAAGGCGGAGACCCGCGACATCCCGGTGTTGGCGCTGACGTCCCTGTCAACCAGCGATGCCGTCGCCGAAGGCCGCGCCGCCGGCGTCACCGAGTATCTCGTCAAACTGGACGACGCGGCGCTGCTTGCCGCAATCCGCCGCACCTACGGAGCCCTCGCATGACCAATGATGCCCCCGACCTGATTACTTGCCGAATCGGCGACTCGCTGATCGGCATCGAGCTCGACTACGTGCAGGAGATCAACCGCCTCGTGCAAGCGACCTACGTGCCGCGCATGCCGCCAGCGATCCGCGGATTGGTCAACCTCCGCGGCAGTCTCGTCACGGTGGTCGACATGTCGTCGATTCTGTATGGCGAGCCGTGCGAACCGATCCAGACCACGCGCAACATCGTGGTCGACTTCGCCGGCGAACGATACGGCCTGCTGGTCGACTCCGTCGGCGACGTCCTCGAGACCAACGGCCGCCGGCTCGAGCCACTGCCATCTCATACGCCACCGACTCAGGCGCGCTGGTTTTCCGGACTGGTGCAGTGCGAGTCCGAAGTCCTGCTCGTGCTCGACATCGATGCAGTGCTGACCCCGCGCGAAGACGAAGCCAACACAAGCCCAGCCACAGCATGACCGCCAAAAGGGTGATGATCGTCGAAGCCAGCGCGCAGAACCGCCACCAGCTGACAGAGATGCTGGCGAGCGATGCATCGCTTGCCGTCGTTGGCTCTGCGATCAACAGTCGCATCGCCCGCACCAAACTCTCCAGCTACGACCCTGACGTCATACTGATCGACTGCGAAACACCGATCGTCTATGGCGCGGTGTTCGCACGTGAACTCACATCGCAAAAGCAGAGCAAGTCGGTCCAGGTCGTGCTGATGCTGGCTGACGGGACGGAGCCGGCTACCTGGCTGGCCGAACAGAAGCTCGAGCAGTGCGGCGTGCTCTTACGGCAAGCGGGCGGCATCCGCGCTTGGCCAGGCCAAAGCGTCGCAGAAGTCGCACACGGCGCCAGGTATTCACAAGCGGCCGCGAAAGCGGCTGAGCCCCCAGCTCCTGCAATCGCTGCGCACAAGGCGACCCCGGAGCCCGCAGCACCAGCCGCACCAGCCGCACCAGCCGCACCCGCCGCGCCCGCCGCGCCCGCCGCGCCAACAAGAGCAACCGCGCCGCCCGCGTCACCGACAGGCCCTCCTGCGCCGCGCGCAAGTGCACCGCCTGCAGCAAACGCCCGCGCCCGCGCAACCATGCCGCGCCAGGCGCCGCAAGCGCCGCCGCCACGCGCCAAAACCCCGGCTGCAGCGACGACATCCCCTGCGGATCCGGCGCCGCCCGTCGCTGCGGCAGCAGCGAAGAAGCCGACGCCCACGAAGGAGCGCCAGCTGACCAACAAGGTGCCGAAGCTGCTTGCGATCGGCTCATCCACGGGAGGCCCCGAAGCGCTGACCACGGTCTTGACCAAGCTGCCGGCAGAGTTCTCGCTACCGATCTTGATCGTGCAGCATATGCCGGAGGGGTTCACGCGCTCGCTGGCGGACTCGCTCAACCGCGCCTGTGCCATCGAGGTCCTCGAAGCGACCGCCGGCATGGACCTGCGGCCGGGCCGAGCGCTGCTCGCACGGGGCGGCAGCCACATGCGGCTTCGCTCATCTCCCGAAGGCCTCATCACACAGCTGAGCCTGGACCCGCCGGAGAACTCGTGCCGACCGGCCGTTGACTATCTGCTGCGTTCTCTAGCCAGCACGTTCGGCGAAGAGACACTGACCGTAATCCTGACCGGCATGGGTGAGGACGGCCTCCGCGGCTGCGCCGAACTCCATCAACTTGGCGCAAGGATCATCGCTCAAGATGAAGCGACCTCTGTCGTCTACGGCATGCCGCGCGCTGTCGTAGAAGGGGGCCTCGCCGACGAAATCGTTCCCCTGCCTAAAATCGCCGACCGAATCTGCCGGGCGGCCCGACAACCACTGCCCCAATGAAATTACGCGAAGGCGAGTTGCCGCTCCTATGCGGCATGATTCGAGACCTCACCGGGCTCGCACTAGATGAAAGCAAGGCCTACCTCATCGAGGGCCGCCTTGGACCAATCGCAGAAGAGATGGGCTGTGCGAATCTCAACGAGCTGTACTTCAAGATGAAGTACACGCCAGAGCCAGCGCTGCAGCGCCGCATCATCGAGGCGATCACGACGCACGAGACACTCTGGTTTCGCGACGGCGCTCCGTTCGAAGCTCTGCAGTTCAAGATGGTGCCGGAGTCGATCGACGCGCGAGAGCAGATCGGACAGAGCAAGCGCCTGCGCATTTGGTCGGCCGCGTGCAGCACCGGCCAAGAGCCCTACGGCATCGCCATGATCGTTCGCGATCTCGTGCCGGACATCGACTCATGGAACGTCGAGATCATCGGCACCGACATCTCGGAAGAGACGCTTGAGAAAGCGCGCGAAGGCACCTACTCCGAGCACGACATCAGCCGCAGCCAGCGCCCAGACGCGATGCGCAAGTGGTTTGACTACAATGGCGCGACGGCGACCGTGAAGCCTGAGATACGCAACATGGTGACCTTCCGCCAGGTCAACCTCATGGACTCGTTCGCGTCGCTCGGCTCGTTCGACATTGTGTTTGTTCGCAACGTGCTGATCTACTTTGACCTGGCCACGCGACGAAAGGTCGTGACGAACATCTCGCGCACGCTGCTGCCGCACGGATGGCTGTCGCTTGGCTCCACGGAGAACCTGAGCGAAGTCTGCCCCGAGTGGCCGGCAGAAGTACACTGCCGCGCGACGACCTATCGGCCGTGCGCGCTACCGGCGCCGCTCTAGCTCTAGCGCGCGCCGCGCTTCGCCCCTGCCTAGTGTCGTGCATCCGATATAGGGGGCATTCTGCGGGCGCGAAGACGCCCCTCGCAGCGCCTTGCAACGAACGCCATCGCACCCCTGATCATGCCTCGTCTACCAGAGGCGCAACACTAGCACTAGCTCCGCTTCGACAAGCGGAACTGCACGGCCGCACCACCGCCACTACCGATCTTGCTGTCGACGACGTCGCCGCCGGCCGCTTGATCACCGGCAGCCGCCGCCGGGAGCTGTGGCGCCACATCGAACTCGGTCGCGAGCACCTGTTCGCAAACGTAGGACTTGTGCGCATCGAGGGCTGCGACCGCAGCAGAATCCGAAACGCCGACCGCCAGCGCAATGCGATCACTGACGTGCAGACCGCTGTCCTTGCGCGCCTGCTGCACGAGGCGCACGAAGTCGCGCGCCATGCCTTCGGCCTCGAGCTCGGAGCTCACCGCCGTATCGAGCACCAAGACCACGTCATTGGTCGACAGCGCGGCCGCGGTAAACCCCTCCTTCGGCTCGAGCTGCAGCACGAATTCGCCGGGATCGAGCGTCACGCCGCCGGCCATGGCGCGCTCGCCATCGAGCTGCCATTCGCCGCTGCGCGTAGCGGCTAGCACCGCCTTCATCTGCTTGCCTAGCTTGGGCCCCAGCGCCTTCGCATCGACCTGCAAGCGGAACGAGCCGAACTGATTCAGGTCCTCAGCGAACACCACCGATTTGACGTTGAGTTCATCCTGAAGCAGCGGCACGAACGGCTCCATCAGACGCGCATCTGCGCCCGCAAGCGTCACCGCCGGCAGCGGCAAGCGCGTCCGCAACTTGTGGGCTTCGCGCAACGACAGCCCGACCGAGCAGGCGTCCCGCACGCGATCCATCTGCTGCGTCAGCTCTTCGTCAAACGGCAGCTGCTCGGCGTCTGGCCAGTCGCTGAGATGGACCGACGCTTCACCGGTTAGCCCGGTGTAGACCTTTTCCGTGACCATCGGCAGCAGCGGTGCTGCCACGCGGCAAAGCGTCACCAAGCAGGTGTAGAGGGTGTCGTAGGCACTCTGCCGACTCGCGTCGCCCGACTCGCCCCAAAAGCGCGGGCGGCTGCGGCGGATATACCAGTTGTTGAGCGCGTCGAGATACTCCTTCACAACCTGGCAGGCGCCCGCAAGATCGTAGTCGTCCATGCGCTGCTGCACGCCCGACACCAGCGCCTTCGTCTTGCCAAGCGCGTAGCGATCGAGCGGCTCCGTCTGGTCGCAGCGCAGGCTTGCCCGGATGCCGTCCGTGTTCGCGTAGAGGGTGAAGAAGTAGTAGGCGTTCCAGATCGGGTTGAGCACCAAACGCACTACTTCGTGCATCTGCTTGCCGTCCTTGCTGATTGCCAGATCGCCACCGCGCAGGATCGGGGACGACATCAAGAACCAGCGCAAGGCGTCCGCCCCGACCGTCTCAAACATCTCCTCGGGATCCGGATAGTTGCGCAGCGATTTGGAGAGCTTTTGCCCTTCGGTATCGAGCACCACCCCGTGGCAGATCACCTGTCGGAACGGTGGCTTGTCGAAGAGCGCCGTCGCCAGCACAACCAACGTGTAGAACCACCCACGCGTCTGCGCGACATACTCGACAATGAAATCGGCGGGGAAGTGCTTCTCGAACCAGTCTTTGTTTTCGAACGGGTAGTGCACCTGCGCAAACGGCATCGACCCCGACTCGAACCAGCAGTCGAGCACCTCGGGCACGCGCCGCATCGTCGACTTGCCCGTCGGGTCGTCGGGGTTTGGCCGCGTCAGCTCGTCGACGAAGGGCCGGTGCAGATCCGTCACCTTGACGCCAAAGTCCCGCTCCATCTCGGCGATCGAGCCGTAGACATCCGTCCGCGGATAGTTGGGATCGTCGCTCTTCCAAACGGGAATCGGCGCGCCCCAATAGCGATTGCGGCTGATCGACCAGTCGCGCGCGTTCTCCAACCACTTGCCGAACTGGCCATCGCGGACGTGCTCCGGGATCCAGCGGATCGAGCGGTTGTGCTCCTGCATGCGCTCCTTGATCTCCGTCACCTTGACGAACCAAGCGCCCGGCAGAGCCTTGTAGATCAGCGGTTCACGGGTCCGCCAGCAGTGCGGATAGTTGTGCTCGTAGGTGACGTGCCGAACCAGCACGGAGCGCTCCTTGAGCAGCTTGATGATGTCCTTGTTGGCATCGAAAACCAGGGTGCCGGCAAAGTCCTTGACCTCTTCGGTATAGCGGCCGCGATCGTCAACGGGGCAGACGAGTTCGATCCCGTTCGCTTCGCAAACCTTCTGGTCATCTTCGCCAAACCCAGGCGCCATGTGCACGACGCCTGTGCCCTCGGTCGTATCGACGAACTCTCCGGGCAGCACCCGGAAGCTATTCGCATGGTCCGCGAAGTAGTCGAACATCGGCTCGTAGGTGCGCTCAACGAGCTCGCGTCCCTTGAGCTTGCCGACCTCTTCGTAGCCTTCGAGCTCCTTCTTGTAGGTCGCGCGACAAGCATCCCCCACCACGATGTGGTCGCCGTCTTTTTGCCGCACGGCGTAGTCGATGTCCGGCCCAACCGCGAGCGCGAGATTGGATGGCAACGTCCAGGGCGTCGTCGTCCAGACCATGATGTGCAGATCCCCTGGATCCGTTTCGCGTCGGTGCAGCTGGAATCGCACCGTGACGGCTGGATCCTGGCGCGAACGGGTCGCGTCGTCGATCCGAGTTTCGAAGTTGCTGACCGGAGTCTGCATCGCCCACGAGTAGGGCATGACACGCTGCCCCTCGTAGGCCAGGCCCTTGTCGTGCAGCGTCTTGAACGCCCACATGACGCTCTCCATGTAGGAGAGATCCATGGTCTTGTAGTCGTTGTCGAAATCGACCCACCGAGCCTGCCGCGTAACGTAGTTGCGCCACTCGCCGGCATACTTTTGCACGCTGTCGCGGCAGACCGCGTTGTACTTGTCGATGCCCAGCGTCAGGATCTGGTCGCGCCCCGAGATCTTGAGCTGCTTCTCGGCCTCCATCTCCGCCGGCAAACCGTGGCAGTCCCAGCCGAAACGACGCTCGACGCGCCGGCCGCGCATCGTCTGGTAGCGCGGCACGACGTCTTTTACATAGCCAGTTAGGAGGTGCCCATAGTGCGGCAGACCGTTTGCGAACGGCGGTCCATCGTAGAAGACATACTCATTCGCTCCGGCCTCACGCTGCTCGATCGACTGGCGGAAGGTGCCGTCACTCTGCCAGCGTCCGAGAATCTCCCGCTCGAGCGCCGGGAAGTCGGCCTGGGCTACAGCTTCGGGATAGGGCTTCTTCTTGGAGTCCGCGGTCATCGCGCCAGCAGTTTGGCGCTGCGAACGTCGCGACGCAACGCGAGAGCTACCGGATAGCGGCAGACCGAAGCCCCCGGAGGGCCACGCCTTGCGCCCGACCACAACAGCTTGATCCAGCGACCCTCGGATCTTTTCGGATTCTTCGGTTAAGCAGGTTCCGTAGATCCATGTGGACAGGCCGTCTGGCCTTGACGATGCACCCAGGCAGAAGCACCCCCGAGCCAACAGATGATGAGATCATCCGGTCGCTACCCGACCGGCAGGGGAGCGGTCTGCGACTACTGATGCTGCATCACGGGGCCAGCGTCCAGGAAGCACTGCGGAAAGCTATGGGATCAAAGCTAGGAGACAGCGATATCGATGAAGCGATGAGCGCCGCGGCATTCCATGCCTGGCGCAAAGCGGATTCCTACGATCCGGAGCGCGGCACGCTGCGCGCCTGGTTCTATGTCATCGCGCGAAACGCAGCCCGCGACATCCTGCGGGAACAGGAAAGCCGATCCTGGCAGCAGGGCCGAGCGTCGATGGACGAATTGTCCGCAAAGGAGCCTGTGACTCTGGAGCAGAACCGGGCCGAACCGCAAAACGCAGCCGAACAACAGGTTGCTGTCGGTGGATCTGGCCCAGGATCGTCATCTTCCGGACCGTCATCTTCCGGATCGTCATCTTCCGGATCTGGAGGGCCTGGATCGGCTCCGGCTGGAGCAGATACGGGCAAGGTCGGAGCCGGCACGAAGCTGGTGGCGGACGGCAAGCCGGGGCGAACCCCCGCCGCAACGTTCGCACGGGTACTGCGCGACTGCATTGCGGAACTGCCGAAACTGCAGCGACGGATCATTGAGGCAGACCTGCGCTCCGGAGACGTAGCCAACGCGCACGACTTGGCGGAGGAATACAGCACGACGCCAAACTCGGTCTACGTATCGCGTAGCCACGCACGCAAGAACCTGCGGCGGGCCCTTCAGGATCGAGGTTTTGACCTGGGAACGGAGGAGAGGAGTTCATGGGCCTGAAAGACGAACACTTTCGGCGCGAGCACCTTTGGCGCACGATCCGGCTGGCGCTGGACGAGGCCCAAAAGGAGGCTGGCGAAGCCGCTCGGCTCGGCAGCTGCGCAGCAGCTGACTGCACCATGCACGGCCTACATCACAAGCGCTCTGAGACCACGTCCGACCCGTCCGGATTTGGCGCGGCGGAGCTATCCGCGGCGGAATCGCTGCTTCGCGAGGTCGATGCCCAGCGCGCCGCGCCCGCAGCCGGCAACCGGCAGAGCGCAGAGCACGAAATGTGGGTCCAGCGAATGGTTGCCGGTGCCGTCGCAAAGATCGAGGAGCTAGATCTGAGGCAGAAAGATCTGATGCAGAAAGATCTGGGCCAGGAAGATCTGGGCCAGGAAGATCGGGCCGCGGTTGCAAGGGAGCTGACCAGCGACACGGTTCCGGAATGGCAGCTGCCCGCTACGCCTCAGCCGGTACCGGCATCTCGCAGCAAAGGAAAGTCCATCGCTGCGGCGGCCGCCGCGATCGTCACGACACCCAAGCTGCTGCTCGCAAGTTCGGCGGCGGCGACAGCCCTTACGTTTGCCGCGAGCTACCACACGTATACAGCGTCTACGCTTCCGTTCGATCAGGCTCTCGCGGAAGTCACCAAGCCTCGCGCGGAGATGCAGTCGCGCCGAACTGCTTTGGGCCGCGTCTACATGGATGTTGCCGAGAGCATTCTTGTTCTCGACGACTTGACGATTTCGCCGCAAGACACAGCGGGCTTTGCCGCGGACATCCGAACGGAGCTCGCGCGCTGGGGGGCAGCGAGCTCACACGACGCCGGTGGGGTTCGTGTGATCCCGTGGGCAAGCGGGGCAACAAAGCTGATGACAACGCCCTTCGTCCAACTGGTCGAATGCGCCCAGGATGACAGCCAAAGCCTGGCGGAGCGTCACAGCGCCATCCGTGCGCTGGCACGACGTGCCGCGATAGGCATCGCGAACCTCGTAGACGTCCGCGATGGCGGCGAGCATGCGGAGCTCATCGAAATGAGCAATCGGCAGCTCAGCCGCGTCATCGGCCTGCTTACAAGATAGTTCGGTGCAGCTCCGCGGCGTTGGGCGCGTTGAAGTTGGCCGCGAGCCAGTTGGGGGCGGTCCAAACGACCGTGCCCTTGCCCTCTGCGTCGAGAACGATCTCAAGGGTCACGACGACACGCCGTGATGGCAAACGGAAGCCGTTGTCGACCGTCACCTGAACAGTCTGCCCCGCCTTGCTGGCGTCGAGATAGGTGATGTCGACCGCGCTTCCGGGGGAAATGGATTCGCTCACCGAGAGCTGCGCGGTCTGCGCGTTCAGTGCACTCGACAGACCAGCAATCGCAACAAGCATCGACATGGGGGTTCTCGTTTTCATAGGTTCAGTCCGTGATCAGGGGAGGTTCTCAGGGTGGGGTCTCGGCCGTTTTCGACCGGTTCCCAGCAAGCAGGCTCGACCTCAATCGCCTCGGCGATCGTCGGTTGGCGTGCGCCTTCCGACGCGGCACCGACTGCGTCTCGGCCTGCAGACTTGGACGGCAAGTAGCGGTCCGAAGGTTCGATTCGCTGGAGTGAGACTTCCAACGCGTCGACTAAAGGTCACCACGCCGCACGCACCGATTTCGGGCCAAAAACCGACTTTCGGATCCCCTTGCTAGGCAGGGGGTTGTGCGTTGACGCGGGGAGCGAGACCAGCCCGCCCGTTAAGTGGACCACGTAGAACCATGTAGTGGTGCCTTCGGCGCCCAAAAGCTCTTTGCGTCCGCTGCCATCGCGAACTTGCGATCTTCGCGGATCGGATTGGTCCGATCCCTGTCGGGTGGCCAGATAGAGGCTCGCCTCTACCTGGTAGCCCGCGCGACGAAATCCTGGCTTATGTCGCGCGAAGATTTCGAACGTGACGGCAGCGGCGCATTTTCACCCTGGACGCAGCCTCTCCATCTGGCGCTGGGCATGCTGAGGCAGCTGGGCACGATGGGCACGCAAGCAACCTCCCGCCGAAGACGCCAAGAGCCATAGTCTACGGCCATGACGCTAGCTCGACTTCTCCTTGCGTGTCTGGCCAGCATGTCGGCATGCGCCACCCGACCGGCAAGCCTGCGAACGCACGAGCCGGTCCTGATGCTCAAGTCCATCCGACTGCCGGCGCGCAGCTGGATTCCGTGGTACAGCCGATTCGCGGAGCACACCTGGATCGATTTCCGCCACGCCGGCATTTGGCACCGCGTCGAATGGAACAACGTCGACTACGTGGTGCTCGAAGAAATCGGCACCGAGCGCGCCTTCGCCAACCAACGATGGCAAGTGGACGTCGCGGTTCACGAGTGCCTGCGAGGCCCCACCGCGGCGGCCGCCGCCGCCCGCATCCTCAGCGTCGCGACATCGTATCCCTGCGCCCAGCACTACCGAGCGTGGCCAGGCCCGAACAGCAACTCCTTTATCGACTGGCTGGCCCGCGAAGTCGATCTGGGCCTCGTGCTCCCACCGACCTCCGTCGGGCAGGATTTCACAACGTGGGTGCACGCCGGCGTCACCACGAGCGGCACGGGGCTCGAACTCGAAACGCTGCCGCTCGGCATCGAACTGGGCCTGCGAGAAGGCGTCGAGCTGCACATTCTTGGGCTCACCCTCGGCGTTGGCCTCTGGCCGCCCAGCCTAAAGCTGCCGTTCTTGCCCGAGATTCCGGGCGGCTGGTTTGGTCCGTAGCAGGATCCGCGCGCGGGCCACGCCGCCAGCCGGACGCCGCCACCCGTGATCCAAAGGCAGCCGTGATCCAAACGCAGCCGTCCGCTATGAAGGCGTCGTGATCGACTATGAGAAGCTCGGCGTCTTCTACCTCGGCAAGCGCGTTGCGCCAGAGACGGGCGAACGCACGGAAGAGCCGATTCTGTATGACAGCAAGGACCTGACGACGCACGGCATGTGCGTCGGCATGACCGGCAGCGGCAAAACGGGCCTGTGCCTCTCGCTGATCGAAGAAGCGGCCATCGACGGCATCCCCGTGCTTGCGATCGACCCCAAGGGCGACCTCGGCAACCTGATGCTGACGTTCCCCAAGCTGCGCAGCGAAGACTTCGAGCCGTGGATCGATCCCGGCGAAGCAACCCGCAAGGGGCGCTCCGTGCCGCAGCATGCCAAGGCCACCAGCGAGCTCTGGAAAAACGGCCTAGCCTCCTGGCAGCAGGACGGCGCGCGCATCAAGCGGCTCAAGGAGACCGCCGACTTCTCCATCTACACGCCCGGCTCGCAGGCTGGGCTACCGCTGTCCATCCTGAAGGGCTTTCACGCGCCGCCGGCCGCCGTGCGCGAGGACTTTGAGGCCTTCACCGAGCGGGTCCAGTCGACGACATCCAGCCTGCTCGCCCTGCTCGGCATCGACGCCGACCCGCTGCGCAGCCGCGAGCACATCTTCGTCAGCAACCTGCTGTCCCATCACTGGCAGCAAGGCACGGACCTGACGATTCCGGACCTGATCCGCGGCGTGCAGGAGCCTCCGTTCCGCAACGTTGGCGTCATGGACGTCGAAACGGTTTTCCCGCAAAAGGACCGTTTCGGCTTGGCCATGGCGATGAACAGTCTGCTGGCCTCGCCGACGTTTGCGGCATGGGGCCAGGGCGAACCCCTCAACATCCAGCGGCTGCTGTGGACCGAAGAAGGCAAGCCACGCGTGACGATCCTGTCGATCGCACACCTGCCGGACGACCAGCGCATGTTCTTCGTGACGCTGCTGCTCACCGAACTGGTCAGCTGGATGCGACAGCAGCCCGGCACCAACTCGCTGCGCGCCATGCTCTACATGGACGAGGTTTTTGGCTTCCTGCCGCCGACCGCCAACCCGCCGAGCAAGCTGCCGATGATGACGCTGCTCAAGCAAGCACGGGCCTTCGGCATCGGCTGCATGCTGGCGACGCAGAACCCGGTCGACCTTGACTACAAGGCCCTATCCAACATGGGCACGTGGTTCTTGGGCCGCCTGCAAACCGAACGTGACAAGCTGCGCGTGCTCGACGGGCTGGAGGGGGCATCAGCGCAGACGGGCGCGAGTTTTGACCGCAAGAAGGTCGAAGCGATCCTTTCGGGCATGGAGAGCCGGCGCTTTCTGTTGCACAACGTGCACGACGAAGAGCCCGTGCTGATGCACACGCGCTGGGCCATGAGCTATCTGCGCGGCCCGATGACGCGCACGCAGATCGAACAGGTGATGAGCGGGCGCAAGAAGGCGGCCGAGACGACGGGAACCGCTGGCGTGCGCAAGAAGGTCGCGGCAGCCGCCGCGGCGTCGCCCGCCAAGACCAGCAAGAAGGCCAGCCAAAGACCCGTTCTCGACAGCGAGATCGACGAGCGCTTCCAACCGCCGCTGCGCTCAGCCGGCGAGCAGACCTTCACCTACCGCCCCGCCCTGCTCGGCACTGCGAGCCTGCACTACGTTTCTGCGCGCGACGACATCGATCACTGGCTGGAGGTGCACTGCGTCGCTCCGCTGGCCGAAGAGGTCGACTCCAACCCGTGGGACGACGATGGTGTCGTGCGCAGCGAAGACGCCATTGAGCACGACGGCGACCCAGCGTTCGAGGACGCGGGCTATGCCGAGCTGCCTCCCGCAGCCGTCAAGAAGAAGGCCTACGCAACCTGGGGACGCCGCCTCAAGGACCACGTCTACCGCACCGAGCCGATGCGCATCTGGCAGTGCAAAGAGCTCAAGGAGTCGAGCGAGCTCAACGAGAGCGAAGGCGACTTTCGAGCCAGACTGCGGCTGCTGGTGCGCGAGCACCGCGACATGCAGTTCGCCAAGCTTCAGCGCAAGTTCGAGCCCAAGCTGCAGCGCATCCAGGAGCGCATCCGCAACGCCGAGCAAAAGGTCGAAGAGCAGAAAGCCCAGCGCAGCAGCGCTGGCCTGAGCGCCGTGCTCGACGTCGGCACGTCGATCCTGGGCTCTCTGTTTGGCCGTCGCCGCGTCTCGACCGGCGTGCGACGCGCGGCCCGCGGCGCCAGCCGGGTCGGCCGCGAAGCCGGCGACGTCAAGCGCGCCAAAGAAGACCTGGTCGCGCTCCACCGCCAGCAGCAAGACCTCGATGCGCAGTTCGAAGTGGACGTGCGCGATCTCGAAGATCGCTACGACGCCGACACGATCGAGCTGAACGAAAAGCAGATCAAACCGCGCAAGTCGGACATCTCGATCGAACGCGTTGCGCTGCTGTGGACCCCTTGGGGCATCGGCAACGGCCGCCCGACGTCCTTGGGCTAGTGTAGTGCGTCTGGTAGATGGGGCATGATCCGGGATGCGATGGCGTTTGTCGCAAGGCGCGCAGCACGCCGCGACGGGCGTCTTCGCGCCCGCAGCATGCCCCCTATATCGGATGCACTACACTAGCAACTCGAAGTGCGGTGGCGCAGCGTCGACGGCGCCACGCCATGTTCCTCGGCTACCGACAGGCCGCGGATCCGGCAGCTCGCGGCAATCATCGCCGCATGGTGCACAGTGTGGCTGACCAAAAACTGCAGCTCGCGGCCCACCGAGGACGGCTGCCACGCGACCTCGCCATCCGGTGAGGACGCCGTGCGCACGAGCACCGGCTGCTCGAGACGAACATCGCGCAGCGCCAGACGCAGTTTTGCCGCGAGTTCGCGCGCGAGGCGCGCGGCACAGTCCCGGTCGCACTCGAGCGACACCGCCCGCTCGCGTTCGTCATAGTCGACGCGGCCGCGGGGCAGGCCGCGTCGCAGGGCCGCAAAGTGATCGAGGCAGTGCCGAACGTGCATGCCAATGCTCGCGCCGCTCAGCTCGGCGGCCGTTTCCGTGTATTCGCTTGGGGACAGCGACGACACGTGCTCGGCGAGGGTTGTCAGAGACGCACACGCAGCGCCGATCAGGTCTTCACTTGCAGCCATTCTGTCCTTAGCAGCCTACGCCTCGCCGGGGTCGCGAGCCAGGGCGTTCGATACGGGCCGATCCGCATCCGGTTCCGCCTCCTTGGCAGCGGCTCCGGGGGCCGCGAATTTCGGCCGGCGAAACGCCGACGCAAACACGCCGACCAGCTGCCGCAGCGTCGCCGGCTTGTGCCCATGCTGCCGCCGGTTGTGCGCGCCAACGCGACTGGCTCGACGCATATGGGCCATCATGTCGCCGACGCCGCGATGCCACGGATAGCCAGGCTGGTAGACATGGGCCGCCTCACCGGTGACGCCATTGAACTCCAGAATCTCAATGCCCCGGCCGGCGGCAAGCGCCGCCTCGCTCGGCGCGCGCAGGTCGAAGCGGCCAAAGTCGACGCCGGCCACATCGCCCAGAAACGCGTCCATCGCGTCGTGGAGAGCCTTGGTCGCCAGCTCGCGGCGATCGTAAAACGTCGCGCCGCGCGCGTGCGTGCCGAGATCGCCAAGCCGCACCTCTTCGCCATCGGCCGGCACCCACGTGCGTCGCGCCGCATGCTGCTCAAGATGCAGCTCCGCCATCGGCAGCGTTCGGTCGCCGAGTAGAATCAGCTCTTCGAGGCTGTGCTGGCCATCCCCGACAACAAGCGGCAGTTCCTTGTGTGCGATCGAATCGATGCGGCCGCGCCCGGAGATGGGATCCCGACACCAGGCGACGCCAAACTCCACGCCACCGACGAACTGCTGCACCATGGCGTCATACGGACACGATGCGAGCCAGCAGCGCGCTTCGTCGAGGTCGGAGACGACGACCACGCCGCTGCCTCGCTCGCCCTGATCAGGCTTGAGCACGCAGCGGCCGTCGGCAGCGAGAAACGCCGCAACGGTCCCCAGA
This sequence comes from Planctomycetota bacterium, assembly GCA_045105235.1. Taxonomy (GTDB): domain Bacteria; phylum Planctomycetota; class UBA1135; order UBA1135; family UBA2386. The sequence goes on along the minus strand of JBGCDH010000087.1, from coordinate 917 downwards.
CGATCTTCTAGGGGCGCCATCAGCGGCAGCCGACGCCAAGCCGCTACCCGCACAGAGAACTCCGGTGCGCAAACCCGTTGTGCGCTGGCTCGACAGTCGATCTCGCCACCAAACAGATCGAGGATCTCGCCCTTCGACTCGCCAAACAGGCCGCCGTAGGGAATGCCGCGGTTGCAGGCCGTGAACACGGCCGGTGTGCGATGCCGGATCGCCAGCCGCAGCAGGTCCAGGACAACCGGCGGAAAGACAAAGAGCGGTGACCAATACTCCCAGCGCGTCAGCCGACGCCATTTGCCGACCAGCAGCCGACGCCCGTGCCATGAGCACAGCAGCGTCAGCAAGCGCACGAGGCACCAGGCAGCCAGCAGCGCCACCGGCACCGCAAGCCACGCGTAGGCCCCCCACGTCTCGAGCACGTCAAGCACCGCCCGGCCAAAGACCGCCGAAGCGCCAACCAGCAGCGGTGTCCAAATGACGACCGCAACGCCGAGCACGCCGGCAAAGCGCCACAGCGGGAACCCAATCGCCCCCGCCGCCAGGTAGCTCGGCACGCGCGTTCCCGGCAAGAACCGCGAGGTGAACAGGATCTTGTTGCCGTGCTTGGCGAACGTCGTGCCCCACGAGCCTTCGCGAAGCCCCTCCATCTTGCGTTTGGCCCAGCCCCAGCGCAGCAGCCCCTTGGCCGTCAGCAGGCCGATCAAGTAGAGCCCGATGTCGCCGAGCCAGATGCCAAGCGTGCAGGCGATCGTCGCCGTCAGAAAGTCGATCCGGCCCTCCGCGGCGAAGATGCCGGCCGCCACGCACGACAGGTCCTCGGTGATGAAGGTCCCGATGAACAAGCTGCCCGGCAGCCAGGCAGCCCCGGCCGCGCCGCCGCCGGCGAAGATTTTCAACAGCCAGCCAGGTGCGTCGGCGGG
>JBGCDH010000086.1:0-39838 GCA_045105235.1 Planctomycetota bacterium | reverse complement strand
GACGACATCGCCGCGCAGGCGTTACAGGCCTACGGGCGGGTAGGAGTTCACGTGCCGGGGGCCTCCGGCGCACCGACAACGCAGCAAACCCGGCCGTACAATCGCGCGGTGAGGCAGCTGCTGGGAAACGGCCGCATCGGTGCCGACGGCAAGACCGCGCTGCCCAACTACAACTTCACCGAGTATTCGGTGTTCGTGTCGACGTTTGCGATCGTGCTGGCGCTGTTCGGCGCACTGTTCGGATCGTGGCGTAGGCCGCGCAAGCACGCCGCGTCACGCCCCCCGAGCATCGCCTTTGTGCGCCTGGCGCTGCTGCTCGGCTTTGGCCTCGCGATGTTCTGGCCGATCGCGCGCGCGCTGTTTCATCTACCGGTCGTGCAAAACGTCTGGCCGATGCGGTGGCTTGCCGCGAGCACGCTGTTCGTCGTGTGGGCCGCCGTGCACGGCTTGGACCGGCTGCTGCAGTCCGCGCCCCCAGGCCCGCAAGGCGGTCCGAAGCGCGCCCCACTGCTGGCCGCGGCAATCGCGCTGCTGCTCGCCGCGTTGCTGTGGCAAGCATCGCGCACCGCGCACGCCGCCCACGCAGACCCGGAGCAGACCATCGCGGCGCTGGCAGCACGCTATCAGTGCGACGAGACCGCGGTGCTCAACCACGTCTGCGGCGCCGGGCACGACCCGAGCTTCTTTCAGGTCGGGCCGCAGCACTTCGCGACGCACGCTGAGGCGGCCATCCTGTGGCTGCTGGCGGCGGCTGTCACGCTCGTGGTGTTTGCCTTTGTCCGCACCCAGTCGCTGCGACGGCTGGTGCTGCTGATCGCGGCGGCGGCCTCGCTGCTGCAGCTGGCGCTGAGTGGCCGTGCGATCACGGCCGGCACCGACCGCCACGTCGAGGACCAAACCGAAGTGCACGCATTCGTGCGCGAGCAGGTTGCGGCGGCCCAAGCCGCGGCAAGCGGCGGCTTCACGATCGTGCGCGCCCGCACGGGGGAAGGCCTGCCGTCCCAGCTCGGTCCCGGCTTGCTGATGCTCGAAGGCCTGCGCGACCTCAACTTCTACAGCCATGCCGACAAGCACACGCTCGAGCCGGTGCGCCTGCTGCTGGCGCGCTACGAGCAGCAGCTGGGCTTGGTCGAGGGCGCCGCATCGCGCATCGCCGGCAAGGGCTACCTGACGTCGTCGCTGCCGGCGAAGCTGCTGCAGCACCCGCTGTTTGACCTGTTCAACGTGCGCTACGCGCTCGCCGTCGAAGATCTCAGCAAGCTGGGCCTGCGCAAGCGCGTCGGCCCGCAGAAGATCGGCCGCGGCGAGTTCTATTTCTATGAACGCGAACGCGCCCTGCCGCGCGCCTTCACCGTGCCCGCGCTCGCCGTCGAGCCAGACGACCAACAGCTGCTGGCGAAGCTGCTCGCCGAAACGCTGCAGCCGCGCGCCCAGGCCTTCGTGCTCGCGAGCGATCTGCCCAACGGCTTGTCGAAGCCACCGCAGCCGACGGCGCCAAACGGAAGACGGCAGGTGCGATTTGTCGCGAACATGCCGACCCAGATCGAGCTGAGCATCGCCGCCGGCAGCGATCCCTATTTGGTCCTCGGCGACACCTTCCTGCCGGGCTGGACGGCACAGATTGACGGCAAGGCCGCGCCGATCGTGCGCTGCAACCACAGCCAAAGGCTGCTGCAACTGCCGGCCAAGGCCTGCCGCGTCACCTGGAGCTACACCGCGCCGGGGCTCAACGCGGGACTCGCGCTGGCCGCGTTCGCAACGCTGCTGGCGGGTGCCACACTGTGGCTGTTCCGGCGACGCGACAAACGACGAGCGGCTGCGGTTTCACCCTGAGCCCCGCTCAAGCGGCAGCCCAGCCAGCGTCGAAAACGTATTGTGCAAGCCACACAATCGACGCAAGTCGGGCCATTCTCGAAGCCACAGGAACTCGCATGAGCCTGTTCGGCACGGGACGACGCGAAGGGGTGATCGCCGTGATGGCGGTGCTGTTCCTGGTGCTGGCTGCACGGCTCGCCGTCGGCGCGACTGCCGAGTGGTTTGGCGCCGTCGAAAGCGAGCCGCTCGCGTGGCTGACGGCAACCTCCAGCGCGCTGGGCGGCTGCCTGATCTACCGCATGCTGCGCGCCCAGGGACGCACCCGCTACGCCGCGTTCCTCGGCGGCGCAGCCTACGGCCTGTCGCCGCTGTTCTTGGGCCTCGCCGGCTGCCCGCGCGAACAGCTCGCCGCAGCTACGGCACCGCTGGCACTCGAAGCCGCCTACCAGTGCGCGCGGCCCTCGAGGCGACGCTTCTACCTACCGTGGCTTGGCCTCTACGCAGCCATTCCGTTCTTGTTCGGAGTCGGCGTCGTCGCCGTGCTCGCGGCCAGCCTGACCGGGCTCGTCGTGCTCGGAGTCGCCCTCCACGAACGCAACGCGGAAACCCGCATCCCGCTGGCCGCCCTGCTGCTGAGCGTCGCCACCGCAACGGCGGCGGCCGTGACCTTTGTCGAAGTGGACGCATTCGGCACCCTGCTCGGACCGCGGCGGGTGCAGCCGATCGATCAGGTTCTGGGTGGCGAAGTGTCGCTGCTCTCGGTGACGCGCCTCTTTGGACCGGTGCTGGCGTGGTTTGCCGTGTTTGGCCTGCTGCGCCGTCAGCGCCAGGTCGCCACCAAAAAGTGGCTGTCCATTGCCATCGTCGGCATGGCCCCCACGGTGCTGGTGCGCTACCCCGAAGTGGGCCAGATGATGCGGGCGGCGCCGTGGTCGGCCTTCATTCCGGGCGCCGCGTGGTGGCTCAGCATGCTGGCGATCACCGTGCTCGGAGCCGCCGGCCTCGACGACTGGCTCGAGCAGCCGATGCGGCGCCGCCGCGCCCACGCCGCGCTGCTCATCGGCACCGTGGTCGCCGGGCCGATCCTAGCCTTCTCGCCGCAGGCAGCCGTCGATCACGGCCCCGGCAGCGCGTTTGGCAGCAACCCCGAGATGGACCCGCTGCACCTCACAGCCGTCCTGGTCACGCTCGCGGTGCTGGCCGCACTCTCGATCACCTGGCGCCGGCTCGGTGTACTGCGCTTCAAGAACGTGCTCGCACTGGCAGCTTTGCTGGCCTGCACCGTGCCGGTTGTCGCCAGCGACTGGCTGCACACGCTCGAAGAAATCGTGCCGACCGGCGCGGCACCGCTGGCCGAAATCCCGACGCGGGCTTCGCACGCGGTGATCCCAACGCGCATCCCCTCAAGCTTTGCCGCGGCCGCAGCTGTGGGCCAACCGAGCAGCTCCATAGCCAGCATTGGCCAGGCCCTGCGGACGGCTCCTTGGCTGCATCTCTGCGGCGCTCTCGGAGCGCTGCTCATCAGCGCCGCATGGTCGCTGCGCACGCTCCGAAGCCGCGAGCCCGCTGCGCGAGCGTCTGGCGGATCTCGCTAGCCGACCATCAGATGCCGACAACCAGCGTCGCCGCGTTGGACGTCGCGGCGCCGAACGGATTGGCGGCCGGATCGAACGTCAGCCCCTGTAGGTAGAACGTCGAGCCCACCAGTGCGCCAAGGCTCGGGATCGGAAAGCTCCACTGCGCCACGCCGCCGTTGGCCGGCACCGGCACGATCAGATCGGCACTGGTGTAGGCGCGGCAATTGGTCAAGCCGAGCGGCGTCAGCAGGACCGGCAGGCTGCCGCCGGTCCACTGTGTGCGGCTCAGGCCAACCGCAACAAACGCGACCGACGATGCCGCCGGCACGTTGCCCACTTCGGCGGTGGCCGTCATGCCTAGACGCGGCAGACCGACGCCCGTAAACGTCACCGGGCCGGCGCTGCCGCTGCAGCTCAGGCCAAAGCGCTGCCACTGGGCGCCGTACTCCCAGGTGTCCTGGCGCAGGCCGCCGTTGGCGATTTCGCCGCCAAACGAAAGGATGCGATCGCGCGTCAAATCGTGGGCAAAGGCCGCATCGGCGCGCGGCGGGTAGATGCCGCCGTAGACGTTGCTGATCTCCCGCCACTGCGTCCCGTCGTGCTCCCAGGTGTCATTGAGGATCGCCTGCGTGGCCGGGTCGCGGCCGCCGAACAGCACAACAACGCTGCGCGTCAGAATCGACACCAGCGACGCACCGGTGCGCGGCGGCGGCACAACGCCGGTCTGGTTGATGCGCGTCCACGTGCTGCCGTCAAACGTCCAGGTTTGGTCGCTGCCAAAGCCGTTGCTGTCTTCGCCGCCAAACAGGACCGTGAGTCCGAGCGCCGGGTGCCCCGCCATCGCAGGGCGGTGCAGGGGCGGCGGCGTCTGCGCCGGCACCAGCGACGTCCAGGTGTTGTTGGCGAGCGAGAACTCCCACGTCTCGTCGAGGAATTCGTTGGAGCTGAAGATGTTGCGGCGGCCCCCGTAGGTGACCATGACGTTGCGCAGCCGATCAAAGCACATGCCGTGCCACATCAGGCCGCCCGGCGAAAACGCGGGCGTCAGCTGCTGCCACGCGCCCGCACGCCACAGCCAGGTGTCATCGAGCGCCGTCTGCAAACCCGTGCCTTGGCCACCGTAGAGAACGATGTCGCCAAGCAGCTCGTCGACGGCGATGTTGGCGCGACGCCTTACCGGCGGCAGCACGGCAGGCTGCAGCTGCGTCCAGAGGCCGCCGTCGAACGACCAAAGCTCGGTGCCGGTTGTGCCGAACCCGGAGCCGCCAATCAACAGCGTGCGCTGCGTCAGCAGATCGTGGGCCATCAAGGCCCCGCTGCGCGCCGACGGCGGCGGCCCCGTGAGCGTCACCGGCCCCCACTGGGCCGGCAGCGACGCGGCGCCCGTGGCCAGCGCCGCCAGGACCGGCAGGACCCGCCTAGCCGGCCCAGCCGCCGCCGAGAATCGTCGCGAAGAATGCGCTGCCGCTGTTCGAGGTGCTGTTCGAGGTATCGCCATGGCTTGTCGCTGGTCGTTCTTGCTGGCGAGCCGCTTCTTGCTGCCGCGCCGCATCGGACGGCATCGGGCGGCATCGGGCGGCTCGCCCACAATTCGGGCGGCTCGATCAGAAACCGAGAACGCCGCGGTGGCCGTTGGAAGCCGCCAAGCCGAGCGCGTTGACGCCCGGATCGAACGACAGCGCCTGGCTGAAGACCTCAGCGCCCAACAGGGCGATGTTGCTCGGCAGCGTCAGCGACACCGTCGTGGAACCAGCTGCGCCGGTCGACGACAGCAGCACATCCGGAGCCGCGAAGCCCGTGCAGCCAACCATGCCAATGCCGTCGAGCGGCGTGGGCGCGATCGCGTTCGTGCTGATCGCAAACACGCCGAGGTTGATCGCGGTGTTCAGGTTGTCGACCTCGAGCGTGTAGCTCTGGCCCAGGCGCGGTGCGTCCTGCGCATCGTGCGCCGGCACGCCGTTCGAGCCGGCACAGCCAGCGCCAAACTGCTCCGAGCGCGCGCCGTGCTCCCACGTATCGCCAAACGCCGAGAAGGTCATCAGGTTGGCTCCGCCAAACATCACCACCTGGCGGCGTGCGGCATCAAAGACCAGACCTGGATCCAGGCGGTCGTCGGTGTAGCTGCTCGGCACCTGGGTCCACGCGTTGGCGACCAGATCGAGTTCCCAGGTGTCGCCAAACGGGGTGCCGTTGGTCGGATCCTGACCGCCGGTCATGACCACCACCGAGCGGGCGCTGTCGTAGGCGAGGCGGCACCCGGTGCGCACCGTCGGCCGCGCGCCGGTGATCGGAGCAATCGACCAATCCGTGCCGTCGTAGAGCCACGTCTCGTCGTTGCCGCCCGACTGCACGTCGATGCCGCCGAACAGAACCGTGACGCCGAGCGCATCGTGGAAGCACATGCCAGGGCGCTCGATCGGGCCGGGGTTGGTGGCCGGCATCACCTGCGTCCAGTCGATGCCGTTCCACTCCCAGGTCTGGTTGGAGTCAATCGGGAAGGAGCTGTTGGGCAGGCCGCCGTAGAGCACGGTGACGTTGCGCGCCGAGTCGTAGCTCATGCCGTAGTGGCCGAGACCACCGGGCGTGTTGATGGGGAAGGCTTCGGTCCAGGTCGTGCCGTCGAACTCCCACGTGCGGTCCGCCGATGGGCCACCAAAGAAGCTCGTCGCGATGCTGCCGTAGGTCACGAAGACACCGCGGAGCTGGTCGTAGACCATGCGGATGCCGACCGACGGCGGCGGCGAAACCGCCGGCAGCAGCTGCGACCACGTCGAGCCGTCGTAGGACCACGTCTCATCGCTGGCGCCGACGGGGAAGCCGAACGTATCGCCGCCGAACACCAGCGTCGTGCTGTTGATCGGGTCGTAGGCCATGCCGTGCGTGGCGCGTGCGGACGGCGAAGAGGCCGGCGTGGTTTCGTTCCACTGAGCTGCCAGCGAAGAACTGAGCGAGGAGGTCAGCGCGCAGGCCGCGGCGAAAGCGAGCAGGGAGTTGGGGCGAGTCGGTGGCTGCATAATGGGCTGTCGTTTGGGTTGAGGTTTGCGTCGCACCTGAGCAGTGCGAGGTTGCCGCACCATCTTGCCGCGGCGGCACGGCGAGGGCTCGCCACCGCCGACGTTTTCTCGGCTCGGAACGCGCGTGCCAAACCGGTCTAGCGCATGTTTCTCTGGGCAGCCCGGCGATGCGCCGGCAGGTGGGACGAGCATCTGACACGCTCACCGCGCCCGTCTAGCACTAGCACTAGCTCTCGATCGCACGCGCGTCGCGCTCGCGCCGCAGCCAAACAACCGGCACTGCGCCCGCAAGTGCGAACGCCGCCATCAGCCAATACGACTGCCCGCCCCAATGCTGCCAGGCGAGGCCGCCGGTGATGCCGCAGACAACCATGCCGACGCCGGACGTCGCCGCACCAACCAAGCCCTGGGCGGTGGTCCGCATGCTGGCGGGCACGCGCCCTTCGACCATGCGAATCGCGCCGATGTAGGTCATCGCAAAGCTGGCCGCATGCAGCCAGTTGATCGCGAACAGAATCGGCACCGAGGTGCTGCAGCCGAGCACCAGCCAGCGAATCGCGGCGCCCAACGCGCCGAGCAACAGCAGCGTGCTGGGGCGCAGGCGATCGATCGTCTGCCGCGCGAAAAACAGCAGGAAGATCTCGGCCAGCACGCCCTCGGCCCACAGCAGAGAAGCCGTCGTCTTGTCGATCCCGTGCTCGTTCCAATGCACGGTCGACAGACTGTAGTAGGTCGCGTGGCTGCCCTGGATCAACGCCGAGCTGAGCAGCAGCAGCAAGAACGGCGGCGACCGCAGCAGCGTGCCCACCGGACTTCGCTGGCGGGACGGCGCCGCGCCGCCGTCGTTCGGATCTGGCACACGAACGCGTTCGACCGTGGGCTCGGCGGCGAGGCCGCGCGTAGCGAACGCCGTCGCCAAGAGCACCAGCAGCAGCGCCGGCAGCACCCAGGCCGTTCCCCATGCATCGAACCAGGCCCCAGCCGCGATGATCGTGATCAGAAACGACAGGGAGCCCACCATGCGCACGCGCCCGAACGACAGTCCGGAGCGGCCCGCAGAGCGCGCCAGCAGCGCATCGACGATCGGCAGCATTGGCGGAAACACGGCGCCAAAAGCAAGCCCCGCGACGCACAGCAGCCACAGCGGATGCACGATCGACAGGCACGCCATCGCCGCCACGGCGCCGACCGCGAGCGCCGTCAGGGTCGTGCGCGCGCGGCCAAGGCAGCGGTCGACTCGCTGCGAAAAAAACGGCCCCGCCAAGGTGCGAGCAAACGTTTGCGCGGCGATCACCAGCGCGATGTCCGCCTCGGTAAGGCCGCGGCACTCATGCAGCCACGCAGGAAAGAACTGCATGTAGACACCCAGCACCGAAAAGCTGCAGGCGTAGAAGCCAACAAAGCCGAGCCCCTCCCGCCGACGCGCCGCTGCGCTCGCACGGTCTGCCCGACCGCCTGCCTCCGGCATCTGCTGCTTTGCCAAGTGACCATCGTGCCGGCCCATCGCACCGCAAAAAAGAGCCCGCAGAGAAGAGGACCGCGAAAAGAGACCGGGCCACACGGCGTGCCCCAACCGCCGCGGACCGGTTCAGATCGGGGGGCCGTGTTGCCCACTTGCCCGAGCCGGCTAGAGTGCAGGGCACGCGGCGATGCCGCGCCAAGGCCGGAAGAACCAAACGACGCTCGTCATGAAGAGTCCCATCATCGCGCTGCTTGCAAGCGTTTTCGCATCCTCGCTGACAGCCCAGGCTTGCCTGACCCAGCCACCGTTCGGCGACTCGCTGGGATCCGCCGTCGATGTCATCCACCCGATCGAATCGCTCGGGTTCTCCTTCCCGCTCAACGGCACGACCTACACGGACATTCACGTGTCCGACCACGGCGTCGTCTGGCTGTCCAATGGCGGCACGCCGGCTCCGCCCACGCTGGGCAACGCGACCTACAACGTCGGCACGACCGGCCTGACGGGATTCGGGCCATGCATCGCGGCGTTTTGGGCTGACGCGACGCCAGGCGGCGCCCCCAACACGCCCGGCGAAGTGTTTTTCGATGCCTCCGTCGCCAACCAGTTCCGAGTGACCTGGTCCGGGGTGTATGCGTTCTTCAACCAGCTGCCGTCCTACTCGTTCCAGATGACGCTGTTCGACACGGGCGAAATCCAGATCGTCTGGGATGGGGACACCAACAACTACGGCAGTGGCTTTACGCCTTCGGCGATCGTCGGCGTCTGGCCCGGTGGCGGCGCAGTGCTGCCGCCTGCAAGCGACCTGTCGACAACGACGGCAACCAGCGACCCGTCGCTGTTCGAGCTGTTTGCAACCGCATCGACGTTTGACCTCGCGGCCGACGGCGTGCGCCTGACGCCAGCGATGCCCGGCTGGACGCTGCAACGACTCGGCGGCACCAGCCAGTGCGCGACCGTGACCCGCTACGGGGTTGGCTGCATCCGCCAATCGAACAATGCCTTTGAACGACTCCCGGTTGGCGGTTTCGACCTCGCAGGGCGCACCATCACCCTGCAGCGCAACGCCGACGGCTACGACATGAGCGACGCCGTCGCCGGGACGTTCGTGACGCCGCCCGCTTCGGCGGTCTCGATTGCCAACGGCGATGACTTTGGCGAGACCGTCTCGCTCGGGGTCGCTATGCCCATTCCAAACGGCACGACGAGCAGCATCACGGTCTGCTCCAACGGCGTCATCACGCTCGACGTGACCGGCAACACGGTCAACTTCGCCCCCAGCGAGGCCGAGTTTGAGAGCTGGTCGGCTCCCGCAATCTGCCCGATGTGGCATGACTTTCAACCCAACCAAGCCGGCAGCGGCTCGATCCTGTATCACACCGTCGGCAACAAGCACTACGTGACGTGGGACAACGTCTTCAACTGGGGCCAGCCGATTGGGGAGACCTTTCAGGTGCAGTTCGACACGGCATCCGGCGACATCACGATTGTCTATGACGCCGTGCACAACAACATCGGCAACGACTACCTCGTCGGCTTCACGAGCGGCACAGGGCTCGGCCTGATGTCGCCCTTCGACCTGTCGGCAGACCTCGGCGCCGGCGTCCAGATCTTTGACTCCGAACGACGCCCCATGGAGCTGGAAGCGGACGCGCCGGCGTTCGGCTTCACGTGGGACTTTGTCATCACCGAGATCGACCCCATCTCGCCGATCAACATTGTCTTCTTGGGCACCGGCCAGACGCCCGGCATCGAGTTGACGAGCATCGGCCTCCAGGCGCCGAACTGCCGCGCATGGATCACCTCGCCACTGGGCAGCCTCACGTCCAGTGCATCGAACGGCTCGGCCGTTAGCGCCCTGCCGATTCCAACCAACCCCGGACTCGTCGGCGTCATCGTGACGGCACAGTCGCTGGCGCTGACGCTGGCCAACCCCGCGGGACTGATGCTCTCGAACGCCGTCGAAGGCACGCTCGGGTTCTGATCGACGCCCGTGCGCTTGCCGCGGGTGGCCTAGCGCTGCACGAACACGCCGCCGTTTTCTTCGGCCAACCTCTTGAGCAGTTCGCTGCCGGGCCCCGTGCCGGTGAACACCGTGTTGATGCGCACCTTGGCATACTTGTTGGCGCGGCGAACCATCTCCAGCAGCGTTTCGGTGTCGCGGACTTCGCCCGTCGTCGGCTGGCCATCGCTGAGCACAAACAGCTCGTCGATCTTGGGCAGCTCCGCGTCGGCAAAACCACGTCCCTCCATCTCCAGGGACGTGACCAAACCCGCATAGAGGTTGGTGCCCCCGTGTGCGTTGAGTCGGCTCATCAGGCCCGTCACGCCACGGGTCGCGCGACGCCCCGGCTTGATGCCGGTTTGCGTCCAGCAGCGCGCCTCTTCGGCGAACGTCATCACGAAGTACTGGGACTCAGGCGCCATCGCCTGCGCCGCGAGGGCGAGCTGCGCTTTGGCCGCCTCGAGCCGCGTGCGCGGCGCTCGCAGTCGCCGCGGTCCGGTTTCCGGTCCGTGGGTCGCCGGCGCGCTGTCCATGCTGCCGCTCGTGTCGATCAAGAAGCCGATCGAGGTGCCGGTGACCGGAACGCCGAAAAACGCCACCTGCGTGTGCGCAGGCCTGCTTGTGTGCAGCTGTTCTGGAACGACGATGTTGCCCTTCTCCGCGGCCCAGAACTTGCGCCAGCCCGCGACATCGTGCAGCGGGATCAGCGCGCCCGTCATCGCCTTGAGCAGGACGCCAGCGCGCTGGCGCAGCAGTGGCGAAGCGCGCTTGTTGACCGCCGATACGAGTTCGTCCGCAGACTGCCGCTCAAGATCCAACGCTTCGATCAGCTTGGGGATGGCAGCCTTGCTCGGCCACTTCTCGACCAGCTCCAACAGGTCCATGTCGGTGCGCCACCCCGACTTGCCAAACAGCGAGAACGAGCGCCGCACCACCTGCTGCTTCTGTGCGGAGCTCAAGTCCTCGGGCGGCCGGCGCAGCATCGAAAACAGCAGGCGCACCAGCGCCTGGGACACAACCGGGTGGCGCTCGCCTTCGACGACCGACGCCACGCGCAGCACGGTGGCGCCCTTCCACGGCGGCCGTATCGACTCGGCGGCAGCGAGCCGCACGCGCGGATCCGGATCGGTCAGAGCACCTTCAAGCGTGCTGCGAAAGATCGGCAGGCCGCGCTGGCCGAGCAGCCGCAGCGCCGCCACCCGGCGCGCCACCCCAACGCCAACGCCGCCGTCGGCCTGCTTGCGGGGCCGCTCCGCGGCGAGCACCGGCACCTGGTCGCCCGCGGCCGCGCGCAGGATCTGGAACCAGATGCCCTGGTCCTTGACGCCCATCAGCGTCCAGTGCGCCGCCTCGCGCAGTTCGTGCGACGCGCGGTCCAGCAGCGATCGATCGAGGCCGGCCGAAGCGACGCCGAGCACCGCATCGCAAAGCTGCGGCGACGGGTTCTTCTCGCTGAACAGCAGCAGCTTTTGCAGGATGTCCAGGTGCGTAAGCCGATCGCGGTGCTTTGGCAGAAAGCCGCCCAGCCGCGCCGCGTGCGTGTAGCGCGGCTGCAGGCGAACGTTGCTGCGCAGCGAGCCGTGCGGCGCAAACCGGCCGCCCTCGTAGTCGGCCACCCACTGCGCCAGCGCCTTGACTGCCTGTGCCTGGGCGTTGGCCACGTCGCCGATCGGAAGCTGGCAGAGGGCCGGCGAGGACAGCGTTGCCGCCAAGGCGGCAGACAAGACGAACGACAAAGGTTTGGGGACAGCTGACATCAAATCGATTCCCGGAGCATAGCCAGGCAGCCCAAGACGTGCCGACGCGCCGCCAGCCTCAGGCCGCCCGCAGCCCGCCAGCGAAGCCCCGTCGCAAAGCGCGAAACGAGGACGATTTCCGTCCACAGCCGGACACCGCTTGTGCAAGACCCCAGGATCGCGCACAATGTCAGCTCCTACGTGGGGGCGATCGGCTTCGACCGAATGTTTGACCGTCCTGATGTGGCGCGCCGAGGGCCAGGCACCTCGTAAATCCGACTGGAAAAACCTTAAGTGCCAACACGCACTACACCCTCGCTGCTTAAGATTTAAGCGCGACGCTGAGGTCCCTTTGTCTGCGGGGGTCCAAAGCGCTACACAGCAGGCTGGTTGCAAGGTGGCTGCTCGGCCCATCCGCAACGAGACTTTGTCGAGCTGGTCCCTGCAGATCCTGTTCGTTGGAGCTGCAGAGATGACACCAAAAGACGAACTACGCGCGTAGAAGCTCAGGACGAGGCATTCTGGGACGCGGGTTCGATTCCCGCCGCCTCCACCACTTTCACCTCCGTGACCTCAGCTTGTCTGAGGTCAGAAGCCGCCGCGAGTGTGCTTCGCCCTCATCCGCAGATGACTCAGGCGGCCTCCGCGGCCACCACAGCCGGGGCGCGGGATCAGGGTCCCCCTCGAGACTTCTAGAGAGTGGCACTCAGATGCGCCCCAAAAGGGACTGCGTCTGGCTCGCGGACACACGACGCGCGACTCTCGCAAACCCCAGATCGCGGGGATCCCGTCCGTAGCGACTAAAAGTCCAGGATGCGCCAGACGTCGCCTTCCTTGATCATCGTCATGCTCTCTTCGCCGCGGGGGTGGCCTGGGAGCTTGACCTCGACGGCGACTTGGTTTTCGGACGCGCCCTTCTCGGTTTTGACGATGGAGCCGGTGCCGAACATCTCGCTGGCTTGCTGCAGCTTTTCATCGGACATGGTCTTGTCGATGATTTCTTTGAACTCGTCGCGGCTTTTGGAGAAGCAGCTGCTGAGCAGGTCCTTGTCCTTTGCCTTGGCGGCGGCGAAGAAGGTGCGGATGGTGTCCTCGGGGGTCGCGTAGGAGCCGCTGACGGCCGCATCGCCGCAGCCCGTGAGCAAACAGAGAGACGCGAGAGCGGCGGCGACCGAACGGTAGCTAGCAAACGTGATCATGCGGCGAGACTACCACCGGCTTGATGCACGGAGCACCTTCGGCATGACCTCCGCGCTGCGAAACGCGGTCGATACGCCCCAGCCGCCGGCCAGGCTCAGAACATCATCACGTCGCCGGCCTCCAGCTCACGCTCTTCGCCCGACGCGAGTGAGTTGGAAAGGTAGACGTCCGAGGCCGAGGTGTTGGCCGGCTTGGACGGGTCCGCATTTGCCGGGGAGGCATCGCTCTCGTTAACGGGGGCCACAGCGCTTGTCGCGACCGGCGCAACCGGCGCGCTCGACGCGACCGGGCCGACCGGGCCGACCGGATCCGGCGCGGCCGAAACACGCGTCGGCACGTTTTCGACGCCCGCGCCAAGCAGCTTGACCGCATGACGAAGGCGCTGAGAGATGATGTCCTGCGTCTGCAGTCCCTGGATGGCATTGCCCGAGCAGTCGACGATAGCCGCCACCTTGGTGTCGGCGGCGCCGAGGATGGAGCACGCCATCGTGCGCAGATGATCCGCCACGGCACCGACTTCGGTGGCCTCTCTCTCGAACTCCGCCCGGAACTCGGTGGTGCGCTGCGCGGCGCTTTCCGTGCTCTTGTCGACATCGAGAAGCGTCGGCCGAAGCTCGGCTATCGACTCGCTGATGCGCACGTTGGTCTCCGCGATCTGCTCGCTGAGGCCGCGCATGTTGTCACCAATCACGATCATCGGATGACCGGCATCGCCGAGGCGCGCCGCTTCCACCATGGTGTTGAGGCAGAGCACACGGGCCGCGCAGGTGATGGCCGAGACCGACTCGGTCGCGGTCGCAACCTCATCGGCAACGCGCTGCACGCGCGCGGCGGCCTCCCGCTGCATGCAAATGACCGAACGCAGCTCTTCTAGAAACTCGGTCACCTTGTGGGCTTGGCGCTCTAGCTGGGCACTGACACCCTCGCCTTCGTCGCTGTCCAGCGACCCGACATCTTCGCGCACTTGTCCAATGAACTCGCGCGCGTCGTTGACAATCCGGTTGAGGTGGTCCCCCACGGCAAGCGTGGCGCGCTCCGTCTCCGAAAGCACTTCTCCCACCTCGCCTGAGACTTTCGCGCACAGTGCATCGTGCTCCTGACGGAGCTCCTCTTCGAGCGCGGCGCGAGCCTCGGCCGCCGCTTTCGCCTTCGCGGCGGATCCGCCGGTTGCGACGTTCCGGAGCATGCGCCACGGCCAGGATAGTAGAGAGAGCAACACGGGTTCCTCTCAGTTCGCCATCTTGTTGACGGCAGCAAGAAGCATCTCCGGCTTGAACGGCTTGACGATCCAACCTTTGGCCCCGGCTGCCTTGGCGCGCTGGATGAGGTCCGCGTGGCCCTCCGTTGTCAGCATGACAACGTTCAGTCCCTTTGCCATACGACCGGACTTGTTGAGTGCCTCGGCCATTTCGATGCCGTTCATGCGCGGCATGTTGACATCGAGCACCACAATATCGATGGCCGCGTCCGCCTCGGCCTTGTTGAGTCCATCCTGCCCATCCGTGGCTTCGACAATATCGATGCCGCTTGGCGCGAGGGCTTGGCGCACCTGCTGGCGCATGGTGGAAGAATCGTCGACGACGAGGATCTTGCTCATAGGTTTCTCCTGGTAGATGAGGTTTAGAAGTCGCTGTGCGCCAGTGCTTCGCGGTTCTTCGCTACCGCACCTGGAAAACGGAACTGAAAGACCGTGCCGACGCCGCTTTCGGAGCACGTCTCCACGCGGCCACCGAGCGCCTCGCACGCTTCGCGCACGGCGCCCAGGCCCACTCCACGGCCCGAGATCTCGTTGGCGTCATCGCGCGTCGAAAGGCCCGCCGCAAACAGTGCGTCGACAAGTTCGCTGTCGGTCGCATGCGGCAAGCCAAGCTGGTCCGCTTTGAGGCGAACGCGATCCCAGTCGATGCCGCGGCCATCGTCGCGTAGCTCGACGACCACTTCGTCGCGCTCTTCGAAGGCGCGCAGCTGCAGCTTCGCGGCATCCGGCTTGCCAAGCTCACTGCGCTGCTCCGGCGTCTCGATGCCGTGATCCAGGGCATTGCGCAAGACATGCACAAACGACCCCCAGAACTCCATGAATCGCTGGCGCTCAAAGCGCACTCCGTTGGCTTCGATGGCGACCTCCACGGCTCCCTTGTCCAGACGCTGCGCCAAGGCCTGCGCCTGCTCCGCAAACCGCGAGAAGCGCATCTCTGCTGGCTCGAGCGACACGTCTACCAGTTTGCCTGCTATTTGCGTGTGGTCCGCCTGCTCCACGACCATGCGCAGCAGTTCGCGGTACTCATCGCCAGAGATCGTGACATCGTCCCCTTCTTCATGCCCGAGCATGCGCTCGACGGTTTCCGACAGCGACAGCCAGCGCTCCTGCACGTTTTCAAACTGGTCCACCGCCGCCGAAATCTCGCCGTCGGCGATCCGCGCCTCGACCTGATTGCAAAGCGAGGCAATCGAATCGAGGCCAAAGAGCGCGGCATTGCCCTTCAGGGTGTGCAGGCTGCGCTTGGTTGCTTCGGAAACGTTTTCTTGGCTTGGCTGCGACAGCTCCACCAACCGGCCCGCTTCCTCGAAGAACTCCACGAAGCCCTGCCGGTCGTGCAGGATGCGCTCGAACAGCGTCAAGATTTCGCGCTGCCGGGCCTCGGCCTCCTGCTTGGCAACGTCCGCCGTCACATCGGTCGCAACCAACATGACGTTCTCCAACTGCTCGTCGGCATCGAGAATCACGCGATACTCAAACTTCAGATGGCGCCCGCCCAAATACGTCCGCCTAGGCATCTGATCGATCGCGAGTTCGAGCGGCAAAAATCCATCGCTCAACGATTCCCAGCAAACCGCGAACCACATACCAAACTTCTCATCGCTGCGGCTCAAGTAGGCGACAACGCTTTCCCCTGGTTCGTAGCTACCAAACCACTCCGCCCAGCAGCGCGAGTGTTCGGCGCAGAGCGCGCCATCCTTGGTCACCGTTACCAGCCCCTGCTGAACGTTGTCCAACACGAGCCGCATGTCCTCGTTGCGCCGCCGGATTTCGACGGTGCGCTCTTCTACCTTCTTCTCCAGACCAATCACGTTGTCGAAGAAGTTGCGCGCGATGAAGCATGCAGCAAACGTCTCAAGGACCACAAATCCGGCATGCACCAGCACGACCCACAGCGGCGCGTCGTAGTTGAAGACGCTGTCAGGCACCAAATACCACAGCAGCAAGTGGTGCACCGCGACCGTGACCGCACCGACCACGACCACCATGGGGTTGGCGAACAGCGCCAGCATCGCCAGGATCGAGAAGAAATAGAAGTGCATCTCGATCTGCACGGGCCCCTGCCCAATGTGCACGAGCACGCCGCCCATACACATCGCGGTGAAGCCAAACACCATCGAGCGCGCACGCGGCGATTCGAAGGCGCGCAGGCCCAGCGTCGGCACCGCAAGCACCGCTGCCGTCAACCCAAACGTAAACAGCGGACCTGTATCATTGATCCACGCGATGAGCAAAAACGCCGGCAGGTGCGCGTAGAAGAAGACCAGCGCAATGCGGTTGATGCGTTCCAAATAGGAACGCTCAAACGCCGACACCTCGGGCGGCAGCACGACGGCACGGACCAGTCTTTGCCAGATGTTCCGAGGCTCGCTCGGCGCAGAGGATACTTGGGATTCTGACATGGTTGGCGCTGCCGGTCGAGATCTGTTGTGTGAAGGCTGGTGCCTGGTTGCTGGTTCAGTATTTGATCCCTAGGGGATCGAGGGCGTCCTGGAGTTCGCTCGCAACGCCGCAGCCGAAGACCGGCCGTGAGGACACCTCTTCGCCGGCACGCAGGCGGGCAACGGTCTCTCGATCGTGAAGCGCGAGCCCCTGTTTGCGGTCGGTATAGCCACCCACGTGCCGGACCCGCTGCTCGTCATCGCAGACGATGAACAGTGGGGCAGCGCGAATGCCCAAGAGTCGCTCCAACTCGGTGTTGCTCAGCAGATGGCAGGGCACGCCGTGCCCGCGCAGCAGCAGCTCAAGCTCGCCGCCATTGCCACGAGCCGTCTCGTCCAGCTGCTCATCAGACGAACGCACCAGGATGCACCGTTCGTGCACGTGTTTCTGCCGGGCACGATCCTGCAGCTGTTCGACGACACGTCGAGAACATCGACAGTCCTCATAGAGAACGTGCCATAGCGTCCAGCCAAGGGGCGATTCTGGGTCTCTCGCATCACGCAACGTCGCCAGGCCCTTCGCCAAAACGGTGCTGCCACGCTCCGGAGTCGGCAGTGGGGCCCAGTGACTCGTCATCAACGACGCCAGTGCCAGCAAAACCACGGGCGCCCACGCAACCAGCACGACGCGCGCCAGCGTCGAGCCAGATCTTGAACACGAACGGGTCGACGGATCACCCACGGATTCGATCGCAGTGTTCAAAACAGCAGCACGTCCCCTTCCGCGAGTCCGCCGTCCGGACACGCACCAAGGCCTTCGTCGCCAGATCGATCACAACCGCCACCGGCTTCGAGCAGCGTCAGCTGCTCGTCGGACGCGAAATCGAACCACGTGACGGCTCGACCGCCCGACATGTCGTAGCTGCGCTGCGCACGGCCACTCGGCGCGGTTTCCGACAAGGCCAACTGCACGGCGCGCAGCACGATCGGCGGCGTGATCGTGATCACCGGCCCATGCTCCGCAAGAGAACGCTTGATCCGGCCAGCCATCAGGTTCGCCGCCTCGCCAAGCGCGTCGAACGCGTAGTCGCCGGTACACCCAAGGTGGTCGGCAATGGCGGCGAGCCCCGTCGCCCCTGCGGCTATCGCAATGTTGCCGGTCAGATGATCGGCCGAAAAGCCGACGACAGCCACCGCAACCAGCGGCTCGCCGTTCGACCCCGCCGCTGCCGGGCTCGCGAGCGCCAACGTCGAACGACACGCCACATCCAGCGCATCGTTCGCGACAGCTTCCATCTGAATATGTGTATGCGACATGCTCTCGGCGGGGCGCGCACTCCGCCCCCCTCGTAAGGCGCTGTATCGCTAGCGCGTGCCTTAGAGCTGCACAGGGCTTCTCCCTAAGAACACGAAGCCCCAACAGCAGCGGCGCCTTTGAGTCAAATTGCAGCGCGCCAACGGCCAGCGGCGCAGACGGCGACGAAAAGGGCCGCGACCGCCTCCCCTCAAAGCCCGCCGGGCGGTGCCAGCCGCAAGAAAATTCCGAAGGCGCTGACACACCTCGCCAGAGGTCTACCTCTCCCTAGGGTGATGCCTGATCCAAGCGCTGCCCGCCACCCGTCTCGACGTTTCCCCCGCGCTGCGTCGCTGGCCCTGATGCTGGCGATCGCCCTCGCCGAAGGCTGCGCCAATGGCGACCGCGAGGCTTCTGCGACACAAGGATCCGGAGTTGCATCCAGCGCGCAAAGCGAGGCGCAAAAGGCGCTGCGCATTGCGCTAGCCGAACACACCGGCGCCTCGCAGCTCGATGAGCAGATTCGCGCCGCACAAACACTCGCTCGCACCAAGCCAGACAGCTCGCGCCTTGAGGCCCTCGCCCGCTGCTACATCGCCAAGGCGCGCGCCAGCTCCGATCCTGGCTACTACCGGCTCGCGGAAGCGGCCGCCGACGCGATGCCGCTTCCCGACCAGCCCGCCGCCTTGCTGATCCGCGGCCACGTGCGACACGCTCTGCATGACTTCGCCAAAGCGGAGAGCATCACGCGCCGGCTCGTCGAGCAACGCGGCATGTTTTTGGACCACGGCCTGCTCGGCGACGTGTTGCTCGATCGCGGCCAGTTTGACGAAGCGCAGGAGTGCTACCAGCGCATGCTCGACCTCAAGCCCTGCCTGCAGAGCTATGCACGTGCCGCCGAACTGCGCTGGCGTCGCGGCGATGTCGAAGGCAGCCTGCAGCTATTGGAGCTGGCGACGCACGCAGGCAGTCGCCGGGCGCCGGAATCGCTGGCATGGGCGTTTAGCCGTCAGGGCGCACTCGCCCTCCACGCCGGCCGCCCCGACGACGCCATCCGCCACGCGGACAGCGCGCTGGAGCACGTCGACGACTACGCGGCCGCACTCGCGGTGCGCGGGCGCGCCAAGCTCGCACTTGGCAACAGCGGCCCGGCCGCCGAGGACCTGGCGACCGCGGTCGCGCAAAGCCCTCTGCCCGCCCACCTCTGGGCCTTTGCCGACGCCCTGCGCGCCGCCGGCCGCGACGACGAGGCCCGCGCCACCGAACGCACGCTGCGCCAAACCGGAGCCCGCGAAGATCCACGCACGTTCGCGGTTTGGCTCGCCAGCCAGACCGGCGATGCTGCCAGCGGCCGCGACGCCGAGCTGGCTCTACGCCTCGCCAAACGCGAGTTTGACCTGCGGCAAGACTTCCTGACGAGCGACGCGCTCGCGTGGGCCTATCTGCGCAACGGCGACCTCCAGCAGGCCCTGCTCGCGATGGACCAAGCGCTGTGCCGCGGCACCTGCGACGCTCGCGTTCGGCTGCATGCCGCGGCCATCTGCGCCGCCAGCGGCGACCGCACCGGGGCCCAAAAGCACGGCGACATCGCGCTCGCCGCCAAGACCGCGCTGCTGCCAAGCGAGCGCACGCGGCTCAAGTCTCTGCTCGCAGCTTTGTAAGCGCGGCCGCCGCCGGGACCGCATCCGCATCCGCCCAATCGCATTCCGGCTCCCGCCGCGCTGCACCGGGCGCACGACCGTCGGGGGCATTCTGCAACCTGCAGGCCCCCGTGTATCCGAAGTCGATTTCCACAATACGGAACCACGATGAGAACCCTGTATGCCGTGCTCGCAGCTTCGCTCGCAAGCACAACTCCCCTGCTCGCATCGAGCCACATGGATGCGCCGTTGATCACGCTCGACGACGCGGCCAACCTGACCGACGTCTACGCGTTCGTCAGCGGTGCCAACCCCACCAGCAAGCGCCTGACGCTGGCGATGTCGGTCTACCCGTTTGAAGACCCGGGCATCGGCCCAAACAAATACAATTTCGACGACCGTGTTGCCTATGCGATGCACGTGTCGACCGGTGCCGACGTCGCCGCAGGCCGCAAGACCTACAGCTACGTCTTCTTCTTCCGCACCAACTATAAAAACACGGCGACAATCCTGCAGTCGTACACCGGCGTCGTGCAAAACGTCGATGATGCGGCACAGAACCTGACGCAGACCTACGACGTGCTGCAGATCGACTGGCAGCTCGGCGGCACCGGCGTCACCTGGATCGGCAACGGCACCGTGCCCCCAAACAACCAAGGGCGCGCGACCCCGCACTACAACGAGCTCGCCGGCGATGGCCCGGCCAAGGACGGCGTCGCCACTGCGGCACAGCTCGACACCTACACGACGCAAACGATTGCCACCCTCGGCAACGGCATGCGCACGTGGGCGGGCCAGCGTGACGATGGCTTCTACGCCGACATTGGCGCGACGTTTGATTTGCTGTCGCTGCGCAGTCCCGGCAAGGACAGCCAGAAGGGCTTCAACGTGCACACCATCGCGATCGAGGTGCCCATGGCCATGATCGGGGGCGACCAGCAGGTTGTCGGCGTGCACGCCAGCACCTACCGCCAGAGCATCGAGGTGCGCAGCGATGTCATGGACCCGGTCCAGTACGGGCCCTTTGTGCAGGTTGGACGCCAGGGCAACCCGCTCTTCTGTGAGGCCTTTGTCGCGATTGCCGACAAGGACGCCTACAACCGCACCGAGCCCGAAGTCGACGCCCAGCTCTTCCAAAGCTACGCGACCGATCCCGAACTGGCGGGGCTGCTCAATGCGCTGGTCTTTGCTCCCAACCCGATCCCGGGCATCGAGAGCAACCGCACGGACCTGGCCGGCATCTTCATCCCCGACCTGATCAAGGTCGACCTGTCGACGGATCCTGTGCCGCTCGCTGGCGGCGGCGCCAACGACCCGAACAACCCGGACGACGCGAGCTTCTCGCGGCTTTCGGTATTCGGCGGCGACACGATTTTTAGTCCGCTCAGCAACGGCAACGTCGCCAGCGGCTGGCCGAACGGCCGCCGCTTCGGCGACGACGTCTACGACATTGGTGTCAGCGCGGTCATCAGTGACTTGCGCGTCAACCCACCGGTGATCCGGACAGCCGGCGACAACGTCGACGCCAACGACATTGCCTACAACAAGGTCTTCCCGTACGCCGCGCCGCCGCTGAACGGTCGCGAACACAGCCACGACAACTGATCCGTGGCCTGGCGGTGTGCGAACGCGCGGCTGTCCTGCCGCCGCTTTGCTCGCATGCCGCCAGCTATCCGCTGCCGCATCCACGAGAAGCAATCATGCTCCCCTGTCTATTCGCCTTCGCGACCCGCGCCACCCTCGCGCTCGGATTCGCCGCCGCCGCCGCCGCCGCCGCCGCCACGTGCGCCACGGGCGCGCCGGCACCTCACGATCCAGGCCTCAGCGCACTCACCGTTAGCATCCGCAGTCCGGCCCAAGCAACGGCTCGACTTGCGTTCGCCAACGCCGACTTCGCCGCCGGCACGATCTTCGACAGCAACGGCGACGGCCGCATCGATGCCGACGAGCTGCTGCACGCGCAGCGCGACCTGCCGACTTGGATCGCGCGCAACGTCATCTTCACGATCGGCGCCACGCGCTTGCCGTGCGGCAGCGTGCGCGCGGCCATCGGCAACGAGCAAGACGTCGAGCTGACGCTCGACTACGAGTTTGACGCTGGCGCAACAGCCAACGGCGAGCGCGCCATTTCGATCCCGTTTCTCGGAGCCCTGGCACACGGCCACCGCTGCTACGCGCGGCTGATCTCGGGTCCGATCGATTCCCCGTCGAGCGACGACTCCGCCACCGACAGCACCCTTTGCGCCGACGCACTGCTGCACGCCCGCAGCTGCCGCTTCGTGCTGCCAGGCATCGAATCGAGCCTAGGCGAGACGCCGGCCAACGGCAGCCTCGCCGGCGAATTCTTCGTGCTCGGCGTCGAACACATCCTGATCGGCTACGACCACCTCGCGTTCTTGCTGGCGCTGCTGGCCGTTGGCGTCACCCTGCGGCGCACGCTGCTTACGATCACCGCATTCAGCCTGGCGCACTCCCTGACGCTGACGGCCGCCGCACTCGATTGGCTGCAGTTGCCCAGCACCTTTGTCGAAGCTTCGATCGCCGGCTCGATCGTGGTCGTCGCCGTCGCGAACCTGACGCAGCGCCACCGCGAAGCGCCGCACCGCTGGCCGCTGGCGCTGGCGTTTGGCCTGCTGCACGGCTTTGGCTTTGCCGGAGTGCTGTCCGAGTTTGAGGTGCAGGGTGGAGCCGTGTTCGTGCCGCTGCTGTCGTTCAATCTCGGTGTCGAAGCCGGGCAGGTGCTGTGCGCAGCGGTCGCATTTCCCTTGCTCGCAGCGTTCGCGCGCCGTCGCCCCGTCGCCACATCCGTCACCCTTTCGGTGCTCGCTGGCACAATCGGCATCTACTGGCTGCTGGAGCGTTCGCTGTGAGCGCGCCACGGCCCATCGGCGCACTGGCGCTCGCGATGAGCTCGGCGCTGGTGGTGGCGCAAGAGCAGCAGCCCGAGGCAGCCGCAGCGCAGGCTCCGAGCACCTCGCCGACCGTCTCGCCGCAAGCAGCCATCATCGTGCAGGGGCGCGCCGACGATTTGGTCGGTCTGGCCGGGCGCGCCAGCGAAGGCATCGTCGGCCAAACAGAGCTGCTGCAGCGCCCGCTGCTGCGCGCCGGCGAAGTGCTCGAAACGGTTCCCGGCGTCATCGTCACGCAGCACAGCGCTCCCGGTAAGAGCAACCAGCAGTTCGCGCGCGGCGTCAACCTCGACCACGGCACCGACCTGCGCACCACGCTGTTCGGCATTCCACTCAACATGCCGAGCCACGGCCACGGCCAGGGCTACACCGATCTCGGCCCGCTGATCCCCGAGCTGATCGACACGGTGCGCTACCGCCTCGGCCCCTACGACGTGCGCGACGGCGACTTCGCCTCCGTTGGCGCCATCGACATCGACTACCAGCGCTCGCTGCCGCGCGGCTTCTTTCAGGTCACGGGCGGCAGCTACGACTACGCGCGCACGGTCGTCGCAGACTCGACGCCGCTGGGCGACGGCAACCTGCTCGCCGCGCTCGAGCTGCAGAGCTACGACGGGCCCTTCGAGGTCGACCAGGACTACCGCAAGCGCAACGCCTACCTTGCCTGGTCGAACGACACCCTGCGCCTGCAGGCATTCGCCTACGAAGGATCCTGGACTGCGACCGATCAGATCCCGCAGCGCGCCGTCGCCGACGGTAGCCTCGGCCGCTTTGCTTCGCTCGACCCGACCTCGGGCGGCCGCACGCGCTGGTTTGGCGTCAGCGCCGAATGGCAGGACCGCGGCGGCAACGGCGTTGGCGAAGGCGGCAGCGAGGCGGTCGACACCTACCGGGTCTATGCGCAGCACTACGACTTCGACCTGTTTTCCAACTTCACGTATTTTCTTGAAGACCCGACGCGCGGCGACCAGATCGAACAGCGCGACCGCCGCATCAGCTACGGCGGCAGCTACGCCAGCGAACAGCAGCTGACGCTCGGCGCGGGCCTGGGCGCCATCCCGGGCGAACTGCAATACGGCTTCGACCTGCGCGGCGACCGCATCGAAAACGGTCTTTTTCGCAGCCAGCGTCGGCAGCGCACCGGCAGCGTTCGTCGCGACGAGATCCGCCAGCATCGCATTGCGGCCTATGCCAACCTCGCACTCGAGCCCAGCGAATGGTTCCGCGGCTATATCGGCGGGCGCGTCGACCACTACTGGTTTGATGTGGACAGCGATCGCCAAAGCAACTCGGGCACGCGCGACGACGGCATCGTCAGCGGCAAAGCCGGCGTTGCGTTCGGGCCGTCCGGCGACACCGAGGTCTACGCGAACTTTGGCACCGGCTTTCACAGCAACGACGCGCGCGGCGTGCTGCAGCGCGATGATCCGGCGACCGCCGCGCCCAACGACGGCTCTCCCGTCACGCCGCTGGTGCAAAGCACCGGCGCCGAACTCGGCGTGCGCACATCGGCCGTTGCGGGTCTGCAGTCGTCGCTGTCGCTATGGGCTCTCGATCTGGACCAAGAGCTCGTCTTTGTTGGCGACGCCGGCACGACCGAGCCGACGCGGGCATCGCGCCGCTACGGCATCGAATGGGCCAATCACTACCGGCCGCTGTCCTGGCTGACGTTCGATGCCGATCTGACGTGGGCCCGGGGTCGCTACCGCAGCCGCTCAGAGGACGGCAGCGGCGGCAACCGCATCCCCGGAGCCGTGCCGCTGACGCTGTCGGCCGGAGCCGTCGTCGATTGGAGCGAGGCCTTTTCGACGGCCGTGCGGGTGCGCCACTTTGATGGCCGCCCGCTGACCGAGGACGGCTCCATCACCTCGTCGTCGACCACGCTCGTCAACGCGCGCGCCAGCTTCGCCCTTGACGATAGCCGCACGCTCCAGCTCGACGTGCTCAACTTGCTAGATCGGGAAGCCAGCGACATTGAATACTTCTACGGCTCACAGCTCGCGGGCGAAGCCAACGCCGTCGACGACATCCACTTCCACCCCGCCGAGCCCCTGTCGCTGCGATTGACGTTCGTAGCGCGATTTTGAGGAACGTGCCCGTGGCTCCTTCGCCAAACGCCAGGCTTCGGCGTCCCGTACTGCTGTCGCTGACGGTGCACCTCGGCGCCTGCGCCGCGGTTGTGTTGGCGCATTGGCACACTCACGATCCCGGCCGAACGCCGTCGCTGCCCATCAAGATCCTGCCGCAGCAGGCCCGCCTGCCGGCAACTCCGCCATGCCCGCGACCCGAAGTTCTGCCCGAGTCCGTCGAGCCCGTGCCGCTCATCGATACATCCGCGAGCGATACATCTGCGAGCGATACCGCAACGGCCGATGCCGTGGCAGCCGAGCCGCAAGCCCCCGCAAAGCCTGAACCAGAATCCGTCCATCCAAGCCGGCCGCAGCCCGTGCTGCCCGACCGTAGCTGGGCCAGCAAACGCCTGCTTGCCAAACGAAGCGAGGAACTCGACACCGCTGCCGAGCCAACCCGCGCGGCCACGGCAAGGCCGGCGCCGGCCGCGCCCGTCCCGGCGCCGCCACCGACCGAGCGCGCGGTGGAAGCGGCCGCCGCTGCCGACGCCATCGCCATCGCCATCGCCAGGGTCCCCACAGTCGTCCCCGGCACCAATGTGCCGCCGAAGTACCCGCGTATCGCCCGCCGTCGACGCTACGAAGGAACGGTCCTGCTGCGCATCCATTGCAACGCGCGCGGCCACGTCACATCGGTGGTTGTTGCGAGCAGCAGCGGCCATCGCTGCCTCGACGAGGCCGCGACGACGGCCGTTCGCCGCTGGCGCTTTGAGCACGGCCCCGGAGCCATCGAACAGCCGATCCACTTTCAGCTGCGTGCAGCCGGCCTTGAGCCGTAGCGGGCGCCGGGCGCCAGACAACCTCAGCGCAGCAGCGCAAGCAGCTCTGCCGGCGTCGCCGCGCCGGGCAGGGCAACAGCCGAGGCGGCGCCCTGCAGGCTCGCCAAATCGAGCACCGAATCGCCGCCACGAGACAGCGCGCGCCGCACTCCTTCTCGATCCTGACCGGACGCCGCCGCGCAGGCCTGCACAAAGCTCGTGCGCAGGTCGGCAGGGAACTGCGAGCTGGTCGCCGCGAGAAACAGCTGCGCTTCGCGAGCGCGCCCCGACGCAAACAGGACGATCGCGCGAAGCAGCCTCGCCTCGCCATGCTGTGGATCTTCGCCGAGCGTGCGCTCAACGCGCTGTAGCAGCGCCTGGCAGGCATCGCGGTCCGTCTGCGCCAGTCGAACCGCGTGCGGCAGCAACCGCATCAGCGCCAGACGGTCGGCCGACGCCACATCGGGAACGTCAACACCCGCCGCCTGACGCAGCGGCAGCAGCGCGGCACTGCGAGGCAACGCGCTGGCATCGGTGGCCCAGCGACGCTGGGCAGCAATCGCCGGCACGATCAGCGGCTGGATGGCTCCTGCAGCTTTGGGGGGCTCCATGCCAAGCCATCGCAACGGCGAGTCCTCGGGCAGTGCCGCCCATTCGCCGCGGAGGGCCAGTGCGCGCAGGCCCTCAGACCCGTGCAGCAGCGTTCCGAATGCACCAGTATCCGCATCTCCTTCTGCAGGCTCCGCTGCCTGCAGCAGCTCGAGCAGTTCGCGCCGCCGCTGCTCCAGCTCGGGCAACAGCGCGACAGCGTCCGGGTAGACCGACGGATCCGGGCGACGCCGGCGCAGCAAGCGCGCCGCCTGGGTGACGCAGGCGAGTTCGCGCGCGCAGTCGCCGAGATGGTTCGCCAGCACCGCCCCAAAACGCCACGCGGCGATGTATTCGGGTGCCGCATCGAGCGATCGTTCGACCGCTGCGTGGGCAAGCTGCCCGCGGCCAGCGGCCAGTTGCACGCGGGCGCGCTGCAGAAGCAGCGCGGCGCGTTCGCCAGCGACGCGTTGGCCAAGACGCGCAGCGACGGCCGCGAGGGCTTCTTCGTGACGGCCAAGCAAGGCGAGCGCCGTGATGCGATGATAGGCGACGTCGAACCCGCCTTGGCCAGGCAACTCCGCAGCCACGCCATCTAGCAGCTGCAGGCTCAGGCCGGCAAGCGCTGCTGCGCGCTTCGGGTCGAGCGGCACCGCCGCGATCGGTGAAAACTCGGAACCGAAGCGAACCGGCCCGTCCTGCCAGGTGCCGGCTTCCGCCAACGACTGCAGCACGCGCGCGGTCAATACGTGCAGCCACGGTTCGGCGTGCTCCAGCACCGCCTCAACCTCCGCGACCGCACGGCCTAGGTCCGGCTCCGGCTCGACGCAGTGCAAGGCCGCCCACAGCAGGCGCGCGGTGCCGTAGTTCGGCCGCAGCGCTCCGGCCTGCAGGAGGTCGTCCTGCGCTGCGCGCAGGCGGCCGATCTCCGGACAGCTCTGGCACCAGCCGCGATGCAGAAGCGCGAAGTAGCGGTGCTCGTCGGACAGATCCGGCGCGCCCAGCGCGGCCGTGAAGCAATCGATGGCGAGGTCGTAGCGCTGCGTCGACTGGTGCCAGAAGCCGCGCCAGTAGTCGACCCGGGCGCCGGTCGCTGCCGCGAGCGAATCGAACTGCGCGCGCGCCGCCGATTCGTCGCCAAGCCGCAGCTGCCAAACCGCCGCCATGGCGCGATCGCCCTCGTCGCAGTCGTTCGAAGCAAGCAGCGCCGGAACCGCGGTCCGCGCAGCGGCAACAGCCGTCTCGTCGCCAACATCGAGCAGCGCTTCGACGCGGGCACGCAGCACCTTGACGTCCGCAGGGAAGCGCTCGCACAGCGACTGCGCGAGCGCCAGCGCTTGCTCGGCGCCCGCCGATCGACCCGCCGAGCGACCCGACAAACGATCCGACGCACCTTTGGCTGGGACCGCCTGCAGCAAGCCCAGCTGCGCGTAGTGGCGAAGCGAAGCGCCGCCAAAGACCGTGATGTGTTCGGGCGCTGCCGCAAGCATCTTGGGCAAGCGCGCCAGGTCGCGATCGCGCTCCAGCAGCTCGACTCGGCGGTCACTCTGCTGCCATCGCGTCCACCCCCACCACGTCACGGGCGCGAGCACGAGCACCGTCGCGGCAAGCCCCACCAGCAGCGGCCGGCGCCGAACGTGCCGGCCAAGCCGCGCGGTCCAGCCAACCGCCCGCGCCTGCACCGTTTGGCCGGCGACGTAGCGGCGCAGGTCTTCGGCAAGCGCTGCGGCGCCGGCGTAGCGCCGCTCGGGACGCTTTTCGAGGCACTGCATGACGATGCGCGACAGCGCCTGCGGCACGCCGGCGCGCACCCGATGCGGGGCGACCGGCTCGCGATTGAGGATCGCGTCGACGACCACCGCAAACGAGCCCCGCGCGATCGGCGGCCGCCCGCACAGGCATTCGTAGAGCACCGCCCCGAGCGCGTAGACGTCGCTCTGGGCCGAGCCGTTTTCGGCGCCGACAGCTTGCTCGGGCGCCATGTAGAGCGGCGTACCGAGCAGCTCACCGGTGCGCGTCAGCTCGGAGGCGATGCCGTTTGCGTCGCCTCCGCGATCGTCGATCTGCGCACTGGCAAGACCAAAATCGAGCACGACGATCCGGCCGTCGTCGCGCAGCATCAGGTTGGCGGGCTTGATGTCGCGGTGCACAACGCCGTGCTGGTGGGCAAACGCAAACGCGTCTGCGGCATCGGCGAACGCACGTGCGAGGGCAACATGGTCGCCGAAGACCGAGCGGGCCTGGCCGTAGTCGACGTCGCGCTCTTGCTCCTGGGCCTGCAGCAGACGCATCAGCGACCAACCGCGCACCCGCTCCATGACCAGCCAGGTGATGTCGTCCGTTTCGCCGCAGTCGAGCACTCGGACAATGCCCGGATGCTCAAGAGCCGACGCCGTGCGCGCCTCACGCTGGAAGCGCGCAGCAGCGCGCGCCTCCCCGGCCACGTGCTGGTGCAGGACCTTGAGCGCGACCGGCCTGCCGCTGGAAACCTGCTCGGCTTCGTAGACCGCACCAACCGCGCCGCGGCCGAGTTCGCCGAGCACGCGAAAGTCGCCGAATCGGCGCGGCAGGTCGCGCGCCGGCGCCAGCCGCGCGAGGCCATCGATCGCAGCCAGCGCCTCGATCTCCGCCAAGAACCGGCTGCGGAGCCGATCCGGCAGCCGCTGCGCAAACGCGCCCGGCAACAGCTCGGGTTCGGTTTCCTTGTCGAGCAGCCAGTCGGCCACCGCGCGGTCCAGAGCCGCTTCGAGATCGCCGCCATCACTCGAACCGGAAGCACTCATCGCTCGGTCTCTCCCGCGTCGAGCCGCTCCTTGAGTTTGCGCAACGCGCGGCTGAGCAGCAGCGCGACGGCGTTGCGGGTGCGGCCAAGCCGAGCCGCGATTTCTGGCAGCGGCAGGTCTTCGAAACGCGCCATCACGATGACCTCGCGATCGGTAACCGACAGCTGGCGCAGCGCCTGCTCGAGCCGCTCCTGGGTCTCGATGCCGACGGTGCGCGTGCGCGGTCCCGGACCGAGGTCGGCAAGGCTCGGCGTCACCGATCCACCGTGGCTATCGCGGGAATCGCCGACGCCAAGGGGCTGCTCCGCTCGCGGGTCGCGCTTCTGCGCCGAAGCGATGCGGTGCAGGTTGCCGAGCCGGTGCACCGCGACCGTAGCCAGCCAGCGAAAGAATGAGTCCGGCCCCTGGTAGGTGTACTGGTCAAACTGACGGAGCGCTTCGAGCTGAGCCTCTTGCACCAGGTCGTCGAGTTCCGCATGGCGCAGCACCAGCCCTGCCTTGAGCCAGAGCAGACGACGCAAGCGCCCACGGCAGCGCTCAAACAGCTCATCGAGAGCGGCGCCGCTGCCGTTTGCTGCGGCCGCCACGAGGTGCTTGCTTTCGGTTGGCGACGGCATGATTTCGGACGCGCGATGGACCATACCCGATGAGGTAGGGCGCGCCCGGAGCATGTCACCGGCATTGGGAAATCCCCGCGTGCGGCCCGCAGCCAGATGCGGACGACGGCCAGACGCGGACGGAGCCAGATGCGAACGGAGCGGCGCCTACTTGTCGACGTTGGCCGGCAGGATCTGCGTGCCTTGGTAGCGACGGCTCAGGATCCACTCGCCCTGTGGCGTGACGTTGTCGGACGAATGGTAGTACTTCAGCAGGTTGTGGAAGACCCAGATGTCGTCGCCAATCTTCTCGGCCGTGACCACGCGGTACTCGTCCCAGACGTAGTGATAAGTCGTGATCGTCGCGCCCGTCACGGTGCCGGAGACCGTGCCTTCCTTCTTCTCCTTGCGCTGGCGCTCGGTTGTCACGACCAGCTTCTTGATCTCGTGGACCTCGTATTTCTTCTTGGCCAGCGTCGTCTCGGCAATCTGGATCAGCTCGGCGAGCTTCTCCGCGGACAGCTTGACCGGCTTGGGCAGGCGCACATCGGCGAGTGAGGACTTGGCGAGATCGCGCAGCTTTTGGATCGCCGCCTCGATCTGCTTTTGCTGAGCGCTGCGGTCGATCGCTTCCTTTGGCGGGATCTCCTGATCGAGCGTCGCCGCACGCGTGACGGCTTCGAGCCCGTCGTTGAGCCGCTCGAGCGAGCGCTCCAGCGCACCTTCCATCATCACGGTATTGGTGACCTTGTGCTTGTCGCTTGGATCGATGTCGGCGAAGAACTTGGCGCTGCGCAGCGCTTCCGTCACGGCCCCGTCGCAGGCGTAGCGAACGGCATCGACCTGGCGCTGAAGCTGCCTCGGCAGGTCGCTGGCGACGCGGTGCCAAACGCTTTGCGCGCGGCGCTTGAGCTCGCTGTTGTTCAACGCCTGGCGGGCGATCTCCGCGTCCTTGGGCAGCTGCGCCAGGATGACCTTGGTGCGGCCGGCCCACGTGCGCAGCTTGTCGAGATCGTAGGGCCAGTGCAGGTCCCCCGGCAGCTTGCCGCGGCTGTAGCGCTCAGAGATCTCGTCGAGCTGCCTCCCGAGGCCGGCAGCGGCCCCCTTGTCGGCGGCGTATTCGCCCTGCCACTTCGCGAAGAGATCTTCGAACTGCTTGAGGTTGCCGGTGACGATCTGCACGTTCTTGTCGCCGGGCGGGAACGTGGCGAGGCGCTTCTTGAGCTTGCTGATTTCCGACGTCGTCGAGCGCACCCGATACTGGTCGCCCATAAACGACTTGTTCAGCATCTTCAGATTCTGGAAGCCATTGCGGACCTCCTTGTCGAGCTGCTTGAGCTTCTCGAACTGCTCGCCAATCACCGGGCCGGCGGCTGGCGGCGCACTGCCGCTGCCCGCTCCCGAGCCCGATGGCGGCGTCTGCGTCGGCGCGGGCTTGCCAGGAGTCGGCTTCGCAGGAGCCGGCTTGGCCGCAGCCTGCTTGCGAATCGCGGCATCCGCTTCCTGCGAACGCTTGGCCGCGTCTTTCCAGTGCACGGTGGTCTTCTTGTAGGCAGCCTTGAGGCGCTTGTTGGCCCACTTAAGATCCAGCAGGAGCTTGTTGGCCGCGCGCACGTCGCCGGCACCTAGCGTTGGCAGCGCCTGTTCGACGGCATCGATCTTCTTGAGGGCAGCCTTGACGAGCTGATCCTGTGCGGGAGCTGCTGCAGCGAGCAGCGCGAGAACAACGGGAAAGACAACGGGTCGCATCAAAGAGACGGAGCGGTTCGCGGGCGCGAGAGTTACGGACTATTCCCGGGCGCACGGGTGCGGCCAGGAGGCGATGCCTATTGCAATCGGCAGAACCGGTCGTGAACCTTCCGTGGATGAAGGAGTGTTCGATATTCCGCCATGGCGGATTGCTGGCCATTTTGTTTCTCGTGTCCTGCCAGTCCGATCGGCCCCACCGCCTGCGATCGGCCCTTCAGCGTGAAGCCACCTGGCTCGCGGAGGCCTACGACGCTCAGGCGGAGGCCGGCGAGAAGATCCTGGGGACGGCCAACAGGCAGGCCGCTGCAAAGTGCAACGCCATCGCAGATCTCACCGCGCAGATGCCGAACGACCTGCTGCAAAAGGGCGCGTCGCTGGCAGAGATGCGCTGTCGGCTTCAGGAAGTGCGTGAACAGGTTGCCGGCGTGCGTCGCGATGTCGCAAAGCGCGACGAGGTGATTGCCGCGCTGCAGGCGGCGATCGACAAGCCGCCGGGGAAAGCCGAGCCCACGCCGCAACAGCGCACCGGGCAAGCCTCGCAGTCGGCCAACGGCTCCGCCCAACTGCCCAAAGCTCATGCAGCACGCCTGGCCAAGCTCCTGTCGGCACTCCAGAAGCTTCGCGAGGTCACGACTCATGCTGGGCTGGCCATCCCGATCGCGCGCGCCGAGCAGCTCCTGAGCAGCAACGAACAAGACAAGCCCGACGATCGGGCGCGTCGCCAGGGTGCGCTCTCTGTGCAGGTCGAGAACACCACCCGCACGCTCAACGGCCTGCTCGAGACGGAGCGCAAGAAGGACGCCAACAGCCGCAATGTGAAAGCTCTTGGAGCGGCGCTCGGCGACCTGAAGCGGGCCAAAGCCATCGTGGCCGAGAAAGCGACGCCGTCGTCCTACAAGCTCGCCCAGGCCGAGGCGATTCTCGCGAGTGCGGGCAAGGTCGCCAGCAGCGTGCGCGGCGGTGTCGAGCTGCTGCCGTCGCCGTGGTTCCGCGCGCATGCCGGCGTCATCCAGCGCGGTTCGTATGCGATGGTCCCAGGCACCAACGGCGAAGCGTTTCGTCTGCAAAACAACGACGGCGGCACCGGCAGCTACTTCGAGATCGACTTCCTGCACCGCCGGGCCTGGCTGCCGCCAGCCGAGCAGTACCAGGCCGCCGACGCGAGCCTGCCAAACACCGACCTCGACATGCTGATCCCCGATGATTTCGAAGCGCGCCTGCGCTTCACGTCTGGAGATTCGATCGAAGACGCCGAATCCGCCGCCGGCGGCGACTGGAACATCGAAGCCGCAACCGGCTGGAACTTGACGAGCTTTCAGCTGAAGACCGAAGACGCCTGCGAACGCAACCCCGAACGCAAGAAGCTGGCGCAGGGCACGGTCAACCTCGAGCTCCTCGGCGGCGTGTCCACCGACAGCGCGACGCTCAACGGCCACGGCTACATCGCCGCCGGCCTCGGCTCAGCCTGGTCGTTTCCGATGGAGATCAAGACGTCGGTCTACCGCAGCGCGACGATCTACGCCGGCGTCTTCTACGGCCTCTACGACTCGCCGCAGCTCGACGAGGGCGACGTGCAGTTCATCAACTCCTCGCGCCCCGTCTTCAACTCGATCGGCACGCTCGGCATTCGCTTCGATGCGCAGATCCCGTTGACCAAGACCATCGACGGCATCATCGGCGCGCGCTACTGGGACCCGCTGGGACGGGACGATCTGCCGGAATCGTGGTCGGTGTTCCTCGGCGTTTCGATCCCGGTGGGACGCATCCTGAAGGCGACGGTTGGAGCGACCGACGCGCCGTAGATCGGTTTTTAACCCAGCACCGCAAGACACGCCGCCATGAAGGCCGGCAGGTCGTCGGGCTTGCGCGACGACACGTGGTGGCCGTCCGCCAGCGCAGCGGCGTCTTCGAAGCGAGCGCCGGCATGGACGAGGTCGTCCTTGATGCCGAGCGAACCGGTGTAGCGGCGGCCGCGCACAACGTCGGCGGAGATGCACAGCCAGCCGCCGTGGCAGATGCTCGCGACCAGCTTGCCGGCCGCGTCGCAGTCGCGGATGGCCTGCAGCGCCTCCGGATAACGGCGCAGCTTGTCCGGCATCCAGCCGCCGGCGCAGACCACGCCCTCGAACGTGGCACCAGGCAGCGCGTCGAGCCCGCAGTCGCTGCGCTGCGGGTAGCCGTGCTTGCCGCGGTAGAGCGCGCCGGCCTCCAGGCCCGCGAGCACCGGCTCATAGCCGGCCTCGATCAGGCGCAGCCGCGGATACTGCAGCTCGAGGTCTTCGTAGTCGTCGCCAACAAACAGCAGCACCCGGCCGCGGGAATCCGTTCGGTTTGAATCGCTCATGTGTCGCGCTCGACTGCAACGCGGTCTAGCGGTCGCGAATCTCGCGCCGCGCTTCCTTTTCCTTCAGGTGCTGCCGCTTGTCCTGGTTCTTGCGGCCGCGGCCGACGCAGATCGTGACCTTGGCGTAGCCCTTGGCCCCGAAGTAGATGCGCAGCGGCACCATCGACAGGCCTTTGACCTTGGCCTGCTCCTTGAGCTTCTTGAGCTCGGTCTTCTTGAGCAGCAGCTTGCGCTTGCGCTTGGCTTCGTGGTTCTGCAGGTTGCCGTGGCTGTATTCGGGGATGTTGGCCCCCAGCAGCCACAGCTCGTCCCCCAAGAACTTGGCGAAGGCTTCGTTGAGGGTCACGTGGCCCTGGCGCAAGACCTTGACCTCGGTGCCGCGCAGCACCATGCCGGCCTCGAAGCTGTCGAGAACCTCATACTCGTGGCGCACGCGCCGGTTGTGCGCTACCTGGACCTCGTTGGGGTCCACTTTTTGTTTGCCGCCGGCAGTCTTGGACATCGGAAGCTCCCCTGGCTACGGCATCGCCCGCGCCCGCGCAAGCGCGCCGTGCCCGGCACCAGGAAACCGGCCAAAGGCACTTGCATCGGACATCGCCAGGGCTACCGTCCTCCCACCCACTTGTTGCCCAGGTGGCGGAATTGGCAGACGCGCTAGGTTCAGGTCCTAGTGAGATTAATTTCTCGTGGAGGTTCAAGTCCTCTCCTGGGCACCAGCCAGAAGGCATTGTCGCTGCGCTCCTCGCGAGTGTGACCGTGCCTTCTGGCTGGTTCGGTTTTTGGCCCAACTTGCCAGACGAGACCATCCGAACGTCACCACCTGGGCCAAGCCCTATCGAGGGCAGCCTCGGCAAGCCATGTCATAAGGCCATGACTTTCCTGCGCAGCGACATCAACCTCGATGTGCCGGTCGCCGCACCGGGCGAGTTCGCCCCGCTGCAGATCGGGCCGATGACCATCGACCCCCCGGTCGTGTTGGCGCCCATGGCGGGCATCACCAACGCGCCGTTTCGCACCCTGTGCCGGCGCTTTTCGGATGACCGCTGTCTCTACGTCAGCGAGATGATCACCGCGCGCGCCTTTGTCGAAGGGCACCAGCGCACCCTGCAGCTGGCGTCGTTTGGCAAAGACGAAACCGGCCGGCGCAGTATCCAGCTCTACGGCACAAACCCGGAGACGCTCGCGGAAGCGACGCGCATCCTGGTCGGCGACTGGGGCGTGCACCACATCGACATGAACTTTGGCTGCCCGGTGCGCAAGGTCACGGCGGCCGGCGGCGGTGCAGCGATCCCGGTCAAGCCAAAGCTGCTGCAGAAGATCGTCAAGAGCGTGGTCGCGAGTGCCGGCGACGTGCCGGTCACCATCAAGTTCCGCAAGGGCATCGACGAAGACCTGCTGACCTACCTCGACGCCGGCCGCATCGGCGAAGAAGAAGGCGCCAAGGCCGTGGCCCTGCACGCGCGCACGGCCGCGCAGCTGTATTCGGGACAGGCCGACTGGGACGCGATCACGACGCTCAAGCAGCACGTCAAGACGATCCCGGTGCTCGGCAACGGCGACATCTTTGAGCCGTGGGATGCCCTTCGCATGATGCGCAGCACCGGCTGCGACGGCGTGGTCGTCGGCCGCGGCTGCCTGGGCCGACCGTGGCTGTTTGGCGAACTGTGCGCCGTGCTGACCGGCAACGAGCCGCCGCCGGCTCCAACGCTCGGCGACGTGCTCGACACCATGCGCAACCACGCGCGGCTGCTCGCGGACTTCTTTGGCGAGAAGCACGGGCTGATGCAAATCCGCAAATTCACGGGGTGGTATCTGAAGGGCTTTCCCGGCACCAAAAAGAAGCTGCCCGGCCTGCACCTCGTCAAGACGCTCCCCGAGCTCGAAGCCTTGCTGTCGGACCTGCCTCCCGAAGAGCCCTACCCGATGGCCGCGCTGCGCGCGCGCCGCTGCAAGGACGGCAAGACGCAGAGCGTCGCGCTGCCGGAAGGATTCCTCGAAGCGCGCGACGAAGACATCGTGATCGAGGATCCCGAGCACGTCGACGGCGGCTGAGCGGGCGTCTTGGGACCGGCTCGGCAGCAGGCATCCGGCATCCGGCACCGGCATCGGCATCCGGCCACTGCAGCTTCACGCCCTGCCGCCGGAGTGCGCTAGCACTTCGGCGTAGCACGCAGCGATTCGTGCGATCAGCGCGAGCGCCGCGCGCACGTGCTCGCCTTGCTGCTGACGACCGTGGACCTGGCCCAGCAAGCTTTCAGCTTCCGCCAAGCCCGCGAAAAACGCGCGGTCGAGCCGCTGCCGGCGCGTCGCCGGATCGAGGGCGCCGGCAGACGATTGCGCCGCGGCAGCGGACGCAAGCTGATTCTGGGCCCCGATCAGACGCCCGACGAAGCTATCGAGCGTCTCGCCGTCGACGTTTTCGGCAAACTCATGCACGGCGAATGCCGCCCGGCGCTGGG
The DNA here is from genome assembly GCA_045105235.1 of Planctomycetota bacterium. Taxonomy (GTDB): domain Bacteria; phylum Planctomycetota; class UBA1135; order UBA1135; family UBA2386. The sequence goes on along the minus strand of JBGCDH010000086.1, from coordinate 4,141 downwards.
CCGCGTCGCGATCGACCGCGAACTCGGTGCGCGTATGGGCCAGCACGCGCTCGTGCAGCAGCTGCCTCGTGACCTGTTCGGCCGGATGCAGTAGCGCGCAATCGTCGCCTTCGCCGCCGCCTTCGCCACGGCGCTCGCGCCCGCCGCCGCCGCCCTGCTTGGCTTCGTCCTCTGGCCGCTCGTCAGGCCGACGGCGATGGACCGGCACAACCGCGCCAATCGAAGACGTGCGCGGGACGGCCTCCGATCCGATTCGATCCATGCTCATGCCTCATTCTCGGACGAAATCGAATCGACTTGAGCCAGAACGGCCGATGCGCGGACACGCCCGCCCGGAAGCGATACGATTGGCCGGCCCTCGAAATCCATCGCCCAGCCCGCTGGCCCATGATCCGCACCATGAACGTGATCCGCACCCTGTTCGTTTCCGCCCTCGCAACCGGCACGCTGGCCGCGCAGTTTGACTACGACCTCGAAAAGCGCACTTCGGGGCGACTCGGGGAAGCCCTCGAACTCGACGTCGTCGCGGCCCCGCCCGCGTCGCTCGCGCTGATCGTGCCATCGACGACGTCCGGCCCGACGCCGCTGTCGTTGATCGACCCCGCCGACTCACGCGTGCTCGCAGTCGGCACCGACCTGCTGTCGGCGCTCAGCGTGCTCGTCACCGATGCAGCCGGCGACGCGGCCTACTCGTTCCAGGTGCCCAGCGCGCCGAACCTCGCCGGCTTCGAGCTGCACTGGCAGAGCGTCTCGCTGCTGTTTGGCGCGACGCTGATTGGCGAACTGAGCAACCCGGTCGTGACCCTGACCGGAGCCCCGGACACCAGCGCGCTGGCGCCGAGCGCCATGCAGTCAGCGCGCGCGTTCGCCGCAAACCTGATCGACGCCAACAACAACGCCAGCGCCAACGACGTGCTCGTGACGGGCGGCGGCGGCGGCACGCTGACCAATGCCGTCGGCCTTGCAACCACCGAACGCTGGGACTTCCGCCGCATGCGCTTCGTGCCGGGCCCGACCATGGGCTCCGCGCGTGCGCTGCACTCGGCCGTGCGCCTCAACGATGACCGCGTGCTGATGATCGGCGGCGCCAACCAGACCGGCGCCGTGCTCAACAGCTGCGAGATCTACGATCCGAATACCGACAGCTTTTCGCCAACGGGATCCATGGGCACCCCGCGCATCCTGTTCGGCGCCTGCCTGCTCGCCGACGGCCGCGTCATGGTCGCCGGCGGCACCTCTACGCTGACGCCCGACATCACGGCCGCCGTGACCAGCACGCTCCGCAGCGCTGAAATCTACGACCCCGCGACCGGCACCTGGTCCGGCACCAGCTCGCTCGGCGGCAACCGACTCGCTCCCGCGCTGACGCAGCTCGCCGGCACCGGCGACGTGCTGGCGACCGGCGGCATTGAGATTACGTTCGTCTTTGGCTTTCCGATTGGCGCCACCAGCACGACCAACGTGCAGCGATGGAACCCTTCGAGCGGCAGCTGGAGCAACGGCCCGAACATGGCGCAGGGCCGCGCCGGCCACCAGTACAACCAGGTCACGCTCAACGACGGCCGCGTGCTGCTGACCGGCGGCGTGCTCGTGCCGAGCCTGCTCAATGCCGCCAGCGCGGCCCCGATCCAAGGCGCCGAGATCTACGACCCGGTCGCCAACAGCTGGCAGACGGCCAACATGAGCACAGCGCGCGCGCTGCACAGCGCGACGGTGCTCGGCGATGGCCGCGTCGCCGTCTGCGGTGGCGCACAGGGCACGCTGACCGCGCCGACCTCGCTCGACACCGTCGAAGTCTTCGACCCAACGACCAACACGTGGGCCGCGGCACCTTCGCTGACGGGCGGCGTGCGCGCCAGCCACACCGCCGAACTGCTGCCCGACGGCACGCTGGTGCTGATCGGCGGCCAGGGTGGCAGCGCGACGACACCAACTGTGGAGACGCTGCGCTTCTGAGCGCGGGCGGGTCCGCGCGCGGGCGATCTAGCGCCGGTCGCGCTTGACGGTTTCACGCTTGACGGTTTCGCGTTTGACGGTTTCCCGTTTGATCGAAACCTCCCCGGGCGCCGACCGAATGAAGACCTGCAGCGAGTAGCCGCCGCTTTCGGTCGACTCTTGGATCACGACCTCGCCCGATCCCTTGCTGGTCTGCAGCAGAGACTGCAGGCGCTCCTGCAGCTCGCGCCCGCCCACTTCGACACGCACCGGATCGCGGCCGTCGAAGACCGTTTGCGACAGCAGCCGAAACACCTCGGGCGAGCCTTCGCGCAGCGGCCGCATCCAAGGTGCGGCGATCTCATCGAGCCCCGCGGCGCCAAACGAGGCTGCCAGCATCGCCTCGACCGACGGGCGGAAGTCGGCTGGGATCTCGTTCGCTTCAGCGTCCAGCGCAATCAGCGGCCACGGATTGCCCGCGGCGAAGTGTTCTTTGAACTCCAGGATGCGGCCGAGCTCCGAGCGCTGGCCGGCGGACATCGCGGTCGCCATGTGCTTGGCCGCTTCGCGGACGGTGTCGCTGCGGCGCGCCCGCACGCCCCGGATGTCGACGGTCACCAGCTGCTCGCCCACCGCCGCCGCCCAGATCGACGGCCGCATCGCCTGCGCCCGGATCGTGGCCAGCTCGGCGCCAAACCTGGACTCGGTGTCGAGCGAGACGACCAGCGTCTCGATGAGGTCGGCCAGATCGCGCACCGAAGGCGGGGTCACCGGCTGCCGACGAACGACTTTGGCCCAACGGTCGAGCTCGAAGTGGTCGATCTGGGCGCGCAGCAGCGGCCGCCGCAGGGGCTTGGGGATGCGTTCGATGACCCCGAGGTCGGAGGCGACCGAGCGCGCCGCGCGCACGTGCGACGGGCTATCGAAAGCGATGGCGGGCATCGCCGTGCCAACCGGCGAAGTCCCCGTTGGGCTTTGCGTCGATCCTTGCTGCTGGGCCTGCGGCGAGACCTGCGCCAACGCCTCCCGGCCGTGACGCTGCCCGAGATCGTAGACGACCACCAGTGCGACGACGAACAGTGCGGCGGCCGCCAGCGCAACGGCAGCCATGGTCATGACCGTCGGGCCCTTGCGCCAACGGCCGTGCGATTCTGGCACCGCATTCGGCGCGCCAACCGAATCCTCACCAACGGCTGCATCACGGATGCGCGCAGCAAAGCCGTCGGAAAATGCGTCCGACGACAGAGCCACCGGCACCGCGCGCGCCGCCCGCGACACCGTGCGCATCGCATCGAGCTCGCTGCGGCACGCAGCACAAGCTGCGAGGTGATCGCCGAGGCGGCCCGGCGGGAGCCCGGCCGGCACAGCAGCCGATTCAGCCCGCTGATCCGCTGGCAGCGTGCCGGACTTCTCATCGAAACCCGGCTTCTCATCAACCCCCAGCTCTCCATCGAACCACGCCGACAGGTCTGCCTGCATTTGCGCGCAGTGCTGCGACGACGAATCGTCCCGTGCGCCGCCACTCTCGCCATAGCTACGACTCATCGCGACACCTTGCCTTCTTGATCGGCCGACCGGGACGGGGGTCCATCCGCGGCAACAAACGACGCAAGCAAGCCGCGCAGCCGTTGGCGGGCGCGGAAGATGCGGGTGGAGACAGTCTTGATGGAGCAGTCGAGCACTTCGGCAATCTGTTCGTAGGACATCGACTCCTGCTCACGCAGAAGAAACGGCGTGCGAAACTCCTCGGGCACCGCCTCGATCACGGACCGAAACTGACGTTCGAGTTCGCTGGTTTCGGCCTGCTCCAGCGGCGTCTGCATCGCCTGCTGCCGCGCTTCGAACTGCGGCTGCCAGCCCGCCCGCGTACGGCGATCGGTTTGCGTGCGGCGCACGTGGTCGACGGCGATGCTGCGCGCCACGCGGAACAGCCACAGCGGAAACGCGCCACGCCGCCGCCGCGAGTTGGCGCCGCGAAAGATGCGCACGAAGACTTCCTGCGACAGATCTTCGAGAGCGGCGTCATCGCCGACCGTCTGGCGCAGGTAGCGACGCACGCGTCCGCCGTAGCGCGCGACCACGATGTCGAAGGCGTGGTGCCGGCCGTCTGCGACCTGATCGAGGATCACGTCGACATCGTATTCGCCGTCGCCTGAGACGGGGCCTGAGACGGGTCCCGAGCCGGGGCCATCCGCCGCCGAAACGG
>JBGCDH010000085.1:0-23958 GCA_045105235.1 Planctomycetota bacterium | reverse complement strand
ACCTTTGCGTTGCTTGCCGAAGCCGCATCGATGTCGCGGTCTGCGTTCTCCTCCCGGTTCACCAAACTCTGTGGCGAATCAGCGAGGAAATAGCTGGCGCGATGGCGCATGCACCTCGGGTCCGTTGACCTGCAAGATGGCAACCGTGAGGTCGACGATGTTGCTCGGGACCTTGGCGATCAGTCTGCGCCTGGCTGCAGTCGCTCCGTGAAGCGTTTTCACAGTTGTTGGCCCGGCGAGCTGCGTCGGGATTCAGGTCGGCGGTGCACGTCGAGTCTGGTGTGAGGTCGCCACGACAAGGTCGCGGCCTTTGCCGGTCCTGCGTTGGGACCGTGCTGGGTGCGGTTTGTGTGTAGGCCTGATCCGGCGCCACTTTCTGCGGTGCGTCGCATCTCGGTGCGATCGGAGTCGGGTTACCCTGCGTTTCGCCTGCGGCTCGGTTGCTCAATTGAGGGTGAAAGCCCTTCGTCGCCACAAACACCGAAGCGTCGGGCTCAAACGTGTGGATCACGATGCGGTCGTGGCGGCGATCGCGGCAGCGGGGTGCCGAGGTATTCCGTCTTGGGCGTTCGTGGACTGCGTCGCTGCCTCGCCTCGCCGCCTCAGCGCGAGCTGCGCCCGGCGGCCGCGACTTCGCGCTGCTCGACTTCGACCAGCCGGCCCTTCTTGACGACGTAGCTCGTGACCCGCTCGACCTGGTGTTGACCCTGGCGCATGCGGGCGCGCACGACATCGAGCTCCATGCCTTCGATGATCGGCAGCAGTGCCACCGCGCGGAAGCCTTCGTCGGTGCCCGGCAGCGAACGCTTGTCTTCGCGGATCATATCGCTGCTTTCCCAGACCCAGCTGTCATCGACGGAGACGAACTGGCAGCGGTGGTTGACCTTGCTGCGCTGCACGAGGCCGCCGGGGCAGACGACGAACGGCTTCTCGACCCACGGGTTCTTGCCGAGGCCGTCGCGTGCAAAGCCCTCTTCGAAGGCTGCGGCGATGACGGCGTCGGAGTCGCCTGCGGCGCGGGCGCGGCGGTCTTGCTCTTCGCGGATGGCAGCGCCGAGTTCGTGCAGCGTGTCGTCGTCGAGTCGTTCGACGAGTTCGCGCGAGGTGTCGGGGTCCTCCTTGAGGTGGCGGATGATCGTGCCGTAGCGACGCGTTGCCATCTCAGGAGTCCGCCCGCAAAAAGCGCAGCACCTGCGGGAAGATCGGCTTCCAGTCGACCCACTTGTGGCGGCCGTCGTAGCGCAAAAACTCGTGCGGGATCGCGTGGTCGTCGAGGTGTTCGTGAAAGTGCTCGTTGCCCTGGATGATGCCGTCGCGGTCTTCGCTGCCGTAGGCAAACATGAAGCGCACGCCGCGCAGATCCTCTGGCTCCTGCCACTGCACAAACAGGTCGTCGCGGCGCAGCTTTTCAACGTCGTCGGTCGCGCCCCAGATGCGTTCGACGGGCACAAACATCTTCACCCAGAAGGCCTTGGTGAACTCGACGATGTGCTCGGCGTCCATGATCGGCGCGGAGATTGCGCACGCGGACGCAAACAGCTCCGGCTGCCGCAGCAGCATGCGCAGCGTGCCGTGGCCGCCCATCGAGATGCCAAAGACGTGCGTGTTGGCGCGGCCCGGCAGCGTGCGGTATTCGCGGCGCACGTGCGGCAGCAAGTCGTCGATGACCCAGTCGCGGTAGCGCCGGGTGCCGTCCTCAAAGTTCTCCCAGAAGCCGCGTTCGCCGTTGGGGATGCAGATCACGACGCGTGGCGCCTCGCCGCTGCGGATGGCCTCGTCGAGGTAGGGGCTGATGCCGTGGCGGTCGAAGCAGTCTTCGCTGTCGCCGCCGCCGTGCAGAAACAGGACCAGCGGCAGGCGTTCGTTGGGGCTCCAGCCGGGCGGCGTGTAGACCGCGTAGTCCATGCGCTTGAGCATGGCCGCGCTGTCGAGTTCGCCGTAGTTGAGCTGGCGCTCAAACGAACTGCATGAAGTCAGCGCCGCGGCGGCCGGCAGCAGAAGCAGCGCGTAGGCGACAAGTGTAAGGACCGGCGGCGCGAGGGGGCGCGTCGCCGTGGGCGTGGAGCTGGTCACTCCTAGAAGATAGCCAGCGGTGAAGGTTCGCGGCACCACGCGCGCTAGAATCGACGGGCTGTTGCTGGTTCCCCGGCTGTCGCTTGAGGACAGGCTGCAGAACGGCGGCAGCGACTCCCGTGAAGAGGACACTCCTGAAGATGGCCCGACCCAATCAACGTCTGCCGACTGTGCAACTTGTCCTGGCGCTGCTTGCCGCGATCGCCCCTGCGGCAAGCGCGCAGGGCGACGAATCGCAGCTGCCGAATACTTCGCCGCCGAACATCCTGGTGCTGTTCGCCGACGACCTGCGCGCCGACATGGTCGGAGCATTCGGCGCCGCCAAAGGCAACGCGCACACACCGAACCTCGACCAGCTGGCGCAGCGCGGCACCAAGCTCACCCGCATCTACTGCCAGGGATCCCGCCACGGCGCGGTCTGCGCGCCGTCGCGCGCGATGCTGATGTCGGGGCGGCGTCTCACGCGAACAACCGATGACCTTCAGGGCATCTCGCTGTTGCCCGAATGGCTGCGCGAGGCGGGCTACGCGACGTTTGCGACCGGCAAGTGGCACAACGGCAAGGCGTCCCTGCGGCGTGCCTTTCCCGATGCGAGCAGCGTGTTCTTGGGCGGAATGTGCGACCACTTTCAGGTGCCGCTGTGCGACGTGGAGGGTGGCGAAGTGGTGCGCTCGCGGCGACCGGCCGGCCATTCGACCGAGCACTTCGCCGAGGCGACGATCGCGTTCTTGCGGCAGCACCGAGCTAGAGACCGCGAGAAGCCCTTCTTTGCCTACGTGCCGTTCACGGCGCCGCACGACCCGCGCGATCCGCCGCAGCGCTGGCTGGATCGCCTGGCCGACATGCCCAAGCCGCAGCTCCCCGCAAACTTCCGCGGCCAGCACGGGCTCAATCTCGGCAAGATGACGATGACGGTGCGCGACGAAAACTTGCTGGGCTGGCCGCGCGATCCCGCCGAAGTCCGCCAGCAGCTGGTCGAATACCGTGCCCTGGTCGCCCATCTCGACGAGCAAATTGGTCGCATCCTTGCGGCTCTCGACGAACTCGGGCTGCGCGACAACACGCTGGTGGTGTTTACGGCGGATCACGGCCTGGCGCTTGGCAGCCACGGCCTGCTCGGCAAGCAGAGCCTCTACGAGCATTCGATGCGGGCGCCGTGCATCGTGGCCGGGCCAGGCGTGCCGGCGGGGGCCGAGCGCGACGGGCTCTGCTACCTCTTGGATCTGACCACGACGATCGCGCGGTGGGCGGGGCTGCCGCACCCGTCGGGGGTCGATGGCGTCGATTTGCGGCCCATGATCCTCGCGGGCGAGGCGGGGCGCGCGGAGCTGTTTTTGCTCTACGCGGGAAGCCAGCGAGCCATCGTTCGGTCGAGGTACAAGTTGATCCGGCTGCCGCAGATCGACCGGACCCTGGCGTTTGATCTGGCCCAGGACCCCGGCGAGAGCAGGCCGCTGGCCGCTGGCGTCGCAGGGGTCGATGCCGAAATCGCGCGTGGGCTCGGCGCGGCGCTGCGGCGTATGCAGGCGGATGGCGGGGATGCGGCGGCATGGCTGGCGGACCCTCAGCTCAAGCCTGTCGACCTGGATCTGACCGGCAAGCGCTGGCCGCCGGATCGCTGGCAGCCCCAGTGGATCCGGCAGCGCTACTGGCCAAAAAAGTGAGCTCTCCACGTCGATGTTGAGAGATGTGGACAGCTTTCCCATGGCGTAAGCGGTTTGCTGTCAGTTTTTTAGATAGGCCTCTGTCGAAATTTCCAACGTCGCGCCAAGGTGTTGATAAGTCTTCTGCGGGTGTGGAAAGCGAGCGCCGGCGGCCGTGAGTCGTGGCCAGGTCGCGTCTCGCCGGGAGGCCGTCGTGGCTGCGGCAAGGGCCAGCACTCGCAGGGTTTGGCCACTTTGTCACGCAGCGCGGTGCGGCGTTCGCCGCCATCGTATTGCGCCAGGGCTTTGCGTTCGCGGGCGTCGGCGGGCATCATCCCGGCCCGCTTGCCCCCCGCCAGAAGCATGAACCTGCACCAGCCAGCTCCAGAAGGCGCCGACGTTTTGTCGGAGATCCGTACGTTCATCGCCAACTGGTTCCGCGACGGCAAGCACGAGGGGCTCTTGCCCGAGACGCCCCTGGTCACCTCCGGCATCGTCGATTCGGCGGGGGTCATCGAGGTGGTCGAGTTCCTCGAGCAGAAGTTCGGCGTGCGTCTGGCCGACAGCGACGTGTCGCTGGCCAACTGCAACACGCTGCGCGGCCTCACCGATTTGGTGAAGTCCCGCATGTCGGCGGCCGACTCGTCCGGCCGATAGACCGCCCGGCCAATCGGGCTGCCGCGGCTCGCGCGGGATTCGGCAGGTGCGGCCGTGATTTCGATCGCGCCCGTCGCCTCTGAGTTCTAAGTGCCAAGGCTCGAATCCGGGGAGCAACTCGCTACCCTGTTTGCCCCAACTCCCGGCCGAAACACGTGAACTTCCTGCTTCCGATCCTGGTCATCACCGTCCCTGTTCTAGCCATTGCTCTGCTCGCTGTTGGCGGGCGCCGGCTCTCGGGCTCTTGCGGTGGCTTGAATCCAGATGGCTCTTGCACGCGATGTGGCAAAGCTGCCGGCGAGCCCGAGCCGGAGGGTAGCTGTAGCGGCTGAGCTGGGGATGTGATTCAGGCAGAGGCCGTGTGCGCGAGCGGCCGAAATAGGAGCGCGCGCACATTCTTGGCTTGGTAGGCGAGCCGCGGAGTGTGTTGGGCGCAGAGATACGGCAGACACACGAGATGGCATTACGAGTGACTTTCCGATGACGACCCACAAGATCAAAAAAGGCTTCGATCTCCCGCTGGCGGGACGAGCGGAGCCGGTGCTCGCGGATGCGGCCGAGCCTCAGCTCGTGGCGCTGGAGACCGCTGAGTTTTCCGGCATCAAGCCGAAGGTGCTGGTCAAGGAGGGCGACAGCGTTCGCACCGGCCAGCCCATCTATCTCAACAAGCTCGACCGCGACGTGGTGTGGTGCTCCCCGGCAACCGGCACGGTCAAAGAGATCGTCTACGGGGCGCGGCGCTACCTGCAGCGTGTCGTGATCGAGTCCGCAGGGAGTGACGACCATCTGGACGTCGCCAAGGCCGATCTCGGTGGCGACCGCGACGCCGTTGTAGCGGCGGTAAAGGCTGCCGGCCTGTGGCCGCTGCTGGTGCAGCGCCCCCTCGGCAAGCTGCCTAGCAGCGACGTTGTGCCGGTCGCGATCTTCGTCAACGGCATGGATACGGCGCCGCTGGCGGCCGACCCGGCCTTTGCCCTTCAGGGTCGCAAGGACGATCTGCAGGCCGGCCTCGACGTGCTCAAAAAGCTGACGTCGGGCAAGGTGCACCTGTCGCTCAAGGCGATGGGGGAAAACCAGTCGGATCTGCGCAACCTCGACGGCGTCGAGGTGCACGACTTCGACGGGCCACACCCGGCCGGACTTACCGGCACCCACATCAGCCGGATCCAGCCGCTCAAGGGCGAAGAGATCGCCTACACGCTGTCGCTGCGCGACGTCGCGCGCCTCGGCGAGTGGCAGCGCACCGGTCGCTACCCGGCGCAAACCGTCGTGGCCGTCAGCGGCAGCGACGCCCCCGAGAAGAAGTACTTCCGCGTTCGCCAGGGTGCGCAGCTGTCGGTCCTGACCGGCGGCAGTGCTCTGACTGGCGACGTGCGCGTCATCAATGGCGACGTGCTCAGCGGGCACGCGGTCGAGCCCGACGCCTACCTGGGGCTGCTCAACCGCACCGTAACGATCATTCCGGAAGGCACCGACAAGCGCGACTTGTTTGGCTGGGCGATCCCGCAACCGGGCAAGCTCACCAACCACGCGAGCGTCAACTTCGGATTGAAGAAGAGCGAGTATGTCGTCGACGCGCGCCTGAACGGCGGCCTCCGGCCGATCGTCAACATCGGCGCATGGGAAAACGTCATGCCGCTCGACATTCTGCCGACGTTCCTGGTTCGCGCCATCCAGGCGAACGACATCGAGGAGGCCGTCAAGCTCGGCCTGCTCGAGGTCACCGAAGAGGACGTCGCCCTTTGCACCTTTGTCGATCCGTGCAAGATCGACGTCGGCGAGATCATTCGCCAAGGCCTGGATATGTACGAGAAGGAAAGCTGAGCCGTGCAGTTCCTACGAACACTGATCGACAAGCAGCGCAAGCTGTATCACAGCAAGGACAGCAAGTTCCACAAGGTGTGGCCGCTGTTCGATGCCTTCGAGACCTTCTTGTTTGCCCCCGACTTCCGGGCCGGCAAGTCGCGCGTTCACGTGCGCGACTACGTCGACCTGAAGCGGGTGATGAACAACGTCATCCTCGCGATGGTGCCGTGTCTGCTCTGGGCAATTTGGAACAACGGCGATCAGCACTTTGCTGCGATCACCGCCCAAATGGCCGGTGGCGGCATGGCGGCCGGCGACTACACCGTCGGCTGGCTGCAAGGCCTGCTCGGTGCCCCGGATCTGGCCTCCGATGCGGGGGTGTCGTTTGTCGACACCATCATCTTTGGCCTGCAGCGCATGCTGCCGCTGCTGATTGTCAGCTACGGCGTCGGCCTCGGCATTGAGATGATGTTCTCCGTGATCCGCAAGGAGGAGGTCAGCGAGGGCTACCTCGTCTCCGGCATGCTGATCGCGCTGATCGTGCCTGCGTCGACACCGCTTTGGCAGCTCGCTGTCGGCGTTGCCTTTGCCGTGATCCTCGGCAAGGAAGTCTTCGGCGGCACCGGGATGAACATCTTCAACGTCGCGATGATGGTTCGCGCGTTCTTGTTCTTCTCGTTCCCGGCGCAGATGTCCGGCGACACGGTCTGGGTTGCCGGCAACGACTCGCTCGGCAGCGTGCCGGGCTACCTCGTCGACGGCTACTCCCAGCCGACGCCGCTGGCGGTTGCCAAGCAGGCGACCGACATCGCGGCGCAGATGGGCATGAGCGCGACCGACGCCAGTTCGGTGGTCGCGGCCTACAAGGACGGTGCCTATTCGCACGCCGATATGTTCTTCGGCACGATCCCCGGCAGCGCCGGCTCGACCAGCAAGCTGTGCATCCTGCTCGGCGCGTTCTGGATCCTGTGGACCGGCGTCGGCAGCTGGCGCACCATGCTCTCGGGCGTGATCGGCGTTTTGGCTGCGGGCCTGCTGTTGCCTGAGATCTGGGCCTTCTTTGACGGCACGGTCGAAAACTCGCTGTCGCTGCAGGCCTGGGAGCACCTTCTGATGGGGGGCTTCTTGTTTGGCATTGTCTTCATGGCGACGGATCCGGTCTCCAGTCCGGAGACCAATACGGGCAAGTGGGTCTACGGCCTGCTGATCGGCGTCATCACGGTGATGGTGCGCATGATCAACCCGGCCTACCCCGAGGGCGTCATGCTCGCGATCATCCTGTTGAACGCGTTCGCGCCGACGATTGACCACTTCATCGTGTCCGCGAACATCAAGCGGAGGCTTTCACGAGCATGAGCAACACCAATTCCAACGGCTACACGATGGTGTTTGCCATCGGCATGTGCGTCGTCGTCAGCAGCGTGCTGGCGCTTTTGGCCAACGTGCTCAAGCCCATGCAGCTTGCGGCGAAAGAGTTCGACCGCCAGAAGAACGTCATGCGCGCTGCGGGCCTGATCGAGGTCGCGGATCCGCGTCCGCGCGAAGAGCTCGAGCAGCTCTTCAAGGACCGCATCGTCGAGACGATCATCGACACCGACTCGGGCGAGCCGGTGACGGACGCCGAAGAGGCTGCCAAGAAGCGTGCCGAGAACCCGCTGCGCTACCGCAGCGTCGCGACATCCAAGGACGAGGCCGGCAAGCAAACCGCCGTCATCCTGCCGATCTCCGGCAAGGGACTGTGGAGCACCATCAAGGGCTACCTGGCCCTGGAGGCCGACCAAAACACGGTCAAGGGCGTGACCTTCTACGAGCACGGCGAGACGCCGGGTCTCGGTGGTGAGGTCGAGAACCCGCAGTGGACCGGCCAATGGGTCGGCAAGAAGATCCTCGGCAAGGACGGCGCGCTCGTGTCGATCATCGTCAAGAAGGGTCAGGTAGACGACGGCGTGGCGCGTGAAAAGCGGCACTACGTCGACGGCTTGGCCGGCGCGACCATTACCAGCAACGGCGTGACGAAGTTCGTCAAGCGCGACATCAAAGTGTTCGCCGCCTACCTCGAAAAGAACGGCACAAGGAAGCAATAGGAGCCACCGCTATGACTTCGACGGCTACTCCGGAAACGGAAACACAGAAGGCCCCGCTCTTCGGCGACGAAGAGAAGAAGGCCGTTCTCGATCCCTTGTGGGATAACAACCCGATTGCGCTGCAGATGCTCGGCATCTGTTCGGCGCTGGCGGTGACGACGCGTCTTGACGTTTCGATCGTCATGGGCATCTCGGTGATTGCGGTGATGGCGATGGCCAACGTCGTGATCTCCCTGCTGCGCAAGATGATCCCGAGCAAGATCCGCATCATCGTCCAGCTCGTGGTTGTGTCCGGCGCGGTGATCATTGTCGACCAGGTGCTGCGCGCTTACGCGTTTGACCTGGCCAAGCAGCTCGGCGTGTTCATCTCGCTGATCATCACCAACTGCATCGTCATGGGCCGCCTCGAGGCCTACGCGATGGCCAACCCGCCGTGGCGCAGCCTGCTCGACGGCATCGGCAACGGCCTCGGCTACGCGTGGATCATCTGCGTCGTCGGCGCGGTCCGCGAGATCTTTGGTTCGGGCAAGCTGCTCGGCTACCAGGTCATCCCGGACTCGATGTATGAGGCCGGCTACGTCAACAACGGTCTGATGGTGCTGGCTCCCGGCGCGTTCATCCTGCTAGGGGTGATCGTCTGGGTGCAGCGCTCGATCACCCCGGCACCCGAAGGAATGGAGTAGGCCATGTTGCTCGAACTCACCGATAGTTTGGTCGCCGGCAAGAGCCTGTTGATGCTCCCGCAGGAAGCTGCGGGCGGCAACACCGAGGGCTACCTCGGCATCGTGCTCAAGTCGATCTTCGTCGAGAACATCCTGCTGGCGTTCTTCCTCGGCATGTGCAGCTACCTCGCGGTCAGCAAGCGTGTCGACAGCGCCGTTGGCCTTGGCATTGCCGTCATCTTTGTGCTCGGCCTGACGGTGCCGCTCAACTGGTGCATCCAGAAGTATGTGCTGTCGCCGGGCGCGCTTGCCTGGGCCGGCATCCCCGACTCGGACCTGAGCTACCTGCAGTTCTTGACGTTCATCGCTTCGATCGCTGCCGCCGTGCAGATCGTGGAGATGGCCGTCGACAAGATCAGCCCGAAGCTCTACGCCGCGCTGGGCATCTTCTTGCCGCTGATTGCCGTCAACTGCGCGATCCTCGGCAGCTCGATGTTCATGGTTGAGCGGGGCTACACGTTTAGCCAGTCCGTGGTCTATGGACTCGGCTCGGGCACCGGCTGACTGCTGGCGATCGTCTGCATGGCGGCCATTCGCTGGAAGCTGCGCACGGCGCATGTCCCGAAGCCGCTCAAGGGCCTCGGTATCACGTTCATCACCACGGGTTTGATCGCTATGGCGTTCATGACCTTTAGTGGCATTGGCACCTAAGACACGGAAGACCTCAGATGTTTACGACCATTCTGACTGGCGTCATTGCACTGACCGGAGTTGTTCTGCTCCTGGTCATTGTGCTGATGTTTTGTGAAGGTGTTCTGGTCCAAAAGGGCCAGGTCAAGCTCCTGATCAACGGCGACGACGAGAAGTCGCCCGAGGTGCCGATCGGCAGCAACCTGCTGACGGCGCTGAGCGACGCAGGCCTGTTTTTGCCGTCTGCATGCGGTGGCGGTGGCTCTTGCGCGATGTGCAAGTGCCACGTCTTCGAAGGCGGCGGCGAGATCCTGTCGACCGAGACCACGCACATCAGCCGCTCCGAGGCCAAGGAAGGCATGCGCCTCGCATGCCAGGTCAAGGTGCGCGGCCCGATGCAGGTGAAGGTCCCGGACGAAGTCTTCGGCATCAAGAAGTGGGAGTGCACCGTGCGCTCCAACAACAACGTTGCGACCTTCATCAAGGAGCTCGTTGTCGAGCTGCCGGATGGCGAGATCCTCGACTTTGAGTCGGGTGGCTACATCCAGATCGACGTGCCGAAGTACTCGAACATGAAGTTCTCGGACTTCGACGTCGACGAGGAATACCGAGAGGACTGGGACAACTTCAAGCTCTGGGACCTGGTCGCCAACAACCCGACGCCGGTGTTCCGCGCCTACTCGATGGCCAACCACCCGGCCGAAGGCAACATCGTGATGCTCAACATCCGCATCGCGACGCCGCCGCCGCGCCAGATGGACCTGCCGCCGGGCCTGTGCTCGAGCTACGTGTTCTCGCTCAAGCCGGGCGACAAGATCACGGTCTCGGGCCCGTACGGTGACTTCTTCATCAAGGACACCGAGCGCGAGATGATCTACGTCGGCGGCGGTGCCGGCATGGCGCCACTGCGCAGCCACATCTTCCACCTCTTCCACACGCTGAAGACGGGCCGGAAGGTGACCTACTGGTATGGCGCACGTTCGAAGCGCGAGATGTTCTACACCGAGCACTTCGAAGCCATCGAGAAGGAGTTCCCGAACTTCAAGTACCACGTGGCCCTCTCCGACCCGATGGAAGAGGACAACTGGTCCGGCTACACGGGCTTCATCCACCAGGTGCTCTACGACAACTACCTGAAGGACCACGAGAACGTCGACGAAGTCGAGTTCTACATGTGTGGCCCACCGATGATGAACAGCGCCGTCCAGAAGATGCTCGACGACATGGGTGTCGAGCAGGACATGATTGCGTTTGATGATTTCGGCGGCTAAGCCGCTGAAATCAGCAAACTCAATCATACATCTTCGCTTGCTCGCTGCGGAAGCCAGGGACGCGGGGAGTTCCGCAACAGGCCGCTACGCTCGCGCGGGAGCGGCGCTTTGCGCCGCGAGTGTTTGATGATTTGGCGGCTGGGCCGCTGAAATCAGCAAACTCCATCATGCACCTTCGCTTGCTCGCTGCGGAAGCCAGGGACGCGGGGAGTTCCGCAACTGGCCGCTACGCTCGCGCGGGGTTGGCGCTTTGCGCCGCGGTGCGTTTGATGATTTGGCGGGGGGCCGCCGGAATCGGCAAGCTCAGACGACGGGCTTTTTCGCTCTTCGTTTTGCTGTCGAAGCTACTCGGTCGGCTGGTTTGCCTGCGCCCTCGCTAGTGCCTCGCCGGTGAGTAGGCCGACGATGGTGCCGATGCCGATGGCCCAGCGGAGGACGGGGGCGAAGGTCCAGGTGTTGGCGTCTTGGACGAAGAGGCCGATGACGAAGGTCGCCTTGGCGGCGAATAGGCCGGTTAGGAGGCCGGCGAGCCAGGGGGCGATGCGCTGTTGGTTGCTTGCGCTCATGCCTTGGCGCCGAGGCGCACGAGTTCTCGCAGGCGTTCGGGCGTCTTGGCGGTGGTCTTGCAGACGAAGCCGCTGGCGTGGGCGAAGTGCACGTCGGGCTCATCCTTGAGCCTGGTGAAGTCGAGGCGCGGGTCGTCTTCGTACCGCTGGATGCCGTAGCCCTCGCTGCGGCGATCCGGGTAGACCATCGCGCCGATGCTCTTTTCGAGGCCCTTGTGGCGGACGTAGCGGGCGACGCTGCCGCTCGGCTCGTCGGTCTCGCTGTCGCTGCGCGGCAGGAAAACGGTCTCGATCACGTCGCCGCTCTCGGTTGCGACCGACCACTGCTCGCAGCGTTCGGCGACAAACGAAATGCTTGCACGCACCGACTGCAGGTAGTCGAGCAGGTCCTGGCCGACGAAGCGAAGGTACTCATAGAGCGTCTCGCCGGGCTCGTGGCGGGCGCCGGCGGCAAAGCGGCGCAGCGCCGTGCCGTCGATTGGTGAGCCGAGCCGTGAGATCGCGCGGCGCGGCACTTCGAGCCATTCGGCGGTCTTTTTGGGGCCGCGCGAATCGAACCACTCGGCGGGCTCGAGCCAGTCGCAAAACTGCAGCGCGTCGTCGTAGACGCCGATGGCCTGCAGCACCAGGCTCAGAGAGCAGGTGGGGGCGTGTTCGCGTGGGAAATGGTGGTGGTCGTAGTTGTGCTTTGCCGGGTCGTGGGAGCCGCCGATGTCGACCAGCGCCACCGTCGCGTCGTCGCGCTCGGCGTCGCTCGGGTCGCGTCGCTCAATCGCGCAGCCGTGCTGGGCGATCAGCACGCAGCACGCGAGCAGGTCGTCTTTGTGGGCTCCGCCGGGGTGGGTGACGATCAGTTGAGGTGCAGTCATGCGCGCGGTTCACGTTAGCGCAGGATCGCGAACAGTGGAGCCCGACGGCTCAAGGGATCGCGTAGCATGCACCGCATGATCCGCACGAAGCGCGCCGCTGCCTGGATATCCGCTGCGATCCTGTTCGCTTCCTGTCAGCAAGAGCCGCTCGCGATCCGCGCTTTTGCCGGGCCGACGATGGGGTCGAGCTATGAAGTCAAATTTGCCGCCCGCCTGCCGCTGGCCGAGGTTCGGAGCATCGTCACCAGCGAACTGCGCGCCTTTGACCTCGCCTTTAGCAACTGGCGCGACGACTCCGAGATCGCGCGCCTCAACGCCATCCGCAGCACCGAACCCCTGGCGCTGACGCCGCGGTTTGCCGAAGTGCTCACCGAGGCGCTCAAAGTGGCCGCCGCTACCGACGGAGCTTTCGACCCGACGCTCAAGCCGCTGAGCACGCTGTATCGCCGTGCGAAAGACGGCGAGCCCGAGGCTCTGGCGCGGGCGTCGGTCGATGCGGCATGTCAGCGCGTTGGCTACCAGCTGGTGCGCGTCGTCGACGGCAAGCTGATCAAGAAGCGAGCCGACGTCGAGCTCGACCTGGATGGGATCGTGGCCGGCGCTGCTGCCGACGCGATCGGCGCGCGCCTGCGCAAGGCCGGGGTGATGTCGTACTACCTGCAGATCACCGGCGAGGTGCTGTGCCACGGGCGCAAGCCCAATGGAGACGCTTGGCGCATCGGCGTCGTCGACCCGGACAGCGACCGCCTCGGCGGCGACCGCGCGGTTCGTTCGCTGCCGCTGCAGGACCGTTCACTGTGCAGTAGCGGCGACTACCGCAATGCGGTGATCGTCGAAGGCCGGGTCGTGCACCACGTGTTTGATCCGCGCACGGGCCGCAACCCCGAGCACACCGTCGTCAGCGCTTCCGTCTTGGCCGATCGCTGCGCCGTAGCCGACGCGGTTGGCACCGCGCTGATGGTTGCGGGGGATGCCGAGGTCGAGGCGCTGTATGCCAAGCTGGTTCCCCTCGGCGTGCACGGCCTGCTGCTGCTCAAGCCAGGCGAGGAAAAGCGCTGGCAGCAGGTGGAGGTGCAGTGGCCGTCCGGCGAAGGCGGCGAAGGCGCTCAGGGTCGCGAAGATCGATAGCCGCGCTGCTTGCCTCGTAACGTCTTCGCGGAACGCCCTGCTGAGACAGGGTTTGAGGCTGCGGCCGCGCTGTCGGTAGCGCGCTGTCGGCAATGCGGTCTCGGCAATACGGTTTCTGCATGCCGTGTCGGGAACGCGAAGTCGGCTGCTGCTAGCAGGCGCGGGCCGGTCGCGCCTCGACCCCCTTGATCAGGGCTATGATCGACACGCGCATTCGGTTCGCCGTGTGGCACGCCGTTTCTGTCGGTACAAAAAGCGGGCCTCGGTGAGGCACCACCCCACACCGAGGCCCATCCCTGCCACTGGGTCGAAACCCAGGCGTTTCTTTCCACCGACCTACCTAGAGCAGCTTCCGTGCCGTTGCTTTGCGATCGCGAGCGATTTCTGAAATATGCTCCAAATCAATGCCCGGAACAGCCTTACGGTAATTCGGATGAGAGTGTCGGCGGAGTGGTCGCGCAACTGTCGGAATACTGACGGTTTTCCGACGCGGCCTGCCGACGGTGTCGTCGGGCCGTCGACGCTAATCGGCCTCGGTCGATTTGGCCTTCTGCCAGGCAGCTTCCATCTCTTCCAGACTGGCTCCGGTTAGATCGTAGTCGTGGGCTTGCTCGACGTAACGGAAGCGGCGCTGGAACTTGTCAATGGTGCCGGCGAGCGCCGTCTCTGGCTCGACGCCAAGGTGGCGGGCGAGATTGCAGAGGCTGAAGAGCGCGTCGCCCAGTTCGTCCTGGATCGCAGTGCGGTCGCCGCTGGCGATGGCCTCATCGAGCTCGCCGATCTCTTCGTCGAGCTTGGCGCGGGGGCCGTCAGGATGGGGCCAATCAAAGCCGGCCTTCTTGGCCTTTTGGCCGACTCGGTAGGCGCGCAGCAGAGCCGGCAGCGCGACCGGGACGCCTGCCAGCACGCTGCGGTCGGAACCGGCTTTGCCTGCGGCGCGCTCGCGGCGCTTTTGGTCCTCCCAGCTCTGCAGGGCCGAGTCGGCGTCGGCTGCTTGGCTGTCGCCAAACACGTGGGGGTGGCGGCGGACCAGCTTGGCGGCGGCCGCTTCCGCAAGGGAGTCCGCCTCAAAGCGGCCGCCTTCGCTGGCGATCTGGCAGATCATGGCCACGTTTACCAGCACGTCGCCGAGCTCTTCTTGGGCCTCGACGTCGTCGCCGCGACGCAGCGCATCCGCCGCTTCGAAGGCCTCTTCGATCAGGCACGGGACCATGCTCGAGGTGGTCTGCTTGCGGTCCCACGGGCAGCCGTCAGGAGCGCGCAGTTGGGCCACGATGGCGAGCAGCTTGGCGAATCCTCGCAGGTCTTGATCGGGGCGTTCGGACGGTTGGCGTTCGGACATGGCCGCACGATAGCGCCGTTGCGGGCTGCGGCACGAAGCGTTCGTAAGCCGTGGGGGAACCCGCGCGGGGCCTCGGGAGAAGCCCTAGTGTCGTGCATCCGTTATCTGGGGCCTTCTGCATAGGGGGCCTTCTGCGGGCACGAAGACGCCCGTCACGGCGTTGCTGCTCCGCTCCGCCGCGCGGCTCGGATCGGTCGTTCGATCGGCCGCTATTGCACGCCGTCGGCGCATCGTTGCCGTGAAACGCTTTCGATCGTGGGGCGGTATGTCCTATCGTCGCCCTCCGCGTGGATCCCGGCTGATGCCAGGCCGCGCAACCATTTCCATTCCACTCTGTGGGGCCGCGATCCGGCGCCCCGCGACGAATACCTCGCGAATCCGCGACTCCAACAAGCCCAACAAGCTCATGGCACTGCAACTCCCAGAACTGCCCTACTCCAAGGACGCTCTCGCTCCGCACATCAACCAGCAGACGCTCGAGATCCACCACGGCAAGCACCACAACGCCTATGTCGTCAACGGCAACAAGCTGATCGAAGGCACCGAGTTTGCCGAGATGTCGACCGAAGACATCATCAAGGCGACGGCGGGCAAGGCCGACAAGGCCGGCGTGTTCAACAACGCCGCACAGGTCTGGAACCACACGTTCTACTGGCACTCGATGAAGCCAAACGGCGGCGGCAAGCCGACCGGCGCGATCGCTGCAAAGATCGACAGCGACCTCGGTGGCTACGACAAGTTTGTCGAGCTGTTCTGCCAGGCGGGCGCAACGCAGTTTGGCAGCGGCTGGGCCTGGCTCGTGCTCGAAAACGGCAAGCTCGCGATCAAGAAGACGCCCAACGCCGAGACCCCGATCACGCAGGACGGCGTCACGCCGCTGCTGACGATGGACGTCTGGGAGCACGCCTACTACCTCGACTTCCAGAACCGTCGCCCCGACTACATGAAGACGTTCCTGGCGAGCCTGGTCAACTGGGACTTCGCCAACGAGAACCTCGCCAAGGCCTAAGCGGCTCCCAGTTGCCCCTGGCCGGTATCCCCTCGGCCAGTATCCCCTGCGGCCGGTATCCCCTCGGCCAGTCTCACCCCCGGCCGGTCTCCCCCTCGGTCAGTATCCCAACCGGTAGACCCGTAAGCCGTCCTGTTCGCAGGCGGCCTGCGACTGCCGGCGCTTCGCCGCTCTCCTCTCGTTCCGTGACCTCGAACCGCCGCCGCAAGCAAAAGGCCCAGTCCCTCGGGCTCACCGAAGCTGAGATGCAGCTGACCGAACTCCTCGGTCAGGTGCTCGAATTGCTGCGCTGGAATCAGGTGCTGGGCTACAGCAACCAGTATCTGCTGCACGAGCGGCTCGGGCTCGAGCCAGAAGAGCGCCACCGCGTCATGAAGGCGGCGGCCAACGCCGTCGAGGCCGACGGGCGTGTGCAGGACTGGGGGCGACGGCTCATCGAGATCCAAGAAGCGCTGGCGACCATTCACGAGCGCATGACCGGCGAGTCGATGCCGCCGCGCGCGTCGGGCGGCGATGACGATCGCGAGGATGATGCTGCGGACGCAGATGCCGCCGGGTGATGTCGGCGCGGGCGGCCTGTCCGATTCTTCGTCCGCAGGGCCGTCCCATTCGCCGCGCTCGGCACGAGTCAGCGGCTGCGTGATCGCCTACCAAGAAGCGGACCGCATCGCCGACTGCGTGCGCTCGCTGTCGTTTTGCGACGAAGTGGTCGTTGTCGACAGCGGCAGCACCGACGGCACCCAGGAGATCGCGGCCGAGCACGGCGCCCGCGTCGTGCTGCACACGCCGTTCCCCGGGCATCGTCAGCAAAAGCAGTACGCGATCGAGCAGGCCGAGCACGACTGGGTGTTTTGTCTCGACGCCGACGAGCGCGCGACCAAAGACCTGCAGCAGCGGGTCGCAGCGGCGCTTCGTTTGGGCTTGGCTGCGGATGGCTACGAGATGCCGCGCCACAACCACTACCTCGGCAAGATCCTCCGCCACGGCCTGCATGTGCCCGATCGCAAGCTGCGGCTGTTTGATCGGCGGCGCGGGCGCTGGGGCGGGCGCAATCCGCACGACCACGTCGAGATGCAGCCGGGCGCGCAGGTGGCGCGCTGGGCCGAGGGGATCGAGCACTTGAGCTACCGCGACTTTGCGCATCACAAACGCACGATCGAGTCGTTTACGCGCATTGCCGCCGAGGCGCTGCACGCTGAAGGACGACGCGCCTCGCTGCTCGATTTGCTGGTGCGGCCGCCGGCCGTGTTTGTCAAAAGCCTGCTGCTCAAGCTCGGCTTTCTGGACGGTTGGCGCGGCTTCGTGGTCGCCGCCATGGCGGCCAAGACCGACTGGAAAAAGTATGCGCGGTTGCGCGCGCTCGGCGGGAGCGGCCGGCGCACGAGCGGTGGCCAGGCATGACCACCAGCCCGCGAGCCGAAGACCTGCGCGTCCTGCACCTGTTTGCGAACTACAAGTGGACCGGGCCAGCCGACCCCGCCATCCGCGCGGCGGCGCGGCTGCGTGCGCTCGGCATCGATGTTCGCTTCGCGCAGGCGTCGTTTGTGCATACAGGCGGCGAGCACCGCGTCGCCGAAGAGTTGATGCGCTGGCGGCTGCCGGTCGTCACCGGCCTGGAGCTGCGCAAGCACTTTCACGTGTCGTCGCTGCGCCGCGACATCCGCGCCTTGCGCGACCTCATCGCGCGCGATCGCTACGACGTGCTGCACTGCCATCAGCCTGCCGACCATCTGACGGCGGCGATTGCCTGCCGTCGCCTCAAGCGGCCGCCGATCCTCGTGCGCACGCTCTACGACCCCGAAGCGCCGCGTCGCGGCTGGCGCGAACGAGCCGCGTTCCGCCGCACGCAAGCGACGTTGGCGCCGACGGCCGCCGCCCAAGAAGGCGTGCGGCGCCGCTTTCGCGTCGACCGGGACCTGGTGCTGCTGCAAGAACCGGTCACCGAGCCGCGCCAGCTCGACGGGCCCGATGCGCGCGAGCGCTTTGGCCTGCAAAAGGAGCATCTCGTCGTCGGCATCACCGCCCGCGTGCAGCCGCACCGCCGCTTTGAGCTGCTCTGGCAGGTTGTGCGCCGGCTCGCCGACGTGTTGCCCAACGTGCGCCTGGTCCTGCTTGGCCGCGGCAACGACGAGGACATGCAGGCGCTCGTGCACCAGCCGATTGAGCAGATGGGCATCGGCAAGCACGTCGTGCTGCCGGGCTACCAGAAGGGGCCGGCCTACGAAGAGGCGCTGCGCGCGCTCGACGCGTTTTTGTTCTTGGTGCCTGGCAGCGATGGCACGTGCCGTGCGGTCACGGATGCGATGGCGTTTGGCGTTCCGGTTGTGTCGACGTCGCGCGGCATCCTGCCCGAGCTGTTGTCGGAGCGGCGGCGCGGCGAGATCCCGGGCTACGCCGTTCAAGAAGACGCGGATTCGCTGGCGGCGGCGCTGCTGCGGCTGCTGCAGGACGAGGGGCTGCGCGCGCGCGCAAGCCGGGCGGCGCTGCAGCGCACGCGGCTCGACATGGATCCTCAGCGTGCCGCCGAGCGCACGCGCGACCTCTACCTGTCGCTGCTCCGTCGATGAGTTCGGCGTCCGAGAAGTCGGCCGCTGGGGATGCCGCGACCCTCGAACGCTGGTGGCAGACGTTTGTCGCCACCGCCAAGGTTCCCGAAGAGCTCGACTACGTGCAGGGGCGGTTGATCCGGCAGGTGCACCGCGCGCAGCTGCCGTCCGGGCTCGTCTACATCAAGACGATGTCGTTTCCGCGCGCCAAGGATCGCCTGCGCTACTCGGTGCGTGCCCTGCCGGCCGAGCACGAAGCGCGCATGCTGCGGCACGTCGCCGCTGCCGGCTTGCCGTGCCCCGAAGTGCTCGCCGTGCGCACCAGCCGTCGGCGCGGCCTGCCGCACCGCAGCATGCTGGTGCTGCGCGGCCTGTCTGTAGCGGCGGACCCGGTGGCCGCCGACCCGGTGGCCGCGGACCCGTCGGGCCCCGCCGACCCGGTCTCGCGCGCCGTCGACGAAGTGCGGCTCGCGGCCAAGCTGCTGGAAGCCTGCGTCTTCCACCGCGACCTGCACACCGACAACTTTGTGCGCCTCGCGGACGGCCGGCTCGCCGTGCTCGACCTGCAGTCGGCCTGCGTGGTCCGGCCCCAGCAGGCTGCCTCCGCTTCGGTTCGGCATGCGGTCGCGGCGCGCATCGTGCGCGATCGGCACGGTGCGCCCCGCGAAGCGGCGCTGGCCGAGCTCGAGCGACTGGGCGTCGTTCAGCCTGCCGAACGCGCCGCCGTCGAGGAGCGCTGCCGGCGCGATGTCCGCCGCTACGCCGGATCCCGGCGCATGCGCTGCTGGAAGTCCTCGACCTGTTTTGAGCGGCGGCTGCGCTGGGATGGGGTCGAACTGCGGCTGCGGGGGACAGACAGCGAGGGCCGCTGGTGGTTCTGGCGGCGGCCGTCTCAGTCCGAGACGGGCTCTAGCTCGCCGCGTGATCTTGCCGATGCCTGGGAGGCGCAGTGGGCGCGGCACGTCGCGTCGGGACATCCCGATGCTGCCGCACAGTCGCTACCTCTCCGGAGATTCTTCCGAAAGTGGTGGTGGCTTGGCGGCCGTACCGCCCTGTATGTTTCTGCAGCGTATTCCGACGCATGGATCCAAGCTGAAGTAGACAAGGCATATGCGGCGATTTTAGGTCAATCGCCGGCCAATTCGGACGGGCCAACGTCTGACGAATAGGGAGGACGGGTGACGAACGACGAGAACGACGATGCTTTGGCATCGAGCGGGCAAGGCAGGCAGAAAGGCGAGCCGACGGTATGCATTCCGGCGGTAGAGCCGATCGCCATGTCCTCGCATCTTCGCGCCGGTTCTCCGCGCCTTGGTCCTGCCAAGCGCGTGCTCTTCATTGGCAAGAGCATGTCACGCACCCGCTGCAGCGGCGCGCTGGTCGATGCTCTTCGCCGCCACGGTGTCGATGTGCGCTGGCGCAATCTCGTGACCTACCGTCGCTGGGTCGGCCGGCAGGGCGCGAATCGCATGATTCGCTCCGAATTCCGCCGCTACAAGCCGGACGTTGTGTTCGTGTTCTTCCGCGACTTGCCGCAGGTGCTCGCCGCCGAGTTCCGCCGCACGGCGCGCATTGTGGTTTGGTGCGAAGAAGCGCTCGTGGTGCTCGACTCCTCGGTGGTCGACTACTTCCGCAATGCTGACCTGGTTTGCATGAGCAACCCGGCGCGCTTCCCGTGGCTGCGCGAGCACGGGCTCGACAACATGGCGTTCTTGATGAGCGGCTTTTCGCCGCGCTTCCACAAGCCGGTGCCCAAGCGCGAGCCGGTGCGCGACATCGCGTTTATTGGTGGGCCGGGCCGACGCGGCCAGCGGGCGTCGTTTTTGGCGGAGATCGCGAAGCACTTCGACACCGAGGTGTTTGGCCGCCACTGGAAGCGCTGGGGGTCGCAGCATCGCAACCTGCGCACCAACGGGCTGGTCGACAACAAGGCCTACGCCAAGATCTGCGCGACGTCGCGCATTGTGCTGGGCGTCAATGAGGTCAACGACGAGTCCTACTACTGCAGCAATCGGACCTTCTTGACGATGGCCTGCGGTGCGTTCCATTTGACGCACTACGTGCCGGACCTCGAGAAGATCTTTACCGACGGCGAGCACCTGGCGTGGTACCACAGCGAGCAGGACGCGATCGACAAGATCGCCGAGTGGCTGCCGCGGGCTGACGACCGGGCGCGCGTGGCTGCGGGCGGTCACGCCGAGGTGATGCAGTACCACCAGTACTACCACCGCGTCTCACGGATCCTGCACTGGCTCGAGCACGGCCTGCCGCGCGAGGACCAGGAGCTTCTGCCGAGCGAGCTGCCGATGATGCAGGCCGCGGAGAGGCAGGATGGTGGCGTGCTGGACGTTGCGGCGGACGCCCTGACGCAGCGCTGACGGGCGTTTCCGGGCCAGACGCCTTCACGCGGCGCTGACTGCTGTCCGGGCCAGGCGCCTTTACGCGGCGCTGACTGCAAACTCCGCCCCGTGCACTAGACGTGGTTGAGCTTCCGCCGGGCTTTGGTGCGGGAGCCGACACACCATGTCACAGCATCCAATCGCAGCGTTCTCGTTCTTCCTGGTGCTCGCCTGCTCGACGGGCTGTAGCCAGTCGCTGCCGGAATCCGAGGCGGCAGGCGCCGGTGCGAGTGCCGGCGGGAGTGCCATCGGGCGAACGGTGGACAAGCTCGATGCCCGCATCTGGAGCATCCTGCAGGCAAAGAGCGGTGATCTGTGGTTCGGCAGCAACGGTAGCGGCGCCTATCGCTTCGACGGCAAGAGCGTCACGCACTACGGGGTCGAGGACGGGCTAGCTGGTGGTCAGGTGCGCGGGCTCTACGAGCACGGGGATGGCGGCGAGATCCTGATTGCGACGACCAAGGGGGTCAGCCGGTTGGACGGCGAGCGCTTGGCGGCGTTGGCATGGGATCCGGAGCCGACGCCGCTGGCGGACTACACGTTTGACCCGCAAGACCTCTGGCTCATCTACGGGCCGAGCGCCGTGCGGTCCCTCGCCACCGCGCCGGTGCGCTACGACGGGCACAAGCTGCACCACATGCAGCTGCCCCCGAACCCTGCCAAAGGCATCCAGGCGGCGCAGCAGTCGCCGCCGTTTTCGTGGGATCCGGGCGACATCTACTCGGTCTATCGGGACCGCCGCGGTCACCTGTGGTTTGGCACGGCGGGCGCCGGTCTGTGCCGCTACGACGGCAAGGAGGTCGCCTGGATGTACGAAGAGCACCTGACCACGACCCCGAGCGGCGGCGCCTTTGGCATCCGCTCGATCTTCGAAGACCGGGCGGGCGACTTTTGGATCTGCAACACGCGCCACCGCTACCGGTTTGAGCCGGTGAGCCAGAAGCAGGAAACCGGTCCCGCAACGCTGCGGTTTGAGCCAAAGCGCGGCGTGCCGGAGGCGGCGGCGGACGAGGACGAGAACTTCGTCTTCTTCCCGGCGATCGTCGAGGATGCTGCCGGAACACTGTGGATGGCGGCGGGCGGCAATGGGGTGGTGAGTTATCGCGATGAAGAAGTGGCGTTCTACCCGCTCGTGAGCGGTGCCTACGCGATCTGTATCTGCCGCGATGCGGGCGGCAGGCTGTTGGTGGGCACGCTGGAGCACGGGGTCTTTGTGCACGATGAGGGCTCCGTCGGCTTTGAGGCGTTTTCGCTGTCTGCGGGCCGCTGAGCGGCTCCCTCGATGGCGCGATGGACAGAGCGCGCTCTGGGGGCGCTGGCCTACTGCTTTCGGATCCGCAGCTCGAGCGTGAACACCGCGCCTTGAACCTGCTTGCCATCGGTTGCGATCGGCTTTTCTCCGCCGCCCCAGCGAACGTCGACGAACGCGCTCTTTGGCTTCTTGCACGTATCGAGCAGTGACGTCTCGAGAGCGAAGAAGCGTTGCTTGTAGTCTTTGCCAACGATCTCGACGGACGCGGTGAGTATCGGCTGCTTCGCGGCCAGATCGAGTTGGATGCTTCGATAGGTGGCTTGCTTCGGGGCCTTGCGGGCGAGCGAGCGCAGGAATTGTGTGAGCGCAGGCGACGCCTTCTGCTCGGTTGGGGCGGCGCCTTTTTGCTGGTCCGTTCGTTTACGGAATCCGAAGACGAGCTCCGCCACCTTCCAGGGGCGGTCATTGCCCGCCACGCGTTCGAAGCAGGCTCGTTTCAGGCGCCAGATCGACTGCGATTCGATGTTGTGGATCAAAGCAGACAGCAGCGATTCGGCCACCGGCAGGGTGCGGCCCTCGTGCACGAAAGCCATCTTCACCGTGTGGTCGACGAAATCCTTGCTCGGCGTACGCACGATCTTGCCAACGCGGAGCGAGCGCGGCGGCATCTTTGGGCTCGTCTGCATCAGACTCTTCACGAAGAAGGCTCTGTGGACTGCGGCGTCAGCTGGTTCTTCGTTGACGGCCGGTGCCTGGCAAGCGGCCGCGGAAGCAAGCAGCGTCGAGATCGTGAGAAGCAGGGCTGGATCTGGGCTGGGCATGTCGATTTTCCTTGGGCATTCGACCAGCCGTTGCTTGTGCCTATTCCCGCCGGGGTGCGCGATTTTCGTAGGCCGATTGGCGTGGCGAACGAAAAGCGCTCGGAGGGGGAATCGTCTCGGCGTGCGCGATGGAGACGACGTTCGGCTGCAAAGGACGTAGCACCAAGCGCCGCGAACGCTCGGCTCGCGGCCGTGTCTCCGTTGTCGGCCGGCGCGATGATGCGGAGCGTGCTGCTCGGAGATCGAGCCTTGTCGATGCGACTACGCGCGGCTTTCGCCGTTCGATCGACCTTCGGTTCCATCGTCGGCTTCCTCTGCCAATCGACGGGCTTTGAACGCGCTGCCCCAGGCCATCATCGAATCGAGGATCGCTTCGAGCGACTGTCCGAACTCGGTGATCTCGTATTCGACGCGGGGCGGAACTTCGGCGTAGACGTGGCGATCGATGACACGATCCGCCTTCAGCTCGCGCAGCTGCAGCGCAATCATGCGCTCCGTCGCGTTCGGGACGAGTTGCGCAGTTTGACGGCTAGCACTTCGATCATGAACAGCCAGGCAGCGCGTGCACACCGGCTCCCTACCGGGGAGGCACTCGTGATTCTGAGCTGCCCCGGCTGGCGACTTCGAGCCATTGAGGCTCCCGGGCTCCGAACGGATGACGACAGCGCGCATACGTTACCCGGTGCAGCCTCCGTCGACTCGGCCTCCGACGTTGGCTTCGGAGGGTCGGCGCTTGCCTCGCGTGCGGAGCCTGGTGGTGCGATCACCGTTTGGTCGGGATCTGTCTACGCTCCGATGCCGAGGCCTGCCGAATATGGTCTGGCGAACGGAACACTCGGTGACAGCGAGGTTGCAGCAAGCACTGTGCGTCGATGGGTTTGGACCGCTGGCTCGGGCTTTACCGAGACGGCTTCGCTCGAATTGTCGCCCTCTCCTGCGGATCCGCGCGGTGGCTACGGCATCGTTGGGCTTCATGTTGCAGACCTTCTCCCTGGCAACGGATCTGACGAGGTTATCGTGACGACGCTGGCCGGGGACCTGTTTGTGTATGATGAATCCCTGTCGAACCGCCTCTTCCGGACGCACGTTCCGGGCAGCCTTGGCGCTCACAATGCCATCCGCGTGGTGGATCTAGACAAC
>JBGCDH010000084.1:0-57299 GCA_045105235.1 Planctomycetota bacterium | reverse complement strand
GACGGCGCGCGGGAGAACTCAACGGAGAGGTCGCTCACGCGTCGCGGCCTCCGCTGCTGCGATCCCCGCTGGCGTCACCGTGGCCAGCCGCGGCTGCCGACGATGTGGCGACAAACAGACTCTGCGGCAGGTCCGCGCCGCGCTCGCGCAAACGCTCCGCAAGGCGCGGCGTGATGCCCGTTGCGGTGTGATGTCCCTCGACGCGGCGCTCGGTGCGGCCCGAGCGATGCCAGCGAAAGATCTCCTGCATCAGCGGCGTCTCGCTCTCGAGCCCCGTGATCTCGCTGATGCTCTCGATGCGGCGCACGCCGTCTTCGCCGCGGTTGACGTGCACGAGCATCTGCACGGCAGAGGTGATCTGTTCGCGGATGGCGCGCGAGGGCAGCTCGGTGCCGGCCATCAGCACCATCGTCTCCAGGCGGCTCAGCGCATCGCGCGGCGAGTTGGCGTGCACCGTCGTCAAACTGCCCTCGTGCCCGGTGTTCATCGCCTGCAGCATGTCGAGCGTCTCGCCGCTGCGCACCTCGCCCACCAGGATGCGATCGGGACGCATGCGCAGCGAGTTGACGACGAGCTGGCGGATCGAGATCTCGCCGGCCCCTTCGGTGTTGACCGGACGGCTTTCGAGCCGCACGACGTGCGGCTGATCGAGCTGCAGCTCGGCGGTATCCTCGATCGTGACGATGCGCTCGTTGCTCGGAATTGCCTCGGCGAGCGCGCCGAGCAGCGTCGACTTGCCGGCGCCGGTGCCGCCCGAAATGACCACGTTGGTGCGACACCGAACGGCTTCCCGCAGAAAGTGCAGCATCGAGTCATTGGCCGAGCCGTAGCGCAGCAAGTCGGAGCCGCGCAGCCGCCGATGGCCAAAACGCCGGATCGACAGCGTCGGGTAGTCGATCGAAACCGGCGGAATGGTCGCGTTGACGCGGCTGCCGTCCGGCAGGCGGAAATCCGCCATCGGCGAGGACTGGTCGATGCGGCGGCCCGCGCGCGCAGCAATGCGCTCGATCACGCGCAGCAGGTGCTCCCCGTCGCGGAAGCGAACGTCGCTGCGCTCCAAGCTGCCAAACCGCTCAACGAACACCTTGTCGGGTCCATTGACGAGCACATCGGTGACGGCTGGGTCCAGGACCAGCGGAGCGAGCGGACCGAGGCCGAGCGTCTCCTGCAGCAGGTCTCGGCCGAGCTGTTCGCGCTCGCTCTCGTTGAGCGGCAGGTCCTCGCCAACCAAGACCTGATCGGCAAACTCGGTGACGAACGAAGCAATGCGCTCTTCGCCGGCACCCAACAGATCCCGCTCGGACAGTTCCTCCAGCAGGCGCGACTGCAGCTCGCCCTTTACCGACGCGTAGTCGGTCGCCGGACGGCGTTCTTCGACGGACGGGGCAGCGGCTGTGCCGGCCCCGGCCGCCGCCTGCTGCCGCGAGATGCGCTGCACGCGCGCCACCATCTCGGCCGCGCGCGAACCGCGGAAAAGACCGCGGCCACTGGCCACCGCACCTTCACGCGGCATCGCGCTTTGAGCGGGTTTCGGGGCCTCGCCGGGCTTCGGCGCCTCGTCGGTTTTCGGGCGCTCACTCATCCGTCGCCCCCACCAGCGCCCGATCCGCCGCATCGACCAGGTCGGCAATCTCCGCGACCCGCCGGCGGAAGCCGTTCCACCGCGAAACGGTGAGCACCACAGGCCGCCCGCTGTTGCACGCCGCAACCGCCGCCTTGCGGAACGGCACGACGACGTCGACGTTGCGGCCGAGTCGATCCGCGACGTCGCCGGGCGACAGCCGCCCCGCATGGTTCGGAACCGACGTGTTGACGACGATGCGCTGCCGCGCGCGTTCGACGCCAACGTCCTCGAGCAGCGCGTTGAGGCGCTCGGCCCCCAGCACGGTCGGCACGGTCGGCGCAACCACCTGCCAGATCTCGTCGGCGCGGTCGAAGGTTGCGATCGCGATGCCGTCGAGGATCGGGAAGGTGTCGACAACCACGTGGTCGTAGGCCGAGCGCGCGACGGCCAGCATGCGCGACAGGTGCTCTTCGCTGACGGCGGCGGCCTCGACGGCGCTGCTCGGCGCGGCCAGCAGGTCCAGGCCGCTGTCGTGGCGAATCGTCAGTTCGCGCAGCAGCGTCGCGTCGAGCCGGTCCATCTGCGTCACGACGTCGTGCATCGTCACCGACGACTCGAGATCGAGCATCGTCGCGCACAGGCCGAGCTGCAGCGATGCGTCGACGAGCAGCACGCGCCCCGGCGCCCGCTGCGCCAGTTCGCAGGCGACGTTGACCGCCAGCGTCGTCTTGCCCACGCCGCCCTTGTTGCTGATGAAGACCGTGACGCGCCCCGCCTGGCCTGTCGTGCCGGCGCTGCGCTGCCCCGAATCCTGGATGCGCCGCAGGCAGGCGCCGAGTTCGGAAGAAGACAGCGGCCGACGCAGGAAATCGCGCAGCCCAGCTCGCGTCGCCGCGACGACAAACGCCGTCTCGTCATCGCCGCTCGCAAACTGGCGCCGGTCGAGCAGGCCGACGAGCGCTGCCGACGGGGCCGCATCACGCAGCTCCGCGACGAACGCTTCAAACTCCTGGGGCCGGCCGTTCGCCGGAACACAGATGACGTCCGGCTGCTGTGCCTGCGCCGCGCGCAGGGCTTCGCGAGGGCTGTCCGCGAATCGGGTCAGCAGGCGGATATCCGACAGGCCATCTTCGGAGGCCTGCCACTCGGCGGCCATGTCCGGATCGTTTGAGACCAGCAGGAGCGCAATAGGGCGAGTCATGATCTAGCGACGGAGAACAGGGGCCAGCACGGGTCCGGCGAACGTCGCGTGCAGCGCTGCGAGACCCGGAGTCAGTTCGAGGGCGAGCCGCGCATCGAGCGCTGCCGGCGAGACGCTGGACGCGCCCGCCGGCAACACGGCGGCCGGAAGGCGCGTGACCGTGACGGACGCGCCAGGAGGAGTTCCGGTGAGGGCGGCTGTCGCGAGCGTGAAGCCGACGATTCGCCGCTGCCCGCCGATCGGCGCGTAGACCGCCACGAGCAGCTCGCTGGCGGCGGCGACCGCGGTCAGCGCCGAAGGAGCCGCGAGGATCGCATCGCCGACGCGTGCGGCCGGGCCGGCCAGGGCCACGCCCTGCTCGGCGCCCGCAACCGTGAGCGCGCCGGTCGCGCCAACGTCGAGCACAAGGGCCGCGCCAACGGCCGTCGCGTTCCACGATGAGGCGGCGTCAACACGCAGCGCAAACGAAGCCAGCGTCGTGCCGGCAACCGGATCCGCCGAGACGATCAGTGCGCGCTCGGTCGAGGCGATCGATGCAGCCCGGATCGTCATGCCGGCGCTGCGGCCCTGGCCAGCTTCGCCGGCGCCGGGTTCCTGCCAGGCGCTGCCGCGGGCCCACAGCCATTCGAGCGAAGGACCGGCCGAACTCACACCGAACTGACGATCGAGCGCGAGTCGTTGCGTTGCGCGGCGCAGTCGCACCAGGAACGCCGGCGCTGCGGCCAGCGTCGCCGGCGCACTACCGGCTGCGGTGGGCGCGAAATCCTGGCGCTGGAAGGTGTCGTTTTCGATCGGCGCGCCGCCGTCTAGGTGCACGCCGGCGACCATGTCGCCGTGCGCCGCATTGCCGACGTTTTGCTGCAGCGACGCCGCGGGCTTCCAGGCTCGCGCAGCGGCCACCACGATGTCCCCGCCCAGCGGCGTTGCGTTTTGAACAATCGGCAGCGACCCGGCCCCGAGGCCGATGGCATCGCCGTTGCTCGCGTCCAGGTCGTCGTCCCACTGGCGCGCCACTGCCGCCAGCGCGCGCCGTCGCCGCGCCGCATCGCCGCCGCGATCCTTGAAGCGAAGGCCTTCAAGGGCCGCACTTTCGGCGCCGGCATCGAGCTGCTGCTTGGCGATGCGCAGGCGGCCGCCGTCGACGACGACACCGAGGAGGCCGAACACGCCAACCAGGATCAGCGCGAACAGCACCAGCACCGTTCCCGACTGCTCGTCGCAGCGCTTGGTCGAACGCGCTTCGCTCAACGCTTTTCCTTTGCAGTCTTCGCCGCGGACTTGTTCGCGCGGCGTACGGCGGCGCGGGGCACCGTCACCGTGCTCCGCTGGCCGCCCTGGATCACCTCGACCATGCCCAGCGACGGGGCACTCTCGCCTTCGCCGTTGTCATCGCCGCCGTTCTCGCCATCGCGATCGCCGCCGCCAATCAGCAAACGTCGAATCTCCGCGTTGGGATCCACGGGCAGCGAATCCTCGATCTCGAAAACTGCCGTCTCGGGCTGGCCCGAGCGCGGCGCGGCGATCATCGTCACGCCTTGCGCAAGCGCCTGGCCAAACGACGCGACTTCCTGCGGAGCCATCGCGAGGAAGACTTCTTCGACGGTCTCGCCGGGCTTGCCGCCGACGCCGCTGCCGGGGTTGAGTTCGCGGCTGCGCATCGGCGTGATCACCATCGCGCCGCGCGCCACCACCCACGAACTGGCTTGATCGACGCCGGCGCCGGCGCCGCGGCTGACCACGGCATCGAGGCGCGCCTTCATGACCGGATCGGCGATGTTGCCGAGCACGCTGGTGTCGGCACGCGGCGCACGATCCATCGCCTTGGCCGCCAGCAGGTCGACGAGGTCGCCAGCGCGCGTATCGGTAAGGCCGGCAATCTTGGCCGTGTCGATCCACATGCCGCGGCGGCCCGGCGGGATGCCGGCGCTCGGGCCGGGGCGCGTGCCGATGGGCAGCAGGTCCTTCTCGGTAAACGCAAAGTTGACCGGCTTGGCGCGGCGCAGAACGCGGCCGAGCAGGCTCTTGAGTCCATCCACATCGGCGCGGAACAGGCCGTTCGGTTCGATTGCTTGTTCGACAACCGGCACCGTGTGCAGTCCCTCTCGCGTCAGCAGGTGTTCGCGCGTGATCCGCGTGAACGCCGGCAAAGCACGCGGGCAAGCAAAAACGCCCACCGTGCCGTCAGGCAGCGTCGCTACCGCGGCCTGCTGCGGCGGCTTTTCCTTCTCAAAGGCAAACAGCACGCCACCGCCAAACGGCAGGCGCAGTTCGCCATTGATGACCGTGTAGACCGCCAAACCAATCAGCAGCAGCGCGGCGATCCCAATCGGGACGGCCAGCCTCGAGAGCAGGCTGGAGCGCGAACGCGAGCGCGGGGAAACGGGGCGGTGTCGGTTGGCCATGGTGTCGGATTCTGGGGGTCGTCTTGGCTGTCGTCTCAGGGTGTATTCGATGCTGGCCGCGGGCTGGCCGCCGCGAGCGGTCTGACGCCGGCTGGGCGCTACTGGTAGACCTCGCGCCGGAACAGCGCTTGGCCCACAAAAACGCGGCGGAAGGGGCGAACCACGACGCCGAGCGAGCCCATCTCGCCGAGGCCCTGTTCGCCGCCGAGCACGCCAACTCCCTCGCTGACGGCCGTTGGAAAGGGCGTACCGAATGGCGGTGCCGATCCGGGCGCGCTGGTGACGGGTCCGGCGAGGTGCGGCTGGCCGGCGTTCGGAGCCGGCGGCCACGTGCTCGGCGCGTCGTAGGACGCGAGCGCCGACGCCGTCGACGGGATGTTGACGCGCAGTGCGACCATGCCGCGATCGGCGCCCGCCGCCGCAGCAGAAAACGGTCCACTCGCAGGGTTGCTCGCGTCCGGCCGAATCTCTTCGACGACCGGCAGCCAGCGCACCGTCTCGCCGCCGCCCGCCGCCCGCGCCACGACCTGCGGCACGCCGACGGTCAGACCAGCGTTGAACACGGTTGGCTGAGGCGAAATCAGCACCGCCCCCGGGAAGCGCAGCACGCGGCGGCCGGCAACCTGGTCAAAAACGAACACGGGGCGCAGCGCGCGGTTGACGAGCGGCATCGTCGCAAAATGCTCCTCCAGTTCGAGGCCCGCTTCGGTCACGGCCTCGAGGTCGACGACCAGCTGGTTGGGATCGAAGATGCGGTCGTCGGTGGCGGCGAGCGCCTGCTCAAACGTCAGCGTGGCCGGCAGCGGCGTCAACGCGAGCTCGCGCGCGGCCAGCCGCGCAACGTCCTGGGCGACCTGGGCCGCCTGGATCATCGTGCCAAACGACAGCAGCGCCGCCAGCAGCAGATAGAGCACCAGCGAAACGACGGCAAACTCGACCAGAACAGCGCCGCGCTCGCGGCGGACTTCGACGTGCACGATCATGCGCCCCTCCCCGTAACCAAACTCCACAGCCCCGAACTCGGCGGCAGCGTCCAAGCAATGCTCATCGTCAGCGCAAAGCCGCCGGCGAATGCGGGCGCGTACGGCAGCGACTCCATCTGGCGGCGCTTCGCCCAGACCGACAAGAGCCCGCCAACAAGCGCCGTCGCGAACAGGACCTCGAGCAGCAACGCCCAGCCGCAGACGGCGCCAAGCCCGGCGGCGATCTTGGCGTCGCCGCCGCCCATCGCGCCGAGATAAAACAGCGCCGCCCCGATGGCGAAACCGAGCCCCAAGCCCAGCCCCGCCTGCGTCAGCGAAACGTCGTGCCAGTGCCGCCATGCGGCAAGCAGGCCGAGCACGCACAGCGCCACCGACAGCGAGTCGGGGATCGTGCGCGATCGCAGGTCACAGATGACGGCGACGATCAGCAGCGCGAAAGCGGCGATGGCGACGGCGTGTGACGAGTTCATGGCGGAGAGATGAAGGATTCGGTCCAAGACGCAGAAACGCGGACACCCTCGGCGAGGATGTCCGCATTCTGCTACGTCTCGATGGCGCCGGGCCAGCAGCGACCGGGTCGCCGCGCGCCGACTCGCCGCACGCCGACTCGCCGCACGCCGACTCGGCAGTGAGGACTAGTTGGCCTCGATGACCAGCGTCGTGCCGAGCACGTTGCCGGTGCCGCCAGGCTGGTTGAAGCTGGCGCCGAGCAGGTTGTTGCCGAGGCGCGGGGTCTCGGTGCCGGCTGCAGCGGCGTCCAGGATGATGGCGTCGCTGTTGTTCGGGTCGCGGGTCGTCTCGATCAGCTTGGCGCTGACGATCGGGCCGTTGTCGTCATCGTGTGCGCCCGGCAGGATCGTCGCCGTGGCGCTGATCAGGTCGTTGGTCTTGTGGCCAAAGACGGAAACGGCGGCAGCCGAAACGAGGGCGACGCCAGCGATCAGGAGGCCGTACTCAACGAGGGCCGAGCCCTTCTTGTTCTTCAGAAGCTTGTTCATGGTTCTCAATAGTTGGGGGTGTGCGGGTCAGGGCGCCCAAGGCGACGCGGCTGTCTAGAGCACGCCTGTCGTGGTCTAGGTGCCGCTCGCATGACGTGAGTTCCCCGCCCTCGGGCATTTTTTTCAGATTCGCTTCAGCGCTCCTCACGGGAGGTGCCGCCTTCGCTGTCGCTGTCCCCGCTCCCGGGCTCAACCACTCGCTCAGGCGTAACGACCGACGCCAAGGTCTCGCCGAGGCCTGGCTGCAGCCACAGCTCGCTGCCGGCGACCGGTGGACGCACGACGCTGGGGCTGACCAGAACGAAGAGCTCGGACTGGCTGAAGTTGGTGTTCGTCGAGCGAAACAGCCACCCCAGCAGGGGGATATCGCCGAGCAGCGGGGTCTTTGACACATCGTCGCGCAGGGACCGCGAGACCAGCCCGCCGACGAGCAGGCTTTGCCCGTCCTGCAGCCGCGCGTTGGTGCGCAGCGCCCGGGTCGCAAACGCGGTCGTCTGCGGTGTCGTCCCGGTCGAATCGCGCACGACCGTGGTCAGCGCCTCATCGGGCTGCGAGACGATCGAACTCAGGTCGAGGGTGACCTCGCCGCCGCTGCCGACCAGCGGCCGGATCCCCAAGCCGACGCCAAACGCACGAAAGTCGACGGACGCAAAGGTACCGAGGCCGCTGGCGCCTCCAGCAGCTGGCGTAAACGCCTGCGGCACCGGGATTTCACCGCCGACCTGAAACTGTGCCGTCTCGCCGTTGAGGACGGTCAGCACCGGGCTCGACAGCCGCCGTGCAATGCCTCGGGCTTCGAGCGCCTGGAGCAGCGTGTCGAGCGCGAACCGTCGCCCGCTGACCTGGATCTGCTGGCTGAAGCCATTGGCCAGCGACGCCAGGCCCGCCTGCACGTCGTTGTCCGAGAACGCGCCGACGTTCGCCGGCGTGGGCTGGATGGCGCTGCCGACCTGGCTCGGGTTTAGCAACGGCTGGTCGAAGTCCGAGCCCAGCGCCTGGATCTCCGACGAAAACTGGAACAGCCGGTCCCGGTCAATCTCGAACAGCTGCACCGCAACGCGGACCTGCGGCCGGTCACGGACCTCGAGGAACGAGAGAATGCGCCCCTTCGCCATCGACAGCACCGTCGCGCGCCCAAGGTTGCGGTTGATCTCGTTGCGCTGCACGCCAACTCCGCCGCCGCCGGCAAAGCCGCCGCCGCCCTGGCCGCCGCCCTGACCACCGCCGCCCTGGCCGCCACCAATGTTCTGGCCGCCGCCGCCGCCGCCCGCGCCCTGCCCCTGCTGGTTGCCGCCGCCAGCAACCAGCCCGCCGGCCTCGTCGGCGAGCACTTCAATGGAGTTGCGGCTCGAGTCGCCGGCCCCCGCGCCGTCGCCAAGAAACAGCCGAGCCGCCAGCTGCATGGAGCGCACCAGGGCGATCTGGTCCGGGACCGAACCTTCGAGCACGAGCACATCGGCTTCGTCGTCGGAAAGCGGGTTGCGCTGCAGACGCCGCACGCGCACGTCGTTGCCGGCAATCGGCTGGATGGCCGTCAGGATGCGCGCCTCGAGCGTCGCCGGCAGCTCGGCGAGACGCAGCAGATCGATGACCCGCGCCGCCCCGCCGCGCTCGCTGCCGCCATCGCCTTCGCTCGCGTCGAACTGCACCTGCGGGCCGCGGCGCCCTCGTCCGGCAGCGCCTTCGGACGCTGCTACGCGCAGCGCACCGCGTGGCTCCGCCGACAGGTAGCTCTCCGCCGCCCGCAGAACCGCCTGCCGATGCAGTTCGTCCGGCACCGTCCCGGTCAGAACCAGGGCGTCGCGGTCCGGCGCGATCTGCGCGCGCACGCCGGGACAGATGTCGTCGATCGCGATCTGCAGCAGCGACAGATCCTGCTGCACGCGGAACAGCAGTGGCTCGTAGCTGCCGTCGTCGTACCAGGCAAGAACGGTCGTGGTGCCGGCACGGCGGCCGAGGACCAGCAGCTGCCGGGTATCGAGCAGCTCGACCGTGACCACCTGCTCGTCGCCCACCGCCAGCCGCTTGACGTCGCGCGGCAGCGTCATGCGCTGATGGGTGCCGACCGTGACGATGTTCGGGGCGCGACGGCTCGGAGCGCGACTGCCTTGGGCGGCCTCTCCTTGGGCGGAGCTGCCGCTGCCGCTGCCGCTGCCGCTGCCGCTGCCGCCGGCGGCGCCGGCGGGATCCTGAGCCGGGCACGCGGCCAACAGCGCGGCCGATAGAGACGCGACAAGCGCACGGTTCACAAGCACACGGATCATCTGGGACTGCACGTGTAACGGGTGCCGATCAAAGCGTCACGGTTCCCCGAAATCGTAGATTCTGCGGGGCCGACGCCTTCGGGGACTGGGCAAGCCGAAGGTGGCGGCCTACACTCTCCGCCCGATGATCCAGGCCCGCACCCTTACGAAGCTCGCCAGCGCGATTGCGCTGCTCGGCATCGTACTGCGGGTGCTGCTGCCGGCGCTGCATACCCACGGGCATGCGCACGGCCACGTCCACGGCCACGGCATCGCGGCGAACGAACACAGCGTGACGGCTTTTGCTGCCGCCACCTGCTCGTGCGGCGTCGCGCACGCATCCGCCGCCGAGGAGTCGTCGCAAGCGCGCGAAGGCGAATCAGCCGACGCAGCTGGTGAGGCACACTTCTGCCTTGCCTGCGCCATCGAAGAGGGCACCCCGGCGGACCAGCCAACGGCGCCAGATCTGCAGATTGCGCGCAGCCATCCGGGGATGCGCGGCATGCGGGCGACAGGGGTGGTGTTCGCCGCCAGCCTGGTTCGCCTCCCGGCACCGCGAGCACCGCCCCGCAGCGAAGGCTGATTCGCTGCTTGTTTGCATGCGCGATCGCCGCCGGCTTATGCCGGCGATCGCGATCGTGCGCGGTCTCGCTACTCGTCCCGGACTCCGTCATGACCTCTGTTTCCGCACTGCCTCCGCCATCGATGGTCGATCGCGCGCAGTTCCCCGAACTCACCCAGCAAGACTTGCGGCCGGTGCTCGCCTGCGCCGTGCGCTTCTTGGGCTGCGACCACTTGGCGCAGGACGCCGTCCAAGAGGCGCTGCTGTCGATGAGCCAGCAGCCCGAAATGCCCGATCAGCCGGTTCGCTGGCTGCTTCGCACGACCGTCAATCGCTGCCGGCACCTGCGACGTTCTTTGCGCCGCCGCATGCAGCACGAGCACCGGGCCACGCAACACTGCGAACTGCACACCGACTGTGACAACCCGCTGCACATCGCCGCCGCGCACGAGATCGGCGACCTGATCACCGCCGTCCGCGACTCGCTGCCGGCCGAACAGCGCCGCGCCCTCGACCTCTACGAGACCAAGGGTCAAGACTATCGCACGCTCGCCGCAAAGCTGGGGGTTCCGATCGGCACGGTGCGCTCGCGGCTTGCGCGCGCGCGCCAGGCGCTGCAGGCGGCAGTGGCGCCGGCTGCTTCGTAGAGCCATCGATTCGACACGCGAGCCGAATCGCTGACGGGCCCTGACCACGTCGCGACAACGCCGACCCCGCCACAGCCCAAGCATTCGACTACGCTGCCGCCATGCGCAGGCTCCGACACGGTCGACTTCTCCCCGCCCCCCTCCTCGCACTCGCACTGCTCAGCTCACCGGCCGGCAGCCTGCCGGCGCAAAACGCGGCGGCCGCCGCCGCACCGTCGACGCGGCTGCACGTCTATGTCCTGTGCGGGCAATCCAACATGCAGGGCCACGCCAAGCTCCGCACGCTCGACTACCTCGCCGACGACGAAGCGACCCGACCGCTCTTGGCCAAGCTTCGCGACCAGGAAGGCGCACCGCGGCCGGTCGACAATTGCTTCATCGCCTACCGCACCGGCGGCGGCACCGGCAAGGACGGCGAAGAGGTCTTTGGCCAGCTGACCGCCGGCTACGGCGCGCGCCGCAACCCCGCCAAGTCGGACGACAAGATGGGGCCCGAGTGGACGTTTGGGCTGACCATGGCCGAGCACCACGACGGCCCGGTGCTGCTGATCAAGACCGCCTGGGGCGGCAAGTCGCTGCACACGGACTTTCGGCCACCGTCCGCCGGCGCCTACCGGTTCACGCCCAAGCAGATCGACCAAATCGAAAACGGCGGCAAGCAGCTCGACGAGGCGATCAAGGCGAAAGCCGACGCCACGGGCCACTACTACCGCGAAACGATCGCCTACGTGCAGCGGGTGCTCAAGGATCTACCGCGTTACTGCCCCGACTACCGGGCCGAGCACGGCTACCAGCTCGATGGCTTCGTCTGGTTCCAAGGCTGGAACGACATGACCGACCGCGGCACCTATCCCGAGCGCGACCAGCCCAACGGCTACCGGGCCTACTCCGACAACCTCGCCCACTTCATCCGCGATGTGCGCCGCGACCTGCAGCAGCCCAAGCTGCCGTTCGTGATCGGCGTCATGGGCGTCGGCGGCACGCTCGACGGCACGCAAGAAGGTGGCCGCTACGACAAGGTGCACCGCAACTTTCGCCAGGCCATGGCCGCGCCCGCGGCGATGCCCGAGTTCCGCGGCAACGTCTTCGCCGTTGAAACCGCGAAGTGCTGGGACGAGCAGCTGCGAGACATCGCCAAGCTGCGCGGGCAGGCCGCCGACATGGCCCGCATGCTCAAGAACAAGAACAAGAAGCACGCCAACGCCGACGGCTCCATGTCCAAAGCCGAGCAGGCCGCCTACATAGCCGACTACCGCACCAAGCTCATCGGCCCCGCCAAAGAAGCGATCTGGTCGCGCGCCACATCCAACGCCGCCTACCACTACCTAGGCTGCGCCAAGACCATGGCCCAAATCGGCCAGTCCTTCGCCAGGGCCCTGATCAACAAGCGCTAGGCGCTCGGACGCAGGCCCCAGAGCGCGGGCAACCGGGTGCATCGCATGAGTGCACAGACACCCAAAACCCGAAAGGGCCCCAAAGCGAAACGAGGGGCATGAGCGAAGCAACGTGTGCGCTCGGAAAGTGCTAGCGAGAGTCGCGTGCAGGCGGCCGTCCGGCTGCGGCACTATCCGGCTGCAGAATTATCCGGCTGCAGAACTATCCGGCTGCGGCGCTATCCCACCCGGAACTTGCCGCTGCGCTTGATCTTCCGCTTGATGATCTTGCGACCACCGGCTGTCTTGCTGCGGGTACGGAAGCCAACCTTCTTTAGGCGCTTCGTCTTGGAGTTGCTGACCTTGAGTTTCATTGCTGGGCCCGGTTCGAAGGGCGAAGCAGGCTAGCGAGGCCGCGGCCCTCGGTCAACGACATCCTCGCTCTCCTGGCACGACTTTCGGATCGACGCCAACCGCTCCGGCCACGGCGCGTGCCGACCGGCTCGATTTCTCGTTTTCGCCCCAATTCTCGCGTTGCGTCCGGCGCGGCAGGCCGCTGCTACACTCTACTTATGCACGCGGAAGAAACGCCACAACAGCTCTTCGAGCGCGCCAAGTCCGGCGACCTCGATGCGTTCTCCGCCCTCGTCGCACCGGTGCGGCCGCGCCTGCTGGCGGTCATCCACCTGCGCCTGCCGCCCCCCGCCAAGCGCCGACTCGAGCCGGACGACGTGCTGCAGGAAACCCTGTTGGCCGCCGTAGAGTCACTGCCCACGCTGGAGTGGCAGGGCGAGCGGGCCTTCGAAGGCTGGCTGACTACGGTTGCCCGCAACCGCGTGCGGCGCACCTACCAGGACCGGCAGTGCGACTCCCCCCTGCCGGAAATCGAGGAGCCGCAGTCCGACGAAGACGCCACCCCCGTGCGCCTTATGCGCCAGGAAGAACGCTTCGAACGGCTGCAGAGCGCTCTGGCCGAGCTGACCCCAAGCCATCGCGAAGTGGTCATGCTGGCGCGGATCGAAGGGCTCCGGATCACCGAGATTGCGTCCCGCATCGGCAAGACCCCGCCGGCAACATCGATGCTGCTGCTGCGCGCGCTGCGGGCTCTGCGCAACGCATTTGGCGAGACCGAAAGCCTGTCGCTGCCGAGCCGCTCGCTCGGCGGCGGCGGCGGCGGCACACGCCGCGGCGAGTCCAACGCCGCGCCCTAGCCCGTAACCTTGCGCCCCGAACATGGGCGGCCATCACGTGAACCCCAACGACGACAGCCTGCAGCCGCGCAGCGAAGCCGAGCGACGCGCGGCGGAAGCCCTCGGCCGCATGCTCGAAAACGACGGCGCTGCCGCTATGGGGCCCGACATGCTTGCCGGCCTCGAAACGGCCGCGGCCAACGAGCTGCTGCAGAGCCTCGGCGCCCTGCGCCGCATCGACGACGCGCTGGCCGAAGGCACCACGCTGCCGACCCTCGGCGACTACCGGCTGCTGAGCGAACTCGGCCGCGGCGCCATGGGCATTGTCTACGAAGCCGAGCAGCTGTCGCTCGGCCGCCGGGTCGCGCTCAAGGTGCTCCGCAGCAACGGCCTTGCCGACGAAACGCGCGTGCAGCGCTTTCGCAACGAAGCGCGCGCTGCCGCCAGCCTGCAGCACCCCAACATCGTCCCCGTGTATGCCTTCGGCTCGGAGCACGACGTGCACTACTACGTCATGCAGCTCGTCGAAGGCATCAGCCTGCGGCGCGTTCTCGAAGGCGCGCGCGCCGACGATGCCGGCGAAAGCGGTTCCCACGTGGCCATGGCGCGACGGCTGCTGCAGCGAACGCCCCACGTCGGCACCAGCACAGCGACGGCCCCACCAACCAGCAGCGGCGGCGACAGCGGCGAAGCAGCCGCAGGAACGCGCGCAGACCCCAACCCGATCGGCTCTGGAGCCACCGGTTTTGGGGCCACCGGTTCTGGAGCCACCGGCTCCGCCGCCAGCAGCCGCACCCATTCGGCGGTCGCCCGCATCGTGCGGGATGCGGCGCGGGCGCTTGCACACGCCCACGAAGCCGGCGTTTTGCACCGCGACATCAAGCCAGCCAACTTGATGATCGACCACAACGCGCACGTCTGGGTCACCGACTTTGGCCTCGCGCACTTCACCCGCGAAACCTCGCAGCTGACGGTAAGTGGCGAAGTCCTCGGCACGCTCGCCTACGGCAGTCCAGAGCAGGTTGCGGGCGCGCGCGTCGACGAACGCAGCGACGTCTATTCGCTCGGCGTGACGCTGTTCGAACTCGCAACCCTGCAGCTGCCGTTTGCGGCCGACGATCGCGCCCAGCTGATCCGCAAGGTGCTGCACGATGCCGCACCGTCGCCGCGCACGCTCGCCCCCCACCTGCCGCGCGATCTCGCCACCATCATCGAAAAGGCCATGGCGAAAGAGCCGCAGCATCGCTACCCAAGCGCCCGCGCGTTCGCCGAGGACCTGCAGGCCTTTGGCGACGGGCTGCCGATCGCGGCTCGCCCGGTTACGAAGCTCGGCAAGGTGCTGCGCTGGGCCCGCCGCAAGCCCGCGCAGGCCGGCGCGATCGCCGGCTTCGCGCTCCTGCTGTTGCTTGCCAGCGCGGCGGCCGCCACCGCCTGGCGCATTGCCCTCGAACGCGACCGCGCCGTCGCGGCCGAAGCCCGCCTGGAAATCGTGCAGTCGCGCTACGCGTCCGAAAACCACCGGCGCTCGCTCGCGCCCGGTCGACGAGCGGCTTCGCTGGCCGAACTCCGCGAAGCCGTGCACGCAATCGATGCAGCCGAGCTCCCGGCCGCCGAGCAGCGCGCGCTGAGAGCCGACCTTCGGGCCGACGCCCTCGACAGCCTCGCGCTGCCAGAAGTGCTGCTGCAGGACGTTTCGTGCCCGGGCAACCTCGCCGCTACCGACCCAACCGGCCGGATCTTTGCGGAGTTTGCCGACGACGGCAGGCGGGTGCAGATCCGCTCGTTCGCGGACGGCGCCGTGCTGGCGGAACACGCGAACGACGCCCCGTTTTCGCTGTGCACGTTCGACCATTCCGGCGACTGGCTGCTGATGCGATCCGTCCGGCCGCGCTCGGCCTACGCGTGGCGCTGGCGCCGCGGCACCGGCGCCAACAGCCTGCCGCGCCACTTCGACGTCCTGACCTACGCACACCAGAGCGGCGTGACGGCGCTCGGCCTCGCGGACGGGCGCATTGCGATCGGCCACCTGCACCAAGACGATTGGCGCCTGCTGCCCGCGCGCATCGACGGCACCAAATACCGACCGCTCGGAGTGGCGCTCGGCCCCAACCATCGCTGGCTCGCCGTGATGCAGTTTGGCCTACCGACACTCGGACTGATCGACCTGACCGGCAAGCAGCCGTCGCGCAACATTCGAACGACCGGCAGTCCATGGCATATCGCGTTCCATCCGGACGGCAAGATGATGGCGGTTGGCACCCATGCGATGACCGTCGACCTGATCGACACGCAGGGCCAGAGGCTGGGCCCGCCGCTGCGCGGACACCGCACGCCCGTGACGCTGACCCGCTGGGACGCGACCGGCAACCTGCTCGTGACCAACGGCTGGGACCACTCGCTGCACGTCTGGGACGTCGCGGCACGCCGCGTCATCCTGCGCCAGCGCCACTCATCCTCGCAGTTTGAGACGATCCGCAGCCGGGCGGATTCGGGCCTCATCCTGCGCGCCTACGACCAGCGAGGCGGAGCCATCGACGTGCTGCGCTCGCAGTCGAAGACGAGCGCCGTCGTCCCGTTTCCGGGTCGCTCTGCCTGGCTGCATCCAAGCGGGAGCTTTGTGGTGCTCTGCACGCCCGACGCCCTGCGATTCGTAGACACAGCCACGCTGCGGCCGCTCGGCAGCCTGCCGGCGTCGTACTCCAAACGCATGGGGCGCGCCTCGCTCGCTTGGCTCGCCGACAATCGCTTTGCGCTGTCCGGGCCGTTCGGCTGCCGCGTCTACACCTATGCGCGCAGCCGCGCGCAAACGCGATTGGGCCGCGACCAGATCACCGTCGAGCACGTGGCAACGGTGCCCGTGAGCACCTGGGGATACAACCAAGTCGCAAGCAGCGGCAACGGGCAGCGATTTGCCTGGCTTGCCGCCGAGCACATCGCGCTCTTTGATGCGAACACACTCCAGGAGCTCGGCCGCGCCGCGCACGGATGTCCCGGCGCCGAAGTGCTGCACCTGAGTCCGGACGGCCGCTACGCCAC
This sequence comes from Planctomycetota bacterium, assembly GCA_045105235.1. Taxonomy (GTDB): domain Bacteria; phylum Planctomycetota; class UBA1135; order UBA1135; family UBA2386. The sequence continues at coordinate 41,100 of JBGCDH010000084.1, read as the reverse complement.
CGTCGACATGCACAACGACGTGTCGATTCCAGTCCTCGACTTGGCAACGTTTTCCGTGGCCTATCGGCACCAGGTCGACGTCGGCGGACGCTCGGCGTTTTCTCCCGACAGTCGCCTGGTCGCCATCTCGAGCATGCGCGACATCCGCATCCAAGAGCTCGGCAGCGGCGAGATCGTGAGCCGCATCGACACCTCGACCGAGTCTGCCAAGAGCACCGTTGCGTGGCTTCCCGACGGCAGCGGCTTCCTGTGCAGCCTGCCGCGCGATCGCATCCAGATCTTCGACAGCGTCAGCTTTGAGCCGACCTTCAGCTTTGCCGCGCAGCCTCGGTCGCACGTCTACGCCCTCGAATCGGCGCGCGATGCCTCGGTCGTCGTCGGCGTCACCGTGCACGAAGCCCACATCTGGCGCCTTCCTGCGATGCGCACCGCGCTCGAGGCGCTCGGGCTCGGTCCGCCGGCATCGGCGTCGCCAGATGCAGCCAAGCCGATCGATGGCACGCCCGAGCGCAGCCGCTGACCCAGGGCTGGTTCTGCGCGCGATCCGGCCTAGTGTCGTGCATCGGACATGGGGGGCATCCTGCAGGCACGAAGACGCCCTTCACGGCGTTGCTGCTCCTCGGCAGAAGGTTCCTCGACAAACAGTAGAGAAGATGCGTTAGGGAACATGAGTTCGTCGCAGCTCCTTGCGACGAACGCCCTCGCATCCCGGAAAACCCCCGTCTACCGGATGCACTACACTAGTGTGAACGGGTGTTTGTCGCCGCACTTCCATGGTACGACTACGTCGAGTTGCGCCCCCACAACGACGCTTGGTGGGCTGGCATTGCCCGCCATCTACGCCGACTGGGTCTCGAAAATCTGCCGGCCGAACTGCTGCGCAGCTCAGACCCGACGATCGACTTCTCGCGGCCGGAGCTGCTGCTGAGCCACGCCTGCGGCTACGACGTGCTCTACGACCACGCCGACACCATCGTGCCGGTCGCTACGCCGTGCTATCTCGCCGAAGGCTGCGAAGGACCGCGCTACCGCAGCTACGTGGTGGTGCGGGCGGAGCGACCGTGGCGCAGCTTTGCCGAGCTGCGCGGCATGCGCATGGCGATCAACCAGGCCACGTCGCACTCGGGCACGAACGCCATGCGCCCGCAGGCGGCATCGCTGCAGCAGGACGGCGCGTTCTTCGGCGACGTGGTCGAGACCGGCTCACACGGGGCCAGCCTGCGGGCCCTGCAGGCTGGCGATGTCGACGCCGCCTGCGTCGATGCGGTCGTGCTCGCACTGCTGCGCCGCGTGCGCCCCGGCGCGGTGGCGCGGCTGCGCCCGATGGCCTGCACCTGCACGGCGCTGGCGCCGCCCTACGTCACGTCCCGTCAGACGCCGCCAGAGACCGTCAAGGTGCTGCGCGAAGCGCTGCTCGCGGCGGCACGTGATCCCGGACTGGCCGCGACGCGCGCGGCGCTGCTGCTGCACGATTTCGTCGTCTTCCCGCCTGAGTCCTACGCGGAGCTGGAGGAGTTTGAGGCTCCGGCCATGGCTGCCGGCTACCACGAGCTGCCGGCGCCGGCGCGTTCGCCGCTGACGACCGATCAACTCCACGCGCGCGCCCAAACCGGCCCACGTGGCGGCCGCGCGTAGGCACCAAGATGCGGCCGCGATCAGGGGCCAAAAACCATTTCAAGCCCGGCGGTCGCGGTCAAGAAGCCGAGCAGTGGTCCGTTGGCCTCGACGGCAAAGCCCTGCGCAAAAAGCTCGAGCCCGATCATGGTCGGCGTAACGGCAACCGTCAGGCTGGCCTGCCCCTGCGCATCCGCGGAGGACAACAGCACGAGCGGCGTGCCGCCAAGCCAAACGGGGCAGCTGGCGGCCGAAGGCGGCACCGAGAGCGGCAGGCCAGCACGCTGCTCGGAAAAGCCGAACAGCACGGGCGCCGAGGCCAGCGCACCACTGAGAACGAGATCGAACGAGGCGCCGCCGCTCGCGCCCAGCGAACCCGCGACGCGCAAGCGCGGCAGCCCGCCGACGCCGCCGGCGCAGCCAAAGCCGAACGATTCCGCCGCGCCCGCCGGCAGCAACGACAGATCAAACGAGAACAGCTCCTGGCCGTGCACGCCGTCGTCGGCGCCAAACAGGACCTTGTCGCCAGAACGAATGATCTGCCACGGCCACGACGGGCCGGCTCCGAGATCAAAAAGCAGCTGGGTGCCGCCAACCGTACCGTCGGTAACGTGCAGCTCCCGGCCAAACACCGGGTGCTCCAAGGCGAACAGGCGCAGCCCGTCGGCGACCGGCTGATCCACGGGCTCAGGCTCCGGCTGCTCGGGCCAGCGGTCGCTCAAGTAGGTATTCGCGGTTGTGCCATCCGTCACCCAAACGTCGACGCCCGCCGCATCGGCAACCAAAGCCAGCACGCGGTCCTTTGAAAGAACCATCAGCTGCGTCAAGCCGGCGAGCGGCGGCAGGACCTGGGTGTTCGCCAGGGTGCCGTCGGAAAAGACGCACTGGCTTTGCGTGCCGTCAAAACACAGCATCACAACGCCACCACCGGCGACCTGCTGGATGGCGACCGGGGCGAGCAGGCCAAGCGCGGCCAAATCCAGGCGGGTCGTCCCCGCGCTGGTTCCATCGGTGCTCCAGACGCCCGCTCCGAGGCCCCCGGTGGCCCGGAAGAACAGCCGGTCTTCGGTCGGCACCCAGTCCACCTCCAAGACGCCGCCCGCGCCGGGGTGCGTGTCGACCAGCTCCGTCGTGCCTGCCGCCGTGCCGTCCGTGACCCACGGCTCCAGGCCATTGCTCGGGCTGCGGCCGACGAAGTAGGAGCGCCCTCGCCACTCCTGGAAGTTGGCAAAACAGCCGATCATGGGCCCGGGATAGACATCGAGGATCTGCTCGGTGCCCGCGACGGTCCCGTCCGTAATCCACGGTTCTTGACCAGCTGCCGCCGTGCTGCCCGCAAAGATGATGCGATCGCCCAAAGGTGCCGGCTTGCCCATACCAATGGCGAAGCTCGGCTCCGCGCCAAGAATCGGTAGTGGCTCGAGCTGCGCGCTCTGCTCGCTGTAGACCCAGAGATCGGACGAAAGCAGCGGGCCGGACATGGCAACGAACAGCAGCTCGTCATTCGAAGCAGCCTGAAGCGACGTCGGCGCGCCGTTGAGCAGCCCCATGGCAATGTCGCGGGTGCCATCCGGCGTGCCGTCGGACAACCAGAGTTCGGTGCTGAGCGTGCGGTCGACCCGCAGCACGACCTCGCCGGCATGCTTCGTCAGCACCCGAGCGACCGAATCCGCGTTGGGGCCCTCGCGTGCGATGTCCGCGACGAGCCGGGTATCCGCCAACGTGCCGCTGGAAAACCAAAGCTCGCCACCCAGCTCCTCGGTGAAGCCAGACAGCAGCACACCGTTGCCAAACGGCAGGATCGAGCGCGGCATCAGTGGGTAGACCAACGCGGTGCCGGTGATGCTGCCATCGGTTCGCCAAAGCTCGAAGCTGCCGTCCGGGTTCGCCACAGCAAACAGCAAATCGCCCGCGCCGCCGCCGCCGCCCGGCAGCACCGGCGCGACACCGGGCGGCGCGCCAATATCGAAATTGGCGGCAGCCGTCACAGACGAAATCTTGCGCGTTCCCAGCGCGGTGCCATCACTCACAAAGATGCCACGTGATTCGTTCGGCCCGGCGGCAAAGACCGCCTGCCCGCCCACCGCGCCAAGCATTTCAGGACTCGATGCCGGCGGGCCGCCCGCGTTGGGATCGACGACAAGCTGCGTGCCCGCTGACGTGCCATCGGTACTCCACATGGTGCCCGCTGGCCCTTCGAACATTGCGAGCGTCGGGCTGAGCACGAGGCGATCACCAAAGCCCGCCATCGCGCCCAGCGGCAGTGTGCCCGCCGCCGTGCCGTCGCTGACCCAGAGCTCTTCGCCACTGCTCGATGCGAAACCCGAAAACAGCACGCGGCTACCGAACGGCAACAGTTCGCTCACCGTGATCGCCGGTAGCGCAAACGGCAGGGCTGCCACCAACGTTGTGCCCGCCGTCGTCACATCCGATCGCCAGAGGCTCCAGGTGCCGAGCGGTCCGAATGCCGCCAGCGCGACCCCCGTCGCGCCAAGCTTCCCGACGCGCGTTTCGCCAAAGGTGCTGCCAGGTCGCAGGTCCGCCAGCAGCGCCGTGCCGGCCGCCGTGCCATCGCTATGCCACGGTTCCTCGCCGTGCACACCGTCGTCCGCCAAGAAGACCACCTCGCCGCCGACCACGACGAGGTCATTCGGACGCGAATCGCCCGCACCCGGCTGGATGTCGAAGAGCAGCGTCGTGCCCGCGGCGGTCCCATCGGTTCGCCACAGCTCGCGGCCATCCGCCGGCGTCGTGGCGGCGAACAGCACCAGGCCGGATGGGAGCACGGCGAAATCATCGGGCCTTGAACCGACAACCCCGGGATAGATGTCGCGCAGCAGCTGCGTCTGCACGGAGGTGCCGTCGGTGACCCAAAGCTCGGTGCCGGTCGCCGGCTGGGTGACCGTCAGCAAGGCGAGACCGCTGCCGACGAGCGCTACCGGAAGCGCATCCGACGAAGGCGCCGAAGCAGCCGGTTCTGGCGAAAAATCGCGCACAAGCTCCTGGCCACGAACCGATTCGGCCGACGACAGCCAGCCCCCCACGGCGGCCGCGAGGAGCAGGTTCGCCCGATGCAGGGGAAATCGCGGCGTGAGTCCAGCGGAGATCATCGGCATGCCCATGGTGCGTGCTCCCGGCAACGTTTGCGGTCTGCGCTTTCGCAATCTGGGAAATCGGCAGGGTCGCCGGCTTCACCGAGCGGCCGAGCATAGCACGATCGGCCCGACCTTGAGGGCGCGGTTGGAATGCGCCGATTCCGCCGGCATCCTGGCCGCATGCGCATTTTGCTCGTCAGCCACGGCCTACCTCCGGAAAGCGTCGGCGGTGTCGAACAGCACGTCAGCGGCTTAGCCGACGCGCTCGCAACCCTTGGCCACGACGTCGATATCTTCGCCCGCAGCCACGGCGACGGCCGCGAGCAAGGCACCTACTGGCTTGCCAGCGACGGCAATCCACGCGTTTACCGCGCGGCCTACCGCTGGCAAAACGTCGACTCCCTTGACGCGATGTACGAATGCCTGCCCATGGCCGACTGCCTGCAGCGCTTTCTGCGAGAACGCGCCGACGACGGGATCCGCTACGACGTAGCCCACGTGCACCACCTCACCGGGATGTCCGTCGACTCGCTGCAGCGGCTGCAGGCTGCAGCGACACCAACGGTCTTGACCCTGCACGACTACTGGCTGTTTTGCCCGCGCGGCCAGATGTTCCACCATCGCGGCGAAGTCTGCGAAACGGCCCCCGTCGAGCGCTGCATGGAATGCCTCTCCAAGACGTTTCCCTGGTGGCTAAGGGACAAGCCCAAGGCGACCGTGGAGCGCACCCAGGAACGCGCCCGCAACGCGCTCGACCTCCCCCAGCGACTCGTCGTGCCAAGCGCGCGCGCCATCGCCGCATTCGCTTCGCTGGGCGTTGCCCCCGATCGCTTCACCGTCGTCGAAAACGGCGTCGACACCGAATCGCTGGAGCAGCTGCCTCCGCCGAGCGGCGGGCCCGGGCCGCTGCGGCTCGGGTACTTCGGCACGCTGCTGCCGAGCAAGGGCCTGAAAGTATTGATCGACGCTGTGCAAAGCCTGCCGAGGGACCTGGTCGAACTTCACATCCACGGCAACGCCGTCCCCTACCACGGCGACGAAAGCTATCTAACGCGCTGCTTCCAGCAGCTCGAGCCAGGCCGGGTCGTTCGCTACCACGGCCCGTATACGCTCGGCGAGACCGCCGAACGTATGGCCACCATCGATGTCCTGGCGGCTCCGGCGCTCTGGCACGAAGCGTTTGGCCTGACCGTGCGCGAAGCCCTTGCCGCCGCACGTCCCGTGCTCGTCAGCCGCATCGGCGGCCTTCAGGATGCCGTCGAGGACGGCGTGCAGGGGCGGGTGCTGCCGCCAGGCGATGTGCCGGCCTGGGCTGGTGCGATCCGGGAAATCGCCGAGAACCGCGCGAAGCTCCGGCAGTGGTCGCAGGCAACCCGCGGGCGCGCACGAGGCTTTGCGGCGATGGCCAACCAGCTCGTCTCGGTATACGAAGCAGCGCAGTCGCCGACACCGTAGCGGCACTGCCAGCGGCCGGACAGCCCTCGCGCCGGGCAGCGGCAGGGAAAAGAGGCGGGGTGGTTGTGACACCCGGCAAACAGCGTCGCCCTCCTTAGCACCAGCAGCCCCCCCCCCGCACCAACAAGCAAGAGCGTCGGCTCAGAGCAGGCCAGCAGAAGGCCAGCAGAAGAACAGCGGCGGCAACACAGCCCGCGGTCCATCCGACGGCGCCAAGCAACCGCACACACGCGCAGCGAGCGCTGCTGCCGGCCGCGCATGGGGCGGTAGATCCTGCGTCACTCCACGAACTCGCGTAGGAGAATCAGCAGCGCCCCGCACCCCCGTGAGGCTTCCTCGCGCGAAGTCTCAGGCAAGAAGCCGAAACGCCAGACGGCTGTTGCAGACGCGGTCGGGCATCGCCTTTGGGGGTGCCCCGCTGCCCCGCGCGCGTGATGACGCGCCAGGCCCACCCAGCACGCAGCGACCTTCTAGAGCACGCACGGCAAGACGCCGGCCCGAACTCGGCGATCACGAATACGTGAGGCGCCGCCCGCCCGAAGCGGCGCGGCCAGGCGATGCGATGGCGACGGCGAAAGCCGTGGCGCGCGAGCTCCACCGAACTCTTCGCAACCTCACCCAATCGCGAAGCGTTTTCGCCGCGCATCGAAACACGAAAAGAAAAGGGGGCCGCGTTGTGACATGCGAATCCACACATCGACTTTGTATGTGAGCAAAGCAATTCCAAACCATATTCACACAAACCATAAATCAACAGATGATCCTCAACACGCTCACCGCAGCCTTCTTCGCCTTCGCCCCGACCACCAACGCAGCCGACGTCGCCGACTTCGCGCCGGCAACGATTCAGGCGTCCGTCCAGGACCCGACCCCGCCGCAGGCGAAGAAATTCGAAACCGCGTTCTCGCGTGAATCCACGCCAGAGAACGAGCAGTGGTTCTCCGAACTCATCGCGCTCAACCCCAACTGCACCGTTGTCATCGTGGGCCACGGCATCGCCGTCAGCCAGGAAGGCGGCCTGACCCTGCCGCGCACGCCGCGGCCAGGCAACGTCAACCTGACCGACCCCGTCTAGACAACCCGTCTAGACAATCCGTCTAGACAACGCAGACCCCAGATCCGGAACCCTCTTCAACCCATGGGCCCGGCCTCTCGGCGTCGCCGCGCAAACGCGGCGACAAAGGCCCACATCACGTCACACAAAACTCCTTACACACAATCCATTCGATGATCTTCAACACCCTGACCGCAGCCATTCTCGCCTTCGCCCCCTGCAGCCTCGTCCACAGCGCAGCCGACACAAGCATCGAGGCCCCTTCGGCGCTCGCCGCCGTCCAGGACCCGATCCCGCCGCAGGCGAAGAAGTTCGAAACCGCGTTCACGCGCATCTCCACCGTCGAAAACGAGGAGTGGTTCTCCAAGCTGATCACTCTCAACCCCAACTGCGCCGTTGTCACAGCCGGCCACGGCATCGCGGTCAGCCAAGAAGGCGGACTCATCCTCCCTCGCGGGCCAGCGCCTGCCGACGTCACCCTCACAGACCCCGTCTAGGCGTGAAGGCGCATCGCAAGCGAAGCCGTTCGAAAGCGCTACCGCGTTCGGAGCGGCCCCACTGTGTCGCCTCTCCGTCACTGCAAGCCGGATCGACATGGCACGGGCCCTCCGGCCCCAAACCGCCTTGCGTAGGCAGCAATCGCTTCCCGAAGAGGAGCACAACACGGCCCCATCCGAGCGAATGGGACGAATCGAAACCATTTCGAAACATAGACTTGCGCCCTCAACAAGCGGCGGAGGGGGCGGCAATTTGGCGCCGCTTCGCCCCACCTCGGGCGGGGGCTACAAACCACCTACCGCGCACCGAAACGCCGCTCGCCGAGGCTCGCCGGCCCCACGGGCAGGTCAACCGGCTCGGCGGCAGTTCTCGCGGAAAGCGGGCGATACTCTGCCCCTATCCTGCAAAAACTTGACCAAGCACCCCATTCCCACGTAGATTCGTGGGTTGTTCCCAGCGGCGGAAACCCAATCCCACCCGTAGACAGATCTGCCAAACATGGCCTGACTACTCTGGGGGAGACGGCAATCTAGCGCCCGGATCGATAGCGCAACTAGCGACAGCATTCAGCGACCCTGGGCCACCAGCGGGCGCAACCTGGCCGGCAGACGGCAAGACAACCCCACAGCACGACGACGATGACCGAAACGGACCTGGTCCCGAACGAACCTCAGCCCTCGCTCGACCCTACCGCCATGCTCGCCGGAGAAATGACTCCGGAGCGGCTTGAGGTGTTTCGCAGCGCGGCGTTCCAGTCGGTGGACTCGTTTGAGCAGCTGCGCGACTGGCTCTTCGATCCGCGCGCCCAAGGCACGCCACGCGGCATCGCCCTGTGGGCGCTCGGCCGCCACGAGGAGGCGGCGCCGCTGCTCGCAGCCGAGCAGGGCAACGCCGTCACCGCCATTTGTCTCGCCGACAGCTACGCCGCACTCGGCCGCATCGACGACGTCGAAAGTGGCCTGCCCAATCGGGAGACCGATCCGGCGCAGGCCGAGGTCTGGCTGCGCGCACTCGACGCCAACAACGCGGGCGAGAAGCTGATCGAGGTGTTCGAGAAGGTTGGCTCGCTGCTCAGCGAAAACGACCGCACCTACTTCAAGGGCCGCACGCTCGAACTGCAGCGCGACGTCGACGGCGCAATTGCCGCCTACGACGAGGTTCTCAGCAACGAACAGAACCACAAGCAGGCGCTGTTCCGCTTGGCCTACAACGTCGACCTGCGCGGTGAAGACGAAGAAGCGCGCGAGCTCTACGAGCGATCGCTGATGTGCCCGCCCGTCAACATCGCGTGCGTGGTCAACCTCGGCATTCTCTACGAGGACATGGGCAACTACCGCCGCGCGATGCAGTGCTTTGACCTGGCGCTGCAGGCCCACCCGGACAACCCAAGGGCGCGCCTGTTTCGCCGTGATGCGGCCGCCGCGCTCAACATGTACTACGATGAGGACCAGGAGCGCCGCGACGACAAGCGCAACAAGCTCCTGCGGACCCCCATCAACGATTTCGAGCTGTCGGTGCGTTCACGCAACTGCCTCGCGAAGATGAACATCCGCACGCTTGGCGACCTGGTCAAGAAGACCGAAGCCGAGCTGCTGAGCTACAAGAACTTCGGGGAGACGTCGCTGACCGAAATAAAGGAGATCCTGAAGAACAAGGGTCTCCGCCTCGGCATGACCAACGACGAGCTGATGCACCGCGACCTCGGCGAAGCCGAAGCCGCGCCGGCAGCCGTCGAGGAAGTCGCCGACCCCAACAGCCCCGACCCGGCACGCCGCCCGATCAGCGAACTCGACCTGTCCGTGCGTTCGCGCCGGATTGTCGACCTGCTGAAGATCCGCATGATCGGCGACCTTTCGTCCAAGACGGAAGCAGAGCTGCTTGCGTGCCCGAACTTCGGTCAGACCTCGCTCAACGAGATCAAGACGAAGCTCGACGAGTTCGGCCTGGCGCTGCGCGGCTGATCGCAGCAGGACGACCGTCGCCAGGTGCTGTGGCAGCCGTTTCCCGCCAGCCGTTTCCCGCCAGCCGTGTTCCCGCTAGCCGTGTTCCCGCTAGCCGTGTCCCTGCTTGTCGGGCCCCTGCTAGCCGGGGCCCCAGCACTTGGGCCTGGCATCCAACCGCTGGCGCGCTAGTCAGCCAGCCCAATCACCTCTTGGGCGACCCTCGCCATGTATGACCATCTGCTCGGTGAGATCGTTGAGAAGCACGCCTCGCGCGCCGTGGTGCGCTGCGCCGGCGTTGGCTACGACGTCCGTATCAGTCTCAACTCGGCCTCGCAGCTTCGCGTTGGCGAGTCGCAGAAGCTGTTCACGATCCTCAATGTCGTCGACGGCACCCCGTCCCTGCTCGGCTTTGCCAGCTCCGCCGAGCGCGAACTCGCCCGCCGGCTGCTAACGATCACCAACGTCGGCCCCGCGATTGCGCTGGCGCTGCTCAGCGTTCATACCCCCCGCGAACTTGCGGCCCGCATCGAAGCGGACGATGCCGCCGCACTGAAAGCCGTGAAAGGCGTTGGCCAAAAGACCGCGGAACGGATCTGCCTCGAGCTGCGCGAAGTGGTCGGCAAACTCGACCTTGGCGGGCCACTGCCAGGCGGCCGCCCGACCGACGCAGTCACGGGCATCGGCGCGGGTGCGAGCGACATCGACAATGATGCGATCGCCGCACTGGTAACGCTCGGCTTCAAGGAAAACGACGCCCGCACCAAAGTCGCCAAAGCCCGCAAGAAGCACGGCGCCGATTCGGACACCGAAGCCATCGTCAAGGCCGTCCTGCAGATGTAGCGACTGCGCCGCTGCCGCGTGGAGCCGCGCAAACCTGGCTGGCGAGACGGCGAGGCAACGCAAGCAGAGCCCGAAAGCCGGCCTTAGAGCGACGCTGCCAACGGGCCTTGGCCACCGCACCGAAGCCATAGTGGCGCGCATTTCGATACATGCAGCGTGGACGTGAGGAGCACCCTGCAGCGCCCGGTGGTGGCCGGAAACACAGCCGCCGGAAACACAGCCGCCGGAGACAACATCGCCGGCCAGGTCCGCCGCCTGGGCGCGGGCACGACTGCCGCCACCAACAGCCTCACCGCGAACGACCAAGATCTCGCTCTCGGCCGCGGCCGGGATACGGTTTCGATTTCCGCCGCCGCACGCGCGCTTCTGGCCGCTGAGGTGGACGACGCGAGCGCTTCGGCTACACAAGCCGCGGCCTCGGGAGCCACGCTTGGCGGGGACGACCAGCAGACTGCAGCCCCACGCGCCGAGGAAGAAGAGCTCAGCGAAGGCGAGCAGGAGCAGGTCCGCGAGCTCGAGGCTCGTGACCGTGAAGTGCGTGCCCACGAACAGGCGCACAAGGCGGCCGCTGGCGACCTCGCCGTCGGTGGCCCAAGCTACACCTACCAAACCGGCCCCGACGGCAAGCGCTACGCGATCGGCGGCGAGGTCAAGATCCAGCTGCGTCAGGGCCGCACTCCCGAAGAGACCGCTCGCAACATGGAGCGCGCCATCCGCGCCGCGAATGCGCCGCAGTCGCCATCGGGCCCAGATCGTGCGGTGGCCGCCAAGGCAGCCCAGCTCGCCGCCAATGCGCGACGCGACCAAGCGGGCGCCGACGACGACCCGCTCGACCCGTCACGCGCCGATGCCTCGCAGACCCAAGCAGATGGCATCGATCCAGCCGAGGAAAGAGATCGTCGCGGCAGGCCGCGCATCGACTTGCTGGCGTAGTCGCACGCGCCTTTCCGCCGCAGACGAAAAAAGCCCGCAGTGCCGAAGCACCGCGGGCTCTTTTGCATCAAGCGCATCGCCGAAACTTGCCGGCTACCTGCGCTCAATCCCCTCACTAGAGGCGGATCACGGCGGTGTTGCCCACCGTCGGGTCAGCAACCAGCTCGCCGGTCAGGATCGTGCCGCTGAGCAGCTCAATCGTGACAACCATGCCGGCCATGTCGTCGCCGCCGACGCCGGCACCGAGGTCGGTGTCGATGTCGAACTCAAACGTGACGCCGTCGACGAACTGAGCGCCGGTGAAGTACCACTTCAGCGTGCGGTAGTCCGGGGTCGGGCCAACCTGGTTGGTGGCTTCGACGTGCGGCAGCGAAGCGGCGCAGATGACCGCATCGCTGAGGTTGTTCGCCGTGTTGGCGTAGTCGAGACCTGCAGCGACGTCCGAGCCGTTGCGGTAGGTGCCGGCGCAGCCGCCGCCGTTGCCCTGCAGGAACGTGTCGGCCATGGCCGTCTGGTCGCAGTCGAACTCCATGTCGATCTGCAGAGCGTTGCTCGAGGCAACCCAGTCAAACTCAACCGAAACGATTGGGTCGCTGGCCACCAAAGCACCGCCGGTCACCTGGAAGAAACCCGAAGTCGCGTCGGCGTTGAAGCTGTTGGTGCCGCTCGCACGAACCTGGACAGCGAACGGCGGCGCGTTCTCGTGGATCGCGGTGTTGGTTGCGACCAGCGGCAGCTGGATGCCACACGGCAGCGCCGCGAGGTTTGGGTCGATGGCGATACCCTGCCACTGGATCTGCTGGCCAGCCGGAGCCGACGTCAGAACCGAAGCGGCGATCTGCGACGGCGCGCCGGTCGTGAAACCACCAACGAACACCGAGTTCGGGCGCGGGTAGGTCAGCTCCCAAGCCGAGCGGAAGCCGGCCACGGCGCCACGCGGGCGAGCGGGCTCACCGGCGACATCCGCAAACAGCAGGTAGGGCAAGCCCGGCGTGCCGGTGACGTCGATCTCAAGGGTCGAGGCCGAGCCAAAGACTTCGAGCGTTCCGGTGGAGACCGGGCCGTTGTCGACGCTGATGACGAGCTCAGGCTCCATCGTCTGGTCGTAGCCGTCCCACAGCTCGACGCGGTAGCCGTTGACGAAGTCCGGGCCGGACTGGTCCACGCCGAGCAGGTCCGAGCCACAGTTGCGCCCGTCGAGGCCACCGTCGACCCAATCGAGGCCGCCCTGGGTAGAAGCAGGAGCCACGCGATCAATCACGCGACCGGTTGGGATCATGGCGCTGTTGGCGCGATCGATCGTGTATTCCTTGATCTGGCCGCTAGCCGGCGCAGAGTTCATCCACATCGTGCCCGAATCCTTGTCCAGGGCGAGGCCGTACGCCGACCACCCATCGTTGTTCAGGTAGGTGTTGATCACGGTGCCGTCGAGAGCGATCTCCTGGATGTCGGCCCCGAAGTCGCCGACGAAGATCGAGCCGTCGCCGCCGTTGCCGGCCATGTCGTAGGCGATCGCACGGTGCGTGCCGATGCCGGCCGACGAGACGATTGGCTGAACCGGCGTAGCAAAGCCGTTGAGCGTGATCAGGCCGAGCGCCGGGGCGCCGTTGACGTCGAGGATCTCGATGCCGCCTTCGTAGCCGAAGATCAGCGACAGGCCGTCGGACGCACCGTCGCGGTAGCCCCAGACAGACGTCGAGGTCGATGCCGGCTGGTCGAATTGACGCGTCAGCGTGCCGGCTTGGTCGTAGACGTAGACCGTGTGTGGTGGCACGGCCGTGCCGGCTGCCCAGCGAGCGGACACGAAGATCTCACCGTTGACGTGCACGCAGCCAAGATGGCCGTTGTTGCCGGTGCTGGTGTCGAGATCGACGCTGTAGGTCGTGCTGCCGATTTGAGCCATCGCGAGCGGTGCAAGGCACGTCGCGGCAGCGAGGTTCAGAAGGGTCTGCTTGTTCATTTCGATCCGAGAGGATGGGGTAGGCGGCGCTCCCATGGCGCCACTTGGTACGCACACGGCGCGGGGGTCTGCGCAGATGCTGGAAGAAACCTAGGAGCGGATTCGAAACTCGTCAAACCGCTCGGCCCGGGGAATGTGCCCGGTGCCATACGGTCCCACGCAGAGGCGCCAAACGACCACAGCGCATATTTGCCGTGGGCCAAATCGATCGCCCCTATCGCATCGGGGCTATGGCTTCATGCAACGCAACTCAGCGTTCGAGCACGACCAGCAGCAGCTGCACATCCGCCTGCCGAACTCCCGCCACGCGCGATGCCTCACCGAGAGTCAAAGGTCGCCGCTGCTCAAGTCGAGCCTGCGCTTCGTTGCTGAGCCCCGAGACGCGACCGTAGTCGAATCGCTCGGGAATGCGCCGCGACTCGAGCCGCTGCAGGCGCTCGACCTCCATCGCCTGACGCTTGATGTAGCCGTCGTATTTGATTTCCGCTTCGACCTCGGCGCGCTCGACCGCCGACAGCTGCAGGCCGGCAAACGCTTCATCGGCTCGCCCGACATCGTCGACCACAATCTCCGGCCGGCGCAACCACTCGGCAAAGGTCTTGCCGTCGCTGCGCCGCGTCGCTTCGAGCCACTTCACCGCGCCGCGGATGCGCTGTTCTTTCGCGCGCACGGCATCCGCTCGCTCGGCCGGCACAAGCCCCCATTCTTCGGCAAGCGGCGTCAGCCGGCGGTCGGCGTTGTCGCTGCGTAGCAGCAGCCGAAACTCGGCGCGACTCGTGAACATCCGGTAGGGCTCTTCGGGATTGACGCGGCACAAATCGTCGATCATCACGCCGAGGTAGCCGGTCGCGCGATCGATGACGACGGGCGGTTCGCCGCGCGAAAAGCGCGCGGCGTTGAGACCGGCAACGAGCCCCTGTCCGGCGGCCTCCTCGTAGCCGCTGGTGCCGTTGATCTGCCCCGCCGCGAACAGTCCTCGCAGGGTCGCGACCTGCAGATCGCCCCGGATCTGCGTGGTCAGGATGTAGTCGTATTCGACCGCATAGCCCGGGCGCAGCAGCTCGACGTTTTCGAGGCCCGGGATCGTGCGCAAGAACTCCATCTGCACGTTCGGCGGCAGGCTGGTGCTGATGCCATTGGGATAGACCTCGTCCGACTCGCGCCCTTCGGGCTCCAAGAAGACCGGGTGCGACGCGGCATCGCGAAAGCGCACGACCTTGTCTTCGACGCTCGGACAGTAGCGTGGGCCGGTGCCCTGGATGCGCCCGCTGAACATCGGCGACTCGTCGGCGTGCGCCGCGATGATCTCGTGCGTGCGCTCGTTGGTGCGCGTCAGCCAGCACGGCATTTGCTCGACGTCGAGGCGCTCGGTGCGGAAGGAGAACGGCACGGGCGGATCGTCGCCAAGCTGCTCTTCAAGCCCGTCGAAGCAGATCGTCGACCGGCGCAGACGCGGCGGTGTGCCGGTCTTGTGCCGGCCGAGCTGCACCCCCAGGCTCTGCAGCGCCGCGCTGATGCGCGAGGCGGCGCGCTCGCCATGGCGGCCACCGGCTTCTTCCCAGCGGCCGGCAAACAGCTTGCCGCCGAGAAACGTGCCGGTTCTCAGCACCACCGCGGGCGCGGCGATCTCACTACCATCCTGCAGCACGACCCCGGCAACCGAAGCGCCGTCCTGGCTCGCAACGAGATCGACAACCTCGCCGGCGAGCACCGTGACGCCGGGATAGCCGAGCACGCGCTGCGCCATGACCCGGTTGTAGCCGTCGCGGTCGCACTGCGCGCGAGGCGAACGCACGGCGGGGCCCTTGCTGGTGTTGAGCATCCGAAACTGGATGCCGGTCTGGTCGGTGACAACGCCCATCTCGCCGCCGAGAGCGTCGACTTCACGCACCAGCTGGCCTTTGGCGAGGCCGCCGATGGCCGGGTTGCACGACATGCGGCCAATCGCTGCCGGCTCGAGCACCACCATGGCCGTGCGGGCGCCGGTTCGGGCTGCGGCCGTCGCGGCTTCGACGCCGGCATGGCCACCGCCGACGATCAGAACATCGAAGTCGCGGGTCACGGAGTCAGTCCATACCCGAAGGCGAGCCGCTGGCCTACCTCGCCGCGCGTTCAAAATGCGCGGACGCCGCGATCCGCTGGCGGTGGCGGCAGCAGGGAATGCAATGACTACTGCCGCGACGACTGCCGCAAGAGCTCAAAGCTGCCGTCCATGCTCGCCACGACGTCGTCATCCGGCTCCGCCTCCGCCGTCGGTCGCGGAATGCGCCAGCGACCGGACAGGCGCTGGCCGGACTCGTCCAGCAGGCCTTCGTAGAGGACGACGTGCTGCGGCAGCTCCTGCTTGACGCCCTCGCCCTCGTCGTTCCACAGCGTGACCGAATGCGTGCCCTGGTAGCGCTTCGAGAGGGTCACGCGGTCGCCTTCGACTTCGCCCTCGACGATGGAAAGCTCCGGCAGCAGCCCGAGCGTATCGCAGCCGACGACGCCCAAAGAGCTGCCCGCCTCGTCGACCAGGGTCACGTCGACCTTGCCACTCAGCAGCGTATCGTCGTCGTGCATCTGTCCGACGAAGCTCTGCCCGCGCTGGGCCACATCCATGCGGATGCCGTGCTGGCCGCCGTCTTGCGTGTAGCTGCCCCGCCAGGCGCCCGAGATGTCATGTTGCGTTGCCATGTTGCTTTCAGCTTGGCCGAACGAAGGGGCCGTGAACGGCAAGTCGCCCCGCAGGCGGCCGCCGGCCCCACGAGGATCAGGCCACGTCGGACGACGGCGCGGCCTCGACGAAGGGAGCAGCCGCAAGCGGCTGGACCGGATCCAGCGACTCGGAGCGCGCGTAGGTCGCGCGGAGCAGCAGGCGATAGCGCAGCACGTAGGTCCACATGCTGCCGGCATCGACAAGTCAAGCGATCGTGCTGAAGGGCCGGCAGGCCACGAGCCTATGCAGGGAAGCGATTCCCGCGTGGCAGGGCATGTTGCTGCCGCGAGAACGCGCTAGACTTGGGCACCAATGCGCGTGCATACGACCCCTCTGCTCGCCGCGGTGATCCTGGCTGGCTCTGCTGCGGCACAGGTCTCACTGCGAGACGTCTCTCAGCTCGCGCGCGCGCGCGCTGAGCGCCTGCGCCCCAAGCAGGTCGCGGCCCTCCAGCCCTTCTGGGGAGATCTGGCGCTCGAGTATCGCAACAACTCACAGTTCTTGAACCAGCGCATCGAGAAGGCCAGCCAGCTTGGCGACAGCGTGGTGCCGATGCTGCTCGAGAAGCTCAAGCCAGCGCAGAGCGGCTCGGAGGCGCGCAACCTGGCGAGCAACTGTCGCCGCGTGCTGCAGCGTCTGGACCCATCATCCTTTGTCGATGCACTGGTCGAGCTCGCCCGCGGCGACCACGCCATCGCTCGCTCGCAGGCCATCCGGCTGCTCGGCTACACCAGCGCGCGGCAGGCCGCGCCCGTGCTGACCAGCCTGATCGACCAGGTCGAAGGCGAGGATCGGCTGCAGGCCGTGCGCTCGCTGCGCTTGCTGCGAGCTCGCTCGGTCGCGCCAAAGATCGTCAAGCTGCTCGGCACCAAGGACACCAAGCTGCGCGAAGAAGTGCTGGCCTACCTCAGCGCCGCCAGGGCAGCCAGCGTCTCGGCCACCGTCGTGCAGGCACTCGAAGCCGAAAGCAGCGATCGCCTGCTGCCGGCATTCATTGACTACTTTCGAACCAGCGTCAGCACCGATCCGGTCGCGACCGCGGCGCTGCTGCCGCTGTTGGGGCGCGACCGCATCGACTGGCAGGACACGCGCAACCTCGTCGAAGCGCTGTCGCGCGTCGCGCCCAAGCGCCATGAGCCCACCATTCGGGCACTGCACGAGCTCATCGACGGCAACGAAACCAGTTCGCTCGCGGTGCAAGCGGCCGTCAGCCTGCGCGCCCTCGGCGACAAGCAGGGGATCACCGACCTCAAGCGCGCCCTCGACGGCAAGGTCCGCCGCAACAAGCGCAAGGCCTCGCCCTACGAGCAGCGCGCCCGGCTGCGGTTTGCGATCGGCGACTTCAGCAACGCCGTCGACGACTACGAGAAGCTGCTCGAGTTCTCTGAAGGTGCTGCGATGACGCGGCGCGCCTACGTCGGCATCCTGAAGGCAGAGGCCCGACGCGAGCGCATCCAGAGCCTCGTCAAGAACATGAAGAGCTCAGGCATGACCCCCGACGAGCTGGTCGAACTCGCGGCCGACGACGAACCGATCGGCAAGTGCATGGGCCACGAGCGCGTGCAGAACTTTCTCAAGAAGCTGCGCAAGGACCGCGCGCCGAAGTAGTCGAAGTCTCGCCGCGGCCTTCGCGGCGGGGTTCGCCGCAGGCACCGCCGCGAGCGCGAGGGCGAGGGCGAGGGTGCAGCCGCGACGGGCCAAGTCGCCGCCGAGAGGCTTTCGCCCAGGCTTGCGGCTGCCGGGGCAACATCAAACGGGGCCGGCCACCGAAACGAATCCGGCGGCCGACCAGCGATCAGCTCCCGACCACGCCGGCAACGGCGTTTGTCAGCACAAAGCCCAGTGAGTTTGCGGGCAGGTCCAGCACAGCGCCCTGGAAGTAGAACGTGAAGCAAGCCAGCGCCGGGTTTGCCGGGATCGGCAGCGACCATGGCGTCGCGCCGGGGCCGGCAACGAGCACATCCGTTGCGTCGACGCTCGTTGCAAGCTCGCAGCCAGCCGCGCCGATGATCCCGAGATCCAGCGGCAGTGGCAGACCGTTGTACAGGTCCTTGTTGACGCCAGCAGCAAGAAGGACGGCAGCAGGTGCGGCCAGCCCCGTCTCGACGTCCAGCGTGTAGCTTGCGCCGAGTTGCGGCAGCGAAGCAACCGAAAGGCTCGGAACGGTGCCGCTCGAGTTGGCGCAACCGCTGGCGTAGGAGCCGGCGGCAGCCATGCCCGTCGTGCTGCACAGCCCGTAGTAGAACGCGCCGTTCCACAATCGAGGAGTGAAGCTGCACGGACCAAGCTCCGTCGTCGAGGAGCAGCCGACGCCGTTCGGATGGATCGTCATGTCCGCGTTGCCGTACGGAGCGAAACCAGGACCGTTGGTGTAGCTGATGTTGATCGCCCCTCCGAGCGGATTGACGTGGTAGAGCGCGACGCCGTAGCTGCCCGGTGGCAGGTAAAACGGCGCGTTCAGCGGCACCAGGAGCAGCTCGGGCGCAGCCAACACGCCCGTTCCGGTGGCAGCACCGGTCCCAGAACCAGCGAGCGTCCACTCATCAGGCTGACCTTCCTTGCCAACGTGCGTGCCGCTGGTGATGTAGATGTTGACGTCTACCGTGCCGGTGAAGTTGTAGATAGCGGCATCGAGGGCCAGGAGGTTGAGCCCCTCGGCGTTGAGCACTTCGATGTCGAAGTAGGTGCCCACGGCCGGTGTGCCGATCGTGCCGTTGCCGCCGTTGACCTCGCCTTCGACGCGGGTCGCGCCAGCGACTTCGGCGACCGGCCGCACCAGCGTATCCGTAAGACAGCCGCCAGCACCGGTCACCGTCAGGGTGCAGTTCGGCAGGCCGAGGATCGACGACTGCGTCGGATCCACGTAGATGCCAATCTGATTGGTGTCGTCGATGGTCCCGTCCCCGTCGAAGTCCCACGCCCAAGCCGATGGGTTTGGCGATGACGTGTCGTCGAACTGCCAGATTCCGGGGCCGATGTTGGTCACGTTGAACGAAGCCGTCACCGGGTCGACCAGCACGGCGCCGACCGCGGTCGTTGTCGAACTGCCGTTGAGCGCATCCGTAACGGTCAAGGTCACGTCATAGCTACCGCACGACGTGTAGGTGAAGGTGTCGGTGGCGTTGGTCGAGTCGATCGTGCCGTCGCCATCGAAGTCCCACGCCCACGACAGGACACCACCTGGATCGTTGGTAAAGCTCGTATCCGTGAACGCAACCACAAGCGGCGAAGAGCCCGAACTCGGCGTCGCCGCGAAGCTGGCGAAAAGGCCGTTGCCCGGTTCGACCACGAAATCACCGAACACCCAGTTGCCAGCTGTCGTGCTCACATCGATACGATCGAACGTGCCGCCCACCATTTGGAAGTACTTCGGCGCCATCGAAGTGAACGCGCTCGTGGTGATTGTCGTCACCAGCGTTCCGGCCGAGTAAAACTCAACGACGGCCGTTCCGCCCCAATCTCCGAAGCCGAAGCCGATCTCGGTGCAGGACCGAATCAGGTCCACCTGGGCATCGAATGCGTCGAAGGCCGCGGTGCCAGAGGTGTCGAGGATCGCAAGGCCACCGCCGACGAGCCCAAGCCCCTGCTCGGTCGCAAAGGTGTTGAAGACGCCTGCGACCGCGGTGTTCGGCGTCAACGTGATGGCACCGATGGAAGAACCTGGCGCCACCGCATTGATTGCCGCGACGGTCGTCGGACCCGGCGTGAGGAGATCGAGGTCGGCGAGCACCGTGGGTACCGTTGGCGCCGGGATTTCGGTGACGGTTTGCGCCATCGCCACGGACGGGATCATTGCGATCGCCAGCCCGAGGACAGGAGTGGAAAGCTGCATGGATTTTCTTCGAGGTAGTAACGAGAGGATGGGAACAGCACCGGGCCACGCCGATTCGCCGCTCCGCGCTTGCAGTCGACGCTCCGGCAGCCGTTCTGGCAAGTCGCCCGCGACCTCGAAATCGTCGCATTCGGCCCACCGCTAGCAGGTCGACCGCGGCATTCCTTGACCCGCCGGGGTGCCGCCGCCACGATGCTCGCCCCAATTTCGTGAAGGCCGCAAGGCCCAAACGTTTCGTACCGGCTGAGCCGGCTGAGCCCATTCCGCCGGCACCACCGGCGACGTCGCCACGGTTACATGCCGGGCGCCGCACCCGTATTCCCGCGCAATAGACCATGGAAGTCCAGGTAGCCGAGACCGGCCCCTGCAGCCGATCCCTGCAGATTACGATCACGTCCGAACAGGTCACCGAGCACCTGGAGCAGGTCTATGCCGCTGCCAGCAAGCAGGTGCAGATCAAGGGCTTCCGTGCCGGCAAAGTCCCGCGCAAGATGCTCGAGAAGATGCACGGCCCGGCCATCCTGTCGGAGGCCAAGGAGCAGCTGCTGAACCGCTACTTCGGCGAAGCCTGCCGCGAGAAGGAGATCAACCCGGTTGGCCGCATCCAAATCGACGACGTCGAGAACCTTGAGGTCAAGCCGGGCGAAGCGCTCGCGTTCACGGCCAAGATCGACGTCAAGCCGGAGTTCGAGATCCCCGACGCCAAGGGCATCGAGATCCCGGCCTATGAGCCGGAGGCCAACGACGAGGACGTCGACAACGCGCTCAAGGAAATCGCCCACCAGCGCCGCAAGATCCAGACGGTCGACGCATCCTCAGAGGACGCCGCGGCGCAGGACGGCGACTTCGTCAAGTGCGACTACACGTTTGTCGACGAGTCCGGCGGCGACGTGCACGAGAAGAAGGGCGTGCAGCTCAACACGCGCATCCCGATCACCGGCGTCGACGCCGCGGCCTACACCGAGGCGCTCGTCGGCAAGAAGGCCGGCGAATCGACCGAAATGCCGATCACTTTCGCGGACAATTTCGAGAAGGAAGAACAGCGCGGCAAAAGCGGCACCGTGCGGGTTCAGCTGCACGAAGTGCTGCGTGTGACGTCCGCTCCGATCGACGACGAACTGGCCAAGGGCCTCGAGTTCGAAACGGTCGCCGAACTACGGGAAGACCTCAAGAAGCGCATCTCGATGGAGAAGGAGCGCATCGGCAAGCAGCAGCAGGAAGAAGCGGCCCTCGACCACCTCGGCAAGGTCGCCAACATCGACCTGCCGCCATCGCTGATCGAAGAGCAGCAGCAGGCTTCCCTGGGCGCATTCGCCCAGCGCATGCAGCAAGAAGGCATGCCCGACGAGCAGATCCAGCAGAAGCTCGAGGAGTCGAAGCCCGAAGCCCAGCAGGACGCCGAGCGGCGCGTGCGCATGTTCTTCCTGATCGAGGCGGTCGCCCAGCAGCAGGAGCTGACGGTGGCGGAATCCGATGTGAACGGAGAACTCGCCAACATCGCGGCGGCCAACAGCTCCCCCGAGCAGCAGGTCACGCCGGCCCAGGTCTACGAGCATCTGCAGAAAGAAAACCGCCTCGGCGAGCTGCAGCTAGCCTTGCTTGAACGCAAGGTCCGCGATTTCCTCAGAGAGAACGGCAAGACCGTCGATAAGAAGGAAAGTTGACCAAGGCCCGGTGCCATCGCCGGGTCGAAGTCCTACAAGCAGACGCAACGCGGCCGCCAACTGAACGACCCTGTCCGGTCGGCCGCCGTAGAGCAGGTTCCCGAGCCATGAGCACCGTCAACGACTACGTCATCCCCTACGTCATTGAGAAGACCGGCCGCGGCGAGCGGCAATACGACATCTACAGTCGTCTTCTCGAAGACCGCATCGTCTTTATCGGGTCGCCAATCGACGACGGCCTCGCCAACTCCGTCATCGCGCAGCTCTTGTTCCTGCAAAAGGAGAACAAGAGCCAGGACATCAACTTGTTCCTGAACTCGCCCGGTGGCAGCGTGACCGCAGGCCTCGCGATCTACGACACCATGCAGTTCGTGCAGTGTCCGATCGCGACCTACTGCATCGGCCAGGCCGCCTCGATGGGCGCCGTGCTGCTCGCGGCCGGGGAAAAGGGCAAGCGCCACGCCCTGCCGCACAGCCGGATCATGATCCACCAGCCCTGGGGCGGTGTCGGCGGCACGGCCCTCGACATCGAGATCCAGGCGGACGAGATCCTGCGCTTGAAAGACTCCCTGTCGGGCATCCTGGCCAGCCATTCGGGCAAGACCGCGGAGCAGGTTAGCCAAGACAGCGACCGCGACTTCTTCATGGGCGCCGCCGAAGCGAAGGAATACGGCCTCATCGACGAGATCGTCGAAACGTCGAAGTAGCAGCCACGCCAGGCACGGCGGCAGCTGCTTTTGCTGCTGCCGAGGCCGCGACCTCGACAAATTTTGAGGCGACCGCAGCGGCCCGGCTGGGCGCACGGCGCACACCGATCGCATCGGATCCACAGGGATCCGCACGGATCCACACGGAAGCCGTGAAGGCGCTGTAAGAATCCGCTAGCATGGCATAGGCCGCGCTCGCGCCTTCGCATTGCGCGGCCACTTGGAACACAACATGGCGGGCAAAGGCAAATCCGTAGAGCGCTGCACGTTCTGCGAAAAGTCGCGACACCACGTGCAGTCGCTGATCTCCGGTCCACCCGGGATCTACATCTGCAATGAGTGCATCGAAATCTGCAACACGATCCTCAAGGAAGAGGACCGCAAGCAGCAGGGATCCACGGCCGCGTCGCCGACCTTCGTCAAGGATCTGGTCCTCAAGGACAAGGTTCCGACGCCGGACTACATCGTCAACAGCCTCGGCGACTACGTCGTCGGCCAGGAGCGCGCCAAGAAGGTGCTGGCGGTTGCCGTCTACGGCCACTACCGCCGCCTGCACGCGCGCTACCACAACCCCGACCTCGAGCTCGAGAAGTCCAACATCCTGCTGGTCGGCCCTACCGGCTCCGGCAAGACGCTGCTGGCGCGCACGCTGGCGCGCATCCTCGACGTGCCGTTTGCGATCGCCGATGCGACCACGCTGACCGAGGCCGGCTACGTCGGCGAAGACGTCGAGAACATCCTGCTGCGTCTG
Organism: Planctomycetota bacterium; assembly: GCA_045105235.1. Taxonomy (GTDB): domain Bacteria; phylum Planctomycetota; class UBA1135; order UBA1135; family UBA2386. Next base: position 18,056 of record JBGCDH010000084.1, on the reverse strand, counting down.
CTGCAAAACGCCAACTTCGATGTCGAGCGTGCCCAGCAGGGCATCATCTACATCGACGAGATCGACAAGATCGGGCGCACGACCAGCAACGTCTCGATCACGCGCGACGTGTCGGGCGAGGGTGTGCAGCAGGCGCTGCTCAAGATCCTCGAAGGCACGGTCGCCAACGTACCGCCGCAAGGTGGCCGCAAGCACCCCGAGCAGTCCTACATTCAGGTCAACACCGAGCACATCCTGTTTTTGTGTGGGGGCACGTTCCACGGCATCGAGCACATGATTGCGCGGCGCCTCGGTCAGAAAGTCATCGGCTTTGGCCTCGGCGACGGCGAAGAGGACACCGGCCTGAAGGATGCCGAGGGCAACCCGCTCGTCACCAGCCAGGCCGAACGCGACCGCCTGATGCCCTACCTCGACCAGAAGGACCTGATCGACTTCGGCATGATCCCCGAGTTTGTCGGCCGCCTGCCGGTCATGGTGCCGATGCGCTCGCTGACGCACGACGAGATCCTCAACGTCATGACGCAGCCAAAGAACTCGCTGGTGCGTCAATACAAGGCGATGTTTGAGCTCGACGACGTGCAGCTTGACTTCACCGAGGAAGCGCTGAGCGTGCTCGCTGCCGAAGCGATGAAGCGCGAGACGGGCGTGCGCTCGCTGCGTTCGATGTTTGAAGAGGTGCTGCTCGAGCTGCGCTACGACATCAGCGCCAGCAAGGGCAAGGAAGTCACGATCGACGGCGACTACGTGCGCGAGGCGCTCGCCCGCGGCCCGAACACCCTGTCGATGAGCACGGGGCCGACGACGGTGCGCAAGGGCAAAGGCAAGGGTGGCAAGTCGGGCGGTGCTGGCAAGTCCGGCGGTGCCAGCAAGGCCGCGAGTCGCAAGCGCGACTCGGCGTAGGCATCGGTGCGGCATGAGCACAGCGACACCGTGAGCGAGACCGACTCTTTGGCGGCCGGGACCATCCCGTCCGGATCCCGAGCACTGACCGACTGCAGCGACGAGCAGCTGCAAGCGCTGGTCGCGGAGCTCGGCGGCAAGGCCTTCCAGGCGCGGCAAATCGCACACTGGCTGTGGAAGCACGGCGTCGACGACTACGAGTCGATGCGCAACGTGCCCAAGCGCCTGCGCGACGCCCTTGCCGCACGGCTGCCGGTGCGCAACACGACGCTGCTGCGCGCCGACCTGGCGGACGACGGCACCGAGAAGCTGCTGCTTGGCTTGCCGGGCGACGACCGCGCGGACCGCGCCTCCGATGATGCAAAGGTCTCCCCCGCAAGCGATAGCGTCGAGTGCGTCATCATTCCGGAGGGCGAACGCACGACGCTGTGCATTTCGACGCAGGTCGGCTGCCCGGTTGGCTGCATCTTCTGCGCGTCGGGCATGTATGGCGTGCGCCGCAACCTGACCGCCGGCGAAATCGCCGAACAGGTGCTCATGGCGAAAGGCCGCCTCCCCGAAGGCCGGCGGCTGACCAACCTGGTGGTCATGGGCATGGGCGAACCAATGCTCAACCTCGACGGCCTGCTGCCGGCGCTGCGGCGCATCCATGACCCGGACGGCATCGGCCTCGGCGCGCGCCGCATCACGGTCAGCACGTCGGGCTACCCGCGGCAGATGGAGCGCTTTGCCGAAGCCGACCCCAGCTACAACCTGGCCGTCTCGCTGCACGCCGCCGACGACGAGCTGCGCAAGGAGCTCGTGCCAACGGCCTCCCAACCCGTGCGCGAACTGGTCGCGGCCGCCGATCGCTACTTCGGCAAGAAAGGCCGCGAGGTAACCTACGAAGTCGTGCTGCTCGCCGGCCGCAACGACCGCCGCATCGACGCCAACAAGATGGCGGACCTGCTGCGCGGCATGCCGTGCACGGTCAACCTGATCCCCTGGAACCCCGTCGACGAAATCGTCGCGGCCCACGACCTGCACCGCCCCGATCCCACGCGCGTCGACGCCTTTGCCGAGACGCTGCGGCGCGACGGCATCAACGTCACCGTGCGCCGCCAGCGAGGAGCCGATCGTTCGGCAGCGTGTGGTCAGCTGCGGCTGCGTGAGACGGTTCGGTAGTTGCTGGCGAGACCATGCGGAGTTTTCGACATGATGCGAGTCCTCGGAGTCGTCTGTTTGGCCTGTGCACTGATTCTTGCAATCGTGGCTCTATCGAATCAGCCTCCCGAAAGCGGTGTGACCACGGCATACCGTGTCGGATTCCAGCTCGGACGATGGGTCCCGAGCGTTCTTGTCGCGATGCTCGGAGTCTTCTTCCTTCGGAGGAAGCCCGCACTCGACGCCGAGATCGAGGGGTAACTCGTCGCGGCAGCAGACGATGGCCGATTTCTCGCCGCCGCCGTGTCGGATCGTGACGAGCCGGAACAATCCAACCGTGCCAACCATCGAGATCCAGACTTCGATCCATGCGCCGGCCGCGCGCGTCTTTGACCTGTGCCGCAGCGTGGATGCGCACATCGCGACGGCGGCATCGACGCAGGAGCGCCCCGTTGGCGGAGTCGTCACGGGGCTGCTTGGCTTGGGCGATGAAGTCACGTGGTCGGCCCGGCATCTTGGGATCCGATGGCGGCTCACCAGCCGCATCACAGAGTATGATCGACCGCACCGCTTTCGCGACTCGATGGTCTCAGGCGTGTTCGCGCGCTTCGACCACGATCACGAATTTGAAAACGATGGCGAAACGACGCAGGTGCGCGACGTGTTCGACTTCGCCAGCCCGTGGGCCGTGCTCGGGCGTATCGCCGATGCGCTCGTGGTCACACGGCATATGCGCCAATTTTTGGCGCGCCGGATGAAGGACATCAAGCAGATCGCCGAGTCCGATGCTTGGTCGCTGTATGTGCCGGCTGTGGAGGGCTCGGCAGCGGACCATCTTTCAGGCCGCGGCTGAGGCCAGAAGGCGCTACCGAAACCCGCCGCCGCCCCTATCGGATCCGGCGCGGCGCCCGCTTCTTGCGCGGCTCGAGCTTGCCATCCGCACGCGGGCTGTCGACGCTTCCCTCGGCGTTCGCGCCGACGGCATCGAAGCGCTTCTTGGCCGACGCCGTCTCGACGCGGCCGCGACGCACCAACTCGACCACCACCGACTCGCCCTTGGCGATCGCGGCGAGCGCTTCGCCGACGTCCTGCGCCGAGCCAATGCTGCGCTGCTGGATCTTGGTGACGATGTCGCGCGGCTGGAGGCCGAGCGAGCTCGCAAGCGTATCGGCCTGCACTTCGCCGACCATGAGGCCCACGTCGTTGGGCAGATCGAGATAGTCACGCAAAGCGTCGGGCAGCTCGCGCACCGTGACGCCCAATCGGCGTCCCTTGGCGGGTGCGACGGGCTGCATCGTTTGAGGCGATAGCGTTTGCGGCGATAGCGTGCGCGGCTGCATCGTTTGCGGCGATATCGCGCGCGGCTGCAACGCCTCATTCCGATCGAACCAATCGACGCTGCCGCCGCCGTCAAACCCGAGCCCTTCGCCCAAGACATCTGGGTAGCGCTTGCGGAAGGTCTCCATGTCTGGCGCCTCGTAGACCTTGGGCTCGTCGTCGCCGCCTTCGGAGACCTCAACGCGCACGCCGTCGGGACCGATCTGCACGCTGGTGCCACGCGAACCCTGCATCATCGCCCCGGGCAGCTGCGTGCGCAGGCCGCGCAGAATCGAATCGCCACCAAAGAAGGAATCGCCCAAGAACTGCCGGTGCGGCCCCGCAATGCCGAAGCCACCGCGCCCGATCCGCTCCAACATGCGATCGACCTGCGCCTGCATGTCTTCGAACTCCGGCGGAAAGCGCAGTCGTCCGCGCCGCTCTTGCTCGGCCTGGCGGGAGCCATCGCCGCGACCGCGTTCGTGCGGCTTCTGGCCGCGGCGCTCCGTGAGGCCGCCTGCGCCCGCCTCGGGCGCATCGCCTGCTTCGGACGCGTCGGTTGCGCCACTCCGCTGCGCCGCGAGGTCGAGCTCGCGCAGCAGCCGCTTGGCCCGCCAGCGCACCTCGGCGTCGTAGGAGCTGCCCTCGGCCGCTGCCTTGGTCAGCGAAGCGCGGGCCGCTTCGCCCATCTGGCGCAGCGCCTCTTCGGCCGTCAGACGATCTTGGTAGCCCTCCGCCCCGAGCTGCAGCAAGTGCTGCTGCCGCTGGGCGGCCGACGCCCGCTCGCCGCTCTCGGTTGCGATGGGCGCTTTCGAAACGGGCTTCTTCGTGACCGTTGCTGGGCCAGCAGACGGGTCTTGGGCCATGGCGAGCGGCGCGTGCGCAGCGCCAAACGACAACACCAACGATGGAATCAGAAGGGTTCGCATGTCTCAGTCTGGATCAAGTAACGGTTTGCGGACGTCGTCCGCACGGGCGTCTACGCACGAAACCGACAAAGACTCCAAGCTGATCCCATGCGCCGGCACGGCGGACGATTCGCGATCGCATCCGGCCGGCCACCAAGCCAGCGAGAGCGCTACCGACGGCCCTGCTCTCGGGCTGCGCTGCGGGTAGACCGGTTGCTAGCGGACGGGCTTTGACCAGACGGGCCTTGAACAGACGGACCTTGAACAGACGGCGCCGCCAGCTCGCCAGCCGACAGCTCGCGGCCGCCATCCGCCGGCTCCACCAGCTTTAGGTAGACCGCCGGCTGCACATCGACAAACCAGCGCATCGTGCCACGCCCCATCATGCCCGGACCGATGCCGCGCTCGGCCCCGCCAGCTTGCTCGAGTCCGGCCGGCCGGACCTGTGCGGGCGGGCCAGAATACGGCAGCGCCGAGTAGGGCGCCGCCGACATGGGCTGACCGCCTGCCAACAAGGGCGACGGCGCTCGGTCCCAGATGGATTCCACGGATGGCCGCCCGCTCCACCAGAAGCCGCTCAGCAGCAACACCGCCGCAGCAGCAACCATCATCGCCCAACGCTCCCCGCGAACGGCGCGGTCTCCCAGCCGACCTGCCAGCGGATCTGCCAGCGAGCTTGCCAGCGAGCTTGCCTGCGAACTTTCTAGCAAGCGTGACCGCTGGCTGCCGCACGCCATCCTGCCCGAGGGGACCGGCGCGGAAGGGGCTGCATCCGACGACCCGCCAGCGGCTGCAGCGGCCGCATCGGCGTGCAAGGAGGCATCGCTCGCCAAGGAGACATCGCTCGCCGTCATCACGGCAATGCGCTCCATGATGTCCGCATGCATCGCTTCAAACGGCACGTCTGCAACCTGCGCACGCGCGACAGCAGCCTGACGAAGCGCTTTGCCAGCCTGTAGAAACTCCCCCGCAATCCGGCGGCAGCTGCTGCAGTCGCTGAGGTGCTCGCGCACTTCGCGAAACTGCCGTCGCTCGGCCGGCGTGCGCGACGCATCTCGGCGGCTGCGGCCGGCAAACGTCGCAAGCATCGACGCGTAGCGCGCGCATGCCGAGCCCTCACCCATTGGGCCAGACTTCATGCGACCAGACTTCATGCGTGCTCGCCTCCGCGCGCCGGCAAGCTCCCACCGAACGGCGTCTCGTCTTCGCCGAAGCGCCGCACCCACTGGTCGCGGAACATGTGGCGACCGCGGTGCAGGCGCCAGCGCGCCGTCGCGTGCGTAATGCTGAGGATTGGCGCAATCTCACGGCAGCTCAACCCGTGGATGTCGCGCATGACCAGCACCGCCCGAAACTTCGCGTCAATCTTATCGAGCACGACCCACACCTGGTCGTTTTGCTCGGCACGCATCATCGAATCCTGGGCCTGGTCTTCGCGCTCGTCTTCGAACGCTCCGGTCATCTCGTCGAGGCTGCTCTGGCGCGCGCCGCGGTGCTTGCGCAGCAGGTCAATCGCCAGGTTCATGACGATGCGGTAGAACCACGTGTAAAAGCTGCGCGCCGGGTCATAGCGACCCAGCGAGCGGTAGAGCCGCGCAAACGCTTCCTGGCTGATGTCGCGCGCATCTTCGACCCGGCCCACCACGTGGTAGGCAATCCAGAAGGCGCGCTTTTGGTAGCGGGCCACCAGCGCCGCAAAGGCGTCCTGGTCGCGCTCCATGCTGCGGCGCACCAAATCGGCGTCGCCTATGGCGCCATCGCTCGCCAACTCATGGACCGAGAGCGCTAGCCGCGCGGGCAGCCCTTGCCAAGCCTCGGTCGACCCAGCCTTGCGGCGGGCGGCAAGCATCGAAAAGGGGCGGTTGCTGGCTTCCATAGCGGTTTCATCAGTCTACGTGCGACGCCAGGAGACTGCAGGGACCGGTGAAAAACTCCCGACCTGAAGATCAGCTCGCGCCCCCGCCCAAGCCGCCACCAAAAGAAGGCAGGCCGATCCCCTCAAAGCGCGCCATTTGCCCCGACCGCTCACGATCGCCCTACCGCTCAATCTCCCTACAGCTCAACCGGAACGCCCATGCCGCGGAACTTGGCGTAGCGCTCTTCCAGCAGCTGCTCGGATGGCAGCGCCTTGAGTTCGTCGAGCCACGTCTCGATCTGCGCGCGCACGCTGGCAATGGCGCCCTTCTGGTCGCGGTGCGCGCCGCCAAGCGGCTCGGGGATCACCGTGTCGACGAGGCCGAGTCGCACAAGGTCCTTGCTGGTGAGCTTGAGCGCGTCAGCCGCCTCCGGCGCCTTTTCGCCGCTCTTCCACAGGATGGCGGCGCAGCCTTCAGGTGAGATGACCGAGTAGTAGCTGTTTTCGAGCACGCCGACGCGGTCGCCAACACCGATACCGAGGGCGCCGCCGGAGCCGCCTTCGCCAATCACCAGCGAGATGATCGGCACGTCGATCGCAAACATCTCCAGGATGTTGCGCGCGATGGCGGACGCCTGGCCGCGCTCTTCGGCGCCAATGCCCGGATAGGCCCCGGGCGTGTTGATGAACGTGACGATCGGCAATTTCAGCTTTTGGGCGAGCTGCATCTTTTGCAGCGCCTTGCGGTAGCCCTCGGGGTGCGCGCAGCCAAAGTTGCACGCCAGCCGGTCCTTGACCGTCTTGCCCTTGCGGTGGCCCACCAGCAAGAATCGGTGTGACCCCATGGTCGCGAGGCCGGTGACGATCGCGCGGTCGTCGCCGTAAAGACGGTCACCGTGCAGCTCGACGAAGTCGTCGAGCATCATCGAGATGTAATCCTGGGTCAGCGGCCGCTCGGCGTGGCGCGCGACGTTGACGCGCTCCCACGGCGACAGCCCGGCGTAGACCTCCTCGGTCTGCCGCTTGAGCCGCTCTTCCAGCGATGCGATCTCGCCCTGAAGGTCGAGGTGCGAGTCGCTGTTGAGGCTGCGGAGTTCATCGATCTTGGTCTGCAGATCGCTCAGCGGACGCTCGAACGCGAGGCCGTCCTGCACGGCAGGCTTGCTTGCGGATTCGCTCATGGCCTGCAGATCCTAGTCGCGAACCCCACCGCCCACCAGTCGAACCCGGCGAGCCCCCTCAGAGCTGGCCGGGAGCCACCCCAGAGCCGCGCCCCTACAGCTCGTATTCTTTGATCTTGCGGTAGAGGGTTCGCTCGCTGACCCCCATCGCCTTGGCGGCCTTCTGGCGGTTGTTGCCGCAGAGCTCGAGGCTGACCCGGATGTGGTTCTTTTCGACGTCGGGCCAGGTCTTGCCCGCCAGAAACTGCCACGCATCCTGATCGACCGGCAGCGGCGCCCAGATTTCGGGCGGCAGGTCCGAACGCGTCAGGATGTTGCCCTTGCTGCGCACCACCATCGACTCGACGGCATTGCGCAGCTCGCGCACGTTGCCGGGCCATTCATACTGCACCAGCGCGACCAGCGCGTCCCGGTCGACCGACTCGACGTCCTTACCGTGCCGTTCGTTGAACTGCTCAAGGAAGTGCTGCACCAGCAGCTTGATGTCGGTTTTGCGTTCGCGCAGCGGCGGCAGATCGATCGTGACGACCTTGAGCCGAAAGTAGAGGTCTTCGCGAAAGGCGCCGTCCTTGGCCTTTTGCACCAGGTCTGCATTGGTCGCCGCCAGCACGCGGACGTCGACGGGCCGCATCCGGTTGTCGCCGAGCCTCGCCACCGAACGCTCTTCGAGCACCCGCAGCAGCTTGATCTGGGTCGTCAGCGGCATCTCGCCGACTTCGTCGAGAAACAGCGTGCCGCCGTTGGCAAACTCGAACTTGCCTTCGCGATCGGCGACGGCGCCGGTGAAGGCACCCTTTTGGTGGCCGAACAGTTCGGACTCGATGGTGCCTTCGGACATGCCGCCGCAGTTGATCGCGACAAACGGTCGATCGCGGCGCGGCGACAGGTTGTGCACGGCCCGCGCGATCAGCTCCTTGCCGGTCCCGGAAGGCCCGAGGATCAGCACCGAGGCGGCCGTCGGCGCAATCTGGCGCACCAGCGCCAGGGTGCGCTGCATCTTCGGGTCCTGGCCCACGATGCTGTCGACGCTGTAGGTGCTTTCGACCTGGTGCTTGAGGTCGTCATAGGCGACGTCTTTGTCGTGGTCTTCGAGCGACTTCTTGACCTTGGCGCGGAGGTCTTTGAGGTCGACCGGCTTCTCGACGTAGTAGCTGGCGCCCTGCTCCATCGCCTGCACGGCAATCTCGCGGCCGCCGTGGCCGGTCAGCATCACGACGCGGCAGTTGGGGTAGGTCTCGCTGGCCTTGGCGAGCACGGCAAAGCCATCGGTGCCGGCCATCACCAGGTCCGTGACCACCACCGCAAAGCGCCGCTCGGCGAGCAGCTCGATCGCCGCATCGCCGTTGACGGCTTCGGTGATTTCGACGGGCAGCACCTGCAGTGCTTCGACCAGCGCTTCGCGCAGCGCATCGTCGTCGTCGACGACCAGGATCGGATTGGTTCTCATGTTGCGGGCGAACGGCGCGGCAGGCGCAGCGAAAACTGCGTGCCCTTGCCGGAATCAGATTGCATGGTCAGAGTGCCGCCGTGGTCTTCGGCGACGCGTCGCGCGGTCGGCAGGCCAAGGCCGGTGCCGCCCTTTTTGTTGCTGACGTAGGGCTCCAGGATGCGCCCGGCCTGCTCCGGCTCAATGCCCGAGCCGGTATCGGTAACGCGCACGATAACGAAGTCGCCGTCGCGCAGCGTCGAGACCAACACCTCGCCGCCGGCCGGCGTCGCATCGCGCGCGTTGCGGATCAGGTTGGCGACGGCCGACTGCACGTGGTCCCAGTCGCACGGCACCTCGCCGAGCTGGTTGTCCGGGTAGAAGCGCAGCGACAGCCCCGCCTCCTTCATCTCCAGATCGTGGAACTCAACCAGCGCCGACAGCTTGCCGTTGAGGTCGGTCGGCTGCAGCTTGGGCTCGGGCGCCCGCGCGTAGGACAAGAACTCCTCGACGATTTTTTGCAGCCGCCGCACCTCGCCTTCGACCGTCGACAGCCGCTTTTTGGCGCGCTTGTCGCGCGCCGACTGCGCCTCTTCAAAGTCTTCCAGCACGAGCTGCAGGTTGAGCCCGATCGTGCTCAGCGGGTTGCGCACCTCGTGCGCGAAGCCCGCCAGCAGCGTTCCAAGCTGCGCCAGCCGCTGCGTGTGCACCTTGGTCAGCCGGTGCTCGCGTTCGGAATCTGCCATCGACCGGCCGACGATAGTCCGGGGCTGGCGCGAAAGCATGCTCGGGAACGGCTTTCCGCGGCGACCCGACGCTGGCGCCCGAGCCGCCGCGGCGTAGGGTTCTCGCATGCCGCTGCGCCACGAGAGGCTTGCTGACACCGATTCTACGAAGCTGCGCGCCGATGTCATCGCGGCGCTCCGGCGCGGCGAGCTCTGCGCGCTGCCGACCGAGACGGTCTACGGGCTGGCGGCGCTGCCGAGCCATCCCGACGTGCAGGCTAAGCTGGAGGCGCTCGCGGAGCTGGCGCCGGACGGCCCGCAGCAGCAGCGCATCCTCCACCTCGCGGACCAAAGTGACCTCGACGATCTCGACGTCACGATTCCGCTGCCGGCCAAGCGCCTGATGGAGCGCTACTGGCCGGGTCCGCTGACGCTGAGGCTGCCGCGCGACTCCAAGGCCGGCCCGCCGCTGCTGGTGCGGCTGCCGGCGCACGAATTTACTCGTTCGATCGTGCGCGAGATCGGTGATCCGCTGTGGCTCGAGAGCGTGCCGACACCGCCTGCCAAGGGCAGCACCAGCGACGGCGGCGGCCCACAGCCGCTCGCCGACCCGGACGCCGTGGCCGCTTCGTGCGCCGAACACGCCAGCATCCTGGTCGACGACGGCCAGTCGCCGCTCGGCAACGCCTCGACCATCGTCGATGCCGCCAGCGGCGGCGAACTGCTGATGCTGCGCGAAGGCATCCTGTCGCGCGCCGAAGTGCTGCATACCGCCGCCGACCTGATCGTCTTTGTCTGCACCGGCAACACCTGCCGCTCGCCGCTGGCCGAGGCCCTCGCGCGCGAAGCGACGGCCGCCGCCATGGGCGTCGACAGCGACCGCGTGCTGGCGCGCGGCCTCGCCTTCCAGAGTGCCGGCACTGCCACCGTGGCCGGCATGCCGGTCAGCGACGGCAGCCGCGACGCCGGCGCCGAGATCGGCCTCGACATGTCGGCGCACGAAAGCCAGCCGATGCACGCCGAGCTGTGGCAGCGCGCGCTGCACATCTACTGTCTGTCCAACAGCCACCGCGAGGCATTGCTCGCCGAGGCGCCCGAGGCCGCGCGCAAGATCCAGCTGCTGCGCCCCGACGGCCTCGACATCGCCGACCCCTACGGCGGCGACTTGGACATCTACCGCCGCGCCCGCGACGAGATCCGCAACGCGGTGAACAAGCGCATGGGCGACTGGTGGCCGTAGGCGGCCAGCCGCGGTCGCCAGCCGCGGTCGCCAGCGGCGGTGGCCAGCCGCGGTGGCGACCCATTAAGGTCCCCGCCGCCCGCTAGCGCGGCACGTGCATTTGCTGCGCTTTGAGCGGCGCTGGGGGCGACCGCCCACGCCGGAAGGACACAGGGCACCCGCTGCGCGGCGACGGAGCCGCCACGGCCGTGCCCGCTCACCTTCCAGCGGAACCATGCGTAACCACTCCCCCTTGCTCTCCCCACCTCGCCCTCGTCGAGGCCTGCCTGGGCCCATCTGCACCTTACTGAGCGCCGCCGCAGCCTTCACGATCGCGGCGCCGACAGCAGCGCAGAACACCGACAGCCACTTCACGAACTACGAAACGCCGCAGGTCCACCCCGTCGAATCGGCCGTGTTGACCTATCCAGGTGGAACGATGCCCGTGGTGTTCGTCTGCAACACGCCCAACTCGAGCGTGGAATTGTATGAGGCCAACACCATGCTGCTGCTCGACAGCGTCCGCGTCGGCCTGGGGCCGGCAACGGCAAGGTATCTCAACACCTTGGGCACGGAGTCGCTCTACACGTGCAACATGGACGGCGACTCCGTTTCGCGCGTTGTCGCAATCGCGAGTGCGCCAGGAATCGCCCGCCTCGAGTTGATGCGCACCACGCACGTCGGGGATCAGCCCGCGGATGTCGCCGTGGTGCCGAGCACGGGGGCTCTGATGGTCACGCTGAGCGGCCGCAGCGCGTTTGCGCTGCTCGACGCGACGAGCCTTGCGCCGGTCCCGGGCAGCGCCCCCGAGAACATCCTGGACGTAGACGCCAGCGGGCTTCGCATCGGCATCAAGGAGCCGCGCCAAATCGCGGTCCTGGGCAGCCACGGCGTTGCCGATCAGCGCGTGTTCGTGCTCAATCATCGCGGCGGCGTCTCAAACAGCCCACTGGACGCCGACCTCTACTGGTTCGAAAGCACCGCGGGAGTGCTGAGCGAGGGCATCGTCCCCGAACGGGTCGTACCGAGCATTCCGGGCCTTGGATCCACCAACCACGCGTTCGAGATCTTCGACGGTGGCCAGCGCATGGCTGTGGTCGGCACGCACGCCCGCAACGACATCTTCTCGGAAAGTGCTCTCGCCGCGCTGCCAACCGGGTTCGTTGAAAGCTGGATGTGGATCGTCGACATCCCGGCGAACGGCATACCGCAGATCGTCGACGTGGCCGGAGCCACCACGGCAGCGGAGCCCAGCATGCACCTCAACCAGCTGTCCGCCGGCGGCACGCTCAACCCAACGGACGCACTCTCGCAGCCGACCGACATCGAAGTCTTCGACGATGGCGCCGGCCGCGTCTTTGCGCTGACGGCCTACCACTCGGACCGGGTCGCGCTGCTGCGCCCCGACGCTTCGGCTCCGGGCGGCTACAACGTAACGCGTATCGACCTGACGCCGATCAATTCGACGTACAGCATGGCGGGACCGCGCGGCATCGCGTTCCACCCGGCGACGGGACACCTCTACGTCTCGTGCCGGCTCGACAACTCGATCCGCGTCATCGATCCCGGCACCGGCCTGAACCAAGGCGTAGAGCTGCCAAGCGGCCTTGCACTGGCTGTCGACCCAACCCCCTTGGCGATCCGCGCCGGCAGAACGTTTTTGTATGGGGCACACCACTCGGGGAGCCACACGGTCTCGTGCGCGTCGTGCCACATCGATGGCCGGATCGACGGATTGGCGTGGGACCTGACCGACCCACCGCTTCCCGGCGCGGCTCCGCGCATCCCGTTGGGCCTGCACGGCGGCAGCCCGGTGACCGGCAACCCCAGCAGTTCGGAGTTCTTGAAGTACTTCCCCGATCGCAAGGGATTGCTCATGACCCAGTCGCTGCAGGGCCTCGTCAATGATGTCCTCAACGAGTCCGGGCAGGTGTTTGCCACTAACGCTCCATACCACTGGCGCGGTGATCGCGGTCGATTCCAGGACTTCCTGGGTGCTTTCCAATCTCTGCTCGGAGGCCCCGCAAACGGCATCAAACCGTCGGACATGGACATGATGACGCGCTTCATCAACACCATCCGCTACACACCAAACCCGGAGCAAGCGCGCGACCGCCGCGTCGCCGGAACCTACGACCCAACGAAGCTTCCCGGCAAACGCTCGACCGGCCTGCTCTTGGGCTTGGAGACGTTCCATTCGGAGTTCGTGCTCAACGGAACACAAACGTGCAGTTCGTGCCACGCCCTGCCGGTGGGCTCCGACGGCTTGCTGACGGAGATCCTCGACACGTTCGAAGGCGGCAGCTCGACCTCGCTCGCGCAGCCCTTCGAAACGGCGCAGCTGCGCGGCTTGTTTCCGCGCGAGTCGCAGATCGCCGACGCGCCCAATCTACCGGTCTTCGTTGCGGCGAGGGGACTCGGCCACAACGGCAACGATGTCATCAACGTCGGCACCGTCGACCAGTTTGTCGGCGGCCCCGCGTTTGCCTACAGCAGCCCAGCGGCACGCGACGCCAACTCGGCCTTCGTGCGCCAGTTTGACCTTGGCGAAGCACCGGCTGCGACGTTCGCGTTTACACTCGGCAGCACGCTGGCGGACGACCCAGACAACAAAGCAGCTCTCCTCGAGTTGGAGCAGCAGGTTGCCGAAGCCAACTGCGGGCTTGTTGCCATTGTGCGCGGCGGCCCGAATCACTTCGGATTCTGGTACGACCTTGAAGTCGATGCGTACCGACTCGAAGGATCAACGCTTCTCTGGCAAGCGGCATTCCTGCGCAACCTGGCACTCCAGCCAGACGTTAGCGTGATCCTCCAGGGCACACCCCCAGGCGATGAGCGCCGCTATGCGAGCGCATCCGGCTTGCCGAGCGCCAACCACAACGGCGGCCCCGGCGCGCCCAGTCCTTCGAATATCGAAATCCAGCCGATGGCGCCCATGACGTACTACGAGCGCATCCCGCTGTTCACTCACAACGTGCAGATTGATACGTCCGTGACGCCACCGACGGTAACGGCCAACCCGGACCGTTCTATCTGGGCGCTGCGCACGTTCCAGGTCGCGGTTCAGGGTCTGTTCGGCGTCAGCAGCCAGCCGCACCACGAGCCACCGCGACGCCTGCGCGTCACCGGCGACGACATCCGCCCGGGAGCCAAACTCCGGCTCTACTACGGCGGTGCGCTTGCCTCGGGCATGCTCGAGTTCGACATCCACATGACCAAGTATGTGGTCGATGGCAAACGCGTCTGGGAAAGCGAAGAAGAACTCGCGCCGATGATGACCTTCTTCTTCTTGTGTGGTGGCCCCAACGGCAAGGACGCGCTGAGCGTGCTCTACCGCCAGTTCAACACGCCACAGGCCGGAGTGCCGAACCTGCAGCCAACCCAGTCCAATCTCTACGCCTGGGAAGTCATCAATGAAGAGAATGGAGCCTTGCCGTCCCTGCCGGTTGCGGCGCCGCTGACCGTGCAGGACGGGCGCTAGCGCCGCTTCGGCGTTCACGGGTTGGCTGCCGGCGGAGATGAATCCTACGCCGGCGGCCAACCGCCGCGCGCCATCAGCCAGTCGCAGAGTCGCACGCAGGGCCAGGCGATGGTCGCGCCAGCGAGCACGTCTGCGCACCAGTGGTAGCGCAACAGCATCGTGCTCGCGATCAGCGCGAGACCCGGCAGCAGCAGCCACCAGAAGCTGCGCCGGGCCCAGCGCCACAGCACGATCAGACTGGTGGTCGTCATCATCGTGTGGCCGCTGGGAAAGCAGTCCCAGTGGTTCATTTCGGCGCCGTCGATCCACGTGCGCAGGCTCTGCGTCAGCCAAAGGCCTTCGAGCGGCGGCAGATCCTGCAGCACGACCTTGGGCGCGATCGTCGGCACCAGCAAGTAGCCGAGGTAGCTGCACAGAAAGCCGCCGACCATCAGGACGACGGCGCGGTCAAAGGCAGCAACACCGCTGCTGCGCAGGGCCAGCAGCGTCGAGCCAATGCACAAGAAGTAAAACGCCGCGTAGTCGATCTGCAGCACTTCGACGAGCCACGGCGGCAGCGTGCCGATGGCGACGGCGAGATCCGCACCAAAAAGCCACCGGTCAAACGAGCGCCACACCAGTTCATACGGCTCCGGATGAACGGCCGGCAGCAGCCAGCACAGCGCCGAAAAAACGATCGGCAGCCCGGCAATCGTCAGTGCGGCGCGCGGCCACCTCGCGGCTCGCTGCGATCGGCGTGCGCACGCAGCGCAGAACGCAACCGCCGTGGCAATACCCGCATGCACGAGGAAAAACGTCGCGACGTCGTGCTGCGGCGAGCCTCCGCCCGGCGCGAGCACAGCAATCGCGCCAACGCAGACTAGGTAGCACGCCCAAATTTGTTCGGGGATGCAGGGCAAAGGGCGGCGCGCCAGCGGTCGGCTGACACACTGGCGGCCGACCGCTCGATCGCGATCAGGTTCGGCCATGGCCTCGCCAGCACGCGTGCAGCGCTCGCCACAGGGCGAACAGGACGATGAGTTCGTATGCCAGAGCGCGCGCCCACTGGCGTGGATCGAGCAGTCCATCGAGCCCGAGCACGAGCAGATAGCACGCCGCGGCGGCCACAGCGACGGCGCGCACGTTGGCGGTGCGCCGCGCCCAAACCGCGAAGCCCAACAGGAGCGCAGCCAGCGACAGCGGCACGGCGCCAGCCTGGCGCTGCCGCAGCCGCAGCTGGTCGCGCAGCTCGCCCGCCGCGACCAGTCGGCCGTCGTAGCGGACTGCGACATCGGCTTCGAGCGGTGCCAGGCGCTGGCGAAGCGCGCTGTATTCGCCGACGCCTTGGTAGGCCGACAGGACGCCCAGCGCGAGCTGCAGCAGCGCGGCGATGGCCAGCCAGCGTGCCGCGCGCGACGGAGCCGCCGCAGACGCAGCAGGCGCGGCGGGACCAGCGGAGGCAGCTACCATGCTTCCAGCAGTCCTTCTTCCAGCAGCACCGTCAAGTTCCAGGCACCGTGCACGAGCATGCCCGGCACCAGGCTCTTGGTGCGGATCCGCAAAAAGCCGAACAGCAGCCCCATCAGGAAGTGGCTCGGCAAGCTCGGGATCGCCAGGTGCAGGATCGAGAACAGCGCCGCCTGGAGCAGCAGCGCGTCGCGCTGGCCGATCAACGGCGCGAGGCGCTCGAGCAAGAAGCCGCGGAACGCGATCTCTTCGAAAAGCGCCGGCGCGACGACGATCAGCAGCACCGCCGACCACTTGGGCCAGCCGTAGTCGCGATAGGAGGCAAGGTACTCGATCCAGTCGAACGCCATCGACAGCAGGTAGACGTAGCCCTGCATAAACACGTAGAGCGCGCCGAACGACAGCACGGCCAACACCCAGGCGCGCGGCGTCACCGACAGCGTCAACGCTGCGCGCACCGCCGACCACTCGCGCCAGGCAAAGGCCATGATGACGATCGCATCAAAGCCCGTGATCCACGCGTCGAGACGCGGCGACTCGTCTTCGGTGATCAGGTAGGCGATGCCGCCGGCAAGCGACGAAAAGATCAGGAGACCGATCAGCCAAAGCACCGGGCGAAAGCGCTGCCACGCCTGCACGTGGTCCATGCCCGACGGCTGCGTCGGCAGCGGCGGCGGCATCGGCACCGGCGGCACCGGCGTCACCCGCGGCGGCGGTGAACCCGCTCCCGCATCCGCATCCGGCCGCCGGCCCTCGCCAAGACCTTCGAAGTAGCTGTCTTCGTCAGTCGGCATGCGGACGCGATCCTTCACGCATACGGATCGCCCGGTCTTCGACGGCGCTCTTGATGCCCGAGACGAGGCCAGCGACGACCACGACCTTGAGGATGATGCCGCGCGACAGAGATCGCGGTTCGGCCACCGCAGACAGCGCGTGCGCCGCCAGATACAGCACGAGCGCACTGACCAGCGCCGGCAGCGGCGACGAACGGGCCCAGAACCAAAGCGCGAAGAAGGCCACGGCGAGACCGATCGGAATCAGGTAGCCCTGGATGCGCTCCTTTTCGATCAACTTGCGCAACTCAGCCACAGAAACTTCCTCGCCGTCTTCCAGCTCCAGCATCTCGGAGTCATCCAGGACGTAGATCTCTTCCAGTGCCCGATCACAGTTCTTGCTGTTGCTCCAGCCGAAGAAGCCTCCCGCCAACAGCTGGATTACGGCCACGACCAAGATGATGGTCGCGCCCGACTTCATCTTCTTGCTGCGCGCCGCGCTCGAGTGTCGGCCAGTGCCTCGGGCGCGCCTACCGCGGGCACTGCCAGCTGCCGGGTCGGTGGAAGTAGAATCGCCCGATTCGGGCCTGCTTGGGTCGGTATCGCTCATGGGCTCCTTCCGGAGCCCGAAGCATAGGAAGTCGCCGCCCGGACGCCAGATTAGGCTCCGTCCGCCCCCGCCATGCCGACCCGCCCCGAGGCCGGGTGGCTGGCCTCGATCTCTTCGCTGGTCGACTGTTCGCCGTCGTAGCCGAGCAGCTTGCCCTTGCCGTCGACGTTGGTCTCGATGTGCACCGGACGCTGCCAGATCGAATACAACGCCTTCAGCGTCAAATCCGCCTGGTCGACCTGCAGGTCGCCGCCAACCCATTCGTGCACCAGATACAGCTCGCCACGGTTGCGGAAGTTGCCGTCGATCACCTTGATGATCGGTTGGCCAAAGTTGGTCAGCGCATCGAGCAGCTGCTTTTTGACCTTGGTGTAGTCGCGATCGACGATCACGTATTTGCCGGTCTCACGGTCCTGGCCGTAGACGAACATCTTTTGGTCCTCGGCAAACTCCGGCGTCACAAACTCATCGATGAACGTGATGTCGTTGTAGATGCGCCGCACGTCGAAGATCTTCTTGCGGCCTTCGTTGGTTGGCCGGTTCCAGCGGCGACGCTCTTCGGGGTCGTCGCATTTCAGATAGTCGGCGCCAAAGCGCCCCTTGTTCCAGCGCTCTTCGATATCACGGAACAGCTCGACCCCCATCTTGTAGGGATTGATCTGCCCCGGACTCGTCGACAGCGTGCCGCTGTGCGTATCGCAGTAGTGCACGACTTCGGACGCATCGAGAAGGTGCCGCGTCATCATGGTCGAGTGCCAGTAGACGGCCCAGCCCTCGTTCATGATCTTGGTCATGCCCTGCGGCGCGACGGAGTAGGCCTCGTCGCGCAGCATCGCCAGCACGTCCTGCTGCCACGATGCTAGCGGCGCATTGTCGAGCAAGAACTTCAGCACATCGCGCGCGGGCTTGGCCGGAAAGCGCCCCACCTGCTCACGCTTTTTCTGCAGTCGCCGCTTCTCCGCCTCGAGGTATTCGGGCGGGTTGATGTAGCGATCCATGTAGTCCTTCGCCTCGATCTTGCGGACTTCTTCGCTACCCGCAGCGGCGCGATCGCGCGCCTCGGAGCGGCGAT